>NZ_CP029078.1:3717500-4365000 GCF_005222485.1 Streptomyces griseoviridis
TGTTTTCTTCAAAGGAACCTCGCCCCGGTCATGATGACCGGAGACGGGGTATCAACATATCTGGCGTTGACTTTTGGCACGCTGTTGAGTTCTCAAGGAACGGTCGCTTCCTTTGTACTCACCCTCTCGGGCTTTCCTCCGGGCTTCCCTTCGGTCTTGCGTTTCCGACTCTATCAGATCTTTCCGATCCGATTTCCTCGGTGCTTTCCGGGGTTTTCGCTTTCGCGCTTTCCCTTTCCGGCGGTTCCGACTTTATCAGAAGTTTCGCGCCGGACTGACCGGCAACTCATTTTCCGATTTATCGGGAGTGCTTCTGCGGCATCGACGTTCACCGATGTTCTGAGAAGCAGTCAGATACTCACCGCTGCCGACCGGAAGAACCAGTTCTAGGCAACTGTTCGAATCTACCGCCCCGATCGCTCCGTGTCAACGGACCTCCTGGGGCGAACAAGAGACTAACAGCTCTGGAGGGCTGTCTGCACATCAGGCGGCCAGGGGCACCGAGGCGCTCCGTTCCGAGGCTTCCACGTCGCCCGTCGCGCCCGCGCGGACCGCTCGTCCGCCCAGGACGAAGACGTAGGCGAGGAAGGCCGCCTCGGCCGCCACCCCGATGCCGATGCGGGCCCAGGTGGGCAGTCCTGACGGTGTCACGAAGCCTTCGATCGCTCCCGAGACGAAGAGGACCAGGGCCAGCCCGATGGCCATGCCCACGGCGGCTCGGCCCTCCTCGGCGAGAGCCGTGCGCCGGGTCCGCTGGCCGGGGTCGATGAGGGTCCAGCCGAGACGGAGTCCGGTGCCGGCGGCGACGAACACCGCGGTCAGCTCCAGGAGCCCGTGCGGGAGGACCAGGCCGAGAAAGGTGTCCAGACGGCCGACCGAGGACATCAGACCGAAGCCGACACCGAGGTTGAGCATGTTCTGGAAGAGGATCCACAGGACGGGGAGGCCCAGGAAGACCCCGAAGATCAGGCACTGGGCGGCGGCCCACGCGTTGTTCGTCCAGACCTGGGCCGCGAAGGACGCCGCGGGATGGCTGGAGTAGTACGTCTCGTACTGGCCCCCGGGACGGGTCAGCGCGCGCAGTTCGTCGGGGGCCGCGATGCTCGCCTGGACCTCCGGATGGGTGCCGATCCACCACCCCAGGAGCACGGCGACGGCCGTCGACAGCAGCGCGGTCGGCACCCACCAGCGGCGGGATCGGTAGACCGCGGCCGGAAACCCCTCGGTGAGGAAGCGGGTCACGTCCCGCCAGGAAGCGCGTCGCGTTCCCGTCACCGCGTTACGCGCGCGTGCCACGAGTTGGCTGAGGCGTCCGGTCAGCTGGGGGTCGGGAGCGCTGGACTGGATCAGCGAGAGGTGCGTGGCCGTGCGCTGGTAGAGGGCGACGAGTTCGTCGGCCTCCGCCCCGGTGAGACGACGTCGACGTCCGAGCAGCGCTTCGAGGCGGTCCCACTCGGCCCGGTGGGCGGTGACGAATACGTCGAGGTCCATCGGTCTGCCTGCTCCTCGGCTGCTCGTCGGGGCGCGTCACTGATGTCAGCTTGTCTTACTGACGCACAAAGTGTCCTCAGCTTGGCAGACTGGCCGTTCTCGATGCTGATCAGGGGAAGGACCATGACGTGAGTGAGCTGGTGACGGGCGAGGCGGTGGCACTGGAGCTGCGCCCCGCGAAGCTGCCCAGCAGGGGGCTCGCGATCCTGCTCGACCTGCTCCTGGCCGTGGTCGTGTACATCGTCCTGAGCATCGGGCTGTCCGCCGCGACCGCCTCGCTCGACGACGCCGCGCAGACCGCCGTCTCGATCGCGGGCTTCGTGCTGATCCTGGTGGGAGCGCCGATCGCCGTCGAGACCCTCACGCACGGGCGGTCGCTCGGGAAGATGGCGTGCGGGCTGCGCGTCGTACGGGACGACGGCGGCCCGATCCGGTTCCGGCACGCGCTGGTCCGCGGCGGGATCGGCGTGGTCGAGATCCTGATGACGTTCGGCGTCGTCGCCTGTATCGCCTCCCTGGTCTCGGCGCGTGGGCGCCGCCTCGGGGACGTGTTCGCGGGCACCCTCGTGGTGCGGGAGCGGGTGCCCGTCTCGCGGACCGGTTTCCTGCCGCCGCCCCCGCCCTGGCTGGCCGGGCGGTTCTCGGACCTCGATCTGTCGGCGGTCCCCGACGGCCTGTGGCTCGCCGTGCGTCAGTACCTGACGCGGATGCACCAGTTGGACCCGCAGGTCGGCTGGGGCATGGCGCAGCGGCTCGCCTCCGACCTGGCGGAGCGCACCGGCACTCCGGTTCCGCCCGACGTCCCGCCGGGCGCGTATCTGGCGGCCGTGCTCCAGGAGCGGCAGGCGCGGGAGGCGCGGCGGGCCTTCGCCCACGGTTCCGCGCTGCCCGGCGGACCGGTCGGTGCGGTGCCTCCGTACGCGGTCGCTCCCCAGTTCCCCGGGGCCGGGATGCCGGCGAAGGCTTCGGCCTACGCTCCTCCGGCCGCCTGGGCCCCCGAGGCGGGTCCGGCGCCGGGCAAGGCTCCGGCCGACGGTCCCGTCGCCGCGCCTTCCTCGCCCTCCGCGCCTCCCGCCACTCCCGCGCCTCCCACGGACACGAGTCACCCCGGCGGCACTTCCAAGCCCACCGGCTTCGTGCCGCCCGCGTAGGCGGGTTCCGTCACGCGAACGTCGACGGCGGTGTCTCCAGGTCCTCCAGCTCGATCCCCGGTGCCGAGAGCACCACGTCGCCGGCCAAGTGCACGGTGTGCCGCTCGCCGGTGTCCAGGGCTGTGACCTGGTATTCCTCCACGGTCAGAGGGCCGTTGTCAGTGGCGTGTGCTTCGCTGTTCACCAAGGCCCAGGACTGATCCACGGTGCGTGGCGCGAGCACCGGATCGGTGAAGGCGACCAGGCGTACGCGGGTGGCGGAGGCGGAGGGGGTGAGGCGCAGCAGACGGGCGGTGGCGATGAGGAACGCGGGGGATGTGCCGGTGAAGGCGTGGGCGCGCACGTTGCCTTCGGTGGCCTCGGTCCCCGTGGGGTCGGTACGGACCCAGGTGACGCCGTCGAGGGCGGCGCCGCGGATCTGCCAGCTCTCGGCGTGCAGTTCGAGGCGGATGGGGCGGCCGAGTTCGTCGAGGGCGAGATCGACGGAGCCTCGGTGGTCGCCTGTGGGGGAGGTCAGTTGGGAGACATAGCGCCAGCCGGACGGGCCGGGGGCGCAGTGGAAGTGCTCGTCTGCCAAGGGGGTGTGATCGTGCGGATCGTGGAGCGAATAACGGCCGCGGGGCATGGGGGTCCTGGGTCTTGACGGGTTGATCCGGCCGCGCCTGGCGACGGCCGACCGGCTACCGGCTACCGGCTACCGGCTACCGGCTACCGGCTACCGGCTACCGGGCGAGGCGACCACTGACGGCGGTCAAAGAGGCAGGCCCCCGGCACGGGGGTGCGGGGGCCTGACTCTTGAGCTTGCCGGGGATAGGACCCGGGCTCGCCCTGGGTCCCATCCCGGTCAGGTCCGGGTCACGCCCGGATCTGGTCGGCTCAGTAGCGGTAGTGGTCCGACTTGTACGGGCCGTCGACCTCGACGCCGATGTACGACGCCTGCTCCGGGCGGAGCGTCGTCAGCTTCACGCCGAGCGAGGCGAGGTGCAGCCGGGCGACCTTCTCGTCGAGGTGCTTGGGCAGCACGTAGACGTCGGTCGGGTACTCGTCGGGCTTGGTGAACAGCTCGATCTGGGCCAGGGTCTGGTCCGCGAAGGAGTTGGACATCACGAACGACGGGTGGCCGGTGGCGTTGCCGAGGTTCAGCAGGCGGCCCTCGGAGAGGACGATGAGCACCTTGCCGTCCTCGAAGGTCCAGGTGTGGACCTGCGGCTTGACCTCGTCCTTGACGATGCCGGGGATCTTGGCGAGGCCGGCCATGTCGATCTCGTTGTCGAAGTGGCCGATGTTGCCGACGATCGCCTGGTGCTTCATCTTGGCCATGTCCGAGGCCATGATGATGTCCTTGTTGCCCGTCGTGGTGACGAAGATGTCGGCCTTGTCGATGACCTCGTCGAGGGTCGTGACCTGGTAGCCGTCCATCGCCGCCTGGAGGGCGCAGATCGGATCGATCTCGGTGATGATGACGCGGGCGCCCTGGCCGCGCAGGGACTCGGCGCAGCCCTTGCCGACGTCGCCGTAGCCGCAGACGACCGCGGTCTTGCCGCCGATGAGGACGTCGGTGGCGCGGTTGATGCCGTCGATCAGGGAGTGGCGGCAGCCGTACTTGTTGTCGAACTTCGACTTGGTGACGGCGTCGTTGACGTTGATCGCCGGGAAGAGGAGGGTGCCCTCGCGCTGCATCTCGTACAGGCGGTGGACGCCGGTGGTGGTCTCCTCGGTGACGCCGCGGATCTCGGACGCCAGCTGGGTCCACTTCTGCGAGCCGTCGATGATGGTGCGGTTGAGGAGTTCGAGGATGACGCGGTGCTCGTCGGACTCGGCGGTGTCGGGCGAGGGGACCTTGCCGGCCTTCTCGAACTCGACGCCCTGGTGGACGAGGAGGGTGGCGTCGCCGCCGTCGTCCAGGATCATGTTCGGGCCGCCGGTGGGGCTGTCCGGCCAGGTCAGCGCCTGCTCGGTGCACCACCAGTACTCGTCGAGCGTCTCGCCCTTCCAGGCGAAGACCGGGATGCCCTGGGGGTTGTCCGGGGTGCCCTCGGGGCCGACGGCGATGGCGGCGGCCGCGTGGTCCTGGGTGGAGAAGATGTTGCAGGAGGCCCAGCGGACCCGCGCGCCGAGGGCGACGAGGGTCTCGATGAGCACGGCGGTCTGCACGGTCATGTGCAGGGAGCCGGTGACGCGGGCGCCGGCCAGGGGCTGCGTCGCGGCGTACTCCTTGCGGATCGCCATCAGGCCGGGCATCTCGTGCTCGGCGAGGGTGATCTCCTTGCGGCCGAAGGCGGCCAGGGAGAGGTCGGCGACCTTGAAGTCCTGTCGGCTGTCGACAGTCGTCATGGGGAGCTGCTCCTCGGGGTTGGGGCGAGGTGGGTACGGCTGGTCTGCGCGAGCGGACACAGGGGTGCCCGAAGGAGGGCACAGGCATGCCCGCGTGCGCGCAGCGCAGTCCGTCGGAGGCCCTCTCTCCCTCGGCCGGTCCGCGGTGGGACCGCCCGACCGCCATCAGCAGCGACGTCTGGCTCTGTCCCAAGCTACACCGGGCGGGCGGCCGTCCCCAGTCCGCCTCCGGATCGGCCGGCGTGATCAGGACCGATCAGGACGGCCGTGGCGGACGAGGAGGCGGACGGAGGAGGGGGGATCAGTGGCCGGCGGGGTGGGCGTCGGGGCCGCCGGGGGTGGCCTCGCGGTCGGCGCCCTTGGCGGCCTCGGCCTCGCTGTAGATGTCCGGTTCCAGGTAGATGACGCGGGCGATCGGGACGGAGGCGCGGATGCGGGCCTCGGCGGCGTTGATGGCGGCGGCGACCTCGGCGGCGGTGTCGTCGTGCTGGACGGCGATCTTCGCGGCGACCAGCAGTTCCTCGGGGCCGAGGTGGAGGGTGCGCATGTGGATGATGCCGGTGACCGTGTCGCCGTCGACGACGGCGGCCTCGATCTTCCTGACCTCTTCGGTGCCCGCGGCCTCGCCCAGGAGCAGGGACTTGGTCTCGGCGGCGAGGACGAGGGCGATCAGGACGAGGAGGATGCCGATGAGGAGGGTGCCGATGCCGTCCCAGATGCCGTCGCCGGTGAGCAGGGCGAGGCCGACGCCGCCGAGGGCGAGGACCAGGCCGATGAGGGCGCCGAAGTCCTCCAGGAGGACGACGGGGAGCTCGGGTGCCTTGGCGCGGCGGATGAACTGGGACCAGGAGAGCGTGCCCCGGAGCTGGTTGGACTCCTTGATGGCGGTGCGGAAGGAGAAGCCCTCGGCGATTATCGCGAAGACGAGGACGCCCACCGGCCAGTACCAGTGCTCGATCTCGTGCGGGTGCTTGATCTTCTCGTAGCCCTCGTAGATGGCGAACATGCCGCCGACGGAGAAGAGGACGATGGAGACGAGGAAGGCGTAGATGTAGCGCTCGCGGCCGTAGCCGAAGGGGTGTTGCGGGGTCGCCTCGCGCTGGGCCTTCTTGCCGCCGACCAGGAGCAGGAACTGGTTGCCCGAGTCGGCCACGGAGTGGACGCCCTCGGCGAGCATCGACGACGAACCGCTGAAGGCGAACGCCACGAACTTCGATACCGCGATCGCGAGGTTGGCGCCGAGTGCCGCCACGATCGCCTTGGTGCCGCCTGACGCGCTCATGTGTTCGCGTTGTCCCTTCACCCTCGTACGCCCACCGGCCGGGTCCGCTGCCCGCCCTGGGGTTTTGCCCGGCCTTTGCCGGTGGGTCATTGTTGCAGTCCGGTCGGGCAGTGGTGTGTCAGGTGTCCACAAGCCCGATAAGACAAACCGATCAGACGACCACGGTGGCCCGGAAGACCGTTCCCGCGCCGGACACCTCGGCCTTCTCCCCCGCCGGGACGAACACGGAGTGTCCGGGCGTCAGCTCGTGCTCGCCCGCGCGGACCGTGCCCGCGGTGCAGAGCAGGATCTGCGGGGTGTCGCGGGTGAGGTCGCGGGCCGCGGCGCCCTCGGGCAGGACGTACCGGGAGAGCCTGAACTCGTCGATGGGCGTCGCGTAGACCTCTTCGCCGTCCGGGGCCGCCTCGGGGCGCAGGACGCCCGCGTCACCGGCCTCGAAGCGGACGACGCGCAGGAGTTCGGGGACGTCGACGTGCTTGGGGGTGAGACCGCAGCGCAGCACGTTGTCGGAGTTGGCCATGATCTCGACGCCGAGGCCGTTCAGATAGGCGTGCGGGATGCCCGCGCCCAGGAAGAGGGCCTCGCCGGGCTGGAGCCTGACGTGGTTGAGGAGCATCGCGGCGATGACGCCGGGGTCGCCCGGGTAGTGGTGGGCGATGTCCGCGTAGGGGGCGTAGGCGCCGCCCAGGTGTGCGCAGGCGGCCGCCGTCTCGGTGACCGTGCGGCGCATGTCCTCCGGGTCGGCGGTGAGGACGGCGGTGAGGACCTCGCGCAGGGCCGCGTCCTCGGGACGGGCGCGCAGCAGGTCGACGTACGGCTTCAGGGAGTCGACGCCGAGTCCGGCCAGCAGGTCGGCGGTCCCGGCCGGGTCGCGGAAGCCGCAGAGGCCGTCGAACTCGGTGAGCGCGCAGATCAGTTCGGGCTTGTGGTTGGCGTCCTTGTAGTTGCGGTACGGGGCGTCGACCGGGATGCCGCGCCGCTCCTCGTCGGCGTAGCCCTCCTTCGCCTGCTCCAGGTCGGGGTGGACCTGGAGGGAGAGCGGGGCGCCCGCGGCGAGGAGCTTGAGCAGGAAGGGCAGCCGGGGGCCGAACTTCGCCGTGGCGGCCGGGCCGAGCTCCCGGCGCGGGTCGGCGTCGATCACCTCGACGAGGGTGCCGCGTCCGGTGCGCGAGGGCGCGCCGGGGTGGGCGCCCATCCACATCTCCGCCTGCGGTTCGCCGCTCGGTGCGGTGCCGAGCAGCCCGGGGAGGGCGGTGGTTGAACCCCAGGCGTAGGGGCGGACGGTGTTGTCGAGGCGGTCCATGCGGTTCTCTCTGCCGTTCTCGGTCGGGCACTGGGGTGACGCGGGTCGCCGTCGCCGCGGCGGTCAGGGCGTCGGCGTCAAGGTCAGGCCCCGGAGACGAGCGCCAGGTAAACGGCGGCGAAATCCGTGATGGCGATCAGTTCGGCGAGGGTCTCCAGTTCGCCGCCGGCCTCCGGCTCCAGCTCGCTGATCGGCGTGTCGTGGCTGAGGGCCAGGTCACGGGCGGCGGGGGCGGCGGTGAGGCCGCCGGTGGGGCGGTCGCGCAGCAGCACCACGCGCGCGTGCAGCGCGGGCGCCTGGTCGACGCGGTCGCGGAAGAAGTCGTCCGGGTCGGCGCCCGCGGCGAGCCGGCCGGCCAGCAGCGTGCTGTGGGCGACGAGGGCCTCGGGCAGTTCGGCGACGACCGCGGGGGTGCCGGAGAGTTCGGCGAGGGAGGCGGCGAAGCGGCGCCCGGCGGGTCCGGCGGAGACGCCTTCGGTCCAGACGACGGGCAGCGACTCGGCGAGTTCGGAGGCGAGCGTCTTGGCGGGGTTGCTGTACGTCGCGACGGCCGGGCCGCACCGTTCGGCGACCTGGTCGAGGCGGTCGGCGACCTTCGCCAGGGCCTCCGGCGGGGCGCTGAGCACGCCGGTGCGGTCGAGGAGCGCGAGCAGCGGGGTGAGCAGCGCCCACAGGACGCCGGGGGCCGAGGCGGTGACCTCGACGCCGTTCTCGTCGTCCTCCTGCTCGTAGGGGGCGGTCGCCATCGGCACGAAGAGGCCGTGGGCGCCGGCGACCGACTCGCTGAGCGGGGTGCGGCCCGGGGCGACGGCGACGACCGTGCAGCCGCGCCGGTAGGCGGCGTCGGCGAGCAGGGACAGGCCGGGTTCGGAGCCGTCGGGGGTGGCGATGAGGAGCAGGTCGACGGAGCCCGCCCAGCCCGGCAGCTCCCAGCGCAGGGCGCCCGCGGCCGGGGCGACGCCGGTGGGGGCGAGGCGGATGACGGGGCTGCCCGCGCCCGCGAGGGTGCCGAGCAGGTCGGCGACGTTGGTGGCGGCGGCGCCGGGGCCCGCGATCAGGACGGCGCGGGGGCGGCCTTCGGGCGTGAGGTCGGGGACACCGGCCTCGACGGCGTTGCGGGCGGCGGTGCGGACCCGGGCGCCGGCCTCGGCCGCGCCGCGCAGCAGGCCGCGGCGGTCGGCCGCAGAGAGCGCCTCGGGGGTGTCGAGCAGCGATTCGTCGAGCATGTGCGGCAGCCTCCGGGCGCCGTGCGGGCGGGCGGGTCGTGCGGGCGGCGGGCCTGGTTACGCCGGGCGGCGGGCCTCGTCGACCAGGAGGACCGGGATGCCGTCGCGGACGGGGTACGCGAGGCCGCAGTCCTGGCCGGTGCAGATCAGCTCGGTGTCGTCCTCCCTGAGGGGGGCGTGGCACGCCGGGCAGGCGAGGATCTCCAGGAGGCCGGCTTCGAGCGGCATGGGTTTTCCCTTCGGAGCTGGGGCGGATGTGCCTGGTCAGGGTACCGCCGTGGCGGGGTGCGGGCGGGGTCGTGGGACGGGCCCGCCCGGCGGGCGTCCAGGCGGTGGCGGGCCGGGCCCGCGGAGAGCACCGCGGGCCGGGCCCCGGGCCCCTGTCGGCGTCGGTCCGGGTCCGGCCGGCTCTGACCGGGCCGGCTCCGGCCGGGACCGGTCGGCTCTGGCCGGTCAGCCGCGGATGAGGGCCAGTGCCTCGTCGCGCACCTTGGCCATCGTCGCCTCGTCCCGCGCCTCGGCGTTCAGCCGCAGCAGCGGTTCGGTGTTGGAGGGGCGGACGTTGAACCACCAGTCGGCGGCGGAGACGGTGAGGCCGTCGAGTTCGTCGAGGGTGATGCCGTCGGCGCCCTGGTAGGCGGCCTTGATCGCGGCGAGGCGGCCGGTCTGGTCGTCGACGGTGGAGTTGATCTCGCCGGAGCCGACGTAGCGGTCGTACTCGGCGACGAGGGCCGAGAGCGGGCCGTCCTGGCCGCCGAGGGCCGCGAGGACGTGCAGGGCGGCGAGCATGCCCGTGTCGGCGTTCCAGAAGTCCTTGAAGTAGTAGTGCGCGGAGTGCTCGCCACCGAAGATCGCGCCCGCGCGCGCCATCTCGGCCTTGATGAAGGAGTGCCCGACGCGGGTGCGCACCGGGGTGCCGCCGTGCTCCTCGACCACCTCGGGGACCGACCAGGACGTGATCAGGTTGTGGATGATCACGCCGTGTCCGCCGTTGCGGGCGAGTTCGCGCGCGGCCACCAGGGCGGTGACCGCCGACGGGGAGACCGGGTCGCCGTGTTCGTCGACGACGAAGCAGCGGTCGGCGTCGCCGTCGAAGGCGATCCCGAGGTCGGCGCCCTCCTCGCGGACGCGCCGCTGGAGGTCGACGATGTTGGCCGGGTCGAGGGGGTTGGCCTCGTGGTGGGGGAAGGTGCCGTCCAGCTCGAAGTACATCGGGACCACGGTCAGCGGGAGGCCGGCGAAGACCGTGGGGACCGTGTGACCGCCCATGCCGTTGCCCGCGTCGACCACGACCTTCAGGGGGCGTACCGAGGTCAGGTCCACGAGCGAGCGGAGGTGGGCCGCGTACTCCTCCAACGTGTCCCGCGAACCGATGGTTCCCGGGGTCGCGACGGGTTCGGGGGCGCCCGTGTCGCTCCAGCGCTCGGCGAGTTCGCGGATCTCGGTGAGGCCAGTGTCCTGGCCGACGGGTGCCGCGCCCGCCCGGCACATCTTGATGCCGTTGTACTGGGCCGGGTTGTGCGAGGCGGTGAACATCGCGCCGGGCAGGTCGAGCGCGCCGGAGGCGTAGTAGAGCTGGTCGGTGGAGCAGAGGCCGATCTCGGTCACGTCCGCCCCGCGCGCGGCGGCCCCGCGCGCGAAGGCCCGCGACAGGCCGGGCGACGAGGGCCGCATGTCGTGCCCGGTCACGATCGCGTCGGCGCCGGTCACCTGGACGAAGGCGGCCCCGAACAGCTCGGCGAGGGACTCGTCCCACTGGTCGGGGACGACTCCGCGCACGTCGTACGCCTTCACGATCCGCGTGAGATCAGCAGCCACGGCCAGCCCTTCCGAAGTCCTGTGGGTCGCCTCAAACTACCCGGAGCGGATGGCCGTGCGCTGTGCGGACGCCCTGGGGGCGGGCGGGGCGGGCGCGCGGCGGCTCAGGGCAGCGTCCAGCCGAGGACCGGGGTGCTCTGGCCGACCACGATCAGGCACATCACCAGCAGCAGTCCCACGCTCCACGGCAGCACCTTGCGCAGCACGTCCCCCTCGCGTCCGGCGAGACCCACGGCCGCGCAGGCGATGGTCAGGTTCTGCGGGGAGATCATCTTGCCGAGGACACCGCCCGAACTGTTGGCGGCGGCGAGGAGTTCGGGCGACAGGCCCGACTCGCGGGCGGCGGTCACCTGGAGGGCGCCGAACAGCGCGTTGGCGGACGTGTCGGAGCCGGAGACGGCCACGCCGAACCAGCCGAGCACCGGTGACAGGAAGGCGAGTCCGGCGCCCGCCGCCGCCACGCAGTAGCCGATCGTCGCGGCCTGTCCCGAGAGGTTCATGACGTACGCGAGGGCGAGCACGGAGGTCACGGTGAGGATCGCGAACCTCAACTCGCGCACGGTGGCGAGCCATTCCGCGGCCGCCACGCGCGCGTGCACGCCGAGCACGACGGCGGCGGCCACCCCGGCGATCAGTACGAGCGTGCCGCCGGTGGAGACGACCGGCCAGCTGAAGACGTTGCCGCCGACCCGCGCGCCGTGCGCGTCCACGACGTCGAGGAAGGGCCAGTCGAAGGTCCGGGTCGCCCGCGCCAGCCAGTCCTTGACGGCGGGGATCTGGGCGACCGAGAAGACCACCACGATCAGCGCGTACGGGGTGTAGGCGCGCAGCACCTCGGGGCGCGGGTCCCGCTGGTCGAAGTCCTCGCCGCGCGCGCCGGTGAGCACGGAGGCGCGGACCGTCTCCGCGGCGGGCACGCGCGCGTGCGGTACGGCGACCAGGGCGCCCGCGCCGATCAAGGAGGCGGCGATGTCGGCGAGTTGCGCGGAGACGTAGTTGGAGGCGGCGAACTGGGCGGCGGCGAAGGCGACTCCGCACACCAGGGCGGGCACCCAGGTCTCGCGCAGTCCGCGCCTGCCGTCCACCAGGCCGACCAGCACGAGCGGCACCACCAGGGCGAGCAGCGGGGTCTGACGGCCCACCACGGAGGCGACGGTGTCCAGTGGCAGCCCGGTCACCTGGGCGAGGGTGACGACCGGGGTGCCCATGGCGCCGAAGGCGACCGGCGCGGTGTTGGCGACCAGACAGACCACGGCCGCGCGCACCGGGTCGAAGCCGAGGGCGACGAGCATGACCGAGCAGATCGCGACGGGGGCGCCGAATCCGGCGAGGGCCTCCAGGAGGGCGCCGAAGCAGAAGGCGACGACGAGCGCCTGGACGCGCGGGTCGTCGGAGAGGCGTCCGAAGGAGCGGCGCAGGACGTCGAAGTGGCGGGTGCGGACGGTCATCCGGTACACCCACAGGGCGTTGACGACGATCCAGAGGATGGGGAAGAGGCCGAAGGCGGCGCCCTGGGCGGCGCTGGAGAGGGTCTGGTCCAGGGGCATGCGGTAGGCGAGGCAGGCGACCAGAACGGCCGTCAGGAGGCCGCTGAGGCCCGCGAGATGGGCTTTCATCCGGACGCCGCCGAGCAGGACCAGGACGATCACCAGGGGCAGCGCGGCGACGAGGGCGGAGAGGCCGAGCGAGTCGGCGACGGGTCGCAACTGCTGGACGTACACGGGCGCCTCCCCGGTCCGGTTCCATGATGCGGAAAGGTGATTTCTTGATTCCGCTCAGGAAATGGTCGTGTCCGCGACAAGAACGAGTCAATGGGCGCGCACGGACGACCGGGCCGGGACAGGATCCGCGAGGGTGTCTGCGCCGGCGGGGGCGCGAGGAAGGGAAGAGGGCGACGGGAGGAGCGCGAGGAAACCGTTCAGCGGCTGCCGGTGAAGGCGGTCGTCAGTTGTCCGGGGAGCGCAGCACGCGCAGATGGCCCCGGCGCGCGACCTCCATCGGGTCCGCCCCGCGGGCGCCCCCGGCCTGCGCCCTGCGCTCCTGCGGGCGGGCCGCCTCGCGGACCGCGTTGGCCAGCGCCTCCAGGTCGTCACCGCTCGGGCGGGCCGGGGCCGAGCTGTCGAGGAGCCGGACGACCTCCCAGCCGCGGGGCGCGGTGAGACGCTCGGAGTGCTCGGCGCACAGGTCGTAGCAGTGGGGTTCCGCGTAGGTGGCGAGCGGGCCGAGGACCGCGGTCGAGTCGGCGTAGACGTACGTCAGCGTCGCTACGGCGGGACGGCCGCAAGCGGTGCGAGAACAGCGACGTACAGGGCTCACGACGTTGGACGGTACCGCACTCTTGAACGGGCCGCGACGACTCTCCACCAGGTCACTCCACCGTGTCGTGTTGTGAAACGCCCCACACGTCCCTTTCGGCACACCCACCTGACCTGCGCGGACGCGCACTGACAGGGTGTCATGCAACCCGCACCCGATCAACACTCGGTACAAACGCACCAATTGTCTCGCACGCAACGGTCCTGCGGCATACCAGAACGAGCCCAACCTTGGCTGGAATGATCGCCTCGCGCCAGGCGGTCCGGGCGTGCCCCGGCGCGGCCCCGGCGCGGCCCCGATGCAGCGTGGGGGCGGGCGTGCGGCCCCGCCGAGGACTACGCTTCAGCGGTGATGGACAGCCCCGTACCGCCCCGAGCCACAGGTCCAGGACCCCGCCGTCGTGACCGCCACGGCCGGGGGATGCGCGGACCGATCGCGCCGCCCCAGGTGCCGCTCGCGGCGAGCCGCGCCGACGCGTTCGCGGACCTGGTGCGGGACTCCGTGGAGCGGCTGGAGCGGCGGTGGCCGCAGCTCGCCGAGATCGACTTCCTGGTCCTCGAGGTGCCGCGCCTCGACGGCCCCGGCACCACCTGGAACGACGAGGCCGTGCCGCTGGGCGGCACGATCGCGGCCCGCGACGGGCAGCCCGCGCGCGTGGTCGTCTACCGGCGGCCGGTGGAGATCCGCGTGAAGGGCCGCGACGAGCGGGCCGCGCTGGTGCACGAGGTTGTCGTCGAGCAGGTCGCCGAACTGCTGGGCCTGACCCCGGAGACGGTCGACCCGCGCTACGGGGAGGAGTGACCTTCCCGGTCACCCTTCCCCGCGGCCCGTCCCCCGCAGGTCACTTCTGGAGCACCGACAGGTCCTGCCGCGCCCGCGGCACCGACACCGTGCCCCGGTCGTCGGAGAGCGTCTGGACCGTGAAGCCCGGGACGCCGCCCTCCGTGGCCGCGAGGGTGCGGGAGGCGTAGACCGGGCCGCCGGAGAGCGGTTCGACGGTCAGCGCGTAGCCGCCCTTCCCGCCGCTCGGGGTGGGCGCGGCCACGTCCTGGGTGGTACCGCCCTTGATCGTGAACGTCTTGGACGCCGCGGTGCCGCCCTCGCTGCCCGCCGACGCCGTCACCTTCACCTGGGCACCCGCGCGCGGGGCGGTGATCGACAGGGTGGAGCCCTTGGCGTTGTTGTCGGCGGACGTCGCGCGGGCGCCGACCGCGCCGGCCGCCGGGATGAACGCCGTCTCCTGGGCCGCGCCCTTGCCGCGCACGACCCGCAGCGCCGCGACCACCGGCACGGACCGGCCGGTCTGCGTCAGCACCAGGGAGCCGGCCTCGCCCCGGGTGATGTCCCCGAGGTCGGCGGCGGCCGTCATGCCCGCCTTGACGTGGAGTTCGCCGTTGCCCGCGGGGGTGATCAGGCCGGTCGGGGAGGCGAGCTTCACGGTGAGGTCGGCGTCCGCGTCGCCCGGCGCGAAGGCGATCAGCCGGACCGCGGTGGCGTCCTTGGGGATGCCGGGCAGCACCAGGCTGCCCGCCGGGTCGGTGGCGGCGGCCAGCCAGTCGCCGCCGATCTTGTCGTCGAGCGCCTGGACGGCGGCGCCCACCCGCCCGCTGCGGACGTTCACGTGGACCGTGAGGTTGGTCTGCTTCTCAGGGGTGAGCGTGGAGAGCAGGATCGGCTCGCTGGAGTGCGGCGGGACGGTGAGGTTCTCCCCCACCTGCGAGGCGATCGCGCCGTCCTTGCCGTACAGCTCGATGTCGACGACGGCGGCGGAGTCGTCCGGGTTGGTGAGGTGGACGTAGTCGGTGCGGTCGGCGTCGGTGCTGGCGCCCGGGAACCAGAACGAGGTGTCGGGGGGCGTGCAGTTGACGCCCTGGAGGCCGCGTCCGGTGCCGGCGGCGACCTCCGTGGTCTGCTGCACCGTCCACCCCGGGGCGAACTTGCCCTCGGCGGAGCCGATCAGCGCGGGCGCGTCGCTGCCCGAGGTGTCCCCGGTGGCGGGCGTGCCGGGGGCCTTGGGCGTGACGACGGGCTTGCCCGCCTTCTTCTTGCCGGTCTTGCCGCCCTTGCCGTCCGCCGACTCCTCGGTGGCGGCCGTCAGTTCGGCCTTGCCCGCGCTCTCCGTGCCCTTGGTGACGGGCGTGAACGACGTGAACGAGGTGTCGGCGAGGTCCGAGGTGCTCGGCGCCGGGCAGAGCAGGCTGGTGCGCTCCACCGGCAGCACGGCCGCGGCCCGTTCGGGTTCCTTCGTGGCGGCGGCCGGTTCGGACATCGAGGCGAAGCCGGTGATCGCGGCGAGCGCGGCCGTGCCGGCGAGCAGGGAGAGGGTGCTGCGGTTCACTGCTGACTCCCGTCGGGGCGATCGGGGTTGTTCGGGTGCGGCTGCCCCGCCTGGTCGTACCGGGGGTCGTAGCCCTGCTGCTGGTACGAGGGGTCGTAGGGCTGCTGCTCGTAGCTCCCCTGGGAGCCGTCGTAGGCGTACGGGTCGTACTGGCCGCCCTGGTAGGGGTCGGCCTGGTACGTCTGGTCGTAGCCGCCCGCCGGGTACTGCCGCTGGTCGCCGTAGCCGCCGTACTCGGCGCCCGCGTACGGGTTCTGGTCCCACTCGCCGTAGGACTGCTGCTGCGGGATCGCCGCCGCCGTCTCCTCCTGCGGAGCGTGTTCTGCGTGTTCTGCGTGTTCGGCGTGTTCTGGGTGTCCCGCCTGTTCCGGGTGTTCGGTCTCCTCGGCCTGGGCGCGCAGACGGCGGGCGCGGCGGCCCTCGCCGGCCTCGGCCTGGGTCGGGATCTCCGGCTCGTCCGGAAGGTCGTCGTCGACGACGCGACGGCGCCCCGGCAGGGCCAGCACGACCAGGACGAGGGCGAGCAGGCCCTGCCCCCACATCCAGGCGGTGTGGGTGATCGGGGCGTCGTAGGTGACGTCGAGCCGGCCGCCCGCGGCGGGCAGCCGGAAGCCCTGGGCCCAGCCGTCGACGGTGGTGCGGGTGAGCGGCTTGCCGTCCAGGGTGGCCGTCCAGCCCTCGGCCGCGGTGTCGGCGAGGCGCAGGACGCGGCCGTCGGCGCCGGCCGGGATCTCCGTGTGGATCTCGACGGGTCCCGCGGCGACGGGCTGCGCGGCGCCGGTGCCGGAGGCCGGGGTGATGGTGGCGCGGGCCACCTCCTGGTTGACCCGCCACAGGGCGCTGCCGCCCTGCTGGCTGAGCCGGCTCAGTCCGGGGGTGGCGTCCAGGACGCGGGTGACCTGACGCGGGGTGCCCTTGTGGACGAGGACGTAGCGGACCGCGAACTTGCCGAGCTGGTCGGACTGGTCGGCGCCCGATCCCGCCGCCAGGTTGGCGACGACCTTGTCCAGGACGGCGTTGCCGCCGGCGGCCGCGGCGAGGTCGGCGTCGCCGAGGCGGGCGCCCGAGCCGCGGACCAGGGTGTAGGCCACGCGCGCGGTGGAGTCGCTGTCGAGGACCAGGGTGCGGGCCTGGTCCCTGGTGCCGCTGTCCTCGGCGACGAACGCGGGCACCTGGACGGGGTCACGGCGTTCGAGGGGGCCGTCGGCGCCGCGGATCATCCAGCCCGCGGCGATGAGCAGCGGGCCCGCGGCGGCCGCGAAGGCGATCAGCGCGGCCACCGGCTGGCGCCAGCCGAAGCTCTGCTCGGCGACCCGGGAGCGGGCGCCGTCGGCGCCGAGGACGGCGGCGGCCAGCAGGGCGAGGCCGTAGACGAGGGTGGCGGGTCCTGCCCAGGTGGAGCCGTTGGACAGCACCGCGAAGACCAGGCCGACCAGGGCGACCAGCCAGGACGCCCAGATCCCGAACTGCCGTTCGGAGCGCAGCAGGGCGGCGAGCGCGGCCAGCACGATGCCGATGAGCATCAGCCCGCTGACCGTGCCGGGGCCGCCGGGGCTGGCGCCGAGCAGGTCGAGCGCGGAGGCGGCCGAGGAGCCGTACTCCAGGCCCGCCTCCTTGAAGAAGCCGAACGGGAGCAGCGAGAGCGACCACGGCGCGAGGACCAGCAGGGGCGTGCCGAGCTGGGCGAGGAAGCGCGGGCCGTAGGCGGTGATCTCGGTGCGGCGCACGGCCAGGACGGCGACGCCGAGCAGCAGCGCGACCGGCCACACGATCGGGGTGAACGCCGTGGTGACCGTCAGGAGCAGGGCGTACGCCCAGGTCGCGCGCCAGCTGCCGCGCGCTCCCGAGCTGTGGGCGAGACCGCTGGCGGCGACGCCCGCGCGGGCCATCAGCGGCAGCAGCACGGCCAGCACGGCGGTGCCGAGCCTGCCGCCCGCGAGCGCGCCGGTGGCGGCGGGCAAAAAGGCGTAGACGACGGCCGCCCAGGCGCGCAGCAGCCGTGACTCGACGAGCGGGCGGGAGGCGAAGTACGCCGTGAGTCCCGCGAGCGGTACCGAGCAGACCATCAGGACGGTGAGCGCGAGGCCGGTCGAGCCGAACAGCAGGGTGGCGAGCGCCGCGACGACGGCGAGGTACGGCGGTGCGGAGGGGATGCCTCCGGTGCCGACCGGGTGCCAGGCGTCGAGGTAGTGGGACCACAGCTCGGAGGCGTCGGCCGGGGCGGGCAGCAGGGCTCCGCCGGAGAGCGCGCCGGTGCCGAGCAGGGAGCGGCAGGCGGCGAGCGAGACCAGCAGCAGCATCAGGAAGAGCATCGGCCCCGGCTTGCGGGCGATGCGCTTGAGGCGGGCGAACTGCTCGATCTCCAGGAAGTCGGCGTCGTCGCCGCCGGGTCCCGACTCGATGCCGCCGCCGTGCCGGCCCGCGCCCGAGGTGACCTCGGGGTCGGAGTTGTCGACGAAGCTGCCCGCGGCCTGTTCGACGGTGGCCCTGATGGTCGCTCCGGGCGGCGGGAACAGCGCCCGCAGCTCCTCCTTGTCGATCTGCGGGCTGCCCCGGCCGCGCCGTCCGGCGATGATCCGCTCGGGGCGCAGCAGGGTGCCCAGCAGGCCGCGGATCTCGTCGAGGGCCTGTCCCGGCACCTTGCCGACGAGGTAGGCGAGGGTCCGCAGGACGGTGCCGAGGACCAGGCGCAGCAGCACCCAGGGCAGCGCGGCGCCGCGGACGTTGACGAGGAGGGTGTAGGCGGCGCCGGCCTTGTCGACCTTGTGCGGGGAGGCGGCGGTGCGGCCCACGCAGTCGACGGCGCGGCGCTCGCGGGAGGCGGCCTCGGCGTGCCGGACGACGGCCTCGGGGGCGACCAGGACGCGGTGGCCCGCCAGGTGGGCGCGCCAGCACAGGTCGACGTCGTCGCGCATGAGCGGCAGGCGGCGGTCGAATCCGCCGAGCTGCTCGAAGACGTCGCGGCGGATCAGCATGCCGGCGGTGGAGACGGACAGCACGGCGCGGACGTGGTCGTGCTGGCCCTGGTCCTGTTCGCGGCGGTCGAGACCGGTCCAGCGGCGGCCGGAGTTGGCGATGGAGACGCCGACCTCCAGCAGCTGTCTGCGGTCGTACCAGCCGCGGAGCTTGGGGCCGACGACGGCCACGTCGTCGCGGCCGAGTTCCATCTCGTTGTCGACCACGCGCAGCAGCTGGGCGAGCGCGTCCGGTTCGGGGGCGCAGTCGTCGTGCAGCAGCCACAGCCACTGGACGGGTTCGCCGTACGGCAGTTCGGGCAGGTCGTAGGCGTCGTCGCGCCAGGTGCGGGTGACGGGGTCCCAGCCGCTCGGCCGCTTCAGGTACGGCAGTTCGTCCGGTGTGAGGACGGGTGCCGTGCGGCCTGCCTCCTCGACGGCCTGGCCGAAGCCGGTGCGCCGGGCGAGGTGCAGCACGTGGTCGGCGCCGAGCGCCTCGGTGACCAGTTGGGCGGAGGCGTCGGCGCTGCCGGTGTCGGCGGCCACCGCGAACTGGACGGGGCGCTCCTGGCCGAGGAGCCCGGACAGCGCCTCGGGCAGCCAGCGGGCACCGTCATGGGCGACGAGCACCGCCGTCACCACGTGACGCGGGAACTCAGGAGTGGCAGCGTCGTGTTGGGCTGCCGTATGGCTGTGCACGGACATCGAGGTACGGGCCCCGGTTCGATGGACTGCGGTGGACTCTCGCGGCCGCTGGGAGCGGCGCGGTGTCTCGGACGAGCGACCACACTATCGGCTGGGCATGACGGCGGCCCGCCGCCTGTGGATAACCCACTGGTGACGGGCCGTTGCCGCGGTGCCCTGCTGCTCGGATGACGCCCTGTCAGGCGCTCGCCGCCGTCTGCGGTGCCGCTGTGGAGCCCTAGACGGCGGCCTTCTTGAGGCGGCGCCGCTCGCGCTCGGAGAGGCCGCCCCAGATGCCGAAGCGCTCGTCGTTGGCGAGGGCGTACTCAAGGCATTCGGAGCGGACCTCGCAGGCGAGGCAGACCTTCTTGGCCTCGCGGGTGGAGCCGCCCTTCTCGGGGAAGAAGGACTCGGGGTCGGTCTGGGCGCACAGTGCGCGCTCCTGCCAGCCGAGTTCCTCGTCCGCGTCGTCGACCAGCAGTTGCTGCACCAGCTCGGTCATGTGCGCCCCTCGTCCGTCTTTCGCGTCCCCGTGATGTGGCCGTTACCGTTCCGGCTGAACGACACGAGTGAAATTACAAGTGTGCTGCTCCGGGCGAGTCAAGCCGAGATCTGCTATTGGGCCCCTTATTCACTCTGCGGAACCAAGGCCGTGCGGTAAGTGTTCAAATCGGCATAAACCTTGACACGCAGACGAGGCCCCCCGGAACCTCCGTTTCCGCGCCCGGCCCACCGGGCTCGGTACGGAGGAGGACGTGCAGGGGTTCGATCGCGTTCCCGCGCGCCCCTCGGATGAGGTGTGCGCGCCCGGTCCTGCGCCATGTGTCCCGGCAACCCGGTGAACAAACCTTTCATCTTTCAGAAGAACCGGAAGAGGTGAACCATGTCCCGCATTTCGGACGTCGAGTTGACAGTGAAGGTGTGAACCGCTGTCCTAGTGGGCATGCTCGCGAACTTGGCACTCACCTCGACCCGCCCCGCCGGGTCCCACGGTGCTGCCCGCGCTCGCTGTAGCTGTTGTTGCCGTTCCAGCTGTTGAGCCACCCGCGCTCCGGCTGCCCCTGAGTCCATCCCGACTCGGCTGCTGCTCTCCCGCCCCACCCAGGGCCCGCCTCTCCCGCCCGCGACCCGGGCGGACGGTATGTGACACCCAGCCAGCCCCACTTCTCCCGCCGAGGACCCTCCCCACCCCCATGAACAGCGACAACGACCTCCAGATCGCCGGCGACATCCTCGAAGTGCCCCACCTCCTCAAGCCCCCGCGCGAGCACCCGGTGACCGTCGCCGAGTTCGTCGGACTGGCCCGCTCGCTGGCCGCCGACCGCTCCCGGTGGGCGCACCTGGTGCGCTACGACGCGAGCGCCCGCTGGTACCACCGGCTGCGCACCGGGCCCGGCTACGAGGTGTGGCTGCTGTCCTGGGTGCCGGGCCAGGGCAGCGGCCACCACGACCACGGCCGCTCCTCCGGGGTGCTGACCGTCCTGGAGGGCACCCTCACCGAGCGCGCCGGGCGCACCACGCGCGTGCTGGGGGCGGGCGCCCAGCGGGTCTTCGCGCCCGGATATGTGCACGAGGTGGTCAACGCCACGCTGGAGCCCGCCGTCAGCCTGCACATCTACCACCCCGGTCTCACCGAGATGCCGATGCACACCGCGCCGCACTGCGAGGCCAGGACCGAGCCGCGCCCCGGGGCGGGTGCGGTGACTGCCTGACGCGTTGTCGTACCCGCCTGCGAGACTTCTCCCATGCGCATTGTGGTTCTGGCAGGCGGCATCGGCGGTGCCCGGTTCCTGCGCGGTCTGAAGCGGGCCGCGCCGGAGGCGGACATCACCGTCATCGGCAACACCGGGGACGACATCCACCTCTTCGGTCTGAAGGTCTGTCCCGACCTCGACACGGTGATGTACACCCTCGGCGGCGGCATCAACGAGGAGCAGGGCTGGGGGCGGGCCGAGGAGACCTTCCATCTCAAGGAGGAGCTGGCCGCGTACGGCGCCGGGCCGAGCTGGTTCGGGCTCGGCGACCGGGACTTCGCCACGCACATCGTGCGGACCCAGATGATCGCCGCGGGCTTTCCGCTCAGCGCGGTCACCGAGGCGCTGTGCGACCGCTGGCAGCCGGGCGTGAAGCTCATCCCGATGACCGACGACCGCGTGGAGACGCACGTGGCCGTCGAGATCGACGGCGAGCGCAAGGCCGTCCACTTCCAGGAGTACTGGGTGCGGCTGCGGGCCTCCGTGCCCGCCGAGGCCGTGGTGCCGGTCGGCGCCGAGCAGTCCAAGCCCGCGCCCGGCGTCCTCGAGGCCATCGCGGCGGCGGACGTCGTGCTGTTCCCGCCGTCCAACCCGGTCGTCTCGGTCGGCACGATCCTCGCCGTGCCGGGGGTGCGCGAGGCCATCGCCGAGGCGGGGGTCCCGGTGGTCGGCCTCTCCCCCATCGTCGGGGACGCGCCCGTGCGCGGGATGGCCGACAAGGTGCTCGCGGCGGTCGGCGTGGAGTCGACGGCCGCGGCGGTCGCCGAGCACTACGGCTCGGGGCTGCTCGACGGCTGGCTCGTCGACACCGTGGACGCGGGCGTGGTGGAGCGGGTCGAGACGGCCGGCATCCGCTGCCGCGCCGTCCCTCTGATGATGACCGACCTGGACGCGACGGCGGAGATGGCCCGCGCGGCCCTGGCGCTGGCGGAGGAGGTGCGGGCGGCGTGAGCGGCACGGGCGCGGTGACGGACAACGGCGGCCGCGGGAGCGGCCCGGGTCCCGCGGAGTACCGGGTGTGGGCGCCCTCAGGGATGCCCGAGGTGCGCGCCGGGGACGATCTCGCGAAGCTGATCGCCGCCGCCGAACCGGGTCTTGCCGACGGGGACGTCGTGCTGGTCACCTCGAAGATCGTGTCCAAGGCGGAGGGCCGGATCGTCGAGGCGGCCGACCGGGAGGCCGCGATCGACGCGGAGACCGTACGGGTCGTCGCCCGGCGCGGCACCCTGCGGATCGTCGAGAACCGGCAGGGGCTGATCATGGCCGCCGCGGGCGTCGACGCGTCCAACACCCCCGCCGGGACCGTCCTGTTGCTGCCCGTCGACCCCGACGCCTCCGCGCGCGCGATCCGCGACAGAGTGCGCGACGCCCTCGGCGTCCGGGTCGGTGTGGTGGTGACGGACACGTTCGGGCGGCCCTGGCGCTCGGGGCTCACCGACGTCGCCATCGGCGCCGCCGGGGTGCGCGTCCTCGACGACCTGCGCGGCGGCACGGACGCGTACGGCAACCCGCTCAGCGCGACGGTGGTGGCGACCGCCGACGAACTGGCCGCGGCGGGCGACCTCGTCAAGGGCAAGGCGGCCGGGCGGCCGGTCGCCGTGGTGCGCGGGCTGCCGCACGTCGTGACCGACGCCGGAGCCGACGCCGATGACGACGGCGCGCGGGCCATGGTGCGCGGCGCCCGCGACGACATGTTCCGGCTCGGCACCTCGGAGGCGGTCAGGCAGGCGGTGACCCAGCGCCGCACCGTGCGGGCGTTCACCGACGCGCCCGTCGACCCCGGCGCGGTACGGCGGGCGGTCGCCGCGGCCGTCACCGCGCCCGCGCCGCACCACACCACGCCGTGGCGGTTCGTGCTGCTGGAGTCCGAGGAGTCACGGACCCGGCTGCTCGACGCGATGCGCGACGCCTGGATCGCCGACCTGCGGCGGGACGGCAGGTCCGAGGAGTCCATCGCCAAGCGGGTGCGGCGCGGGGACGTGCTGCGGGCCGCGCCCTACCTGGTCGTGCCCTGTCTGGTGACGGACGGCGCGCACCGCTACGGCGACGCCCGGCGGGACGCGGCCGAGCGGGAGATGTTCGTCGTCGCCGCGGGCGCCGGGGTGCAGAACCTCCTCGTCGCGCTGGCCGGGGAGCGGCTGGGGTCGGCGTGGGTGTCGTCGACGATGTTCTGCCGGGACGTGGTCAGGGAGGTGCTGGGGCTGGCGGCGGAGTGGGACCCGATGGGCGCGGTCGCCGTGGGCCACCCCGCGGAGGAACCGCGGCCGAGGCCCGCACGGGACGCGGGGAGTTTCATCGAGGTGCGGTGAACGGCGGCACGGCCCGGCGCGAGGTGTCCGGTGAGGACCGGGCGCCGGGCGCCGAGTGGCACGCGGTGTCCGGGGCGGGCCGGGTTTTCGGGGCGGACCCGGCTCCCGGAGCAAACCGGGTTCCCGGAGCAAACCCGGTTCCCGGAGCGGAGCAAGCTCCCGGTCGGGGAGAGTTCCATGTCCGGGAGAGTTCCACGTCCGGGAGAGTTCCACGTCCGGGAGAGTTCCACGTCCGGGAGAGTTCCACGTCCGGGAGAGTTCCACGTCCGGGGCGGTTCCGGATCGAGGACCGCTCAGGATCGAAGGCCGCTCCGGATCGAAGCGTGCTCGGGATCGAAGGCCGCTCCGGATCGAAGCGTGCTCAGGGCTGCTGGCCGCCGCACATCGCGGGGCGTTTAAGCTCGTAGGGGCGGTTTTCGGCTACCGGTTTTCGGCTACCTCAGGACTTTCGTTGGCGGGACGTTTCGCTCCACGGACCACGCGTACCGACGTGCGCGTGCCGTCCGGTGTGCCCCGGCAGGATGCCGCCGGTGCCGCGCGGGTGCGGGTCGTGGTGCCCGGCGGGCCCGTCGATCTGGGGCTCGTGCTCGGGCCGCTGCGGCGCGGGCCCTGGGATCCCACCTACCGGGCGCTGCCCGACGGATCGGTGTGGCGGGCCAGTCTGACGCCCGCGGGACCCGGCACCCTGCGCGTCACCGCCTCCGCCTGCGCGACCGCCGTGCGCGGCGAGGCGTGGGGGCCGGGCGCCGACTGGCTGCTGGAGCGGCTGCCCGATCTGGTCGGCTGCGCCGACGACCCCGCCGCCTTCGTGCCGCGTCACCGCGCCGTCGCGCTCGCCCGGCATCTGCGGCCCGGGTTGCGGCTGACCAGGACCGGTCTCGTGCTGGAGTCGCTGATCCCGTCGGTGCTCGAACAGAAGGTCACCGCCGACGAGGCGTACCGGGCCTGGCGGCTGCTGGTGCGGAAGTTCGGGGAGCCCGCGCCGGGACCCGCCGCCGGTGGCCGGCTCTGGGTGATGCCCTCGCCCCGCGCGTGGGCGCTGATCCCGTCCTGGGAGTGGCATCGGGCCGGGGTCGACGACAAGCGGGCCGCCACCGTGCTGCGGGCGGTGCGGGTGGCCGCGCGGCTTGAGGAGTCGGTGGGGATGACGCCCGAGGCGGCCCGTGCCCGCCTCGAGGTGGTGTCGGGGATCGGCCCGTGGACGTCGGCGGAGACCGTGCAGCGCAGCCATGGCGCCGCGGACGCGGTGACCGTGGGGGACCTGCATCTGCCGGGGATCGTCGGGTGGGTGCTCGCGGGGGACCGGGACGCGGACGACGAGGTGATGCTGTCGCTGCTGGAGCCGTACGCCGGGCAGCGGCACCGGGCCGCCCGGTTGGTGCTGCTCAGCGGGAACGGCCCTGCGCGGCGGGCGCCTCGGATGTACCGGACCGACATCGGACGGTTGTGACGCGGGGGCGCCGGAGGGTGTTCCCGCCCCCGCCGCCCCGCCCGTCCTGTCCCCGGGGGCACGCGCCCCCGGGTCCTCGCTTCCCGCCCGACGGCCTCGTCCTCGAACCCCGGACGGGTCCGGCCGCCGACCGCCCTACCGGTCCGGCGAGAAGGACCGCTCTACCGGTCCGACGAGAACGACCGCCCACCGGTCCGACGCGAAGCCGACCGCCCTACTGGTCCGACGAGAAGCGGACCGCTCCCGCCGGGATCCTCGCGTCGCACCACACCCGTACGCCGTCCCGGAGTTCGTTGTCGGCGCCGACGATCGCGCCGTCGCCGATGACCGTGCCGGTGAGGACGGAGCGCCGGCCCACCCGGGCCCTGGTACCGATCAGGGAGTCGGTGACCACCGCGCCGGGTTCGATGACGGCGCCGGGCAGGATCGTCGAGCCGAAGACGCGGGCGCCCTCCGCGACGAACGCGCCCTCGCCGACCACCGTGCCGCCGGTGAGTTTGGCGTCGGGGGCGACGGTGGCGGTCGGCAGGACCAGGCGGTCCCCGCAGCGGCCGGGGACCGCGGGCGACGGGGCGCGCCCCATGACCAGGTCGGCCGAGCCGCGCACGAAGGCGGCCGGGGTGCCGAGGTCGAGCCAGTAGGTGGAGTCGACCATGCCCTGGAGGTGGGCGCCGGCCGACAGCAGGTCGGGGAAGGTCTCGCGTTCCACCGAGACCGGCCGGCCGGCCGGGATGGTGTCGATCACCGATCTGCGGAAGACGTACGCGCCCGCGTTGATCTGGTCGGTGACGATCTCCTCCGGCGTCTGGGGCTTCTCCAGGAACGCCAGGACGCGGCCGGTCGGGTCGGTGGGGACCAGCCCGTAGGCGCGCGGGTCGGTCACCCTCGTGAGGTGCAGGGAGACGTCCGCGCCGGTCGTCGCGTGGGTGTCGACGAGCCGTCGGATGTCGAGGCCGGTGAGGATGTCGCCGTTGAAGATCAGGACCGGGTCCTCGGGGCCCGAGTGCAGGCGCGAGGCGACGTTGCGGATGGCGCCGCCGGTGCCGAGGGGTTCCTCCTCGGTGACGTACTCGATGTGCAGGCCGAGCGCCGAGCCGTCGCCGAAGTGGGGTTCGAAGACCTCCGCGAGATAGGAGGTGGCCAGCACGATGTGTTCGACGCCCGCCGCTCTCGCTCTCGCCAGCTGGTGGGTGAGGAACGGCACCCCGGCCGCCCGGACCATGGGCTTCGGCGTGTGCACCGTGAGCGGGCGCAACCGGGTGCCCTTGCCGCCGACCAGGAGGATCGCTTCTGTCACCTGTCGTCTCTGCTTCCTGCCGGGACCGGCCGAACTGTCTTTCGGCCGGCCAGTGTATGCAGACCGTTGTGCGGCGGCTTAGACGGCGGGAGAGGCTCCGCGGTTCAGCGGCCCTGGTAGCGGGCCGCCGTCGTGCGGGTGGTGCCGAGCCTGCTGTAGAGCTGCCCCCCGGGGCAGTCCGTGGCGAAGCCGTCACGGTGGCCGGAGATCACGTTCAGTCGTACGTTCTTACCTTTTCGGTAGAGATTGCCACCGCCGGACTTCAGATATGTCTTGCCCCGCGGATTGGCACCGTAGAGGCCGAGCTTCCACGCGGTGAGGCGGGCGAGCGCGGTCACGGCGGCGGCCGGCGGCTTGGCCGAGCCGAAGCTGCCGAGGACGGCGATCCCGGTGCTGTTGGAGTTGAAGCCCAGGGTGTGGGCGCCCAGGACGGCCTTGCCCACTCCGCCGGCGCGGCCCTCGTAGATGCCTCCGCACTTGTCGATGAGGAAGTTGTAGCCGATGTCCCGCCACCGCAGGCTCTTGACGTGGTAGCGGTAGATCCCGCGGATGACGGACGCGGACTGCGCACAGGTGTACCCGTTGCCGGTGGCCGTGTGGTGGACGAACGCGGCCTTCACGGTCGTCGTGTAGACGAACTTCCGTTCGCGCAGCTTCTCGTCGGCGCCCCAGCCGCGCCGGGTGACGATCCGCGGGCGGTCGCCGATGTGGGGCTTGGCGCGCTGATCGTCCGTCAGTTCGGTGCCGCGCAGGGTGACCAGTTCGCGTTCGGTCGCCGTGCGGCCGAGGGCGGGGATCTCGGTCGCGCCGGCCGGGGCGAGGTCGGCGTTGGCGACGGCCGCCTCGGTGGCCTCAGCCGACTCGGCCGCCCCCGGGGTGCCCGCGGCGCGGGAGGCGGGGTCGGGCGGCGCGTCGCCCGGGTCGACGAGTTCCAGGCGCAGACCCTCGGGCAGCGGGGCCCGCGGGCGGACGGCGCGGGCGGTCTCCTCGGTGCGGTCGGCCGGTTCGGCGCTGACCCTGGCCTCGACGGCGTCGGAGTCGCCGACCCAGAGCGGGGCCGTCGCGCCGCGCACCCGGCCGGTGGCGCGTTCGGCGGAGTCGGGGTCGGCCGCGTCGTCGTTGTGGGTCTCCACGTCCCGCCAGTCGGACCAGGTACCGGTGCCGGTCGACCGGGAGCGGACCTGGACCTCGCCGTGCAGGGCGGTGTCGGGGTCGTCCCAGACCACGCCGACCATCGAGAAGCGGGCCACCTCGCGGCGGGTCACGCCCTGGTCGGCGGCGGGGCCGAGGGTGCGGTCGGCGGTCGGTCCGGTGGCGAGGGGGGTCAGCGGGAGGGACTGGGTGGAGCCGGGCAGGTCGGGTCCGGCCGTCCCGGTCGCTCTGCCGGTCGCTGGGGCCACCGGTGCCGCGGTCGCGGGCGGGGTCAGCGGAAGGGCGAGAGCCACCGCGCAGGTGACGCCGATGGAGGAAGCAAGGAATCCACGCATGCCCCTGATCTTGAACATAGTCAGACATATATGTCCATACGGGAACTGACGGGCCGTCGACTCGCCCTCCGCCGTACTCCCCCGGGATTCCCCCGAACCGGTGGCCCCGCCCCGGCCGCGCACGGCTCGCCGCGCGTACCCTTGCCCGGGTGAACGCCACTGATCGCACCCCTGCCGACCTGCTGCGTTCCGCGCTCGCCGCGGACCCGGGACGCCCCCTGGTGACCTTCTACGACGACGCCACGGGCGAGCGCGTGGAATTGTCCGTGGCCACCTTCGCCAATTGGGTGGCCAAGACAGCCAACCTCCTCCAGGGCGACCTGGCCGCCCAGCCGGGCGACCGGGTCGCGCTGCTGCTGCCCGCGCACTGGCAGACGGCGGTCTGGCTGCTGGCGTGCGCGTCGGTGGGCACGGTCGCGGACGTGGGCGGCAACCCCGCGGCGGCCGACGTGGTGGTGAGCGGCCCCGACACGCTGGACGCGGCGCGGGCCTGCCGGGGCGAGCGGATCGCGCTCGCGCTGCGGCCGCTGGGCGGCCGGTTCCCGCAGCGGCCGGAGGGGTTCGCCGACTACGCCGTCGAGGTGCCGGGGCAGGGCGACCGGTTCGCGCCGTTCGCGCCCGTCGACCCGGAGGAGCCCGCGCTGATCGTGGCCGGACGGGAGTTCTCGGCGGCCGAGGTCGTGGAACGGGCCCGCGCCGAGACCACGGAGGCCGGGACCCGGGTCCTGTCCGGGCTGCCGTACGACACCTGGGACGGCCTGGTGGCGGGCCTGTTCGGTCCGCTCGCCACGGGCGGTTCGGTGATCCTGTGCCGGAACCTGGCCGAGCTGGACGAGGACGCGCTGGCCCGCCGCGTGGAGTCCGAGAAGGCGACGGCCCTGCGGCGCTGACCGACCGGCCCGGCACCGGGCGCCACGCCCCCGCCCCTCCCCGATCGCCTCCCTCTCACCCGTCCGGCGCAGCAGCGGCGGCCCCCCGCGCCGGTTCGGGAGAAGGTCGGGAGAGTGCACGCGCCAGACGATCGGGGGGCAGCGGACGTGACCGACAGCGCGGGGTCCCGGCGGACGGGGGCGGTCGCGAGCGGCTGGGGAGCGGGACGGCGGCGGCGACGGCGGTGGATCTGGGCCGGCGCGGTCGCGGCGGCCGTCGCCGCGATCGGCGCGGGCGGCGCCGGGTGGGCCGCGTACGTGACGTTGAGCGGGAACATCACGCCGGACGAGGCAGCCGCCGCCGAACTCGCGCGGTACGCCGGGGAGCGGCCCCCCTCACTCGTCAAGGGCGCGCGCAACGTCCTGCTCATCGGGTCCGACTCGCGCGCGGGGCGCGGCAACGCGCGCTACGGGCGCGACTCGGGCACCGAGCGCTCCGACACCACGATCCTGCTCCACCTGGCGGCCGGGCGGCGCAGCGCCACCGCCGTCTCGCTGCCCCGCGACCTGATGGTGGACGTGCCCGCGTGCAGGCGCCGGGACGGCAGCAGGTCGGAGCCGGAGTTCACGATGTTCAACTCGGCGTTCGCGACGGGCGGTTCGGCCTGCACCATCCGGACCGTCGAGAGACTGACGGACATCAGGGTCGACCATCACGTGGTCATCGACTTCCAGGGTTTCCAGAAGATGGTGGACGCGGTCGACGGCGTCCGGCTCTGCCTGCCCGAGCCGATCCACGACAGCGCGGCCGGACTGCGGCTGCCCGCGGGGAAGGTGACGCTCGACGGTGCGCGGGCGCTGGGCTATGTGCGGGCCCGCAAGTCCCTGGGCGACGGCAGCGACACCGAGCGCATGGACCGCCAACAGCGGTTCCTGGGCGCGCTGGTGAACAAGGTGCAGAGCAACGGCGTCCTCCTCAACCCGGCGAAGCTGTATCCGGTGCTGGACGCGGCCACCTCGTCGCTCACCACCGACCCGGGGCTCGCGAGCCTGCGCGGGCTGTACGACCTCGTCCGCGATCTGCATGACATCCCCACCGAACAGGTACGCTTTCTGACGGTCCCGAGGGAGGCGTACGTGGACGACGACAACCGCGACCAACTCGTGGAGTCCGAGGCGCGGAAACTCTTCGAACGGCTGCGCAGGGACGCCCCGGTGACCGTCGTGAGGAAAGCGCCACAATCGGCTTCGGATTCGCACGAGAAGTCCGGTCAGGATTCGTATACGCAATCGGACGACTACGATGAGTACCGGGGAGATGACGGGAAGCCCCGCGGAAAAGGGCCCGGTGCGGCCTCGGATCCCGTTTCTCCGGCGCCGACGTTCCGTGGAAACACGGCCGCGGAAGACGTCTGCGGGTAAAGCGATCGCCAAGCCGATCAGCGACCGTTCCTAAAAAGTCCAAGGAAATGGGCGGATTGCCCACTTGTAGGGATGAAGAATTTGTCACCGGCGTCGCTCGACGCCGAACTGGCCGGATAGTGTGAGCGATCCGGTGCACCCGGCAGCTTGGGACCGTCCTTGCGTCGCGCACTGAGAGACCGAGACCCGAGCGCCTTTGTAGGGGGAAGGCGCCGCGTGGCCCAGACGGAGGATTCGGACGACCGTGGACGCGCAAGGCCGTGGGCGGGCGGACAACATCGATCCCGCAGACCAATGGGTGCTCAATCCGGACACCGGCGAATACGAACTGCGACTGACTCCTTCCGCACCGCAGTCGGCGGTGCCTGGACCCCGCAGAGGCGCCTCACGCGGCAAGGGCGACGCGACGGCGGGCAAGCGGTCGGCACCTCCCCGGCAGGCCCCGGGCCGTGACGTCCCCGGGCCGCGGCGGCGCGGCGCCCCCGCGCCCGAGGAGCCGGCGGCGGGCCGGCGCGGCAGGCGGCCGGCGAAGAAGAAGCCGAAGGCGAAGAAGGTCCTGCTGTGGACCGGCGGCGCGATGGCGTTCGTCCTGGTGGCGGGGGCGGGCGGCGCCTACCTCTACATCAAGCACCTCAACGACAACATCACCGCCGTCTCCGACGACGGCGCGAGCACCGGTGGCTTCCAGAAGGACAAGGCCATCAACATCCTGCTGATCGGCACGGACAAGCGGACCGGCGCGGGCAACGAGGGCTACGGCGACTCGGGCAGCGTCGGGCACGCCGACACCACGATCCTGCTGCACGTCTCCAAGGACCGTTCGAACGCGACCGCGTTGAGCATCCCGCGCGACCTGATCGTGGACGTCCCCGACTGCCCGACCGAGCAGGAGGACGGCACCACGAAGGTCATCCCGGGCGACAGCGGTGTCCGCTTCAACACCAGCCTCGGCCAGGACGACCGGACGCCGAGCTGCACCATGCGCACGGTCACCGAGCTGACCGGCGTCAAGCCCGACAACTTCATGGTCGCCGACTTCAACGCCGTCAAGACGCTGACCACGGCGGTCGACGGCGTCGAGGTCTGCCTCGGCAAGGACATCGACGACGCCGACTCGCACCTGAAGCTGAAGAAGGGCATGCAGCACATCTCAGGCGAGAACGCGCTGGCTTTCGTCAGGACCCGGCACTCGGTCGGCTTCGGCGGCGACCTCAGCCGGATCGCGCTGCAGCAGCAGTTCCTCAGCGCCCTGATGCGGAAGCTGAAGTCGAACGACACGCTCACCGACCCGACGAAGATGATCAAGCTGGCGGAGGCGGGCACCAAGGCGCTCACCGTCGACTCCCAGCTCGACAGCATCAGCAAACTGAAGGACCTCGGCCTCGAGTTGGGCAAGCTCAACGTCAAGAACCTGACGTTCACCACGGTTCCGGTGATCGACAACCCGGCGGAGAAGGTCAAGGCGACCGTCGTCCTCAAGGCGACGGCCCCCGCGGTCTTCAGCGCCATCAAGAACGACGTCTCGTTCACCGAGGTCGAGAAGAAGAAAAAGCAGCAGAAGAAGGACGCGGACGCCGCCAAGCTCAAGGGCACCAAGGCCGACGCCTCCGAGGTCCGGGTCCGCATCCTCAACGGCGGCGCGGAGCCGGGCAGCGCCCAGGAGACCCTCCAGTGGCTCCAGAACGACGAGGGCGTCCTGAAGTCGGAGAACGCGGGCAACGCGCCCGACAACCTGGCCAGGACGACCCTGGAGTACGCCCCCGACCAGGCCGACCAGGCCCGCCGGCTGGCCGACATCATGGGTCTTTCGGGCTCGGCGCTGAAGCCGGGCGAGAGCGTGCGGAACTCCCAGGGCCTGCCCGCGATGACCCTGACCCTCGGCAAGGACTTCGAGGGCGCGGGCGTCCCCCTCACCGCCCCGACCACGGCGCCGGACGTCGACAAGACGACCGCGGACAAGGTCGAGTGCGCCAAGTAGCAGTGATCCAGTGATCCCTGGAGGCCTGCCGTACGTCTGACAGGACGTACGGCAGGCCTTTCAGTGGCTCGGTATGCCCCGGCCCGCCGCCCTTCGCGGCGGTGCGGGCCGGGGAACGGGGAGGGACGGGGAGATGACGGGGAACGGCGTGCGGGAAGACGGCCCGCTCCAGGAGAGCCGGTGGGTCAGGGGCGCGGCGGCGCCGGGAGGCGCGGGCGGCGCGCCCGCGGGCGGCGACGGCGCGGGCCCCGCGACGCGCGGAACGCCGCGCGGACCGCGGCGCGGGCGCCGGGCGCTCAAGGGCGCGGCGACGGCCCTCTCGGTGCTGATCCTCGGCACCGCGGGAGCCGGGTACCTCTACTACGAGCACCTCAACGGCAACATCCAGAAGGGCGAGCGCAGCAGCGGCGACGCCAAGGCGCGGCGCGCCGGCGCCAACGCGGCCGGGCAGCGCCCGATGAACATCCTGCTGATCGGCTCCGACAGCCGTAACTCGGCGGCCAACGTGCGGCTGGGCGGCAGCAGGTCGAGCCGGGGCAACCCGCCGCTCGGCGACGTGCAGATGCTGATCCACCTGTCCGCGGACCGCAAGAGCGCCTCCATGGTGAGCATCCCGCGCGACACCCGCGTCGACATACCCGCGTGCAAGGACCCCGACAGCGGGCGCTCCTACCCGGCGACCAACGCGATCATCAACGAGTCGCTGGCCCGCGGCGGGGCCGGCTGCACGCTCGCCACCTGGGAGAACCTCACCGGGGTGTACATCGACCACTGGATGACGATCGACTTCGCCGGCGTGGTGAAGATGGCCGACGCGATCGGCGGCGTCGAGGTGTGCGTCAACCAGAACGTGTGGGACCGCCCGCTGCCCGGGGTACCGGGCGGCTCGGGGCTGAAGCTGACCGCGGGCACCAAGAAGGTCAAGGGCGAGCAGGCGCTTCAGTGGCTGCGCACCCGGCACGCGTGGGGCAGCGACCCGCTGCGGGCCCGCGCCCAGCACATGTACCTGAACTCGATGATCCGCACCCTCAAGGGGCAGAACGTGTTCACCGACTCGGGCCGGCTGACGGGCCTGGCGGAGGCGGCGACGAAGTCCCTGACGGTGTCCTCGGAGATCGGCACCGTCAAGAAGCTGTACGACCTCGGCACACAGCTGAAGACCGTGCCGACGGACCGCATCACGATGACGACGATGCCGGCGATCACCGACCCGCAGGACATCGACCATCTGCTGCCCGACGGCGCCCGCGCGGAGAAGATGTGGTCGATGCTCCGTGACGACGTGCCCTTCGACGACAAGGGCGGGGCGTCCGGCACGGCGAAGAAGCCGGCCGCACCGGCGCGGGCCACGAAGGAGCCGTCCACCTCGCGGGACGGGATCGGGGTCGTCGTCCAGAACGCCACCAGGTCCGCCACGCTCGCCCCGGTCACCGGGCGCGCGGGCACCGTCGCGCGGGCGCTGGCGGGCAAGGGGTTCACCCGGGCCGGGACGGACACCACCGCCGGGCTCGCCGAGGAGCGGACCGTGGTGCGCTACCCGAGCGCCGAACTGGAGGGCGACGCCCAGGAGGTGGCCGGGGCGCTCGGGGTGCCGCTCGGCTCGGTGAAGCGGTCGGCCGACGTCTCGGCGGTCACCGTCGTGGTGGGCTCCGACTGGCGCGGCGGGACGTCGTACCCGAAGCAGTCCGCGCCGTCGGCGGGTGACCTTCCGGACAACGCCGACGCCATCAACGGCTCCGACTCCGCGCAGTGCATGGACGTGTACCAGCCGTACCGATGGTGATACCGGGCAGATGGCAGGTAACCCATTGGGGTGTTCGCGCGTCTGACTTGGCGCGGGGAAGCCCGATTCAGGCGCAGGGGTGGAGGCAGGGAGTTGGCGCAAAGTGTGCGCGGTGAGGTTCCCGCGGTCGAGGAGAAGTCCCTCGGATCGCGGGAACCGGCGGAGCCGGCGGACCAGGACGGTGGCAGAGGCGCGGACGGAGACGGAGGGCAGGATCTCGGAAGACGTCGCAGACGGCGTGCGCTGCGCTGGTCGGCGATGGTGCTCGCGGTGGTGATATCGGGGACGGCGGGCGCCGGATACCTCTACTACCGCCATCTGAACGCGAACATCAAGAAGGACCCGCTCAACATCGGTGCCCCCAGGGACCGGGCGACCAAGGTCAGGGCGAACGCGGCGGGGCAGACGCCGTTGAACATCCTGCTGATCGGGTCCGACGCGCGGAACTCCAAGGAGAACCAGAAGCTCGGCGGTGCCAAGGACACGTACAACACCGCCCCGCGCGCGGACGTCCAGATGCTGCTGCACGTCTCGGCGGACCGCACCAACATCTCGGCCGTGAGCATGCCCCGCGACACCCTCCTCGACCTGCCGCAGTGCACGGACCCGGAGACCGGTGACGTGTACGAGGCCCGCTCGAACACCATCACCAACGACTCGCTGGGGCGCGGCGGTCCGGGGTGCACGGTGGCGACCTGGGAGAAGCTCACCGACATCCACATCGACCACTTCATGATGATCGACTTCGCGGGTGTGGTGTCGATGGCGGACGCGGTCGGCGGGGTGCCGGTGTGCGTGGACGCCAACATCCACTCCAAGTCGTCGGACGGCCACGGCTCGGGTCTGAAGCTGAAGAAGGGCACGACGTCGGTGAAGGGCGTGCAGGCCCTGGAGTGGCTGCGCACCCGCTACGGCTTCGAGGACAACACCGACATCGCGCGGGCCAAGGCGCAGCACCAGTACATGAACTCGATGGTGCGCGAGCTGCGTGCCAACGCCACCCTGAGCAACCCGAACAAGCTGCGCACGCTCGCCGAGACGGCCACCCGGGCGCTGACCGTGGACGAGGGGCTCGGCACGGTGGCGAAGCTGTACGACCTGAGCAAGGAGCTGCGGAAGGTCCCGACGGACCGCATCACCATGACGACGATGCCGTGGCAGTACTCGACGACGAGCCCCGGCCGGGTGGTGCCGAGGCCGGGCGACGCGGCGAAGCTGTTCCGGCTGGTGCGCGAGGACATCGCGCTGGACGGCAAGGACGGGACCGACACCCAAGACTCCTCGGACTCCCCAGACGCCGCGGACGCCGCGGACTCGGCTTCGGCGGCCGACCGGGCGGCGGCCGACGACCGGATCGCCGTGCGGGTGGAGAACGGCACCCGGGACAGCGCCAGGGCCGCCGTCGAGGGGCGCGCGGACGCGGTCGCCGACCTGCTCGTCGGCAAGGGGTTCGCCAAGGCCGTCGCGGACCCGTCGGCGGTCGACGGCGAGAAGACGACGGTGGTGCGCTACCCGAGCGCCGAGCTGAAGGGTGACGCGCGCCGGGTGGCCGAGGCGCTCGGGGTGCCGCTCGGCTCGGTGAAGCGGTCGACGGACGTGTCCGGGGTGACGCTGGTGGTCGGCGCCGACTGGCGCTCGGGGACCGCGTACAAGGCGGCGAAGGACGACGACGACTCGACGCCCGACACCGCGGAGGCGATCAACGGCTCCGACGAGAAGCAGTGCATGCACGTCAACCCGAACTACACGTACTAGTCCGGGTCGGGCGTGCGGCGGGAGGGGCTCGCGGGACTCAGTCGGTGACGAGGACCGCGGGGCGGCGGGACGCGATGACCTTCCTGGCCAGCGACTTGGGGCTGGTCAGAAAGCCCCAGCCCCAGCACATGTGCATGGTGGCGAGGGCGAGCGGGATGCGCAGCCGGGCCCCGGCGGGCAGGCCCTTGCCCGCGGGGAGCGAGCCGGCGACGATCGCGGCGAGGTAGCCGCCGGGGACCACCAGGCCCCACGGGGTGACCAGGGCGCCGACCAGCAGGCCCGCCGCGATGGCCAGCACGGCCGTCGGCGGGGCGAGGTAGCGCAGGTTGATGGAGCCCTCGTGGTAGCGGGCGACGACGTGCCGCCAGCGGCCGTAGTCCTTGTACTGCTTGGCGAGGGCCCGCACGCTCGGCCGGGGCCGGTAGGAGACCCGCAGTTCGGGCGAGAACCAGATCAGGCCGCCGGCCTCGCGGATGCGGAAGTTCAGCTCCCAGTCCTGGGCGCGGATGAACTCCTCGTTGTAGCCGCCCTGCCGCTCCAGCGCCTCGCGCCGGAAGACGCCGAGGTAGACCGTCTCGGCCTCGCCCGCCGCGCCGCCGGTGTGGAAGGCCGCGTTGCCGACGCCGATCTTGGAGGTCATGGCGGCGGCGACGGCGTGCTCCCAGTCGTTCTCGCCCTCGGCGTGCATGATGCCGCCGACGTTCTGCGCGCCGGTCTCCGCCAGCAGCCTGACGGCCGTCGCGATGTAGTTCGGCGAGAGCACGCCGTGGCCGTCGACCCGCACCACGACCGGGTGCCGGGAGGCCTTGATCGCCGCGTTCAGGGCGGCCGGGGTGCGGCCCGTCGGGTTGGGCACGGTGTGCACGCGCGGGTCCTCGCGGACCAGTTCGGCGGCGATCTCGTCGGTGCGGTCCGTGGACGGGCCGAGGGCGATCACCACCTCCATCGCACCGGCGTACTCCTGGGCGAGGATGGCCAGCACGGCCGTGCGCAGGTGCCGTTCCTCGTTGAGGACGGGCATGATCACGGAGACGGCGGGCGAGCGCATGTCGGCGTTGGCGTTCATCGGTGCTCACGTTACCGCGAACGGGGGACACGGTACGCCCCGCCGGGTGCGGTGCACCGGTCCGCAGATCGTATCGGCCTACGGTGCTCACGGATCCCGCGTACGGCCGTCGCCCGGAGGTGTCCCCTTGCCCACGCCGCCCCGGTCCGCCGCTCCCGTCCGGCCGCAGCGCCGCCCGCAGCCGCCCCGCCCGCCCCGGTCGGGTCCGCCGCGGCCGGCGGTGCGACGGCGCAGGCCGCGCTGGGCCGGGCGGGTGGTGACGACGCTCTCGGTGGTGGTGCTCGCCTCGGCCGGCATCGGGCACGCGGTGGTCACCAGCCTCGGCTCGGACATCGGCCGGGTCGACCCGTTCAAGGACATGAAGAACCGCCCCCGGGCCGGCCACGGCATGAACGTGCTGCTGGTCGGCACCGACGGCCGGGACAAGATCACCGAGCAGGAGCGGCAGGCTTTCCGGCTCGGCGGGGCGCCCTGCCACTGCACCGACACGATGATGATCGTGCACATCTCGCAGGACCGGGAGCGGGCCAGCGTGGTGAGCCTGCCGCGGGACTCGTTCGCGATGACGCCCGAACACACCGACGAGACGACGGGTCAGCACCACAAGGGCCACCCCATCAAGATCAACGCGGCGTACGCGGAGGGCGGACCCCAGCTGACCGTGCGGACCGTCGAGGACATGACGCACGTGAAGATCGACCACTATCTGGAGGTCGACTTCGCGAGCTTCATGAGGACGGTCGACGTCCTCGGCGGCGTCCGGATCTGCACCAGCGAGCCCCTCAAGGACTCCTACACCGGCCTCGACCTGCCCGCGGGCACCCACACCCTGAAGGGCGGCCAGGCGCTCCAGTACGTCCGTTCCCGGCATGTCGACGGCGCTTCGGACCTGGGCCGGATGAAGCGTCAGCAGCGGTTCCTCGCCGCGCTGATCGAGCAGGCCACCTCCTCGGGGGTGCTGCTGAACCCGCTGCGGTTCCGGGACGTGACCCGGGCGGTGCTCGGCTCGGTCCGGGCCGACCAGGGCTTCGGCACCGACCAGTTGCTCGACCTGGGGCGGGCGATGCGGAACTTCTCGCCGTCGTCGTCGGAGTTCACGACCGTGCCGATCGGGGAGATGTCGTACCCCGTCAAGGGCATCGGCTCGACCCTGAAGTGGGACACCGTCAAGGCCGACCGGCTGTTCCGGGCGCTGCGCGAGGACAAGCCGCTGACCGAGCACCGGCCGGGGCAGCCGCAGCCGCAGGCGCGGGTGGAGGTGGCGCCGCAGCAGATCCGGGTCCAGGTGGAGAACGGGACGGCGACGGCGGGCCTCGGCAGGCGGGTGGACGCGGCGCTGGCCGCGAGCGGGTTCAGGACCACCGGCGCCCCGACCGACGCGGCCGACCGCACGGCCACCCGCACGGTCGTCTCCTACGACCCGCGCTGGGACCGCTCGGCGAAGTCCGTGGCCGCCGCCCTGCCCGGCAGCGAGCTGCGCCAGGTCGCGGGCCTCGGCCCGACCCTGAAGGTCACCGCGGGGACGGACTTCCGTGAGGTGCGCGGGGTGCGCGCCCAGGAGCCGTACCAGGGCGCCTTCGAGGCGGCGAGCGGCGACCGCGTGGTGTGCGGGAAGCAGACCTGACCGGAGCGGGTCAGTCGCTGGTGACGGTGACCTTCTGGTCGTTGTTCAACTCGTCGACCAGCGTCTTCACCTTGGCCTTGTCCCAGACGAGGTTGCCGCCGGTGGAGCCGGAGATCGGCATGTTCATCGAGGTGCCGTCGCCGCCGCTGACGCCCTTCATCGCCCAGAACATCGACGCCAGGTCCCAGAGCGACATGTCCTTGTCGACGGTGAGGGAGTCGAGGCCCGCGCCGAGCGTCGGGTAGAGCTTGAAGGGGTTGAGGACCGTCGAGGGGGTGGCCACCTGGTGGGCCAGCGCGGACAGGAACTTCTGCTGGTTCTTGGTGCGCTGGAGGTCGGAGGCGGCGAAGGCGTGCCGGGTGCGGACGAAGGCGAGGGCCTGCTGGCCGTCGAGGGTCTGCTTGCCCGCCTGGAAGTCGGCGCCCGAGTACTTGTCCTTGAACGCCTTGTCGATCTCGATGTCGACGCCGCCGACCGCGTCCACGATGTTCGCGAAGCCGGCGAAGCCGATCTCCACGTAGTGGTCGATGTGCAGGCCGGTGTTGTACTCGACGGTGCGCACCAGGAGGGTCGGGCCGTCGAAGGCGTAGGCGGCGTTCAGCTTGTTCGGGCCGAGCGGGCCCTTGACCTTGCCGGACTCCGAGCCCTTGAAGGTGGGGATGGTGACGTTGGAGTCGCGGGGCAGCGAGATGAGCGTGTCGCCGCTGCCGCCGACGTGCAGGATCATCATCGAGTCGGTGCGCTGGCCCTCGGCCGAGCCGGTGTGCAGCTTCTTCTTGTCCTCGTCGGACATGCCCGCGCGGCTGTCGGAGCCGACGATCAGGTAGTTGGTGCCCTCGCCCGCCTCGGGGCGGTCGATGACCTTCGAGAGGTCGACGTCCCGGTGGAGCTTGGAGTCGGCCCAGAAGTAGGTGCCGACGGTCGTCACGACCAGCACGGCGACGACGGTGGCCGCCGTCCACTTGATGCGCCGGCGCCAGTCGGGCCGGGGTGCCCCGCCGCCGGGGCCGCGTCCGCCGGGGCCGCCGCCACCGGGACCGCCGTAGACCTGGCCGGTGTTGTAGCCGCCGTCCTGGTAGCCGCCCTGCCCGTAGCCGCCCTGGCCCTGGCCGTCGCCGTACGACGGCTGCTGCGGCACCCCGCCGTAGGGGGGCGCGGCGGGGCGGGGGGCGCCGTGTCCGCCCGCGTCGGGGCGGCGGACCTGGCGCATGACGCGAGGGCCCTCCGGCTGTGCGCTCGCGCTGCCGCCGCCGCGCTGGTTGCGGCGGTTCTGGTCGGACCATGCATCGGGCCATTCGCTCATGGCATCAGTGTGCAGGCAGCCGCTGTGCCTCTTACAAGGGTCGTCGGAAAATCAGGTCACGGCTGTTGCCAAGCCGACACAAATTTCTTGGACACGCGTTCGGCATAAGGTGGAGTCCATGACAGAACAGGCCTCCGGCGCGGACCCGGACACACCGGAGATCCCCGGCAAGCCCACCTCGGCGTCCCGCACCACGCTCAGCCACATCATGACCCACGCCGACACCAACCTGCTGGGGACCGTGCACGGCGGCGTGATCATGAAGCTGGTCGACGACGCGGCGGGCGCGGTCGCGGGACGGCACAGCGGCGGTCCCGCCGTCACCGCGTCCATGGACGAGATGGCGTTCCTCGAACCGGTCAGGGTCGGCGACCTGGTCCATGTGAAGGCACAGGTGAACTGGACCGGGCGGACCTCGATGGAGGTCGGGGTGCGGGTGCTGGCCGAACGCTGGAACGAGTCCACGCCCGCCACCCAGGTCGGCTCCGCGTACCTGGTCTTCGCGGCCGTCGACGCGGACGGCAAGCCGCGCCGGGTGCCACCGGTGGTCCCGGAGACCGAACGCGACGAGCGGCGCCGCCAGGAGGCCCAGATCCGCCGCACCCACCGGCTGGCCCGCCGCCGGGCGATCACGGAACTGCGCGAGCAGCGCGCGGCCGAGGGCCTGGACGCCTGACCGCCCGAACACGAAGGCCCCCGCGGACGGCGCCGGACCGGCGGCCGGTCAGCGGGGGCCGTCCGCAGCGGCCGTTCGCAGGGGCCGTTCGCGGGTTACGGCAGGTTCCGCGCCATGACGATGCGCTGGACCTGGTTGGTGCCCTCGTAGATCTGGGTGATCTTGGCGTCCCGCATCATCCGCTCCACCGGGTAGTCGCGGGTGTAGCCGTAACCGCCGAGGAGTTGGACGGCGTCCGTGGTGACCTCCATCGCGGTGTCCGAGGCGAAGCACTTCGCGGCCGCGCCCAGGTACGTGAGGTCGCCGTCGCCGCGTTCCGAGGCGGCCGCCGCCTGGTAGGTCAGGGCGCGGGCGGCCGAGATCTTCATCGCCATGTCGGCGAGCATGAACTGGATGCCCTGGAAGTCGGCGATCGGCTTGCCGAACTGCTTGCGCTCCTGGACGTAGCCCTTGGCGTAGTCGAGGGCGCCCTGGGCGATGCCGAGGGCCTGCGCGGCGATGGTGATGCGGGTGTGGTCGAGGGTCTTCATCGCGGTGGCGAAGCCGGTGCCCTCGGCGCCGATCATGCGGTCGGCGGGGACGCGGACCTGGTCGAGGTAGACCTCGCGGGTCGGGGAGCCCTTGATGCCGAGCTTCTTCTCCGGGGCGCCGAAGGAGACGCCCTCGTCGTCCTTCTCCACCACGAACGCCGAGATGCCCTTGGAGCGCTTCGTCGGGTCGGTCACCGCCATCACCGTGTAGTACTTCGACTCGCCCGCGTTGGTGATCCAGCGCTTCACGCCGTCGAGGACCCAGTGGTCGCCGTCGCGGACCGCCCTGGTCTTCATGCCGGCCGCGTCGGAGCCGGCGTCGGGCTCGGAGAGGCAGTAGGAGAACATGCCGTCGCCCTTGGCGAGGGGCGTCAGGTAGCGCTTCTTCAGCTCCTCGGAGCCGGAGAGGACCACCGGCAGCGAGCCCAGCTTGTTCACCGCGGGGATCAGGGAGGAGCTGGCGCAGACGCGGGCCACCTCCTCGATGACGATCACGGTGGCGAGGGCGTCGGCGCCACCGCCGCCGTACTCCTCGGGGACGTGCACCGCGTGCAGGTCGTTCCCCACCAGGGCGTCGTGCGCCTCCTGCGGGAAACGGGCCTCCTCGTCCACCGCGGCGGCGAACGGCGCGATCTTCGCCTCGGCCAGCGCGCGGACGGCGTCGCGGAGCATGTCGTGCTCCTCGGACGGGCGGTACAGGTCGAAGTCAGCCGATCCGGCCAAGGTCTCTCACGCTCCAAGGACGCTTGTGACGAGCTGTGGTGACAGTGCTAGTTACCGTTAAGTAACTCGAATTTTAGGCGGCCTCTCACGACAGCGGTACGTGAGCTTGGCGACAGCGGGAAAAGTGCCCGGCGAAAGGCCTTCCCATGCCCCGGCTATGCTCGGGCACCGCAGCAGCCGCCCCACCCGTCTGGAGCATCGATGAGCCTGAAGATCAGTGTGATCGGCACCGGTTATCTCGGCGCCACGCACGCCGCGGCCATGGCCGAACTCGGCTTCGAGGTGCTCGGGCTCGACGTCGTCGCGGAGAAGATCGACAAGCTCAGGCGGGGCGAGGTCCCGATGTACGAACCCGGGCTTGAGGAGCTGCTGCGCAAGCACGTCGCGGGCATCCCCGGCTCCACCGGGCGGCTGCGGTTCACCATGGACTTCGCCGAGGCCGCCGACTTCGGCGACGTGCACTTCGTCTGCGTGAACACCCCGCAGCGGCACGGCGAGTACGCGGCCGACATGAGCTACGTCGACGCCGCGATCGCCTCCCTCGCCCCGCATCTGACCCGCCCCACGCTGGTCGTCGGCAAGTCCACGGTGCCGGTCGGCTCGGCCGACCGGCTCGCCGCCTACCTGGCCGCGCACGCGCCGGCCGGCGCGGACGTCGAGCTGGCCTGGAACCCGGAGTTCCTGCGCGAGGGCTTCGCCGTCGACGACACCCTGCACCCGGACCGGATCGTGACCGGGGTGCGCAGCGAGCGCGCGGAGCGGCTGCTGCGCGAGGTGTACGCGGCGCCGATCGCGGACGGCACGCCCTTCGTGGTGACGGACTTCCCGACCGCGGAACTGGTGAAGACCGCCGCGAACTCCTTCCTCGCCACCAAGATCTCCTTCATCAACGCGATGGCCGAGGTGTGCGAGGCGGCCGGCGGCGACGTCGCGAAGCTCGCCGAGGCGATCGGGTACGACGACCGGATCGGCCGGAAGTTCCTGCGGGCCGGCATCGGCTTCGGCGGCGGCTGCCTGCCCAAGGACATCAGGGCGTTCATGGCCCGCGCGGGCGAGCTGGGCGCCGACCAGGCGCTGACGTTCCTGCGCGAGATCGACTCGATCAACATGCGCCAGCGCGGCCAGATGGTGGAGCTGGCCCGGCAGGCGGTGGGCGGCGGCTCGTTCCTCGGCCGCCGGGTCGCGGTGCTCGGCGCCGCCTTCAAGCCCGACTCGGACGACGTGCGGGACTCCCCCGCGCTGAACGTGGCCGGGCAGATACACCTCCAGGGCGGCCAGGTGACGGTGTACGACCCGAAGGGCATGGACAACGCCCGGCGGATCTTCCCGACCCTCGGCTACGCGGACAGCGCCCTGGAGGCGGTGCGGGGCGCCGACGTCGTCCTGCATCTGACGGAGTGGCGGGAGTTCCGCGAGCTGGACCCGCAGGAGCTGGGGTCGGTGGCCGCGGCCCGGGTGATCCTCGACGGGCGCAACGCCCTCGACCCGCAGCTGTGGCGCAAGGCCGGCTGGACCTACCGCGCGATGGGCCGCCCGACGGCCTGAGCCGCCGCTGCGGCCGGGGGCGCCGTCGCCACGCACTGAGCCGCCGCTGCGGCCGAGGGCGCCGTGGGCCGGGCGACGCCGGTTCGGCCGAGGCTCAGTCGGCCGAACCGGCGTCTGACCGCATTCTGCCCCAGATGGCGCGGACGTGCCGGACGTCGGCCCAAGTGCCCCTGTCCGCGCGCTACTTGGCCCGGTAGCGGCGCATCTTCGCGCGCGCCCCGCACACCTGCATCGAGCACCAGCGGCCCCGCGCCGCCGGGCTGCGGTCGTAGTACGCCGCACGGCAGTCGGCGGCCTCGCACGCCTTCAGCCGCTGCCAGGTGCCCGCGACGAGCCCCTCGGCGACGGCGAGCGCGACCCGGGACAGCAGCGGGCCGCCGCCCGCAGGCGCGAGGGCAGCCGAGCCGTCACCGCCGTCGACGCTCACCCTGAGCGGCGCCCCGGCCAGCAGGGTGTCCAGGGGCGTGACCTCGGCGTGCGGCGGATGGCCCGCGTGGGCGAGCAGCGCGGCGCGCAGCGACTCGCGCAGGGCGCGGACGGCGGGCAGGTCGTCGGGGACGAGGCCGAAGCGGGCCAGGCCGTCCGCCGTGTCGAGCGCGTCGACGCCCGATTCGAGGGCCACGGTGTTCACCAGGGACTGGACCAGCGCGAGCCCTCCCGGTGCGGCCGATCTCCCAGTCATGGTTGCGACGTTACCTCCTGTGCGGGAGCATGGGGTAACCGTTACCGGCTCAGGCCGGTTACCAGTAACGTCCGTCACCGCTGCCGCTCCGAGGAGGAGTCATGGCTCTCGCCGCCCTGGGGTCCGTCGTCCTTGACTGCCCCGACCCGCACGCCCTCGCCGCCTTCTACGCCGAGGTGCTCGGCGGGACCGTGACGCCCGACGGCGACGACTGGGCCGACCTCGAACTGCCCGGCGGAGCCACCCTCGGCTTCCAGGCGGCCCCCGACCTCACCGCCCCCGCCTGGCCCGACCCACGGCGCCCCCAGCAGTTCCACCTGGACCTGACCGTCCCGGACCTGGACGCGGCGGAGGCGGGCGTGCTGGCCCTCGGCGCCCGGCCGCTGGACACCGAGGACAGGTCCCGCTCCTTCCGGGTCTACGCGGACCCGGCGGGGCACCCGTTCTGCCTCTGCGCCGGCTGACCGGAGGAGACCGCCATGACACCGTCGATCCGGCTGCGTTCCGTCGTCCTCGACTGCCCCGACGCCCGCGCGCTCGCCCGCTTCTACGCCGGCTTCGCGGGCGGCACGCCCGAGGACGCCGACCCCGAGTGGGTGGTGCTGCGCCTGCCCGACGGCCCCAGGATCTGCTTCCAGCGCGCGCCCGGCCACGTGCCGCCCCGCTGGCCCGGCGAGGGCCGTGACGAGCAGCAGTTCCACCTCGACTTCGACGCGGGCCCCACCTGGGAGGGGATCGAGGCGGCGGAACAGCGGGTGCTTGCCCTGGGCGCGCGCCCGCTGGCCCGGTGCGACGAGGAGGACTTCCGCGTCTACGCGGACCCCGCGGGGCACCCGTTCTGCCTCTGCCGGATCGACACGCCGTAGCGGGGGCGCCGCCGTCCACGCAGACGGGCCCTGCGCGCGGTCAGCCGTCGGTCTCCGCGAGGGTCGCCGTCGACGGCGGGCGGCGGAGTTGGGCGGCGCGGGCCGTGAAGTCCGCGCCGCGCAGCACCCGTTGGACGTTGCCCCAGGTCAGCAGCGCCACCTCGGTCTCAGGCCAGCCCCGGTCGAGGAGTTCGGCGACCAGGCGCGGATAGCCGGAGGCGTCGCCCAGCTCCCGGGGGTGGGCGGTGCCCGCGTCGTAGGTGCCGGAGAGCGCCACGGACTCCGGGCCCGCCACCCGGCGCACATGGTCGAGGTGGTCGGCGACGTCCCGCACGGTGGGTCCGGTCTGTTCGGCGGCGAGCGGCACCATGCACAGCCCCTTGGCCGCGCCCAGGGCGGCGAGCAGTTCGTCGGGGAGGTTGGCCGGGTGGGGGCGCAGCGCGCGGGCGGCGGAACGGGTGCACAGCACCGGCGCCTTGGAGGCGGCGAGCACCCGGCGGATCGTCGCCTCGGAGGCGCCGGACAGGTCGGCGAGGACGCCGAGCCGGTTCATCTCCCTGACCACCTCCTCGCCGAACCGGGTGAGCCCCGCGCCGCTCGCCCAGGAGGTGCCCGACAGGGTCAGCACGCGCAGGCCGAGGACGCGCAGGGACCGCAGGACGGCCAGCGAGTCGGCGAGGGCGGCGGCGCCCGCGGGTCCTGGCAGCACGGCGATCCGGCCGCAGGAGCGGGCGTCGCTGATCTCGCCCGCGGTGTCGGCGAGCCGCAGCCCCTCCGGGTGCGCCCGCACGACGGCCCGCAGCAGGTCGAGCCGTTCCAGGGTGGCGCTCATCGCCCGGTCCCCGGTGACCGCCTCGGGCAGGTGCAGCGACCAGAACAGCGCGCCGACCCGGCCCTCCCGCAGCCGGGGCACGTCCGTGTCGAGGGCGCTCTCCCCCGTCTCCAGGTCGTACCAGGGCAGCCCGCGCAGCGCCGACAGCAGTCCGCAGTAGCCGTCGGCCACGGGGTGCCCGGCGAGCAGGGCGCGGGCGCGGTCGAGACAGGGGGCGTCCCGGTCGCGGGCGGGCGGGGCGGGCGCGGGGGCGGGGAACGGTTCCGGCAGCTCGTCGGGCGCGCCGACCTCGGTCGTCGGGTGCAGTTCGTCCTGGAGGTCTGCCATACCGGGCTCCGTCCGTCGCGATGGCGGTACGGTCACCGTCGCACGGCGGCGGGGGCGCTTCCTGGTGGGTGGGGCGTTCGGGGGGTGTCCGGCTCAGCCGTCCCCGGCGGCCTCGATGACCCCGTCGAGGGTGTCCCGCGACAGGAGCAGCCCGGCGATGTCGCGGTCGATGCGCTCGCGCTCCGCGCACAGGTCGGCGACGAGGCGGGGGGTGGCGGTCGCGGCGGGGCCGCCGTCGGCATCCCGCAGGCACGGCAGGAGCTGGGCGATCGGGCCGCTGTGCAGCCCGGCGGCGAACAGTTCCTGGATGCGGATCACCCGGTCGACGGCCGCCTCCGGGTAGTCGCGGTGGCCGCCGGGTGTCCGGTCGGCGGCGAGCAGGCCCTTGCTCTCGTAGTAGCGCAGCGACCGCTCGCTCACCCCGGTGCGCCGGGCCAGTTCACCGATCCGCATCCGCAGGCCGCCTCACGCTCGTACTCGCAGGGGCCCTCAACGGTACGGGGAACGACGGGCGTACGCACCGCCGTTCCCTGTCGACGACGTCAGCCGTCAGTGCCGTCCGTGCCGTCAGCGCCGTCGAGAGAGGCGCGGCTCGCGTTGGACGGCGGCCTGGTCGCCCGCAGGTCGCGGGCCACGTCCTCGGCCGCGCCCAGCACCCGTACCGCGTTCTGCCAGGTGAGCTTGGCGAGGTCGGGGCGCGACCAGCCGCGCTCCAGCAGCTCCGCGATCAGGTTCGGGTAGCCGGAGACGTCGTCGAGGCCGTCCGGGGTGAACGCGGTGCCGTCGTAGTCGCCGCCGATGCCGAGGTGGTCGACGCCTGCCACCTCGCGCATGTGGTCCAGGTGGTCGGCGACCGTGGCGACGGTGGCGACCGGACGCGGGGTGTGCGCCTCGAAGGCGCGGTGCACCGCCATCGCCTCGGGGCTGGTGTCCAGGTGGTGGAAGCCGTGCGCGCGCATGTTCTCGTCGGCGGCGGCCGTCCAGTCCACGGCGGCCTGGAGCACGAACTTCGGCACGAAGGTGACCATCGCCATGCCGCCGTTGGCGGGCAGCCGTTCGAGGACGTCGTCGGGGATGTTGCGCGGGTGGTCGCAGACGGCGCGGGCCGAGGAGTGCGAGAAGATCACCGGCGCGGTGGAGGTGTCCAGCGCGGCCCGCATCGTCGTCGCCGCGACGTGCGAGAGGTCGACGAGCATGCCGAGCCGGTTCATCTCCCTGACCACCTCGCGGCCGAACGCGGAGAGCCCGCCGACCCTCGGCACGTCGGTCGCGGAGTCGGCCCAGGAGACGTTGTCGTTGTGGGTCAGCGTCATGTAGCGCACGCCCAGGCCGTACAGGCCGCGCAGGGTGCCCAGCGACTCGCCGATCGAGTGGCCGCCCTCGGCGCCCATCAGCGAGGCGATCCGGCCCTCGGCGCGGGCCGCCTCCATGTCGGCGGCGGTCAGCGCGGCCCGCAGGTCGGCCGGGTGGCGGTCGATGAGCTGGCGGACGCAGTCGATCTGCTCCAGGGTGGAGGGCACCGCGTCGGGCAGGTCCGAGCGGACGTACACCGACCAGTACTGGGCGCCGACCCCGCCGGCCCGCAGCCGGGGCAGGTCGGTGTGCAGATGGGCGTCCTGGGGGACGGCGATGTCGCGGGCGTCGAGGTCGTAGGCGACCTGTTCGCGCAGCGCCCAGGGCAGGTCGTTGTGGCCGTCGACGACGGGGAACTCGCCGAGGAGTTCGCGGGCGCGCTCCAGCGCGGTCGGCGCCGTCACTTGCGGAACCCGAAGCCGGCGCCGGCGCCCTCGACCTTGGCGCGCAGCCGCTTGCCCTTCTCGGTGGCCTGGTCGTTCAGCTCCTGCTGGAAGTCGCGCATCCGGTGCAGGAGTTCCTCGTCGTGGGTGGCGAGGATGCGGGCGGCCAGCAGGCCCGCGTTGCGGGCGCCGGCCACCGAGACGGTGGCGACCGGGACGCCGGCCGGCATCTGCACGATCGACAGCAGCGAGTCCATGCCGTCCAGGTACTTTAGCGGCACCGGCACCCCGATGACGGGCAGCGGCGTGACGGAGGCGAGCATGCCGGGCAGGTGGGCGGCGCCGCCGGCCCCGGCGATGATCACCTTCAGTCCGCGCTCGGCCGCGTGCTCGCCGTAGCTCACCATCTCGCGCGGCATGCGGTGCGCGGAGACGACGTCGACCTCGTACCCGATCTCGAACTCGTCGAGCGCCTTGGCGGCGGCCTCCATGACGGGCCAGTCGGAGTCCGACCCCATGACGATGCCTACAACAGGGCTCATTCGGTGATCGTGCCTCTCAGGTAGCCGGCGGCGTGACGTGCGCGTTCCAGCACGTCGTCGAGGTCGTCGCCGTAGGTGTTGACGTGGCCCACCTTGCGGCCCGGCTTCACGTCCTTGCCGTACATGTGGATCTTCAGCCTGGGGTCGCGGGCCATGCAGTGCAGGTACGCGGAGTACATGTCCGGGTAGTCCCCGCCGAGGACGTTGACCATGACCGTCCAGGGCGCGCGCGGGCGCGGGTCGCCGAGCGGGAGGTCGAGGACGGCGCGGACGTGGTTGGCGAACTGCGAGGTGATCGCGCCGTCCATGGACCAGTGCCCCGAGTTGTGCGGGCGCATCGCGAGTTCGTTGACGAGGATGCGGCCGTCGCGGGTCTGGAACAGCTCGACGGCGAGATGGCCGACGACGTCCAGTTCCTTCGCGATGGTCAGCGCCAGCTCCTCGGCCGCCAGGGCGAGGGGTTCGTCGAGGCCGGGCGCGGGGGCGATGACGGTGTCGCAGACGCCGTCGACCTGCCGCGACTCGACGACCGGGTAGGCGACGGCCTGGCCGTGCGGGGAGCGCACCACGTTGGCGGCCAGCTCGCGCAGGAAGTCGACCTTCTCCTCGGCGAGGACGGGCACGCCGGCGCGGAACGCCTCGGCTGCCTCCGTCACGTCGTCGACGACCCAGACGCCCTTGCCGTCGTAGCCGCCGCGCACGGTCTTGAGGACGACGGGGAAGCCGCCGGCCGGGCCGCCGCCGGGGGCCGCCGCCAGTTCGGCGGCGAAGGCGGCCACGTCGGCCGGGTCCTTCACGATGCGGTGCCGCGGGCAGGGGACGCCGATCTCCGTGAGCCTCGCGCGCATCACACCCTTGTCCTGGGCGTGCACGAGCGCGTCGGGCCCGGGGCGGACGGGGATGCCGTCCGCCTCCAGGGCCCGCAGATGCTCGGTGGGGACGTGTTCGTGATCGAAGGTGATCACGTCACAGCCCCGCGCGAAGTCACGCAGCGTCTCCAGGTCGCGGTAGTCGCCGATGACGACATCGCTCACGACCTGGGCCGCGGAATCCTGGGGAGTGTCACTGAGGAGCTTGAACCTGATGCCGAGCGGGATGCCCGCCTCGTGTGTCATACGAGCGAGCTGCCCCCCGCCGACCATGCCGACTACCGGGAACGTCACGCTCCTAGGGTATCGGCCGCCCGGGGGCCGACGGTTTCCGGCCGTTCCGGGCCGCTTCCGGCCGGTCCGGCACTGCTCTTACCTGCCCTTTCCTCGCTCCTTGGGACACTCTTCCCAAGCTGTTCCCAAGCTGTGAGCGCGGAGACAGGCGATCCCGGAGGGGGGTGGTTAGCATGGATGGGTTGACGAAACCGACCCGGACGGGGGCCTGCACGACCATGGGACGTGGTTCCTCGGGGTTTCGGAGGCTGCTGCGCGAGGCCGCCAAGTTCGGTGCGGTCGGCGGCGCGGGCCTGCTGGTCAATCTCGTCGTCTTCAACCTGGTCAGGCACCTCTCCGGGATCCCGGTGGTGCGGGCGAGCGTCATCGCGACGATCGTCTCCATCGCCTTCAACTACGTGGGGTTCCGCTACTTCACCTACCGTGACCGCGACAAGGGCGGGCGGACCAAGGAACTCACCCTGTTCCTGCTGTTCAGCGCGGTCGGCCTGGTCATCGAGAACGGCATCCTCTACACCGCGACGTACGGCTTCGGCTGGGACACCCCGTTGCAGAGCAACGTCTTCAAGTTCATCGGCATCGGCATCGCGACGCTGTTCCGGTTCTGGTCGTACCGCTCGTGGGTGTTCCGGGCGCTGCCCGTCCGCGAGCCGGTGACGGCTGCGGGTACGGCGGGCCAGGCGGGCGCGGAATCGTTCCTGGGGCAGCAGAAGCCGCCCGCGCAGCAGGAGAAGCCCAGGCCGGCCGCCCACCGGGTGGGCTGAGCCGCGGCTACCTGACCGTCGTCGGGTCCTCGTCGGACGCCGACGGCGGCCGCTTGATCGGGGTGCGGGACAGGAAGAGGCCGAAGACCGGCGGCTTCGTCTGGAGCATCTCGAGCCGCCCGCCGTCGGCCTCCGCGAGGTCGCGGGCGACGGCCAGGCCGATCCCGGTGGAGTTGCGGCCACTGATCGTGCGCTCGAAGATGCGGGCGCCGAGGTCGGCCGGGACCCCCGGGCCCTCGTCGGTGACCTCGATGACGGCCTGGTTGCCGGTGACCCGGGTGCGCAGCGCGACCGTGCCGCCGCCGTGCATCAGCGAGTTCTCGATCAGCGCGGCCAGCACCTGCGCGACCGCGCCCGGCGTGCCGACCGCCTGGAGGTGCCGCTTGCCCGAGCTGACGATGGCGCGCCCCACCCCCCGGTAGGCGGGCCGCCACTCGGCGAGCTGCTGCTGGATGACCTCGTCCAGGTCGAAGGTGACGGCGGACCCGGTGCCCGGGTCGCGGGCGTTGGTCAGCAGCCGCTCCACCACGTCGGTCAGCCGCTCGACCTGCGTCAGCGCGACGTTCGCCTCCTCCTTCACGGTGTCCGGGTCGTCGGTGAGGGTGATCTCCTCCAGGCGCATCGACAGCGCGGTGAGCGGGGTGCGCAGCTGGTGCGAGGCGTCGGCGGCGAGCCGTCGCTCCGCGGTGAGCATGCGGGCGATCCGCTCGGCTGAGGAGTCCAGGACATCGGCGACCCGGTCGAGCTCGGGGACGCCGTAGCGCTTGTGGCGGGGGCGCGGGTCGCCCGAGCCGAGGCGTTCGGCGGTCTCCGCGAGGTCGGTGAGCGGGGAGGCCAGCCGGTTGGCCTGACGGATCGCCAGCAGCACCGCCGCGACGACGGCGAGCAGCGCGACCAGCGCGATGATCAGCAGGGTGCGGCCGACCTCGCGGGTCACCGAGGAGCGCGGCTCCTCGACGACGACGGTCTCGCCCTCCTCGCCGGTGGCGTGGCCGCGGATCACCTCGCCGTCCGGCTTGGAGCCGACCTCGAAGGCCGGCTCCCCCGGCAGCTTGATGACGGCGTACCGGTCCGGGGTGACCTGGGCGCGCAGTATCTCCGCGTTCACCGCGCCCGCGCCGATCAGCCGGCTGTCGACGATGCTGGCCAGCCGCTGCGCCTCGGAGCTGACCCGCTCCTGGGCGCTGGTGCTGATCGTGCGGGTCTCCACGATGACGAGGGACACGCCGAAGACGGCGATCACCACGAGCACCACGGCGAGCGTGGACTGGATCAGTCGACGGCGCATGACCTCTGTACCTGGGGTGGGGGGCTGCCGGGTGTGCGCGGTCTCGCGGGGGTCAGCTCTTCTCGAAGCGGAAGCCCACGCCGCGCACGGTGGCGATGTAGCGGGGGTTGGCCGCGTCGTCGCCGAGCTTCTTGCGCAGCCAGGAGATGTGCATGTCGAGGGTCTTGGTCGACGACCACCAGGTGGTGTCCCAGACCTCGCGCATCAACTGGTCGCGGGTGACGACCCGGCCCGCGTCCCGCACCAGGACCCGCAGCAGGTCGAACTCCTTGGCGGTGAGCTGGAGTTCCTCCTCGCCCATCCAGGCGCGGTGCGACTCGACGTCGATCCGCACGCCGTGGGTGGCGGGCGGCTGCGCGGGCTCGGCGGCGCCGCGCCGCAGCAGGGCCCGGACCCGGGCCAGCAGTTCGGCCAGCCGGAAGGGCTTGGTGACGTAGTCGTCGGCGCCCGCGTCCAGGCCGACGACGGTGTCCACCTCGTCGGCGCGGGCGGTCAGGATGAGGATGGGGATCGCGTGGCCCTCGGCGCGCAGCCTGCGGGCCACTTCGAGGCCGTCCATGCCGGGCAGCCCGAGGTCCAGTACGACCAGGTCGACACCGCCCTGCATTCCGGCGTCGAGCGCGGTGGGTCCGTCCTCACGCACCTCGACCTCGTAACCTTCCCGGCGCAGGGCGCGGGCCAGCGGCTCCGAGATGGACGCGTCGTCCTCGGCGAGCAGTACACGGGTCATGGGGTGATGGTAGTCCGCCGGTGACACGTGCTGTGGTGTGATCGGCCCCCACGGCTCTTACCTTTGGGCGTACCGCCACGAACCTGTGTCTGTGGGGTGCGATGCGGAGGGGCACCTTGGAAACACGGCGCGCGGTTCCCTCAAAACCTGTGATCCATCTCTCAAGTCCTTCCATATCAGGCAGTGTCCTGCCTTATGGTGAATGAACGCCTGTAGCATCGCGGGGACCTTTGGCGCCTATTGGACGCTGAGGGTCTCTTTTGTGTGCGGGCCGGTGCGCACCGGCCCGCACGGAACGACCTGTGGCCGGGCCCTCCGTGGTGAGGGCGTGGATCCCGGTGGTCGCCGTCCCCCGCTCCGAGACCCGGGGCGGACTCCCCGAGGGCGTGGGGTGGACGGACCCGACCCCGCCGGTGCCGGCCTCCCCCCACCGGGCGCGACCCGCTCACGCGCACGCGTCCCGACCAGCAAGGAACGACCATGGCGTCCAGCCTGACGAAGGACTCGGCGACTCCGGGCACCCCCGGTCCCGAGAAGACCTTCTTCGGCCACCCCCGCGGACTGGCCACCCTCTTCATGACCGAGATGTGGGAGCGCTTCTCCTACTACGGCATGAGGGCCCTGCTCCCGCTGTACCTGGTCGCTCCCGGCGGCCTGCACCTGAGCGCGGCCACCGCGACCGCGATCTACTCGGTGTACCTGTCCCTCGTGTACCTGCTCGCCCTGCCCGGCGGCTGGTTCGCGGACCGCGTCCTCGGCCCGCGCAGGACGGTCGCGGTGGCCGGCGCGGTCATCATGCTCGGCCACCTCACGCTGGCGCTGCCGTACGCGGGCAGCTTCTACGCGGGCCTCGGCCTGGTGGCGATCGGCTCCGGTCTCCTCAAGGCCAACATCTCCACGATGGTCGGCCACCTCTACGACGGTCCCGACGACCCGCGCCGCGACGGCGGCTTCACCGTCTTCTACATCGGCATCAACGTCGGTGCCTTCGTCGCGCCGCTGACGATCGGCACCGTCGGCGAGAACGTCAACTGGCACCTGGGCTTCGCGCTGGCCGCGGTCGGCATGGCGCTGGGGCTGGCCCAGTTCCTGCTGGGCGGCCGCTACCTGAGCCCGCGGTCGGACGTGGTGCCGACCCCGATGAGCCAGGCCGAGAAGGCGTCGACGCTGCGCAAGTCCGCGCTGTGGGCGGCCGTCGCGCTGGTCTTCTACACGGTCGTCGGTGTCTCCGGCCACTACACCCTGAACTGGGTGATGGTCCCGATCACCGTCGCGGGACTGGTGATCCCGGTCGTCGTCCTCGGCCGCATCAAGCGGGACAGGACGCTCGACCGCGCCGAGCGGTCGAAGATGTCGGCGTACATCTGGTTCTTCGTGGCCGCCGCCGTGTTCTGGATGATCTACGACCAGGGCGGCTCGACGCTGTCGATCTTCGCGGACTCCTCGGCGAAGAACTCCGTCCTCGGCTGGGGCTTCCCGGTCTCCTGGTACCAGTCGGTCAACCCGGTCCTGATCATGGCGCTCGCGCCGGTGTTCGCCGCGCTCTGGCTGGCGCTGGCCCGGCGCGGCAAGGAGCCGAGCACGGCGACCAAGTTCGCCTTCGGCCTGATCCTCGTCGGCCTGTCCTTCTTCCTGTTCCTCGCCCCGCTGGCCATCGCCGACGGCGGCCACAAGGCGGCGGCGCTCTGGCTGGTGGCGATCTACTTCGTGCAGACGGTCGGTGAGCTGATGCTCTCCCCGGTCGGCCTGTCGGTCACCACGAAGATGGCGCCCGCCAAGTACGCGTCGCAGATGATGGGCGTCTGGTTCCTCGCGGTCACGGCGGGCGACGCCACGACCGGACTGCTGTCCATCGCGGGCGTCGACCTGAACAAGACGGGCGTGGTCGCCCTCGAAGCGGTGCTCGCGGTCGCGGCGGGGATCGCGGTGTGGATGTACCGCAAGCGCGTGAAGGCGCTGATGGGCGACGTGAACTGACACCGCCCGCGCACCCGCCGCAGGGGTCCGCCCCTCCGCCTCCCGGCCCCTGACCGGCCGGAAAAGGGCGGAGGAACGGACCCCTCCCGTGCTTCCATGAGCGTCATGGTGTCTGCCGACCGCTTGCTCGCCTTCGCGGCGATGTCGTTCCTGCTGATAGTGATCCCCGGCCCCAGCGTGCTGTTCGTGATCGGACGGGCCCTCGCCCAGGGCCGCAGGGCCGCCCTGACCACGGTCGTCGGCAACACGCTCGGCGCCTGCGTCCTCGTCGTCGCGGTCGCCCTCGGCGTCGGGACGATCGTGGAGCGCTCGGTCCTCGTCTTCACCGCGCTGAAGCTCGCCGGGGCCGGCTACCTGGTGTACCTGGGCGTCAGGGCGTGGCGCCGACGGGGCTCGCTGCGGTCCGCGTTCACCACCGAGGCACCCGCCCACGGCGGCCTGCGCACGCTGCTCGAAGGGTTCACCGTGGGCGTGGCCAACCCGAAGACCATCGTGTTCTTCGCGGCGGTGCTGCCCCAGTTCGTCGACCGCGCCCAGGGCCAGGTGGCGGCGCAGATGCTGCTGCTCGGACTGGTCTTCAACCTGATCGCGGTGACCTCCGACACGGCCTGGGGCCTGCTGGCGGCAACAGGCCGCGACTGGTTCGCCCGCTCACCCCGCCGCCTCTCCCTGATCGGCGGAGCGGGCGGCCTGACGATGATCGGCCTGGGGGTGACGGTGGCGGCAACTGGGCGGGGGGATTGAGGGGGGCGGGGTCAGCCGGTGTGGGGTCAGCGGGATCTGCGGCTTGGCATGAAGGTGAAGATCGCTCCTCCCAGCAGGACCGTCGTGCCCGCGACCAGAGCCAGGGCCTTCAGGGGGCCGTGGTCGTTCGCGCCCGTCTCGGCCAGGCCGCCCGAGGTGGACGTCGAGGTGCCGCCCGAGGTCGTTCCGCCGCTGGTGGACGAACCCCCGGAGGCGCCGCTCGCCTGCTCGGTGGTGTCCAGGGTGAGGGAGACCGCCGTCGTGTCCGGTGTGCAGGTCGTCGTCGTTCCCAGCGCCTCGATGGTCAGCACGCCGGGCGAGAGGGTCGACGAGCCGCTGGCGCCCGGCTTGTAGGTGCCGGTCAGGTCCGGGATGCCGATCGGGTCGCCGCTCTTGATCGCGTCGGGGTTGGTCGGGCCCGTCACATGGACCGTCCCCTTGTCGGCGCCGCCCAGGACGACGTCCATCGACGGTTTCACCGAGCCCGCCGGGATGTCGGCCGGGCTGTCCATCACCGACTTCTTGAACTGCACGGTGAGGGCGTAACTCCCGCCGTCCTTCTTGGCGTTGATCTGGATCGGCGACGTGGCCCTCTTCTCCCCGATCGGCGACTGGCAGGTGTACGGGATCTGCACCTCCTTGCCGGTGAAGTCCGTCTGGCCGCCCGTTCCCGAGCCGCCGCTGTCGTCACCGGTCGCGGTCGGCGACGGCGTGGACGTCGGCGTGGGGGTCGCGCTGTCCGTGGGGGTCGGGGTGGAGCCGCCGGTGCCCGTCGTCACCTCGATCGTCGCCGCCTTCGGCACCGTCTCCGTCGGCGCGCACGCGGTGTCCGTGGAGAACGCGTTCACCGTGTACGCGTCCGGCGTGAGCGTGACCTCGCCCGCCGTCGTCAGCTTCAGCGTCCCCTTCATGTCCGACAGCACCATCGTCGCGCCCTTGGGGATCGCCGGGTTCTTCCGGGTGCCCTGCATGGCGACGGACGCGGTCTGCGCGCCCGTCGCCTTGAGGGTGCCTGACGGCTGCACGGAGTCCGCGGGCAGGTCGACGATGTCCGGGTTCTCCGACGCGGCCTGCATGAACTTCCAGACGACGTCGACGGTGTCACCGACCTTCGCGGTGGCCGGGGCGGTGATCTCGACCTTCGTGGTGCCGTCGACCGGGTCGATGCCCGCGGGCGGCACGCAGTGCGTGGCGTACGACACCTCCGCCGCCTGCGCGGGCCCTGCGGCCAGCCCCAGCGCGGTGCCCGCCGCGCAGAGGACCAGGGCCGCCCCGGCCGCGCCGAGCCGCCCTCCGCCGCCCGGTGTGACTCTCCTTCGCTCGCTCACGTGGGTCCCTTCCTGGTGGGAGTCGTCCACCCCGCCGAATCCGGTGGGGGCGGAGAACTCGTCGGGCTGTCGTCGTGCGGTGCGGAGAGCCGTCCGTCCTGGCCAGGCCCGGTCTCCGGGGTGAACCACGGCAGGGCCGGGGCCGAGGACGGGGTCATGGGCGGGGGCGGGGGCGTCGTGGGGGTGGTGCTTCCGCGGGTCAAGTGACGCAGGCGCGACGCCAGTTGCGGTGCGCGCCAGGGTCCGGTGCCGTGCCTGCGGCCTCCCGACCTCCCGGAGCCTCCCGTCCGGCCGCGACCCCCCGTCCTCCCGCGGCCTTTCGTCCGGCCGGGGCGGAGGCGGTCCACCGCCGCCATCCCGAGCCGGAACACCGCCGTCGGCACCACCACGCACAGCAGCACCCAGAACACCGTCACGCCCCACGGCCGGCCCACGCCCCACGGCTGCTCGGCCAGGACCTTGCCGTCGTACTTCAGGGAGACCGTGTAGTCGCCGTGGGCGCCCGCCGACAGTTCCAGCGGCAGCGCCACCCGCGCCTTGTCGCCGGGTGCGAGGGTGCCGCGCCACTGCTGCTCGTCCCACTGCGGGGCGAACACCCCGTGCGCGGTGCCGACGTGGAAGACCGGGTCCTTGACGGCTGACGTGCCGAGGTTGCCGACCGTGAGGACCAGGGTGCGGGCGGGCGGCGCCCCGAACCAGGTGAGCAGGCCGCTGGAGCCGTCGAGCCTGAGGTCGGTGAGGATCGCGAGCCGGCCGCCCGCCGGTTCCGCGGGCAGCGGCCTGACCGGGTGCCCCGCGACCTGGAACGCGGCGTCGGCCTGCGCCTTGTCGCCGGTCACGGTGGCCACATGCACCACGCACGGGCACGGCACCGGCGGTTCGGCGACCGGCAGCTTCCGGCTGAACCGGCCCGCCGGGTCCGTGGTGACGGCCCGACCGTCCGCGTTGGCACAGGAGTTGGTGCCGCCGACGACGCCCGCGGCCGGGGTGCCCTGCCCGCAGACCAGCACCATGAGGAGCGTGCGCGCCCGCCAGCCCGTGCCGGTGACGGTGACCGAACCACCCACGCCCGCCTGCGCCGTGGACAGTTTCACGGACGGCCCCCCGGCCGCCGACGCGGTCCCCGCCGACGGCGCGAGCAGCAGCGCGCACACCGTCGCCAGCGCCGCGATCCGCGCTCTGCCCCTCACGTCGGCGCTCCCGTCGTCGTCCCGGCTTCCGACAGCGGGCGTATTCGGTTGCCGGGTACGGCGGTTGGGGCGTCCGGGGCGGAGCACTTGCGGCTCGGGCGTCCGCGCCGACGGCGCACGGCGGCCCAGGTGACGCCCGCCGCCGTCGCCAGCACCGCGCCCCCGCAGCCGGCGACCGCCGCCCACGGCACGAAGCGCGCGGAGGCGCCGGCCGTGGCCCGGGTGCCGTCGGGCGCGGTCACGGTGAGCCGTACGTCGACCGCGTCCAGGGCCGGACGGTCGGGCCACGGCTCGGCGAGGCTCGTGCGGGTGCCCGGCGCGAGGCGGACCGGCAGGGTGCGCGGGGCGCGGTCGAGGACCGGTCCGAGGACGCCGTCCGCGCGCACGGCGAGCCGCGGACTCAGCGTCGTCGTCCCCCGGTTGACGATGTCGTAGGTGATGCGGTCGGCGCGCACGACGACCCGCTCGACGGTCAGCGCGGAGAGCGCCGGGACGCCCGCCCGCAGCCGCAGCGGCACCGACCGGGTGCGGCCCACCGCGTCACGGGCGGTGATCGTGCCCGTCCGGTCCCCCGACACCCGTACCGTGAACGGCACTTCGGCCCGGCTGCGGGCCGGTACCAGGACCCGGGGGTCGGCGAAGGCGGCCAGGACGCCATCGGCCGCGAGGCTCACCGTGACGGGGTGGCCGCCGCCGTTGGTCACGGACACCCTGTCCCGCACGACCGTGCCGGGTGCGCCCTCGGCGTAGAAGGACGGCCGTCCGCCGCCCGCGGGCGCGAGCGACCAGCCGGTGTCGGCCGCCGCGGCGCGCGGGACGGCCACCGCGCGGGCCGGCAGCAGGGTCAGCGGCAGGAGCAGGGACAGGACCAGGACGCGGGTGACGTCCGGTCGGGGAGGCGTGGGGCGCATGGGCGGCTCCTGCGGTCGTCCGGGGCGTGGTCAGCGACGCGCCTGGCCCGCCCGGCCGCGCCGGGTCAGCCACAGGGTGCCGGCCGCGCCGGTGAGCAGCACGGTGGCGCCGAGGGTGCCGAGGGCGATCGCCGAGTCGGCCGGGCCGGTCTGCGGGAGCGTGCCGCCGCCGGAGCCCGAGCCGGCGGAACCCGTCGAGCCCGTCGAACCGGTCGAGCCCGTCGAACTGCCGCCTAACGAACCGGAGTCGGAGGCGCCGCCCGCCGCCGTGACGTCGAGGGTGAGCGCGGGACCCGGGGTGTTCGACGGGGTGCAGGTCGTGGTGGTGCCCAGGGCCTTGATGGTGAGGACGCCCGGCGTGAAGGTGACCTTGCCGGTCTTCTTCGGGGTGTAGGTACCCGTCAAGTCACTGATCTTGATGGGGGTGTTGGCGGGGATCGCGGCCTGGTTGGCGGGGCCGGAGACCGCGAGGGTGCCGCTGTCCGCGCCGCCCAGCACGATGGTCGCGCTCGGGCTCATCGCGCCCTTGCCCAGTTCGACCGGGCTGGAGGAGACGCCCTTCTGCCAGGACATGGTGACCCGGTAGCCGGCGCCGCTCTTGACGCCCTTGATGTCGATGGGCGAGACGGCGCTCTTGTCGCCGATCGGCGTCTTGCACTGGTAGTTGACGTCGACGACCGAGGCGTGGGCCACCGGGGCGGACATCAGCACCGCCGAGCCGGCCAGGGCCGCGACGGACGCGAGCGCGGCGGTTCGTTTCTGGTACGACACGGTCCACCCTCATTCCTGACGGCACATCAGATCGGCCGTCAAGGTACGCCCGGGGTCGAGAGGAGGGAAGACACGGCGCGGCCCCGAGTTGTGGGGATCGGGCGCACGGAAAAGGCCCGCGAGCCGCTTCGGGACTCGCGAGCCGTCTTCACACGGCGGGGCGCCGCCGGGTCACCAGCGGTCGAGCGCCGCCGGGTCACCGCCGGTCGAACGCCACCGGGTCACCGCCGGTCGGGCGCACCCGGTCACCAGCGGTCGGGCGGCACCGTTCGCTGGGGTCTCACCAGCGGTCCGGGCGGCACCGTCCGTCCGGGCCTCACCACCGGTCGGGCGGCACCGTTCGCACGGGTCTCACCAGCGGTCCGGGCGGCACTGTCCGTTCGGACCTCACCCCTCCGGTTTCACCTCTCGGCGTCGCCGTCTCAGCGTCGCCGTCGCCGTCTCGGCGCCGCCGTCTCGGCGCCGCCGCTCGGGCGTTACGCCGGTGCGCCCAGTTCCGCCCAGACCGTCTTGCCCGTGCCGCCCGTCGTGCGGACGACTCCCCAGTCGAGGCAGAGCCGCTGCACGATGAACATGCCGTGGCCGCCGGGGCGGCCCGAGCGGTGCGGGGTGCGCGGGGCGGGCTGGCCCGCGCCGCGGTCCGACACCTCGACCCGGATCACCTTCTTGTCGCAGCCGATCCGCAGCTCGTCGGGGCCCTCGGCGTGCAGGCAGGCGTTGGTGACCAGTTCGGAGACGACGAGCAGCACGTCCTCCGCCGCGGCCCTCCGGTCGGCCGTGGCGGCGGGCAGCCAGCCCCACGCGTACAACGCCTGGCGCGCGAAGTCGCGAGCGAGCGGGACGACCCCGCTCTGGCCCTCGAAGCTCAGCCTGCGGACCTGCCGGTCCACTGTGGTCGCCGACGACGCGGGCACGTCCCCCTCGGACGCACCGTTTCCGGACGCGCCCCCCTCGGACGCACCGGAAGCGCCACCGGGCTCCGGGCCGCGGTCGCCCGGCGAGCAAGGCCGGGTGGTGCTCATCAGCGCTTCACCTCACCGATTCACCAGTTCACGTTTCAGAAGTCGGCACGCGACTCGACGGCTGTTCCGCCGGCCGCCCGCCGACCATGTTCAGGATGTCTCCTGCCCGACCGGACCGGCGGAACACCCCCTGTTTCGACACCGAGGGCTTGGCGCCCGGAAAGTGCCGGTCAAAAAGGGGTCGCCGGGGCGGGCCCTGCGGCCGGTCAGCCGGCCTCGCCGGTGCCGTCCTTCCCCCCGTCGGTCTCTCCCGCCAGGGCGTCGTCGAGCGTGGCGTGCACGGTGAAGACCGCGTCCGCCCCGGTGATCTCGAAGACCCGGGCCACCACGGGCAGCATGCCCGCGAGGTGGACCCCGCCCCCGGCGGCCTCGGCCTTCAGCCGGGCACCGAGCAGTACGTTGAGGCCGGTGGAGTCACAGAACTCCAGCCGTGCGCAGTCCACCACCAACCGGCTGAAGCCCTTGGCGAGGCACTCCTCGAGCGGCTCGCGCAACAGATCGGCGGTGTGGTGATCCAGCTCACCCGCCGGTGTCACGACAGCGCTCGAGCCCACTTCGCGCACCTCAACCAGAAGCCGGCCAGACTGTGTGCTGCCGACCGTCCCGCGGTCCATGCCGTCTCTCTCTCCCGACGTCGTGCCTGCTGACTGACGCGTCCGAACACTACGCCTTCCTCACACTCTCCGACACCCGAACAACCGCCATCAAACGGACATATGCCCAGGTAACGCACTTGCGGCGGGTACAGGAAAACGGGTAGGGCTAGTAAAGGAACGCAACCGACACGGCCGGCTTTGGAGGCGCCGCACACCGCAGTGCACGTATTTGGCTTCGGCAGCCATATGCCGAGAACGATGGAGGACATCATGTCACCCCGGCTCGACGCGTCGCATACCCAGCAGGCGACGTCGACATCCCTTCCGGAACATCTGGATCCCATCGACGGTGACGCGGACGCCGCAGCCGGCCCCGCAGGACTCGACGGACTTCCGGAGATCCCGCCGTACGACGAGGTGGGACCGGTCGACGCGCGCGCCCTGTCCAAGACCCTCTTCGAGCGGCTCGAATCCCTCGAAGAAGGCACGCACGACTACTCGTACGTCCGTAACACCCTCGTCGAGCTGAACCTCGCGCTGGTCAAGTTCGCCGCCTCCCGCTTCCGCTCGCGCAGCGAGCCCATGGAGGACATCGTCCAGGTCGGCACGATCGGTCTGATCAAGGCGATCGACCGGTTCGAGCTGTCCCGCGGGGTCGAGTTCCCGACCTTCGCGATGCCAACCATCATCGGCGAGATCAAACGATTCTTCCGTGACACCTCGTGGTCCGTGCGCGTCCCGCGCAGGCTCCAGGAGCTCCGCCTCGACCTGGCGAAGGCCGGCGACGAACTGGCGCAGAAGCTGGACCGCGCGCCGACGGTGGCCGAACTGGCCGAGCGTCTGGGCATCGCCGCCGAAGAGGTCGTCGAGGGCATGGCGGCGTCCAACGCCTACACCGCCTCCTCGCTGGACGCGCAGCCCGCCGAGGACGACTCCGAGGGCACCCTCGCGGACCGGATCGGCTACGAGGACAACGGGCTCGAAGGCATCGAGTACGTCGAGTCGTTGAAGCCGATGATCGCCGAACTGCCGTCCCGGGACCGGAAGATCCTGTCGCTGCGGTTCGTCGCCGGGATGACCCAGTCCGAGATCGGCGAGGAACTGGGCATCTCCCAGATGCATGTGTCCCGGCTGCTGTCGCGCACGCTGGTGCGGCTGCGCAGGGGGCTGACCGTCGAGGAGTGAGCGCGTGAGCGCCACGGGATGACCACGCCGGAGTGAGCGCGTGGCGCGGGGTGCCGCAGGGCACACCGCGCCTTGTCGTGTCCGGAGGGTCCCTGCGGAGGCCGCCCGGCTACCGGCGTCCGCCACTCAACGCCTGGCTACCGGCGCCCGCCCCCGACCACCCGGGCTACCCGGGCTACCGGCGTCCGCCGCCCGGCTACCTGCGCTCGCCGCGCTTCCACACCTCCGTGACCAGGGGCACGCCCGGCCGGTAGGACAGATGGACGTGGCTGGGGGCGTCCAGGACGACGAGGTCCGCGAGGGCGCCGGGGGCGAGACGGCCGATGTCGTCCCGGCGCAGGGCGCGCGCGCCGCCCGCCGTCGCCGCCCACACCGCCTCGTCCGGGGTCATCCCCATGTCCCGCACGGCGAGCGCCACGCAGAACGGCACCGACGAGGTGAACGACGAGCCCGGGTTGCAGTCGGTGGAGAGCGCGACCGTGACGCCCGCGTCCAGCAGTCTGCGGGCGTCGGGCCAGGGCGCGCGGGTGGAGAACTCGGCGCCCGGCAGCAGCGTGGCGACGGTGTCGCTGTGCGCGAGGGCGTCGACGTCCGCGTCGGTGAGGTGGGTGCAGTGGTCGGCGCTGGCCGCGTCGAGTTCGACGGCGAGCTGCACGCCCGGCCCGTGGGAGAGCTGGTTGGCGTGCACGCGCGGGTGCAGCCCCTTCGCCTTCCCCGCCGTGAGGATCGCGCGGGCCTGGTCGCCGTCGAAGGCGCCCCGCTCGCAGAAGACGTCGATCCAGCGCGCGTACGGCGCGCAGGCGTCGAGCATCTCGCCGGTGACGAGCGCGACGTAGGCGGCCGGGTCGTCGGCGAGTTCGGGGGCGACGATGTGGGCGCCGAGGTAGGTGACCTCGTCGGTGTGGGCGGCCGCGACGCGTAGGGCGCGGGCCTCGTCGTGGACGGTGAGACCGTAGCCGGACTTGGTCTCGAAGGTCGTCGTGCCCTGGCGCAGGGCCTCGGCGAGGTGGCGGGTGAGGGTGCGTTCGAGGTCGGCGTCGCTCGCGGCGCGGGTGGCGGCGACGGTGGTGCGGATGCCGCCCGCGCTGTAGGCCCGGCCCGACATGCGGGCGTTGAACTCCTGGGTGCGGTCGCCCGCGAACAGCAGGTGCGAGTGCGAGTCGACGAACCCCGGCAGGACCGCCCGGCCCTCGGCGTCGACCCGGTTGTCAGTGGCGGGTGCTTTGCTTGACTCACCGGTCCAGACGACGTGTTCGCCGTCGATGACGAGCGCGGCGTCCTGGATCAGACCGAGAGGGGATCCGTCACCGAGGGAGGGGTCGTTGGTGACCAGTGCGGCGATGTTGGTGATGGCGGTGCTGCTCATGGTGTCCTCGTGGCTGGCCGGGGGCGGGGAGGTGCCGGCGCGGGCGCTCGCGCGGGCCGGGCACGCGGGGGTCAGGCGCGCAGGTCGTCGACGGCCCGCGCGAGCGCCCGCGGCACATCGGGGACGAGGGTGTGGGCCCCGTCGCGCACGATGTGCCGTCCGGCGACGACCGTGTGCCGTACGTCCGCCGCGGTCGCCGCGAATACGGCGGTCTCGGCGCCGAGCCGGGGTGTCGGCCCGGCCGTTCTGACCGAGTCGAGGGCGAGGGTCGTGAAGTCGGCGAGGGCGCCCGTCTCGAGGACTCCCGCGTCCTGCCAGCCCAGCGCGCGGTGACCGTCGGCCGAGGCGGCGCGCAGCAGCGCGGCGGCCGTCCAGTGGCCCCGGGTGCGGGTGCGCAGCCGCTCGTTCAGCTCCATCGCGCGGGCCTCTTCGAGCAGGTCGATGACGGCGTGGCTGTCGGAGCCGAGACAGAGCGGGGAGCCGGCCCGCTGGAGGGCGACGGCGGGCCCGATGCCGTCCGCGAGGTCCCGTTCGGTGGTCGGGCACATGCAGGTGCCGGTGCCGGTGGCGCCGATCAGGGCGATGTCCTCGTCGGTGAGGTGGGTGTGGTGGACACCGGTGGTGCGCGGCCCGAGCACCCCGTGGTCGGCCAGCAGCCGGGCGGGGGTGCGGCCGTGGGCGGCGAGGCAGGCGTCGTTCTCGGCGGTCTGCTCGGAGAGGTGGACGTGCAGCGGGGCCCGCCGCTCCTCGGCCCACCGCGCCACGGTCGCCAACTGGTCGGCGGGCACGGCCCGTACGGAGTGGACGGCGGCCCCGATCCGCGCGTGATCCCGTTCCTTGAGAACTGAACAGCGTTCGGCCCAGGCGGCGGCGGTGCCGTCGGAGAAGCGGCGCTGGTGGGCGTTGGGCGGCTCGCCGAACCCCGCGGCGAGGTAGGCCGTGTCGAGGAGGGTGATGCGGATGCCGGCGTCGGCCGCCGCCGCGATCAGCGCCTCGCCCATCGCGTTGGGGTCGGCGTAGGGGGTGCCGCCCGGGGCGTGGTGCACGTAGTGGAACTCGCCGACGGCGGTGATGCCGGCCAGCGCCATCTCGGCGTAGGTGGCGCGCGCGAGCGAGAAGTAGGTGTCGGGGGTGAGCCGGTCGGCGAACGCGTACATCACCTCGCGCCACGTCCAGAACGAGTCGGGCGCCCGCCCACCGCCCCGGCCGCCGCCGGCGCGGGTGCCCGCGTCCGCCTGGACGGTGCCGCGCAGCGCCCGGTGGAAGGCGTGGCTGTGGGCGTTCGCCAGCCCCGGGAGGGTGAGGCCGCGCAGGATCTCGGCGCCGGGCGGCGGGGTGTCCACGCCGGGGCGGACGGCGGTGACGCGGCCGTCCGCGGTCTCGACGGTGACGCCCGGCTCGACATGGGGGTCGAGCCAGGCGTGCTCGAGCCAGTACGTGCGGGTGCCGGTCACTTGCGGGCCAGTCCTTCCAGTACGTCGGCGAGCGCGCGCACTCCTGCCACGCAGTCGTCCTCGGTGGCGGACTCGGCAGGGGAGTGCGAGACGCCGGTGGGGTTGCGCACGAACAGCATGGCGGTCGGCAGCGCGGCGGAGAGGATTCCGGCGTCGTGTCCCGCGCCGGTGCCGAGGACCGGCACCTTGAGGCCGGTGTCCCGGCCGAGGACGCGGGCCAGTTCGTCGCGCAGGGCGTCGTCGAACTCCACGACCGGGGTGAAGGACTCGCGGACGACGTCGAGGTCGACGCCGTGGGCGTCGGCGTACTCCCTGGCCGCCTTCTCGATGCCGTCGACGACGGTGTCGAGGGTCGCCTGGTCCTCGGCGCGGGAGTCGAGCCAGCCGCGCACCAGGGAGGGCACGGCGTTGACGCCGTTCGGTTCGACGGCGATCTTGCCGAAGGTGGCGACGGCGCCCGCGAGACGTGCCTCGCGGCGGGCGGCGAGCACGGTCTCGGCGTAGGACAGCATCGGGTCGCGGCGGTCGACCAGCCGGGTGGTGCCCGCGTGGTTGGCCTCGCCGCGGAAGTCGAACCGCCAGCGGCCGTGCGGCCAGATGGCACTGGCGACGCCGACCGGGTCCCCGCTCAGGTCCAGGGCGCGGCCCTGCTCGACGTGGAGTTCGACGAACGCGCCGATGCGGTCGAGCCGTTCGCGGTCGGCGCCGATCGCGTCGGGGTCATGGCCCGCCGCCGCCATGGCCTGCGGCAGGGTGACGCCGTCCGCGTCGGTGAGGGCGTGCGCCGCGGCCACCGTCAGCTGTCCGGCAGCCAGCCGGGAGCCTACGCAGGCGAGCCCGAACCTGGCGCCCTCCTCGTCCCCGAAGTTGACGATCCCGAAGGGCCGGTCGAACCGCGCTCCCCTGCCGCGCAGTTCGTCGAGGGCGGCGAACGCCGACACCACCCCGAGGGGGCCGTCGAAGGCCCCGCCGTCGGGCACGGAGTCGAGGTGCGACCCGGCGACGACGGCGTCCCCGCGGGCCGGGTCCCCCAGCCAGGCCCACTGGTTGCCGTTGCGGTCGACCTCGTAGGCGAGGCCGCGGGCCACCGCCTGCCGCTCGAACCAGGCCCGGCACTCGGCGTCGGCGCCGGTCCAGGCGAAGCGCCGGTACCCACCGGAGCCGCAGTGCCGCCCGATGGGGGCCAGCTCCCGCCACATCTCCTGGAAGGAGGGCAGCGATGTCGTGGGGGCGGGCGGGGCGGGAGAGGGCGCGGCGGGGTCACGGGGCGGGGCGGACTCGCGGGGCGGGGCGGACTCGGCCGCCGCTGCCGCCTCCCTGTTCGCCGCCGCCGTCTCAGCCCGCGCCGCCGTCTCAGCCCGCGCAGCCGTCTCCGCCCGCGCAGCCGTCTCCGCCCGTGCCGGCTCCGTCGCGGGGACCGGTTCGGGGGTCGGCCGGGTCACGCGGTGTCGCCTTCTCGCATGGGGACCCGGACGCCTCGCTCGTCGGCGACCGCCTCCGCGCCCTCGTAGCCGGCGTCCACGTGCCGGATGACGCCCATGCCGGGGTCGTTGGTGAGGACGCGCCTGATCTTCTCCCCGGCCAGCGCGGTGCCGTCGGCCACCGTCACCTGGCCGGCGTGGATGGACCGTCCCATCCCGACGCCGCCGCCGTGGTGGAGGGAGACCCAGGACGCCCCGGACGCGACGTTGACCATGGCGTTCAGCAGCGGCCAGTCGGCGATCGCGTCGGAGCCGTCGCGCATCGCCTCGGTCTCCCGGTACGGCGAGGCGACGGAGCCGCAGTCGAGGTGGTCGCGGCCGATGGCCAGCGGCGCGGCCAGCTCGCCGCTCGCGACCATGTCGTTGAAGCGCTCGCCCGCCCGGTCCCGTTCGCCGTAGCCGAGCCAGCAGATCCGGGCGGGCAGCCCCTGGAAGCGGACGCGTTCGCCGGCGAGCTTGATCCAGCGGGCCAGGGACTCGTTCTCGGGGAAGAGGTCGAGGATCGCCTTGTCGGTCTTGGCGATGTCGGACGCCTCGCCGGACAGGGCGGCCCAGCGGAAGGGGCCCTTGCCCTCGCAGAACAGCGGGCGGATGTAGGCGGGGACGAAGCCGGGGAAGGCGAACGCCCGCTCGTACCCGGCGAGGCGGGCCTCGCCGCGGATGGAGTTGCCGTAGTCGAAGACCTCCGCGCCCGCGTCCTGGAAGCCGACCATCGCCTCGACGTGCCGGGCCATGGACTCCCGGGCGCGGTCGGTGAAGCCGGCCGGGTCCTTCGCGGCGGCGTCGGCCATGTCCTCGAAGGCGACGCCGACCGGGAGGTAGGCGAGCGGGTCGTGGGCGGAGGTCTGGTCGGTGACGATGTCGATGGGGGCGTTCATGGCGAGGAGGTGCGGGACCGCCTCGGCCGCGTTGCCGAGGACGCCGATGGAGAGCGGACGGCGGGCGTCACGGGCCTCGACGGCCAACTGGAGGGCGTGGTCGAGGGAGTCGGCCCTGACGTCGAGGTAGCGGTGCTCGATGCGGCGCTCGATGGCGCGGGGGTCGACGTCGACACAGATCGCGACGCCGTCGTTCATCGTCACGGCGAGGGGCTGGGCGCCGCCCATGCCGCCGAGTCCCGCGGTGAGGGTGATGGTCCCGGCGAGGGTGCCGCCGAACTTCTTGGCGGCGACGGCGGAGAACGTCTCGTAGGTGCCCTGGAGGATGCCCTGGGTGCCGATGTAGATCCAGGAACCGGCGGTCATCTGGCCGTACATGGTGAGGCCGAGTGCTTCGAGGCGGCGGAACTCCTCCCAGTTCGCCCAGTCGCCGACCAGGTTGGAGTTGGCGATGAGGACGCGCGGCGCCCACTCGTGGGTCTGCATCACGCCGACCGGGCGGCCGGACTGGACGAGCATGGTCTCGTCCTGCTTGAGGGTGCGCAGCGTGCGGACCATCGCGTCGAAGGAGCGCCAGTCGCGGGCGGCCTTGCCGGTGCCGCCGTAGACGACGAGCTGGTCGGGGTGTTCGGCGACCTCGGGGTCGAGGTTGTTCTGGAGCATCCGCAGGGCGGCTTCCTGCTGCCATCCCAGGGCGCTCAGTTCCGTACCGCGCGGCGCTCGGACGGGGCGGGGTCCTGACATGGTCTGCCTCCTGGCGGCTTGCTCCCGATGACGCGTTCTCCTGTTATTCACATCCTGACTTTCTGAATAGACCTAGTCAATAGGGGGCGGGGCGGCCCGGCCGGGTCACGGATGTTTGGCTGGATGCATGGGCACGGACTGGGACACGACCGGCGACGGCACGGGGGACGACGTGAGCAACCCGAACTACCCGAACTACCCGCACGACCCGCACCATCCCGATGACGCGACCGGCGGCGGGGTGGACGGGGGCGCTCGGGCCCGCCGTCGCGATCTGGCGGTGCGGGCCGCCGTCGAGCGCGGGCTGCTCGGACCGTCGACGCCGGTCGTGGGGCTGCTGGACGTCGTCGGCATCAGGGAGTCGGCGGCGGCGCTGCGGGCCGCGTTCGACGAGGTCACAGCGCCCGGCACACCCGTGCTGCACGCCTTCGCGGTGAAGGCGTGCCCCCTGGTCCCGGTGCTGCGGCTGCTGCGCGAGGAGGGCGTCGGCGCGGAGGTGGCGAGCCCGGGAGAGCTGGCCCTCGCGCGGGCGGCCGGACTCGCGCCGGCCAGGACGGTCCTCGACTCGCCCGCGAAGACGCCCGCCGAACTGCGGGAGGCGCTGGCGCTCGGCATCGCCGTCAACGCGGACAACCCGCAGGAGCTGGAGCGGCTGGACGCGCTGATGCGGTCGGCGACCAGTGGCTCGCCGCTCGGCATCCGGGTGAATCCGCAGATCGGCGGGGGCTCCATCGGCTCCACCTCGACCGCGACGGCGACGTCGAAGTTCGGGGTGGCGCTGCGCGACGAGGGGGCGCGCGAGTGGGTGGTGCGGGCGTACGAGCAGCGCCCGTGGCTGACCCGGCTGCACGCGCACACCGGCTCGCAGGGCATCCCGCTGGAGCTGATGGTGCGGGGCGTGGCCGAGACGTACGCGCTCGCGGAGGAGATCAACCGGCGGATCGGGCGCCCGCAGATCGACACCCTGGACATCGGCGGCGGGCTGCCCGTCAACTTCGGCTCGGACGACACCGCGCCGACCTACGCCCAGTACGCGCGGCTGCTCGCGCGGGAGGTGCCGGGGCTGTTCTCCGGGCGGTACGGGCTGGTCACCGAGTTCGGGCGGTCGCTGCTCGCCAAGCACGGGACGGTGGTGGCGCGGGTGGAGTACGCCAAGAGCGCGGGCGGCCGGCCGATCGCCGTCACGCACGCGGGCGTCCAGGTGGCGACCAGGACGGTGTACGTGCCGGACGCGTGGCCGCTGCGGATCGCCGCGTACGACGGCTCCGGGCGGCCCAGGACGGGGCCGCCGGTGGTGCAGGACGTGGCCGGTCCCGCCTGTTTCGCGGGCGACCTGCTCGCCGAGGGCCGGTCGCTGCCGCTCCTCGCCCAGGGCGACTACGCGGCGGCGCTGGACACCGGCGCGTACTACTTCGCCCACCACTACGCCTACAACTCCCTCGCCAGGCCAGGGGTGTACGGCTTCGCGCCGGACGGCTCGGGGGGCGTGGCGTTCGCGACGGCCCGTACCCCGCAGAGCCTGGAGGAGATCGTGGCCGAATCCGGCGGGGCGCATGCCGGTGCGCTCGCGACCCTGCGGACACCTGAGCGCCGTTGACGCATCCGCGCCGGATCGGCGTTCATCAGATGAGGCGACCGGGGTCAGCCGACCCACGTTAGTCCCCCGTGGCATGTTCCACCGGAAAATGCCAGATCCCTCACCCGCACCGCGCACGTTGCGTAGCTTCGGCGTCACTCAGCCGAACCCCAGGCGGGAGGGGAGCGAACGGTGCCCGGAATCGACGAGTGTCTGCTGGAGGCCATGCGGCTGCCGGGTGCCCGGGGCGCCTCGCTGGTCGACTGGACCAGCGGACTGGCGCTGGGCACGGTCGGCGAGTCGCCCGGCGGCGACCACGAGGCGGCCGCGGCGGAGGCCGCCGAGTTCGCCCGGCTCGCCGCCGAGCAGCGGGCGTTCGCGCCCGACGACGATCCCACGGACGCCGGGGCGGAGTCCGCGGCCGGCCCGGCGGGCACCGGCCCGCCGGTCGAGGACCTGATCGTCAGCAACCGGGACAGCTACCACGTGCTGCGGTTCGTGGGACCGTCGTTCGACGGCTCGGTCGTCCTGCATCTGTGGCTGGCGCGCGCCGAGGGCAATCTGGCGCTGGCCCGCATCCGGCTCGGCGAGATGGCGCGACAGCTGGTGCTGACATGACCGCCGTCCGCACGACGCCTCCCCCGCGCCTGCCGACCCGGTCCAGATCCGACGGCCGCGACCGGGCCTGGTGCGGTGTCTCGCCGATGCTGACCCGGCTGGCGGCCGAGCGCGCCACCGGCGTCCTGGTCCGCGAGGGCGGCTCCCTGCACCTGGCCGACGGCCTGGTGGTGCACGCCCAGAGCCCGTCCGCCCCGGGGCTCGGCATCCTGCTCACCGCGCACGGCGTCCTGACCGCCGACGACTGGAGCGCGGCCGTCGCCGCGACGGGCGACCCGGCGCGCGCGGGACGGCACTTGGTGGACGCCGGGCGGCTCACCCCGGGCGCGCTGGAGCTGTGCCAGCTCTCCGCGCTGTACGACGCCGCGTACTTCGCCCTCTCGCCCAGCCGCACACCGGGCCGCTTCCGCTACGCCACCCCGGAGGACCCGCCCGGCCCGGCCGAACCTGCCGAACCTGCCGACGCGACGGGCATACCCCGGCCGCCCGGCACCTCCCTCCCGACCGGCACACCTCACCAGGCGGGTACACCTCACCCGGCCGCGACAGCAGGCACCGCGGGCACCGCAGAAATCGCGGCCACCACTGGCCGCCCAGGAACAGCGGACACCGGCGCCGCCGCGGCCACGGACGGCACAGGCGGCGGCTCAAGCCCCGCCACCGGCACGACCGCCACCCCAGGCGCCCCCACCGGCCAAGGCCCCACCCCCGGCACAGGCGCCCCTCCCGGCACCTACACCGGCACCGGCGCAGTCACCGCCTCCCCCGCGAGCATCATGTTCCGTCCGCTTCCGGTGGCCGCCCTGGAGCGGGAGACCTACCGGCGCCGCGCGCTGCTGCACCGCATCTGGCCCGACCCGCGCCCGGACGAGGCCCCGCTCGTCGTCTCCACCCGCACCGCCGCCCCCGCGCTCACCCGCCGCCAGCGCACGCTCCTCGACCGGGTGGACGGCGTCCGCACGGCCACCGACCTCGCCCGCGAGCTGGGCCGGCTGGCCTTCCACACACTGGTCGACGTACGGCGGCTGACCGCGGCCGGGGTCATCGACCCGGGCCGGATGCCCGCGCCGCCGCCCGTCGGGCACCCCTACGAGGACGTCGTCCCCGCACCTCCACCCCGCCCCGAGCTTCTGTCGTCCGATCCCCACATCACGCTGCTGAAGAGGCTCAGAGATGCGCTGGAGGCCCTTTGAGAGGAGACACCGGATGGCCGCCGAGCCCGAAGTCCTGGACGAGCTGCGCCGGTTGAGGGCGCAGGTGCCGCAGCTGACCGGAGCGCTGGTGACCGGCGCCGAGGGCACCGTGCTCGCCCAGGACACCCCGGGCGTCGACCCCGAGGCCATGGCGGCGCTCGTCGCGGCCGCGCACGGCGCCGCGGTCCGGCTCGCGGAGCTGACCGGGCAGGGCGCGGTCGGCCAACTGCTGGTGCGCGGGGCGCACGGCTACGTCGCCACGTACGCGGCGGGCGGCTCGGCGGTGCTGACGCTGCTCGCCGAGGACCGGGTGAACCTCGGACGGCTGCTGATGGAGGGCCGCAGGGCCGGGGCGCGGGTCGGCGAACTGGTCGACGCGCACCGGGCCGCGGCGGCGGCAGCCCACCCCAAGCCGGCCAGACCGGGCAAACCGCCCGCCAAACCGGTCGGCGCCCGGACCAGAACGGCGCGCGTCGCACGCACCACGAACGGCAACGCGCGCACCACCACTGATAGTTGACAGCAACCTAGGGAGCACAGCCATGGCCAACACCGAGACCTCGCTGAAAGAGGCACTGGCCTCCATCGAGGGCGCGACCGGTGTCGCGCTCGTCGACTACACCAGCGGGATGGCGCTGGGGACGTTGGGCGGCAGCAAGGGTTTCGACCTGAACGTGGCCGCCGCGGGCAACACGGACGTGGTGCGCGCCAAGATGCGCACCATGGAGCACCTCGGGCTCAAGGGGCAGATCGAGGACATCCTGATCAGCCTGACCGACCAGTACCACCTGATCCGTCTGATGAGCGGCCGGGGCGGCAACGGCCTGTTCCTGTACCTGGTGCTGGACGCCAAGCGGTCCAACCTGGCGATGGCCCGCCACCAGTTGCGCCGGATCGAGGAGGACCTGGAGATCTGAGAGCGGGTCTCAGACGAGGGCGGCGGTGCGGCGGCGGGCTCCGCCGGGGGCCGCGTCGCCCGCCGCGATGCCGGTGGCGCGGTAGCCCTTGACGGACGGCGCGGCCGGGCGGCCACCGTCGCGGGCGAGCCAGTCGACGCGGACCCAGAGCAGGGTGTCCGCGTCCCGCTCGCGCCGGCCGAGCCAGGCCGCCTTCAGGCGCAGCCCGGCGCCGACGCCGGCCAGCAGCAGGCCACCGGCGACCGGCACCGCGAAGGAGCTGAGCAGCGCGACCACCGCGGCCCCGAGCAGCCACCAGCGGTGTCCGCGCCGCCAGACGCGCACGGTCACCGCGCGGTCCTGGAGGACGTCGTGCTTGCCCGCGCGGGCCGCCGCGCCCGCCAGGACGCGGTACCGCTTGCGGCGGACGGTGGCCACCACCGCCGTCGCGACGATGAACAGGGCCGCCCCGGCCAGCACGCCGATCCGGCGTCCGGTCAGGCCCGGCACCAGCAACCCGATGGCGGCCGCGCACACCCCGAGCCACCAGAGCGGGGCCGCCCCCGCGCGCACCACGACCGCCACCCGGGCCAGTCCCTGTCCTCCACGAGCAGCGCGTGCCACGTTCCGCCTCCTGATCAGCTGGTCACCGTCCGTAGGTGCGGCAGGGTAGCGGCCGTTTGTGAGACGAGCCTGAAAACCCGGAAATCTGAGGGCCCGGAGGGCTGTTCACGACCGGGTCCGGCCGCCGACGCCCCCTCACGGCCGCCGACGGCCCCTCGCAGCCGCTGTTCGGCGGTTCGCCCGTTCGGCGGTGCGGCTACTCGACGAACAGGCCGCGGGTGGCCGCCCGAGTGTCGAACTGCTCCAGGGCGGCCTGCGCGTCGGGCAGGTCGTCGCACATCGCCTCCAGGAGGACCCGGCCGAGCAGCATCGGGGCGCAGGCGGTGTCGAAGGCGAGGCCGGTGCCGACGGCGGCGGGCAGCAGCAGGTCGGACACCTTGGCGACCGGCGCGAAGGCCGAGTCGGCGACGGTGACGACGGTCAGCCCGGCCTCCTTGGCGAAGGCGAGGGTGTCGACGACCTCGCGCGGGTGCCGGGGCAGCGCGAAGCAGAGCAGGGCGGTGGCGCCGGCCCTGACGGCGCCCTCGATCCGGTCCTGGATCATCGTGCCGCCCTCGTGCAGCAGCCGGACGTCGGGGTGGACCTTGGCGGCGAAGTAGGCGAAGCCGTAGGCCTGGGAGGCGGCGGCGCGCAGGCCGAGGACGGGCAGCGGGCGTGAGGCCGCGAGGAGGCGGCCCGCACGGCGCAGCGGGCGCGGGTCGGCGAGGAGTTCGGCGAGGTGCCTGAGGTTCTCGATCTCGCCCTCGACGGCCTGCTGGTACTCGTTGTAGGTGCCCGCGTCGGCGCTCTGCTCGGCGGGCGCGACCTCGCGCAGGTGCTTGCGCAGCGCCGGGTAGCCGTCGAAGCCGAGGGCGACGGCGAAGCGGGTGACGGACGGCTGGCTGACCCCGGCGAGTTCGGCCAGCTCCACGCTGGACAGGAACGGGACGTCGGCGGCCCGCCGCACCATGCTGTGCGCGATGCGCCGCTGGGTGGGGGTGAGCCGGTGCCCCTCGAAGAGTGCCTGCAACCGTGCGGCCGGGCTGTCGCTCACGCCCTGGTCCCTCTCCGCGCTCATGTCCCGCTCCCCCTCCAGATGTCCGTGAACCGGTCAAGCAGTGCGGCCGCGGCCGTCACGTCGTCCGTGAGCGGCCGGTCGGCCTGGTCCGCGTCGAGCACCGGCTCGGCGAGCGCGAGCGCCCGGCCGACCGGCAGCTCCGGGTCGGCGCCGAGGCCCCGCTGACGCAGCGCCCGTACGGCGGCGACGAGTTCGCAGCCGACCACCAGACGGTACGCGCGGCAGGCCCGGAGCGTCTGGCGGGCGGCGAGCGAGGCGAAGCTGGCCTGTTCCTCGACGCCCCGGGAGAGTACAGCGTGGCCGAGGGAGGCGGGCGCGGAGAAGGCGCGCAGGTCACCGAGGGCGGCGCCGGCCGCGTACTCCAGGATCATCACGCCGGACGAGGCGGGTTCGGCGTCGGCGAGGAAGGGGCGCAGCCGGGTGTACGCGGGTTCGTTGAGGGTGGAGAGGCGGGACGTGGAGAGCCGCGCGACCTGGGTCAGGGAGAGCCGGAAGTGGTCGAGGGCCAGGGCGAGTTGGGCCTGGTAGAAGCCGCCGTGGTGGTAGGCGGCGAGGTCCGCGGGGGAGATCAGGGGGTTCTCGGCGGCGGCGTTGATCTCGACGGTGATGATGTCTTCGAGGGCGTCGGCGGCGTCGTGCGCAGGGCCGTGTATCTGGGGCAGGCACCGGAAGCCGTACGGGTCCTGGAGCCGGCCGAGGGGCGGGGTGGGCCGGTCGGCGGCGCCGATCAGCTCCCGCATCCGGCGGGCGACCTCGCCCGAGCCGCGGTGCGGGCGGGCGGCGTGCACGGGGGCGGCGTACGCCTCGTGCGAGCCGTCGACGGCGAGCAGCGACAGCGCGGCGACGACCTGGGTGGCCTCGACGAGCCCGCGCAGCTCGTGCAGGGCGAGCGCGGACTGGCCGAGGGTGAGGGCGTTGCTGCTGATGAAGGCGAGCGCGTCGTTGTTGTCCAGCGGCTGCGCCGCGGGCACCCCGAGCGGACGACGCCCGGCACCCCCGTCACCCGGGCCCCCGGCACCCCCGGGGTTCGCTCCCCCGGCCTCACTCCAGGCCGCTGGGCCCTCGGCAGCACTCGCCGCGTCCGGGCCGTAGGCAGCACCCGCCGCGTCCGGCCCCCCGGCGGCGCTCGCGGGGTCCGTGCCCCCGCCGCGCCACGGGTGCTCCCCCGCCAGGGCGAGTCCCGCCTGTGCCAGCGCCGCGATGTCTCCGGTGCCGACCGAGCCGAACTCGTTGACGACCGGGTGGGCGCCGGACTCCAGCGCCTCGCACAGGGCGGTGACGACGGTGGGCCGCAGTCCGGCGCCGCCGGCCAGCAGTTGGTTGGCGCGGACGGCGAGCATCGCGCGGACCTGCCGGGCCGGCAGCTCGTCGCCGATCGCGCCGGCGTGGCTGCGCAGCAGCCGCAGGCCGTGTTCGGCGGCTGCCTCGGTGGGCACGTCCTCGTTGCGGTTGGCGCCGACGCCGGTGGAGCGGCCGTAGACGCGGCCGGTCGCGGCGATCCGGCGGGCGGCGTCCCAGGACTCGCCGACCCGCCCCAGCGCGTCGGTCCCCGGCACCGGACGGGCGGTGCCGTCGGCGAAGCGCACCACGTCGGCGACGGCGAGCCCGGTCCCGTCGAGGACGACGAGCCCGGTGGGCAGGGAGGGCGCGGCGGCCAGCACCTCCACGACGCGAGACCCCATGGCGGCTGGACTCCCCTCACCCCGTGGCCGAGTTATTCAGACACCGAGAACTCTGCATGACGCTATGCAGCCGGGCAAGGGGGGCGCCAGAACCGTTCCCCGAGCCGAACGCACGAGGTGAACACATGAGGTGAACACACGAGCCGAACGTACGGGCGATTCAACGGAGTCCGGTCCGCGCGGCCCGGCACACCGCCCCCCGATCAAGAAGCGGTATCGACGCGGCGATGATCTGCCGAGGAAACCACCAAGGGTCGTTAAACGCGCACGCTGAGTAATGACACATGTGCTTACCGTGAGGGTGCGCTCATTGGCACAACTCCTTGAGGATGCGTCATGGCCTCGAACCGCAGGGCCTTTCTGACAGCCACCGCCGTCGGCGCGCTGACCGTCGCCCCCGCTCAGGCGGTGCCCAACGGGACGACCGGCGGCCCCCGCCCGCCGTCTCCCCGGGCCGCCCTCGACGAACTGCTCGCCGGCAACCACCGCTACGCCAGCGGCCGCCCGCTCCACCCGCACGAAGGCGGTGGACGCCGGCGGCTGCTGGCCGCCGAGCAGCACCCGTTCGCCGTGGTGGTCGGCTGCGTCGACTCCCGGGTACCGCCCGAGCTGGTCTTCGACCAGGGCCTCGGCGACCTGCTGTGCATAAGAACGGCGGGCCAGGTGCTCGACGAGGCGGTGCTCGCCTCCATCCAGTACGGCGTCGAGGTGCTGCGGGTGCCGCTGGTGCTGGTCCTCGGGCACGAGCGGTGCGGGGCGGTCGCGGCGACGCTCGATCACCTGCGGGCCGGGGTGCCGGTGCCCGGCCACCTCGAACTGCTGGTGGAGGAGATCGCCCCGGCCGCCCGCCGCACCCGGGGCCTGCCGGGCGACTGGGCCGAGCACACCATGACGGCCCACACCCGCTGGGTCCGCGACGCCATCCGCGCCGACCCGGCCTTCGTCCCGGCTCATGTGGCGGCGGCCCGCTTCGACCTCGACACGGGCCTGGTCTCCCTCATCCCCTAGGGCCTGCCGCCCTCGTCCCCCAACCCCTACCGCCCTCGTCCCCCAAGTAACCCCTACCGCCCTCGTCCCCCAAGCCCTGCCGCCCTCGTCCCCCAAGCCCCGCCGCCCCGATCACCCGACGAGCCGCGGGCCGGGCCCGCCACGAGTCGAGGTCCCGGCCCGCCGCCGACCCGAGCCCTCCCCCGCCCCCATGGCTCCGGACTTCCGCGCCCAAGCCCAAGCCCGAGCCCGAGCCCCGTTCCGCGCCCCGTTCCCGGCCCGCCGGCCCCCACCCCGGGCCTTGCGGGGCCGGGCCGTACCCTCCCCACCCACCCCGAGGGACCCATGAACCGCGTCCTCTCCGTCCTGCCCTCCGCCGCCGATCTCCGTTCCATGACCCGTGACCCGCGCCGCGATCTGCTCTGCGGGCTGACCGTCGCCGTCGTCGCGCTGCCGCTCGCCCTCGGGTTCGGGGTCAGTTCGGGGCTCGGGGCCGCCGCGGGGCTGACCGGCGCGGTCGTCGCCGGGGCGCTCGCCGCGCTCTGCGGTGGCAGCGCCCGGCAGATCAGCGGGCCGACCGGCGCGATGACGGTGGTCCTCGTGCCGATCGCGCACCACTACGGCACCGACGGCGTCCTCACCGTCGGCCTGCTCGCCGGTGTGCTCCTGCTGGGCCTCGCCTTCGCCCGCGCCGGGTCCGTCATGGCGTACGTGCCCGCCCCGGTGATCGCCGGTTTCACCCTCGGCATCGCCGGGGTGATCGCCCTCCAGCAGCTCCCGAACGCGCTGGGCGTCCCGCTGCCGCCCGGCGAGCGGGTCGCGCTGATCGCCGTGCGGGCCGCCGGTGAGTTCGGGTCGCTGCCGCGCTGGCCCGCGCCGCTGCTCGCGGCCGGTTGCGCCGCTCTGCTGCTGGCGGGCGCCCGCCGCAGGCCCGCCGTGCCGTTCTCGCTGGTCGCGGTGGCCGCCGCGACCCTCGTCGCCGAGGTCCTCCGGCTGCCGGTGGCCAGGCTCGGCGCGCTCCCCGGCCCGCTGCCCGCCCCCTCGCTCGCCTTCCTCGACGTCGCGCACCTCCCGTCGCTGCTGGCGCCCGCCGCCGCGGTCGCCGTCCTCGCCGCGCTGGAGTCGCTGCTGTCCGCGTCGATCGCCGACGGCATGCGCCCCGGCGCGCGCCACGACCCGTCGAAGGAACTCTTCGGGCAGGGCGTCGCCAACCTCGCGGCCCCGCTGTTCGGCGGGCTCCCTGCGACCGGGGCGATCGCGCGCACCGCCGTCAACGTCCGCACGGGCGCCGTCTCCCGGCTGGCCGCCCTCGCCCAGGCGGTGCTGCTGGCCGGGATCGCGACGGCCGCCGCGCCCCTGGTGGCGCGCGTCCCGCTGGCCGCCCTCGCGGGGGTGCTGCTGGCGACGGCGGTCCGGATGGTCGACTCGGAGGCGGTGCGGGCGATGGCGCGGGCGACCCGCGGGGACGCCCTGGTCCTCGTGCTGACCGCGGCCGCCACCCTCGCCCTCGACCTGGTGCGCGCGGTGCTGATCGGGCTGGGCGTCTCGGTGCTGCTCGCGCTGCGCGCGGCGGTGCGCGGCACCCGGTTCACCCCGGCCGCCTCGGACGAGCTGCCCGGCGCCGGTTGCGCCACGGTGACCTACCGCTTCGACGGCCCGCTGCTGTTCGCCGCCGCGCACCGCTTCCGCGAGGGCCTCGCCCGGGTGGACGGCGTCGCGGCGGTGGATCTGCGGCTCTCGGGTCTGACGGCGGTGGACGCGACGGGCGCCCTCGCGCTGCGGGACGCGGTCGGTGAGCTGCGCGAGCGGGGCATCGAGGTCCGCGTCACCGACGTCGCCCCCGGCCACCGCCGCGCTCTTGAGTCCCTCGGGGTGCTCCCCGCTGCTGTCGCCCCCACCCGGGAGAGGGGGGCTGTCCCCAGTGCGCTGGGCGCTCCGGCTCCCTAACGTGGAGGTCCATGACGGGATGGGAGTCGGGGATGGACACGCGGGACGCGGAGCTGAAGAAGGAACTCAACGCCACGCTCCAGGCGCGCAGGGAGCTGGGTGAGGAGTACGAGTCGGCGCTGGTCGACTCGTTCCTGGAGAAGGTCGACCAGCGCATCGACGGCGCGGTGGAGCGCCGGGTGCGGCGGCAGTTGGCCGAGCAGCAGATGGCGACGGCCCGCGGCGCGCGCTCACCGCGGCCGACGGACACGTGGAGCGAGCGTTTCGGCTTCGCCATCGTCTCGCTGGTGCTGGCGATCCCGCTGTCCGCGATCGGCGGCGGTGTCGCCGGCCGGTCGGGGCTGCTGTTCACCTGGGCGGGCATCGTGGGCGTGAACCTGTTCCAGGCGCTGCGGGGCAACCCGGACCTGTTCGCCGGCCGGCGAAGGGAGCGCGCGAGGCGCGAGGACCGCGAGAAGTCCAGCGCCTGGGAGGAGTGACCCGCCGTCACGACGGAACGCCACCGCACCCCATCGGCACGAGAAAAGCGCCCCGGCCCTCAGAAGGGCCGGGGCGGAGCTATGCGCGGGGACCGCCGCACCCCCGTTACCGGGGGGCGGGACGACGGCGGTCCCCGCGAGGGACGCGGGCCGGGTCAGGGCCTGACCACACGTCCTTGGCGTCCATGGAGGTCCGGGAGCCGCTCCGGAGGTCCTTGGCGCCGTTCGGCGTCGGCCGGGGCGGGGAGCCGCTCCCGCCCTGCCGACACCCACCAATGTGCCGGACGCGTGTTAAGCCGGTGCTGCGTGGACGTGACGCGCTCGTACCACTTCCGCGAAGTCCGGTCTCCGGTTCCGCCGCCGCTCCGGCCGCCGGACGTTCGGCGCCCGGCGGCCGGGTTCACCGCAGGTTTCCCCGCTGGTCACGTTCCCGGCCGCCGCTTCACCGCGCCCCGGCACCACCGGCCGGGACCGGGCGCCACCGGCGCCTACGCGGCCGCTCGCCGCCGCCCGGCGCCCCTCGCGGTTCCCTTGCCGCCACTTGCCGCCACTTGCCGCTGTTTGCCGCTACTTGCCGCCCTTGGCGAGGAACGCCAGCAGGTCCTGCCGGGAGACCACACCGGTCGGCTTGCCCTCGACGAGGACGATCGCCGCGTCGGCCGCGCCGAGCACCGACATCAGGTCGCCGACCGGCTCGCCCGAGCCCACCTGGGGCAGCGGGGCCGACATGTGCTTCTCCAGCGGGTCGGTGAGCGAGGCCCGCTGGCTGAACAGCGCGTCGAGCAGCTCCCGCTCCACGACCGAGCCGACGACCTCGGCGGCCATCACGTCCGGGTGCCCGGCGCCCGGCTTCACGACCGGCATCTGCGAGACGCCGTACTCGCGCAGCACCTCGATGGCCTCGCCGACGGTCTCCTCCGGATGCATGTGGACGAGGGACGGGATGGCGCCGTGCGCCTTGTCGCTGAGCACGTCGGCGACGCGGGCGCTGGGGCCGCCGTCCTCCAGGAAGCCGTAGTCGGCCATCCACTCGTCGTTGAAGATCTTGCTGAGGTAGCCGCGCCCGCTGTCCGGCAGCAGGACGACGACGACGTCGTCGGGGCCGAGCCGCTCGGCGACCCGCAGCGCGGCGACGACGGCCATCCCGCAGGAGCCGCCCACCAGCAGGCCCTCCTCCTTGGCGAGCCTGCGGGTCATCTGGAAGGAGTCCTTGTCGGAGACCGGCACGATCTCGTCGGCGACCGTGCGGTCGTAGGCGGTCGGCCAGAAGTCCTCGCCGACGCCCTCCACGAGGTAGGGCCGCCCGGAGCCGCCGGAGTACACGGAGCCCTCCGGGTCCGCGCCGACGACCTGGACCCGGCCGTCGCTCGCGTCCTTCAGGTAGCGGCCGGTGCCGGAGATGGTGCCGCCGGTACCGACGCCCGCCACGAAGTGCGTGATCCGGCCCTCCGTCTGCTCCCACAGCTCAGGGCCGGTGGAGTGGTAGTGGGAGAGCGGGTTGTTCGGGTTGGAGTACTGGTCGGGCTTCCACGCCCCGGGCGTCTCGCGCACCAGCCGGTCGGAGACGTTGTAGTACGAGTCCGGGTGCTCGGGGTCGACGGCGGTGGGGCAGACGACGACCTCGGCGCCGTACGCGCGCAGCACGTTGATCTTGTCGGTGCTCACCTTGTCGGGGCACACGAAGATGCACTTGTACCCCTTCTGCTGCGCCACGATGGCGAGCCCGACCCCGGTGTTCCCGCTGGTCGGCTCGACGATCGTGCCGCCGGGCAGCAGCTCGCCGCTCTCTTCCGCGGCCTCGATCATGCGCAGAGCGATGCGGTCCTTCACGGAGCCGCCCGGGTTGAAGTACTCGACCTTGGCCAGGACGGTCGCCTGGATGCCCTGGGTCACGTTGTTGAGCCTCAGCAGCGGGGTGTTGCCGACGAGGCTGATCATCGAGTCGTGGAATTGCACCGTTGTCTCCGGATGCCGCAAAAGAAAAGGTCTGAGTTGGTCCGGCCAGCCTACGGCCCGCACGGGTGACCGACCGCGGTTCACTCCCCGTGGGGATTGGGCGACGGGCGGTACGGGGCAAGGAGTGGATGTACGGGACGAGGAGGTGACGGCGGCAGATGACCAGCATGTCGAGGGCGCGGGTGGCCCGGCGGATCGCGGCAGGTGCGGCGTACGGCGGCGGCGGGATCGGGTTGGCCGGCGCGGCGGCGGTCGGGGTGGTGCTGGCCGAGCTGCGGATGGCCAAGCGCCAGGTGGGGCACGGCTCGGGCGGCCGGGTCCCGGTGGCCGACGGCAGGTACGGACACACGTACGACTCCCCCGGAGAGCCGCCGCTGCGGCTGACGGTGCTCGGCGACTCCACGGCCGCGGGCCAGGGCGTCCACCGGGCGGGCCAGACCCCGGGCGCGCTGCTGGCGTCGGGGCTCGCGGCGGTCGCGGAACGGCCGGTGGAGCTGCACAACGTGGCGCTGCCCGGGGCCACCTCCGACGACCTGGACCGCCAGGTGGCGCTGGTCCTCGCGGACGCGTCCCGGGTGCCGGACATCTGCGTGATCATGATCGGCGCCAATGACGTCACCCACCATCTGCCGGCCACCCGCTCGGTCCGCCATCTGTCGGGTGCGGTGCGGCGGCTGCGCACGGCCGGCGCGGAGGTCGTCGTCGGGACCTGTCCCGACCTGGGCACCATCGAGCCGGTCCAGCAGCCGCTGCGCTGGCTCGCGCGCCGGGCGTCCCGGCAGCTCGCGGCGGCGCAGACGATCGGCACGGTCCAGCAGGGCGGCCGGACGGTGTCGCTCGGCGACCTGCTGGGCCCCGAGTTCGCGGCCAACCCGCGCGAGCTGTTCGGTCCCGACAACTACCACCCGTCGGCGGAGGGGTACGCCACCGCCGCGATGGCCGTGCTGCCGACGCTCTGCGCGGCGCTCGGCCTCTGGCCCGCCGAGGAGGACCGCCCCGAGATCTCCCGCCGCGAGGGCTTCCTGCCGGTGGCGAGGGCGGCCGCGGAGGCGGCGGCGGAGCCGGGCACGGAGGTGACGGCGGCGGTGCCGACCGGGCCGCGCGGCCCCTGGGCGCTGCTGAAGCGGCGCAGGCGGCGGCGGGTGCGCGAGCCGGAGCCCGCGCCGGCCGGCCAGAGCCCCGCGAGCGACCGGAGAAGCGACCAAGCAAGCGCTTAGAAAATTGCGGCCAGTGTCACATCACGCCGACGGTGACCCGGCGGGTACGGGCGGGTAACTTCCCAAGCGTCCGTGCCCGCCCCCCTCTCCCGCCGAGGCGCTCCGCGCCGCCCGTCCCACTGGAGCCGTGATGCCCGAAGCCGTGATCGTCTCGACCGCCCGCTCCCCCATCGGCCGCGCCTTCAAGGGCTCCCTCAAGGAGCTGCGCCCCGACGACCTCACCGCCACCATCATCGAGGCCGCCCTCGCCAAGGTGCCCGGCCTCGACCCCCGGGACATCGACGACCTGATGCTCGGCTGCGGCCTGCCCGGCGGCGAGCAGGGCAACAACCTCGGCCGGATCGTCGCCGTCCAGATGGGCATGGACAACCTGCCGGGCTGCACGATCACCCGCTACTGCTCGTCGTCCCTCCAGACCAGCCGGATGGCCCTGCACGCCATCAAGGCGGGCGAGGGCGACGTCTTCATCTCGGCCGGCGTCGAGATGGTCTCCCGCTTCGCCAAGGGCAACTCCGACAGCCTCCCCGACACCCACAACCCGTTCTTCGCCGAGGCCGAGGCGCGCACCGCCGAGGTCGCCCAGCGGGAGGGCACCGACTGGCACGACCCGCGCGAGGACGGCCTGGTACCGGACGCGTACATCGCGATGGGCCAGACCGCGGAGAACCTCGCCCGCGCCAAGGGCATCACCCGCCGGGACATGGACGAGTTCGGCGTCCGCTCGCAGAACCTGGCCGAGCAGGCCCTCAAGAACGGCTTCTGGGAGCGGGAGATCACCCCGGTGACGCTGCCCGACGGCACGATCGTCGCCAAGGACGACGGTCCGCGGCCCGGCGTCACGCTGGAGGGCGTCGAGGGCCTCAAGCCGGTCTTCCGCCCCGACGGCCTGGTGACGGCGGGCAACTGCTGCCCGCTCAACGACGGCGCCGCCGCGGTCGTCGTCATGTCCGACACCAAGGCGGCCGAGCTGGGCCTGACCCCGCTGGCCCGGATCGTCTCCACCGGAGTCTCCGGACTCTCCCCCGAGATCATGGGCCTCGGCCCGGTCGAGGCGAGCAACCAGGCGCTGCGGCGGGCCGGTCTGACGATCGACGACATCGATCTGGTCGAGATCAACGAGGCGTTCGCCGCGCAGGTCATCCCCTCCTACCGCGAACTCGGCGTCGACCTGGACCGGCTGAACGTCAACGGCGGCGCCATCGCCGTCGGCCACCCCTTCGGCATGACCGGCGCCCGGATCACCGGCACGCTGATCAACTCCCTCCAGTTCCACGACAAGCAGTTCGGCCTGGAGACCATGTGCGTGGGCGGCGGCCAGGGCATGGCGATGGTCATCGAGCGCCTGAGCTGAGCGGGCCGCGCGCTCTCGCTGCGTGACCGGCGGCGGACCCGCGGTGAGCCTCAGGCCCGGAGCCCGGGGAGACCCGGCCTCCGGGCCGTTCCGTGATCCAATCTCACCCAGGATGTGACCTATCTCCCTCGGGGGAGTGATTTACGCAGGTCAGAACGGATACGCCGGGCGAGATCAGGCCCAAAGTCCTGTCCGTTTCGTGACGTTACGCACTGACAGCTGGTTAGTCCACCCTTCAAGCTGATGTAGGAAGTCGGGGGTCGACTTTGAACCGGGAGTACGTCAGTGAGCGCCATGCCGATCGCCTTGCTGCTCACCACGGCCGCCACCGGCGCCGTGGGCGTCGCCGTCCTGCGCACCCTCTTGGTGCTGCGCAGGGAGGTCGCGGTCCTGCACACCCAGCTCGCCGAGAGCCGCGCGCCGCACGGATTCGTGCCCGCGGCCCGGCCCGCCGCCGAGGCGGACCAGATACGCAGCGCCGTCGCCGAGGCGCTCGCCGAGGAGCGCGAGCGTGAACTCGCCGAGGCGCGTGCCTTCTGGGCCGCGCAGGAGGCGCGCGACGCCTCCGACGCGCCGTCACTGCTGGGTCTGCCGGACAGTGAGCTGTTCCTGCCCCGCCAGTCGGACTTCGTCGGCCTGGAGCCGGTGACCGAATTCGGTGTGGACGCCGAGGAGTTCCCCGGCGACTCGCCCGAACTGGCCGCCGCCCGCCGCCGCCACCCCTCGCACCCGGACTTCGTGCCGGTGCAGTCGCCGGTGGTCAACGACCACGAGCGCACCGTCACCACGCTGGAGTCGCTGGCCGACGGCCGTGTCGAACTGGCCGACGTCCGCCCGGGTCCGCTGGGCACGCTCGACGTCTACGTCTTCGCGGACGGCACCACCCTGTGCATGACCCCGGGCCACCGCGAGACGGCCGAACGCCTGGCCGCGGCCCTGACGGAGGGCGAGACCCCGTACCTCCTGGGCGGCTCGGGCATCTCGGGCGCCTACACCCTGACCTTCGCCTGCGGCGAGGAGAACGTCTACATACTGGCGGACCGGGTCATAGCGTCCCTGTGAGCGCGAGCCCGTCACAGAAAGCAGGCCGACGCCTTCTCCACAGGCGTCGGCCTCACGTCTCTCGGGGCCGGCGGCTTCCCGCCAGACACCGACCGGACCTGCTCAGGGGCGCGGGGAACCGCGCGACCGGCCCCCACCGGCCCGCACCCGACGCACCCACGCTCAGACCCCTCAGACAGCTGAAGCCCTCAGATCACAGACGCCCCTCGAACCACCGAGGCCCCTCAGACCCCCGCCCGCCCCTGCGCATCGAGCACCAGCCGCACCGCGTCCTCCACCTGCCCCGCCTCGGTCAGCACCAGCGCCAGGTCGTTGCCCGCGACGGTGATCTGGTCCGCGGCGGCGAACATCCCCGCATCCGGCAGCTGCCGCGGCTCGCTCCCCGGCGACTCCACCTCCTGGGTCCACCGGGCCAGCTGCCGCGCGAGTTCCAGCGCCTCGCCGGCGGCCCCCCGCTGGAGTCGGGACTGCGGAGCGGCCCGCAGACGATCGGCGAAGTGCTCCACCGCACGGGTCAGAGGCGTCGTATCAACCACAGCGCGAGAGTACGCGCCGCGACCGGAGTGTTGCCAACGCGCCGACGCTCAGGCACGGTGACGTGAAGGACCGGCTCACATCCCCTTTGCGTCCGGAGGCGCCGATGTCCCACGTGTTCTCCCAGGAGACCCATCGCAACCTGCTCGCCCGCATCCCGCACTGCACCGGTCGTGAGGTGTCCGACTGGCTGCGCACGGTGGAGGAGGGCCCGAGCCTCTTCCGCTTCGAGGACAAGGTCAGCTGGCTCCGCGCGGAGCACGACCTCTCCTACGGCCACGCCAAGGCGCTCGTCCACGAGTTCGACCTGAGAAGGGCCGCCCGCAAGCTGCGCTAGCCCCGGACGGCTCGCGCGCACCCGCACACGACGAAGGGCCCCGGGAGAGATCCCGGGGCCCTTCCGATCGAGTCCGCCGACCGGCGCGTGACGCGCTAGTCGTTGCTGTTGAGGATCGCGATGAGCCTCAGGAACTCCATGTAGATCCACACGAGCGTCAGCGTCAGGCCGAAGGCCGCGAGCCACGACTCCTCGCGCGGCGCGCCGTAGGCGATGCCGTCCTCGACCTGCTTGAAGTCCAGGGCGAGGAAGCACGCGCCGAGCAGGATGCCGACGATGCCGAAGACGATGCCGAGCGGGCCGCTGCGGAAGCCGAGGCCGTCACCGCCGCCGAAGACCGCGAACAGCATGTTCACCATCATCAGCAGCACGAAGCCGAGGGCCGCGGCCATCACGAAGCCGTAGAACCTGCGGTTGACGCGGATCCAGCCGGCCTTGTAGGCCACCAGGACACCGGCGAAGACCGCCATCGTGCCGATCACGGCCTGCATGGCCGCGCCGCTCGCGATGCGGTTGTCGACGACGCTGGAGACGACGCCGAGGAAGACGCCCTCGAACGCGGCGTACGACAGGATCAGCGCGGGCGACGCCTTGCGCTTGAAGGACTGGACGAACGCCAGGACCATGCCGATCAGCGCGGCACCGATGGCGATGCCGTACGAGCGGCCGATGTTGGCGTCGTCGACCGGCAGCAGCGCCCAGGCGAGGGCGGCCGTGACGATCAGGGTGCCCAGCGTGGACGCCGTGCGGAGCACGACGTCGTCGATGGTCATCCGGCCGGCGGCCGGTGCCTGCGGCGGGGCCCCTTGCTGGAGGTCCTGCTGCGCGTAGGGGTTCTGCGCGTAGGGGTTGCCGGCCGGCTGGGCGTACGGGTTGCCCTGGCCGTGCGGGTTGGCCTGCGTGCCGACAGCTGGTCCCCCGGCCTGCGGCGCGGCGTTGAAGCCCGCGTAGCCGTTGTCGCGGCTGAACCCCCGTCGCGAGAAGACCGGGTTTCTGCTCCTCATTTCACTCCTCCATGGCCGCGCTGCGCGGCCTTGGCTCAAGAGTAATAGGTAGGCAAAGGAATGACCCTACTGCTTGGGGAGGATCTTTCCCTCGTCGTGCTGGCCAACACGCTACGCGGGCGAGTGATTCCCGCCACCGCGGGGGGCCGTTCATGACAGAGCTGCTACAGAGCGCCGTCAGAACGGAAGACCCGTGTACCCCTCGGCCAGATCGGTGGCGGCGGCCCGGCAGGAGGTGAGGCGTTCGAGCCGGGCGTGTTGGAGGCGGTCCTCGAACGGCGGTGCGTCGGGGGCCCGGTGGAGCAGGGCCGTCAGGTCGGCGGAGAACCGCTGGGCCTGCCAGACCCGGCGCAGACAGGTCGCCGAGTAGCCGTCGAGGAGCGCGTCGGAGCCGGTCTCGCGCCGATGGACCAGCGCCCGCGCGAAGGTGACGACGTCTCCGACGGCGAGGTTCAGCCCCTTGGCCCCGGTGGGCGGCACGATGTGAGCAGCGTCACCCGCGAGGTAGAGCCGGCCGTACCGCATCGGTTCGTGGACCGAGGAGCGCATCGGGGTGACGGACTTCTGGCTGATCGGGCCGCGGGTCAGGGGCGGGGCGCCGGCCGCCTCGACGCGGCGCTCCAGCTCGTCCCAGATCGCGCCGTCGTCCCAGGAGTCGGCGTCGGTGCCCGCGGGGACCTGGAGGTAGAGGCGGGAGACGGACGGGGAGCGCAGGGACAGCAGGGCGAAGCCGCGGTCGTGGCGGGCATAGACGAGTTCGTCGTGGGAGGGCGGCGCGTCGGCGAGGACGCCCAGCCAGCCGAACGGATACGTCTGTTCGAACACCCGGGAGAGCGCGGCCGGGACCGCCCGCCGGGTCACGCCCCAGGAGCCGTCGCAGCCGACGACGTAGTCGCACTCCAGGACGTCTTCGACGCCCCGGTGCCGGAAGCGGACCCGGGGGCGGTCGGTGTCGGCGCCGTCGACCGCGAGCGCCTCGGCTTCGAACAGCAGCGGGCCGCCGTCCGCGAGCCGGAGGGCGATGAGGTCCTTGCAGACCTCCGTCTGCGCGTACGCCATGACCGACCGGCCGCCGGTGAGGGCGGGGAAGTCGACGCGGTGGCGGGTCCCCGCGTACCGGAGTTCGATGCCGTCGTGGCGCAGGCCCTCCCGGTCCATGCGCTCCCCGGCGCCGGCCGCGCGCAGCACGTCCACCGTGCCCTGTTCGAGGATGCCGGCCCGCTGCCGCCGTTCGACGTGGCGGCGGTCGCGGCTCTCCAGGACGGCCGCGTCGACGCCGGCGCGGTGCAGCAGCCGGGCGAGGAGGAGTCCGGCGGGACCGGCTCCGACGATGCCGACGGTGGTGCGCATCCTGCTCTCCCCTGGGTGCACGTATGTTCGCCGGGTGAAGTTTCCTGCGCGGTGTCGGGAGGCGAGTCTGCGCCGGTGGCGTGGGAGTGTCAACGGACCGCGGTGTTCGGTCTCCGGCTGGCGACCTGCGGCCTTCGGTCTCCGGCCCTCGGTCTTCGGCACACCGGTCCCGGCGGCCATGACATCCGCTCGGCTGACACACATGTGCGAGGCGGCGGAGTGGGTGTCGTGGTGGCGGCCTGCACGGGCGCGGCGGCTGACGGAGCCTGAGGAAACCTGAAGAAACCTGAGAAACCTGAGAAAAGGTGCCCGCCGGGGCGCGGCGGGACGGACGGATGTGCCCGGAGCCGGACTTGAACCGGCACGCCCGCGAGCGGGCAGCGAGGTTTAAGCTCGCCGTGTCTGCATTCCACCATCCGGGCAGGCCATGAGCCCCGCAACGAGGTTCCGAGCCTATCGGGATCCCCCATCCGAACACCGGGCCAGGGGACCGATGTTGTCTTATTTTATTGACGTCTGAGGGTGCATCAGCCCACTGAACTCGCCATCCGCACTTGCCAATAGCCTCGTGCACGCTCACGTACGGCGGTCGGCGGGTGGCGCGGAATGACGGAATTTCACCGCCCGAACGAGGGTGCTCCACCGGTTCTTGACGAACAGGGCCCGGTCAGGGGCGGACGTCATCCCCAGGTATGAGACGTCGGCCCGGACTCCCCCCGCAGTCGCCCCCCGGAACCGGAACTGCGGCTGACTCCACGGGCTTCTTCGGGCGCGACGATGGAACACGTCCCTCTTCACCGCCCCGCGTCGCCTCCGCTGGATCAACGACGTCGTCCCACGAGGAGTTCCTACCCGTGACCACCACACCCGTCGCCGGCCGGACCACGGCCACCGTGGCCGCACGCGCCACGGATCTCTCGAAGATCTACGGCCAGGGCGAGACCCAGGTGGTGGCCCTCGACCGGGTCTCCATCGACTTCCGGCAGGCCGAGTTCACCGCGATCATGGGCCCGTCGGGTTCCGGCAAGTCCACGCTGATGCACTGCGTGGCAGGCCTCGACAGCTTCTCCTCCGGTTCGGTCCGGATCGGCGACACCGAGCTGGGGTCGCTGAAGGACAAGCAGCTGACCAGGCTCCGCCGCGACAAGATCGGCTTCATCTTCCAGGCGTTCAACCTGCTGCCGACCCTGACGGCGCTGGAGAACATCACCCTCCCGATGGACATCGCGGGGCGCAAGCCCGACCAGCAGTGGCTGGACTCCGTGATCAGCATGATCGGCCTCTCCGGCCGCCTCGGCCACCGCCCCTCCGAGCTGTCGGGCGGCCAGCAGCAGCGCGTCGCCGTGGCCCGCGCCCTGGCCTCCCGCCCCGAGATCATCTTCGGCGACGAGCCGACCGGCAACCTCGACTCCCGCTCCGGCGCCGAGGTCCTCGGCTTCCTGCGCAACTCGGTGCGCGAGCTGGGCCAGACCGTGGTGATGGTCACCCACGACCCGGTCGCCGCCGCCTACGCGGACCGGGTGGTCTTCCTCGCCGACGGCAGCCTGGTCGACGAGCTGTACGGGCCGAGCGCCGACTCCGTGCTCGACCGCATGAAGCAGTTCGACGCGAAGGGGCGCACCAGCTGATGTTCCGCACGGCTCTGCGCAACGTGTTCGCGCACAAGGCCCGCCTGCTGATGACCGTCCTCGCCGTGATGCTCGGCGTGGCGTTCGTCTCCGGGACCCTGGTCTTCACCAGCACCATCTCCAACGCCTTCCAGAACAGCTCGGCCAAGGGCTTCGACGGCGTCGACGTCGAGATCACCCCCGCCTTCCACGAGAGCCAGGGCGACACGCTCGGCAAGCCGGGCGAGCTGACCCAGGCGCAGCTCGACACCGTCGAGAAGGTCACCGGCGTCGACTCCGCCGTCGGTGTCGTCAAGGGCTTCACCGCGGTCGCCGACAAGCACGGCAAGCTTGTCGGGGGCGGCTTCCAGTCCCAGGGCGCCAACTACTGGGGCGCCAAGGACGTCCGCTACCCGCTGGTCTCCGGCAGCGCGCCGCACGGCGCGGACGAGATCGCCATCGACTCCGAGACCGCGCAGCGCACCGGCTACAAGGTCGGCGACACCGTGCGCGTCTCGGTCGACGGCCCGGTCCTCACCCCGCGCGTCAGCGGCGTCTTCCGCACCGACGACGGCAATGTCACGGCCGGCGGCAGCCTCACCCTCTTCGACACGGCGACCGCCCAGAAGCTGCTGGGCGAGCCCGGCACCTACCACGCGATCGACGTGAAGGCCGCCGCGGGCACCTCCCAGGCCCAGCTGAAGTCGGCGCTCGACACGGCGCTGACCACCAAGGCCGTCGACACCGTCACCGGCAAGAAGCTCGCCGACGACCAGGCCCAGGTGATCTCCCGGTCGATGAGCGGGCTCAAGCAGGGGCTGCTGGTCTTCGCCGGGATCGCGCTGTTCGTCGGCACGTTCATCATCGCCAACACCTTCACCATGCTGGTCGCCCAGCGCACCAAGGAGCTGGCGCTGCTGCGCGCGGTCGGCGCCTCCCGCCGGCAGGTCACCCGGTCGGTGCTGATCGAGGCGTTCGTGGTCGGAGCGGTCGCCGGCGTCACCGGACTGCTCGCGGGCATCGGCATCGGCGCCGCGCTGCGCTCCCTGCTGGGCACGTTCGGCGCGACCCTGCCCGACGGCCCGCTGGTCGTCGAGCCGAGCGCGGTCGTGGCCGCCCTCGCGGTGGGCGTCCTGATCACCATGCTGGCCGCCTGGCTGCCCGGCCGCCGGGCCGCGCGGATCCCGCCGGTCGCCGCGATGAGCAGCCTGCACGCGCAGGCGACCACGAAGTCGCTGGTGCTGCGCAACACGCTGGGCGCGCTGTTCACGGGCGTGGGCGTCGCGGTCGTCCTGTGGGCGACGACGCTGAGCGGCTCGGACGGCCAGGCCCCGATGGGGCTCGGCGCGGTGGTGCTGATCATCGGCGTGTTCATCCTGACGCCGCTGCTGTCGCGCCCGCTGATCGCCGCCGCCTCGCCGGTGCTGCGGATCTTCGGGGTGTCGGGCAAGCTGGCCCGGCAGAACTCGGTGCGCAACCCGCGCCGCACGGCCGCCACCGCGTCCGCGCTGATGATCGGGCTCACCCTGATCACCGGGATGACGGTGATGGCGGGCAGCCTCCAGCAGGCGATCGACAAGATGGCGTCGGCCGCGCTCCGCGCCGACTACGTGGTGTCGATGGCCAACGGCCGCGACCTGTCGAAGGACGTCGGCGAGAAGCTGGCGGCGTCGAGCGACGTCACCGCCTCCAGCCCGCTGCGCAACGCCCCGGTCCGCATCGACGGCGAGACCGAGTACCTGACCGGCGTCAACGGCTCCACCATCGGCGAACTGACCGACCTGAAGGTCGACAACGGCTCCTTCAAGATCGGCGGCGACCAGGTCGTCGTCGACAAGGACACCGCCGAGCGCAACCACTGGAAGGTCGGTTCGAGCTTCACCGCGCACTTCCAGGACAAGAAGGCCGAGCGGCTGACGGTCTCCGGCGTCTACGACGGCAACGAGGTGATCCAGGGCGCGCTCATGGACATCTCGACGCTGACACCGCACGCCACCGACAGCCGTGACATGCAGGTGCTGGTGAAGACCAAGGGCGGCGTGTCGAGCGAGGCCAAGGACCGGCTGGTCAAGACGCTCGGCACCAACCCGGTGATCCAGGTGCAGAGCAAGAAGGACCTGTCGGACAGCATCGCGCAGATCTTCACGCTGATGCTGAACATGCTCTACGGCCTGCTCGCGATGGCGGTGATCGTCGCGGTCCTCGGCGTCATCAACACCCTGGCCATGTCGGTGTTCGAGCGCTCGCAGGAGATCGGCATGCTGCGCGCGATCGGCCTCGACCGCAAGGGCATCAAGCGGATGGTGCGCCTGGAGTCCCTGGTGATCTCGCTGTTCGGCGGGGTGCTCGGGATCGGCCTCGGCGTCTTCTTCGGCTGGGCGGCCGGTGAGCTGCTGGGCACGAGCATGCCGACGTACGAACTGGTCCTGCCCTGGGCCCGGATGGGGATCTTCCTGCTGCTCGCGGGTCTGGTCGGCGTCCTCGCGGCGCTGTGGCCGGCCCGCCGGGCGGCCCGTCTGAACATGCTGGCGGCCATCAAGGCCGAGTAGCGCGCGACGGCGGGACCGCTGAAGGTCCCACGGGCACGGCGAGGGCCCCGTTCCGCACCGGAACGGGGCCCTCGCGCATCTCAGTTCCAGGTACGGGCGCGCAGCGGCACCCCGGCGGCGCCGGACTCGGGGGTCCGTACCGCGAGAACCTGGTTGACGCCGATCCTGTTGCGCTCGAAGGCGAGGGCGCTGGCCGCCATGTACAGCCGCCAGACCCGTGCCCTGCCCGGTCCCGTGAGGCCGGCCGCGCGTCTCCAGCCGGCCTCCAGGTTGGCCACCCACTGGCGCAGGGTGAGCGCGTAGTGCTCGCGGATCGACTCGACGTCCCGCACCTCGAACCCGGCCCGCTCCAACTGCGTGACGGTGGTGCCGACCGGCGCGAGTTCGCCGTCGGGGAAGACGTACGCGTCGATGAACTCGTCGACGTGGTAGGCCTCTTCGTCCCGCTGCGGGCGGCGGGCGATCTGGTGGTTGAGCAGCCGGCCGCCCGGCGCGAGCAGCCGGTACAGGTTGCGCGCGTACTCCAGGTACTTCTCGGCACCGACGTGCTCGGCCATCCCGATGGACGAGATCGCGTCGTAGGGGCCGTCGGTGACGTCCCGGTAGTCCTGGACCCTGATCTCCACCCGGTCGGCGAGCCCCTCGTCGGCGATCCGCTTGCGGGCGTAGGCGGCCTGCTCCTGCGAGAGGGTGACGCCGACGACGCTGACGCCGTGCTCCCGGGCCGCGTGCATGGCCATCGAGCCCCAGCCGCAGCCGACGTCGAGCAGCCGCTGACCGGGTGTCAGGGCGAGCTTGCGGCAGACGAGTTCGAGCTTGTCGCGCTGGGCGTCCTCCAGGGTGGCGTCCGGCTGCGGCCAGTAGGCGCAGGAGTAGACCATGGAGGGGCCGAGGACGATCTCGTAGAAGTCGTTGCCGACGTCGTAGTGGTGGCTGATGGCGCGCTTGTCGGTGCGCCGGGTGTGCAGGTGCCCCGGGCGGCGGATCTCCTCCGGTGGCGGGGCGGGCGGCAGCGGCAGCCCGGCGAGCTTGACCAGGCCGCGGACGGCGGCCCTGGCCTCGGGGTCGCGCAGGGTCTCGGTGAGGGACCTGGCGTCCTCGCCGCGCTCCCAGACGAGTCCCGACACCAGGCCGAGCAGGGTGTAGAGGTCGCCCTCGATGTCCAGGTCGCCGGCCACCCAGGCGCGGGCCAGGCCCAGTTCGCCGGGTTTCCACAGCAGCCGGCGCACCGCACGGCGATTGCGTACCACCAGGGCCGGCGCCTCCGGCGGCCCTGCCTCCGAGCCGTCCCAGGCGCGGATGCGCACCGGGAGTGGCGTTCCCAGCAACTGTTCGACGAGCCTTTTCAGCCGCAGCGCGGCGTCGCCCATGGCGCGTACCTCCGTGACGACGTGACGACGGATCCCGGAATGTCCAGCACCACGTAAACACCTGGCGGGCCGTAAAGCAGTCCCGTGTGCGTGTCACGACTGGGCAAAATAGATGTACACGCCATGTAGGTCGTCGCGGGAGGCCCCGCGAGGAACGCCGAAGGGCCCCCCGCACCACGGATGGCGGGGAGCCCTTCGGATCGCTCTAGCGGTGACCGGCCCGGCGGCCGGCGGTCACCGGGCGGGTCAGGACGCCTTGGCCTTCTCGGCCTCGGGCTCCGCCTTCACGGCGGGCGCGGGCGCGGGCTTGGCGGCCTCGTAGAACTCCTCGCGGGGGTTCTCCATGGCGCCGAGCGCGACGACCTCGCGCTTGAGGAACATGCCGAGGGTCCAGTCGGCGAAGACGCGGATCTTGCGGTTCCAGGTCGGCATCGCCATGCCGTGGTAACCACGGTGCATGTACCAGGCGAGACGGCCCTTGACCTTGATCTTCATCTTGCCGACGACGATCATCGCGACGCCCTTGTGGAGCCCCAGACCGGCCACCGCGCCCTTGTTGGCGTGCGAGTAGTCCTTCTGCGGGAAGCCCCGCATCCCGGAGATCACGTTGTCGCCGAGGACCTTCGCCTGGCGCAGCGCGTGCTGGGCGTTCGGCGGGCACCAGGCGTTCTCGTTGCCCGCCTTGCGGCCGACGAGGTCAGGCACCTGCGCGTTGTCGCCCGCGGCCCAGATGTAGTCCGTGCCCTGCACCTGGAGCGTGGTCGCGGTGTCGACGTGACCGCGCGGGCCGAGCGGCAGGCCGTAGCGGGCCAGCGCCGGGTTCGGCTTGACGCCTGCCGTCCACACGACCGTGTGGGAGTCGACCTCGAGGCCGTTCTTGAGCACGACGTGGCCGTCGACGCAGGAGTCCATGGAGGTGGAGAGGTAGATCTCCACGCCCCGGCTCTCCAGGTGCTCCTTGCCGTACTGGCCGAGCTTGGGGCCGACCTCGGGAAGGATCTTGTCGGCCGCGTCGACGAGGATGAACCGCATGTCCTCGCGGGAGACCGTCTTGTAGTACTTGGCAGCGTCCCTGGCCAGGTCCTCGACCTCGCCGATGGTCTCGGCGCCCGCGAAGCCACCGCCGACGAAGACGAAGGTGAGCGCCTTGCGGCGGATCTCCTCGTCGGTCGTCGAGTCGGCCTTGTCGAGCTGCTCGAGGACGTGGTTGCGCAGGCCGATGGCCTCCTCGACACCCTTCATACCGATGCCCTGTTCGGCGAGGCCGGGGATCGGGAAGGTGCGGGAGACCGCGCCGAGCGCGATCACCAGGTAGTCGAAGGGCAGCTCGTACGACTCCCCGACGAGCGGGGAGACCGTGGCGACCTTGCGGTCCTGGTCGATGGTGGTGACCCGACCGGTGAGGACCTCCGCCTTCGGCAGCACGCGTCGCAGCGGGACGACGACATGGCGCGGGGAGATGTTGCCGGCGGCGGTTTCGGGGAGGAAGGGCTGGTAGGTCATGTACGACCGGGGGTCGACGACCGTGACGGTCGCCTCTCCGTAGCGCATCTTCTTGAGAATGCGCCGAGCTGCGTACAGGCCTACGTACCCACCGCCTACTACGAGGATCCTGGGACGCTCCGTGGTGCTCATGGCATCGAGTATCCACCCGCTCCGAGGGGGTACCTCGTGCGCCCCTTCACAAGGTCGGGCAGGGGGTGTGTTATCCTCCGCGACCCCGACGATCAGGACCCCGCCCCGGGCCGGGAACCGATGTCCGTTACCCACCGTTGTCAATGCCGCGTGAGCTGCCCCTCTGGGACCGCCGGGCACCCCGCCAGGACCCTCGCGACGCCCCCTCGGACACCCTCGGCGGCGCACCCCTGAACACGTTCAACTCCCAGGTGGGACCCCCGAATGGCCCTCCCGGACCCCGTTCTCACCCTGACACGACAGAATTCCTTGTGAAGAACTTCACGAACTTTGCCGGGAGCGGGTCGCGGGGGACCCCGAAAACCCCCCGCCGACCCGCTCAATCGCCGTCCGACCTGCTCAGTCGAGAGCCCCGGGAGCTTCGGACCGGCGTTCGATCGACGCCGATCGACGCCGATCCGCACTCACGACCCGAGCGCCGTGTGGATCGCGATCCCGTCGAGGATGTCGTGTTCGCTCACCACGACCTCCCGCGCGCCCGTTCGCTCCATGATCGTCAGGAGGACCAGGGCGCCCGCCGCGATCACGTCCACCCGGCCCGGGTGCATCGCGCCGATCGTCGCGCGCTCCGCGTGGGTGGAGCGCAGCAGGCGGTCGGTGATCTCGCGGACCGTGTCGAGGGAGACGCGGGAGTGGTGGATGGCCGCCGAGTCGTACGCGGGCAGGTTCTGCGCGATGGCCGAGACCGTCGTCACCGAACCGGCCAGGCCCACCAGGGTGCGGGCCTCGCGCAGCGGCACCGTCCGCTCGGCGAGGTCGAGGGCCCCTTCGATGTCGGCCCGCATCGCGGCGATCTCCGCCTCGGTGGGCGGGTCGCTCACCACGCCGTCGTGCACCAGGTGCCGTTCGGTCATCCGGACGCAGCCGACGTCCACGGAGCGGGCGGCCAGGACGTCCTCGTCGCCCACCACGAACTCCGTGGAGCCGCCGCCGATGTCGACGACCAGGAAGGGGCGTTCGAGGTCAGGGCGGGCCGTCAGCTCCTTGGTGGCGCCGGTGAAGGAGAACGCCGCCTCCTGGTCCCCGGTGATGACCTCGGGCTCGACGCCGAGGATGTCGAGGACCCCGCGCACGAAGTCGTCGCGGTTGGAGGCGTCACGGGAGGCGGAGGTGGCGACGAAGCGCAGCCGCTCGGCGCCGTGCTCCTTGATGGCGGCGGCGTACTCCCGGCAGGCCGCGAAGGTCCGCTCCAGCGCCTCGGGCGCCAGCCGGCCGGTGCGGTCGACGCCCTGGCCGAGCCGCACGATGGTCATCCGCCGGTCCAGGTCGACGAGTTGACCCGTCGCCGGGTCGACGTCGGCCACCAGGAGCCGGATGGAGTTCGTACCGCAGTCGACAGCCGCGACACGGGTCATGGGCAAGCCCTTCTCTCGGTGCGGTGGCGCGCGGCGCACCGCTCGGTGGTGCGGTCGGTCACGCGCAGCCGGCGTCCGGCACCACGCACGTGCCCTTCTGCCACCACTCGGGGAGCATCCGCAGCGCCTCGTCGCCCAGCGGGTTGACGCCGGGGCCGGCGGCCAGCGCGTGCGCGACCAGGACGTGCAGGCACTTGACCCGGTCCGGCATGCCGCCGGCGCTCGGGAAGCCCGTCAGCTCCTCGATCTCGTCCCGGCGTCTGACGTAGTCCTCGTGCGCGGAGCGGTACGCGGCGGCGAGTTCCGGGTCGGTGGCGAGCCGCTGCGTCATCTCCTTCATCACGCCGTTGGCCTCCAGCGTGCCGATCGCGGAGTTCGCCTTCGGGCACGTCAGGTAGTACAGCGTCGGGAAGGGGGTGCCGTCGGGCAGCCTCGGGGCCGTCTCGACGACGTCGGGCTGACCGCACGGGCACCGGTGCGCGATGGCGCGCAGCCCGCGCGGCGGACGCCCGAGCTGCTGCTTGAATGCCTCGACGTCCGCGTCGGTCGGCTCGGTGCGCGGGGTGGTCGGCGGAGGCGTTTCCACTACGAACTGTCTCTCTGGTCGGGTCACTGGTCGGAGGCGTCGGACTTGTCGACCCCGTCCCAGACGTTGGAGTACCAGGGGCGGTGGGCCGCCCCCTGGCCGGCGCGCGACTGCTTGACCGCGGCCGGGTCGATCACGACGTAGCCGGTCTCCCCCGGCATCACATAGTGCAGCCTGCGCCGGATCTGCTGTTCGGCGTACGCGTCGTCCTGCCAGCGCGCCTTGGTGTCGCGCAGCTGTTCGACGCGCTCCCTGGCCTGCGTCTTCTGCCGCTCCAGGCCGGCGATCTCGGCGCGCTGGGAGACGTACTGCCGTATCGGGTAGGCCAGTGCGACGACGAGCGTGCACACCACGAGCGCGAGCAGCGCCGCGCGGCCGGTGAGCCGGGAGCGGTGGGCCTGCCGCTTGGTCTGGGAGCGGTAGACCCGGGCCGCCGTCTGCTCGCCGAGCAGCTTGATCCTGGTCGCGGTGGAGAACCGGTCCCGGTCCCTCACGGCCATGTTCCCCGCCTCCCGATCACACACGCGCGTACGTCCCCGGACACGGTACGGGACCGGTACGGGGACGTACGTACGACTGGCTCAGGCTTGCCCCTTAACGGCGCAGCCCTCGACGGGCGGCTCTCCCGGGCAGCGCTCTCGGGCAGCCCGTCTGTCAGCCCTTGAAGCGCGGGAAGGCGCTGCGGCCCGCGTACACCGCGGCGTCGTCGAGGATCTCCTCGATGCGCAGCAGCTGGTTGTACTTGGCGACGCGCTCGGAGCGGGCCGGGGCGCCGGTCTTGATCTGGCCGCAGTTGGTGGCGACGGCGAGGTCGGCGATGGTGACGTCCTCGGTCTCGCCCGAGCGGTGGGACATCATGCACTTGAAGCCGTTGCGCTGGGCCAGCTCGACGGCGTCCAGGGTCTCGGTGAGCGAGCCGATCTGGTTCACCTTGACCAGCAGGGCGTTCGCGGAGTTCTCCTCGATGCCGCGGGCCAGGCGCTCCGGGTTGGTGACGAACAGGTCGTCACCGACGAGCTGCACCTTGTCGCCGAGCTTCTCGGTGATGACGTGCCAGCCGGCCCAGTCGTCCTCGTACAGCGGGTCCTCGATGGAGACCAGCGGGTAGGCGGCGACCAGCTCCTCGTAGTACTCCGTCATCTCGGCGGCGGAGCGCTCCTTGCCCTCGAAGAGGTACGTGCCGTCCTTGTAGAACTCGGAGGCGGCGACGTCGAGCGCGAGGGCGATCTGCTCGCCGGGCGCGTAGCCGGCTTCCTTGATCGCTTCGAGGATGAGGTCGAGGGCCTCGCGGTTGGAGCCGAGGTTCGGCGCGAAGCCGCCCTCGTCGCCGAGGCCGGTGGCCAGACCGCGGCCCTTCAGCACCTTCTTGAGGGTGTGGTAGACCTCGGTGCCCCAGCGCAGCGCCTCGGAGAAGGACTCCGCGCCGATCGGGGCGATCATGAACTCCTGGATGTCCACGTTGGAGTCGGCGTGCGAGCCGCCGTTCAGGATGTTCATCATCGGCACCGGCAGCAGGTGCGCGTTCGGGCCGCCCAGGTAGCGGAAGAGCGGGAGGTCGGACGCCTCGGAGGCGGCGTGCGCGACGGCGAGGGAGACGCCGAGGATGGCGTTGGCGCCGAGCGAGCCCTTGTTGTCGGTGGCGTCCAGGTCGAACATCGCCTGGTCGATGAGCCGCTGCTCGGTGGCGTCGTAGCCGACCAGCTCCGGGCCGATCTGCTCGATCACGGCGAGGACGGCCTTCTCGACGCCCTTGCCCAGGTAGCGGTTGGGGTCGCCGTCCCGCAGCTCGATGGCCTCGAAGGCACCGGTGGAGGCGCCGGACGGAACGGCGGCACGACCCGTGCTGCCGTCGTCGAGGCCGACCTCGACCTCGACCGTGGGGTTGCCTCGGGAGTCCAGGATTTCCCGGGCTACGACGACGTCGATGGACGGCACGAGCATCTCCTTCTTGGGATCTGAACGCGGCACGCGGGCGCCGCGGTGGGTTCTGCGAGACCGAGCCTAACCGGCTCCGGCCGATCGGCCAGCCGGTCGGTCACCCCCTGGACAGAACCGAGAGTAAAAAGTTTCCGAACGGAACAAAGAGCGGAGCCGCCGGACCGCGCAGAAAAAGCCCCGCCCCGGTGCGTACGGGGGAACACGCACCGGAGCGGGGGGCCCGTGGGGACGGGGGGTGACCCTCACGAGGTCTTCATGGTGAGGTCCACGGACAGGAGGGCGCTGTGGTTCAGCGGTCAGCCGCCTGTGCGTCCTGGCGCGGACCCGCGGACTACTTCAGGTGCAGCTGCTGGCCCGGGTAGATGAGGTTCGCGTCCTCGACGATGTCCTTGTTCAGCTGGAACAGCTTCGCCCAGCCGCCCGCGACCTCGTGCCGCGCGGCGATCGAGCTGAGCGTGTCACCGGAGGCGACCTTGTACTCGCCGTCGCCCTTCTTGACCTTCTTGCCGGTCGGGGTGGTGACGGTCTTCTTCGCGGCCGGACGCTCGGCGGAGCGGGAGGCGGCCTGCCCGTCGGAGGAGCGGGAGTCACCGGCGCCGCTGGAGGAACCCGAGTTGCTGGAGCTGCCCGAGTTGCTGGAGCTGTTCGAGCTGCCCGAGTTGCTGGAGCCGTTCGAGGAGCCGGAGTAGGCGGCGCCGGAGAGGCCGGTGCCGCAGGTCGGCCAGGCGCCCTTGCCCTGGGAGGCGAGGACCTTCTCGGCGACGGCTATCTGCTGGGCCTTGGAGGCCTTGTCGGCCGTGGAGGCGTACTGCGTGCCGCCGTAGGCGGCCCACGTGGACGCCGAGAACTGGATGCCGCCGTAGTAGCCGTTGCCGGTGTTGATGGACCAGTTGCCGCCGGACTCGCACTGGGCGACGGCGTCCCACTCGGAGGCGGTGGCGGCGGAGGCGTTGCCGGCCGCCATCAGCGGGGCGGCGACGGCGGCACCGGTGACACCGGCGATGGCGATGGCGCGGGTGGCCTTGGACGGGCGACGGTGCTTGCCCTTGCCGGAAAACAGCATGGTTGATCCCCTCACCGACGCCTGCGAGGTGAGCTGTCGGGTTCGGGCCGGTTGAGTGCCCGGCCGCGCCTGGGTGAGAGGCACGGCTTAACCCCAAGCCGCTCCGGTCAACTGCCCGGTGCGGCACTTACCTTGGGTCCCCCGCTCCTGCCTTCGGCGCTTGCGCGACGACTGTTCCCGGACGGCCGCTGGCAGGATTCGGCGTTGCGGCGGCCGGGGCCCGTGGTGACGAGCGGTGTTGACCGTAGCCACGGAAACCGCGGAATTTCAAAGACGATCAGGGCTTCTGAGACTCATCCCACACTTTCACCAAACCGGACATTAGCTGGCGAATGCGGGCGTCAACTCCCCTGGAATCGCGCCGGTTTCGTCCCGTTTACTACCTGACTTCGAGGGTCTGACCGGGAACGATGCTGCCGGGGTCGGCGCCGATGCCGCTCCTGTTCGCGCCGTAGAGCGCCCGCCACCCGCCGTCCACGTCCAGGGAGTCGGCGATGGAGCCGAGGGTGTCGCCCTGGCGGACGGTGTAGGTGTCGGCGCGGCCGATGCCGGCCGAGGCGGTCTCGGTACCGCCCGTCTCCGCGCTCTGCCCGCGGTGCTTGCCGGTGCCCGTGCCGGAGTCCGCCGTCACGGCGCCGGTGTCGACGAGGCTCCAGGAACCGGCGCTCTGGCGCGAGTTGTCCGAGGGGTCGGCGGCGGGCTCGCGGGGGCTGCTCGACCTCTGCTCCTCGGGCGAGGAGGCGGAGGCGGACGGGGTGCCGGACGCGGCCTTGTCGCTCCCGCCGCCCGCGCCGGCCTCACTGTCGTCCTCGCCTTCACCCGTCGCGGGGGCCGAGGGCGAGGGGGAGGTGCCGGTGGAGTCGTCGGCCGACGGATCGGACGAGGGAGAGCTTTCCGCCCCATCGCCGGACGAGTTGGACAATCCGGTGGAACCGGAACTGTCCGACGTACCGGAGGAGTCGGACGTGTTGTCGCCGAGGCCGGTGTCGATGTCGAGCGCCCCCGCCTTCTGGGTCAGCCCGGAGGTGAGACCGCAGCTGTGGAAGGCGCCGACGCCCTGGTCGGCGAGGAGCTTCTCGGCCACCGCGATCTGCTGGTTGCGGCTGGCGAGGTCGGGGCTCGGCGCGTAGTCGAGTCCGCCGTACGTCTCCCAGTCCTCCAGGGAGAGCTGAAGCCCGCCGTAGAGGTCGTTGCCCGTGTTCTGGCTCCACGAGCCGTCGGTCGCGCAGTCCGCCACCTTGTCCCAGGTGGTGCCGTCGGCGGCGCTCGCGCCCGAGGCGGCGAGCAGCGGCAGCGCGATGGCGGTGCCGGTGACGCCGGCCGCGACGAGGAGCGCCGGGGCCTGGCGGGGGCGGCGGTGACGACCGTTCCCGGAGAGCATGCGGGAGCCTTTCGCGAGACAGCAGTTGTCCGCGGCGCAGGGTGTACGGCACCGCGTTGATCCGTGAACGTATAGGCATACGAATGCCTGTCACAAGTTAATGCCGCACAGATCACGTGAAGATCACAGAGTTGAGTGCGTGTCACCTTCGCGCGCGGTGGCCCGTTCGTACCCTTCGCACCCCACCCGCCGGACGCGTCTCACCGGGTGCCGACGGGGGTGAACTCGACCGGCAGCGTGCGCAGTCCACGCATGATCAGGCCGCCCCGCCAGCGCAGTTCGGCCGGGTCCACCGCGAGCCGCAGATCCGGGACGCGGGTGAGGAGCGTGCGCAGCGCGGTCTGCCCCTCCAGGCGGGCGAGCGGCGCGCCGAGGCAGTAGTGCAGGCCGTGGCCGTAGCCGAGGTGCTGATTGTCACGCCGGGTCAGATCGAGGGTGTCCGGGTCGGCGAACCGCTGCGGATCGCGGTCGGCGGCGGCGAGGACGACGAGGACGGGGTCGCCCGCCGCGATGTCCTGGCCGCCGATGGTGAGCGGCTGGGTGGCGAACCGCCAGGTCGCCAGCTCCACCGGGCCGTCGTAGCGCAGGAGTTCCTCGACGGCGCTCTCCAGCAGCGCGGTGTCCCCGGCCGCCAACGCGTCCTGGAGGACGGCCCGTTGGCCCGGTTCGCGGAGCAGGGTGTGGGTGCCGTTGCCGATCAGGTTGATGGTCGTCTCGAAGCCGGCGAACAGGAGCACGAAGCACATCGCGACGACCTCGGTCTCGGTGAGGTGCTCCCCGTGGTCGCTGGCCCGGATCAGGTCCGAGATCAGGTCGTCGCCGAGGTCGGCGCGCTTGCGGTGGATCAGCTCGGCGAGATAGCCCCTGATCTTCTTGACCGACCGCGCGACCCCGCCCCTGGGCGCCCCGCCGTGCCGGATCATCATGCCCGCCCAGTCCCGGAAGTCGTCCTGGTCCTCGGACGGGACCCCGAGCAGGTCGCAGATCGCGTAGATGGGGAGCGGGAAGGCGAACTCGTGGATCAGGTCGGCGCTGCCCCGGCCCGCGAAGTCGTCGATCAGCTGGTCGGTCAGCTCCTGCACGCGGGGCGCGAACTCGGCGACCCTGCGCGGGGTGAACGCCTTGGAGACGAGCCGGCGCAGCCGGGTGTGGTCGGGCGGGTCGATGTTCAGCAGATGGGTCATCAGACCGGCGTTGCGCTCGCCGGGGATGCCGGTCCTGCTCTTGCCCTGCGCGTCCTCGGCGTGGTGCGTGGGGTTCTTGGAGAGCCGGTTGTCGGCGAGCGTCTGCCGGGCGTCGGCGTACCGGGTGACCAGCCACGCCTCCACCCCGCTCGGCAGCCGGGTGCGGTGCACGGGGGCGTGCTCGCGCAGCCAGGCGTACGCCGGGTAGGGATCGGTGGCGAACTCCCAGCTGAAGAGAGCGGGGGTGGGACCGTCCTGGGACGGCTCGGGGTCATTCGGGGTCGGCACGGAGGTGTACGGGTTGGTCACGCCCCGACGGTAACCCTGCCGACCAGGGACGCCACCGCCGAGTCCGGCCTCCGGCCCACCACCGACTCCCCCTATCTCTTGTGGTGCGGCCCTTTCCTTTGTGATGCGGTGCGTCGCTCTCGTCTTCTTTTGTGGTGCGGTGCGTCGCCCTCGTCAGTTCCGTGCTCGTTCCGCTGTTCGTATCGTGTCCCGGTAGGTCTTGGCCGCCGCTCTCAGGGCCGCCTCCGGGTCCACTCCCTCCCGCTCCGCGCGGGCCGCCAGGGCGAGCAGGGTGTAGCCGATGTCGTCAGGGGGCGGCAGCGGGACGTCGAGTCCCGCCGTGCGGGCGCGGGAGGTGAGCTGGGCGGCGAGGGCCAGGGCGGGCTGCCCGAGCGGGACGCCTTCGGTGACGGAGCTGCGCCCCTTCTCCTGCGCCTTGGCGCGCTCCCAGTTCTCCTTGACCTCTTCCGGGGTCGTCGCGGTCGCGTCCCCGAAGATGTGCGGGTGGCGGCGGACGAGCTTCGTGACGATGCCGCCCGCGACGTCGTCGACGGAGAACGGGGCGTCCGGGTCCTCCTCGGCGATCCTGGCGTGGAAGACGACCTGGAGCAGGACGTCGCCCAGCTCCTCGCGCAGTTCGTCGCGGTCGTCGTTCTCGATCGCCTCGACCAGTTCGTACACCTCCTCCACCGCGTACTTGGCGAGGCCCTCGTGGGTCTGCCGGGAGGTCCAGGGGCACTCGGCGCGGATCCGGTCCATGACCTGGACCAGGTCGAGCAGGCGGGCGCCCGGCAGGTCGTAGGAGGCGGGGAGCAGTTCGAGGTCGGGCATCGACACCGCGCCGGAACCGGCGAGACGGGCGAGGCCGTCGGTGAGGGCGGGCTCGCCCTCCCCGGTGGCCACGACGACCACCGTGCGGCCGCCCGCGCAGGCGGCGACCAGTTCCTCGGCGACCGGGGCCGCCTCCGCCACCCGTATCCCGGCCTCCCGCAGATACGGCAGCTGCGGATGGGCGCCGTCCGCGCACAGCACCTCGTCGGCGGTGCGCAGGGCCTGCCAGGCGGGCCAGGACAGCAGGCCAGGGGCCACCCGGTGGCTGGTGGTGAGCAGGACGACCCGGCCGGGGGCGGCGGTCCTGTCCTGCCCGGAGGCGGGGTCGGGGCTGAGTGCGTTCACGCTCCGAACGTAACGCACCGCGCCGACGGCACCGCGAGTTGTCCACAGGCGGCCCGGACGTTCGCCCCCGGTTGTCCACAGGGGTGGCGCGGTGGCTCCTCGCCGGCGCATATTCGGAGCTGCGCCGACGGGAACCCCCACGCAGTCACGCAGTCACGCAGTCACGCCGTCACAGCGTCACGCAGTCACACCGTCACGCCGTGCCGCGCGTCGCCGGTGCCGTCACCTCGCGCAGCCACGGCGTCTTGGCGTCGACGCGGCTGCTCTTCTGGACGTCCCAGGCGCCGTAGCGCGGGTTCAGGTCGACCTTGAGCTCCTTGGACGCCTTGCCCAGTGCGTTCCAGAAGGGCGGCTTGCCGGTGTCGGTGCCGAGGCTGCGGGCGAGCTTCTGGGCCTCCAGCTGGAGGCGGAGGTTGGCGTCGAGCCGCTCGGGGGCGACGCCGTACTGCTGGAGCCAGGCCGTCTCCAGCGCCTTGGAGCCGCCGACCTGCTGTTCCAGGCCGGTGCGCATCTGCTGGATCTCCTTGCGGGTGACGGTGACGTCCGCGTCCCGGGCGGCCCGCTTCAGCACCTCGTCGAGGACCATGCCGTGCAGGGTGTCGCGGGTGAGGGTGCCGGTCTGGGCGACCGCCTGCTGGTACTGCGCCTCGTCCTTCACGGCCGACCGCTGTGCCGTGCGCACCTCGCTCACCCGCTTCTCCAGCTGGGCCACGGTGATCCGCTGGCCGCCGACGACGGCCGCGGCGCCGGGATGCGCGTCGCTCCCGCAGGCGGTCAGGAGGGGGCCCGCGGCGACGATCGCGGCGGTGAACAGGAGCGCGGTGCGACGGCGGCGGTGCAAGGAAGCCTCCCGAGGAGATTGTGCGACGGTGCACAAGGTCTTGCGGTGATCGATGGTAGGCAGTGGTCCAGCTCTGGCCAACCCATTCGACCAACGATTCACCGGGACTTCTGACACCGCCGCGCGCCGCCGCGGTCGGGCGCCGGTCGGGCGGGGCCGTCGGTCAGCCGGTGATGGCCACCGGGGCGTCCCACGCGTCGCGGTCGACGGTGAGGGTGTGGCCGCCGCGGGTCTCCTTGCTGTTGACCAGGTACTGGTGGCCGCGGCTGTGCCCGGTGTACTGGTCCTTGCCGAACGGCCAGTCGCCGGTGGTGGTGTTCTTGCCGTTCCACAGGGCGTACCAGAGGTTGCCCGGCAGGTCGGTCCTGTCCGTGGCGGCGGCGACCGCCTTGGCGCTCGAACTGGTGAAGCCGTAGTAGCCGGCGCGGTAGGTCTTCGCGCGCAGTTCCCTGGTGAAGGCGCGGACATAGGTGAGCACGGCGTCGTTGCACGTCTTGTTCGCGACGTCGTACGGCTCCATGTCGAGGTAGATCGGGCTGCCCGCCTTCATGCCGAGCGCGCCGGCCTTGGCGACCGCGTCCTTGGCGTCGGTGGTGCCGAGGGAGGCGGCCGTGGCGGGGGTGAGCTTCTCGGGGCTCGAACCGGTCTGGCAGGAGGGCTGGGCGCCGACGTAGAGCGGGATGAGCTTCCAGCCGGCCGCGCTGACCGACTTCACCCAGGGCGCGGTGAGGTTGGGCTGGGCGCAGCCGCGGTTCTTGCCGCCGATGTAGACGGCGGCGGCGCCGTAGAAGCCGGTCTTCCAGGCCTTCATGGCGGCGAGCGAGGGCGCGGTGCAGGTGTCGAAGGCGCGGCCGGTGAAGGTCTTCTGGGCGGGCCAGGCGGTGGCCGCCATGGAGGTCTGCGCGGCGATCCCGGCGCCGGCGACGACGGCCGCCCCGGCGACGCCCCACGTCAGGTATCTGCGTCTCTTGGACTGGCGATGACTGGACACGTAAGACCCCACCCCTGTGATCACGGCGAGGGACCGGCCGGTGCGGCGTCGGTCCCGACGGCGATTCTCGCAGGTTCAGGGGCCCTCGACAGGCCGGTCACCGCACCTGCCCGAGCCACTGGAGGGTGCGGCGGATGTCGACCGCGCGGGGGTGGGCGGGGCCGCCGAGGCGCTCCACGTCGTGCAGCAGGCGGACGAGGGTGTCGTGGGCGGCGGCCCGGTCGCCGAGGGCGAGCAGCAGGTGGCCGATGCTGCGGCGGACGTCGTGGGCGCGTTCGGGTCCGCCGCCGACGTACTGGTTCTCGTAGTAGGGCAGCAGGGCGCGGTACTCGGCGAGGGCGGCCGCCGGTTCGCCGAGCTGTTCCAGGCACTGGGCGATGTCCTGGCGGAAGCCGAGGGCCTGCGGGTCGGCCTGGCCGGCCTCGGTGGCGCGTTCGTCGGCGAGTCTGCGCAGTTCGGGCAGGGCGCGCCGGTACTGGCCGTCGTCCATGAGGGTGGCGGCGTACTGCTTGCGCAGGGAGCGCACGACGGGGGAGTTCGCGCCGTGCTGTTCGGCGGCCACCGGCAGGATCGCGCCGAGGACGTCGACGGCCTGGGTGATGCGGCCCTCGCCGAGGAAGCGTTTGACGTCGTCGACGGCGCGGGCGACGTCGGGCCTGCCGGGCAGGGGGGTGCCGGGGGTGGGCCGGTCGGCGGGGGTGCGGGCGCGGTCCGGCCAGGGGGCGTGCGGGCGGACGAAGGGGCGCGTGGGGTCGAGGGGCGCCCCGGTGGGGGTCCCGCGCGCCGCGAGGAGCGGCGCGAGGTCCTCGTAGACCTCCTGGGCGGAGGCGGGCCGGTGCTGGGGGTCCTTGGCGAGCAGGCGCAGCACCAGCGCTTCGAGCGCGTCGGGTATCTCGGGCCGCATCCGGCGCACCGGCACGGGCGGCTCGTAGAGGTGCCTGTGCAGCACGCCGAGGGCGCTGGAACCGGCGAACGGCACGTCCCCGCCGAGGAGTTCGTGGAGCAGCACGCCGAGCGCGTAGAGGTCGGTGTACGGGCCGACGGTGCCGCCCATGGCCTGTTCCGGCGCCATGTAGGCGGGCGTGCCGATGGGGGTGCCGGTGTTGGTGAGGCGGGTGGTGTCCGTCTCCATGACGGAGGCGACCCCGAGGTCGAGGACGACGATCGTGCCGTCCTGGCGGACCATCACATTGCGTGGCTTCAGGTCGCGGTGGACGATCGGCACGGCGTGCACGGCGCTCAGCACGGCGCACAGTTGCGCGGCGACCGCGACGGCCCAGGGCCACGGGTAGGGGGTGTGCTCGGCGAGGTGTTCGGCGAGGTCGGCGCCGTCGACGTACTGCATGACGAGGAACAGCTCCTCGTCGTCGCTGCCCGCGTCGTGGACGGTGACCAGGCCGGGGTGGTCGACCTGGGCGGTGACCCGGCACTCGCGCAGGAACCGGCGGCGCAGTTCGTCGCCGTCCTGGCCCGCGACCCGGTCGGGGCGCAGCAGCTTGACCGCGACGCGGCGGTCGAGGCGCTGGTCGTAGGCGGCCCAGACCTGGCCCATGCCGCCCTGCCCGAGGAGCGTGGAGAGCGCGTAGCGGCCGCTGATGAGGCGTCCGGTTCCCTCGGTCACCTGCCGCCCTCGGGGTTGCCGTCGTGGCGGCGCAGGTAGTCGCTGATCTCGTCGAGTTCGGCGCGCACCTGGTCGATACGGGCGGGCGGCGGCTGCACGGGCGGCTGCGCCGGGGGCGCGGTGTACGGGCCGGGGGCGCCGGGCGCTCCGGACATGGGGGTCATCGGGGTCATCGGTGCCATGGGCGGCAGCGGCGGCTGCGGTGTCCGGCCGCCGGGGCCGTAGGGCTGCGGATGGCCGTATCCGGGCGGTCCCGACGTGACGGTCGGGGCCTGCGGCGTGGCGTGGCCGTGGTGGCCGCGCCCCTGGTCGGCCAGCCTGACGTCGGTGATCAGGAAGTAGGCGATGGCCGCCACGGCCAGCAGCAGCGCCGCGGAGAGCGCGACGTCGCCGCGCGGGTCGGTCTCCTCGACCGAGCCGACGACCGCGAAGCACGCCACCGACAGCGGCAGACTCACCCAGCCCGCCAGCCAGTCGAACCACCGGCCGCGCAGGAAGGCCACCCGGAACAGCGGGACGCAGGCCAGCAGCCCGCAGGAGAAGAACGCGGCGACGGCGATCAGTACCCGCGTGGTGATGACGGTTCCCGCGCTACGGGTGGGCGGCGGCGCGCCGTGGCCGTACATGACTGCTCCTGGGCCGGATGATGCCGATGGGACGGGTGTGCGAGTGACGGGGTCGACAACAGGCTCCGAGCGTATAGGCCCACAGGTGGACGTGGTCCACCGTTGTGCCGAACCGTTGCCGTACCGATCACCGGTCGTCTCAGCGGCGGGACAGATAGAGGCCGAGGGCCTTGTGCAGGACCTTGTTGAGCGGGTAGTCCCACTCGCCGAGGTACTCGACGGCCTCGCCGCCGGTGCCCGCCTTGAACCGGAGCAGTCCCAGCAGGTGGTTGTCCTCCTCCAGGGTGTCCGTGATGCCGCGGAAGTCGTAGATCCCGGCGCCCTGTCCGTGCGCGTCGGCCATCATGCGCCACTGGACGGCGTTGCTCGGCTGGACCTCGCGGCGCCGCCCGGTGGAGGCGCCGTAGGAGTACCAGACGTGCTCACCGACCGTCAGCATGGTCGCGGCGGAGAGCACTTCGCCCTGGTGTCTGGCGAGGTAGAGGCGCATCCGGTCGGGGTGCTCGGCGGTCAGGGCCGTCCACATGCGCTGGAAGTAGGGCAGCGGGCGGGGCAGGAACCGGTCCCGTTCGGCGGTCTCCAGGTAGAGGGCGTGGAAGGCGGGCAGGTCGTCGTGGCCGCCCCTGACGACCTCGACGCCCGCCTTCTCGGCCTTCTTGACGTTGCGTCGCCACTGCTGGTTGAGGCCGCGCCTGACGTCGTCGAGGGAGCGGCCCGCGAAGGGCACCTGGAAGACGTAGCGGGGCTGTCCCGCGGCGAAGCCGTCCTCGCCGCCCGGTTCGGTGCGCTGCCAGCCCGCGCGCCGCAGCCGGTCGGCGAGTTCGGCGGCGCGCGGGTCCTCGAAGGTGGCGGGCACCTCGCCCAGGCGCCGGGTGCCGGGGTCGGCGATGGCGTCCTTGACGGTGTCGGCGCTCCAGCGGCGGGTGACGACGGGCGGCCCCATCTTCACCGAGAACGCCCCGCGCCCGCGCAGGTGCGCGAGCATCGGTGCGAGCCACGCGTCGAGGTCGGGCGCGAACCAGTCGATGACCGGGCCCTCGGGCAGGTACGCGAGGTGGCGGCGCAGGCGCGGCAGGGGCCGCAGCAGGACGAGTCCCGCTCCGACGAGCCGCCCGTCGCCGTCGAACCAACCGAGGCTCTCGGCCCGCCAGTCGGGCTTCACGTCACCCCACGACGGCACCTGCATGTGGCTCACCGAGGATCTGCCCGCGACGAACGCCAGATGGGCCTCGCGGGTGATCGTCTCCAGGCGGTAGGGCATCGACGGCGCTCCTCGGTCGGGCGCCCAAGCCTACTGAGCGCCGCGCCGGGAACCGGCCGTCCGACGCGCCAGCCGGACCCGGCCGCGGACCGCACCGCGACGCCCCGCGGCGGGCGCCCCACGGCAGACGCCCCACGGCCGGCACCCGCGGCAGGCGCCGGTACCTGTACCGCTCAGGCCGCGCGGATCACCCGGCGCGGGTCACTCGGCGCGGAAGCGGGCCGGGGCCTCCGTCGGGTTGCCGCCGGAGGGGAGCTTCTGCTGCGGGCAGGTCCTCAGGACCTTCTCCATCGCGGACTGCTCGACGGAGGACACCCACAGCTCGTACTTCTTCTTCACCGCGACCTGCGCGGCGACATAGGTGCACCGGTACTTCTCGTTCGGCGGCAGCCAGTCGGAGGCGTCCCCGTCGCCCTTGGAGCGGTTGGTGCTGGCGTCGACCGCGATCAGGTTGAGGGGGTCGTTGGCGAGCGCTGTCCGCTTCCTGCGGTCCCAGCTCCTCGCGCCCTTCTGCCAGGCGTCGGAGAGGGCCACCACATGGTCGATGTCTATCTGGCTGCGCCCGCGCCGGTAGGTGATCTCCTTGCCCGAGTACGGGTCGGACTCCAGGACGCCGTAGGTGACCTTGCACGAGCCGCCGGTGTACTTCACCCGCTCCAGGTCCCGCTTCAGGATGTCGTCGCGGGTGCCGCAGCCGTTGGAGTCGGTGTCCGCCCACGCGGTGCCGAACCGTTCCCTCGAATAACCGGTCTTCGAACCGGCCTTCTTGACGGTCAGTGCCTCGGCGGCCTTGAGAGCGGCGCCGCCACCGCCCTTGCCGCCGCTGTCACCGCCGACTGCGGCGCCCGTCCCCTCGGGTCCCGCGGACCCGGTCGTCACGTCCTTGCAGCCGGTCAGCCCGGCCACCCCGATCACGAGTACGGCGACGGCCGCCGCCCCGCCCTTAAGACGCCTCACTCCGCGCCCCTCCCCTGCCTGGCCTGCCTGGCCCATCGGCCCTGGTATCAGGCGTCTTCCCCACGCATCTGCCCGCACACCGTAGCGAGCGGGCGCGCGGGAGCGTCGGGCAGGGCGGTCAGGAGGCGCGGACGGGGGCCGAACAAGCCCCCGTGAACCGGGTGATGACGGGCCGCCAGGGGATCAGGAGGGACGGAAGGCGGCGCGAGGGGAGCGGGCGGCCGGGGCTGCGGACCCGGCGGCCCCAGGGGACCCGGGGGACCGGCACCCCGGCCGGGGCTACGAACCCAGGATCGACGCCAGGAACTCGCCCACCCAGCCGAGCAACTCCCGCCCGACCAGCGGCTTCCCGCCCACCTTCGCCGTCTTGGGGCGCGGCACCAGCAACTGGTGCGCGGCCGGCTTGATGACGGTGCCGGGGTAGAGCCGCTTGAGCCGCAGCTCCTGGGACTCCCTCAACTCGGCGGGAGCGAACCGGATGTTGGTGCCCTGGAGGACGATCTCGCCGACCCCGCAGGCCCGCGCCAGCATCCGCAGCCCCGCCACCAGCAGCAGGTTCTCCACCGGCTCGGGCAGCTTGCCGTACCGGTCGGTGAGTTCCTCGCGGACGGCGGCGACGTCCTGCTCGGAGTTGGCGGACGCGATGGACCGGTAGGCCTGGAGCCGCAGCCGCTCGCCGGGCGCGTAGTCGTGCGGGACGTGCGCGTCGACCGGCAGCTCGATCTTGACCTCCAGCGGCGGCTCCTCCTCCAGGCCGCCCTCGAGCGCGGCCCGGTAGTCGGCGACGGCCTCGCCGACCATCCGCACGTACAGGTCGAAGCCGACGCCCGCGATGTGCCCCGACTGCTCGCCGCCGAGGAGGTTTCCGGCGCCCCGGATCTCCAGGTCCTTCATGGCGACGTACATGCCGGCGCCCATCTCGGTGTGCTGGGCGATGGTCGCGAGCCGCTCGTGGGCGGTCTCGGTGAGGGGCTTCTCCGGCGGGTACAGGAAGTAGGCGTAGCCGCGCTCCCTGCCGCGCCCGACCCGGCCGCGCAGCTGGTGCAGCTGCGAGAGGCCGAAGTTGTCGCCGCGCTCCACGATCAGGGTGTTGGCGTTGGAGATGTCGATGCCCGACTCGACGATGGTGGTGGAGACCAGGACGTCGAACTTCTTCTCCCAGAAGTCGACGACGACCTGTTCGAGCGCCAACTCCGACATCTGGCCGTGCGCGGTGGCGATGCGCGCCTCGGGGACGATCTCGCGCAGCCGCGCGGCGGCGCGGTCGATGGACTCGACCCGGTTGTGGATGTAGAAGACCTGGCCCTCGCGCAGCAGTTCACGGCGGACGGCCGCGCCGATCTGCCGTTCCTCGTAGGGGCCGACGAAGGTGAGGACCGGGTGCCGCTCCTCGGGGGGCGTGGTGATGGTGGACATCTCGCGGATGCCGGTGACGGCCATCTCCAGGGTGCGCGGGATGGGGGTGGCGGACATCGTCAGGACGTCGACGTTGGCGCGCAGCTTCTTCAGCTGCTCCTTGTGCTCGACGCCGAAGCGCTGCTCCTCGTCGACGATGACCAGGCCGAGGTCCTTGAACTTGGTCTCGGAGGAGAACAGCCGGTGGGTGCCGATGACGACGTCGACTGAGCCCTCGCGCAGCCCCTCCAGGACGGCCTTGGCCTCGGTGTCGGTCTGGAAGCGGGAGAGGGCGCGCACGTTCACCGGGAACTGCGCGTACCGCTCGCCGAACGTCCCGAAGTGCTGCTGCACCAGCAGGGTCGTCGGCACCAGGACGGCGACCTGCTTGCCGTCCTGGACGGCCTTGAAGGCGGCCCGCACGGCGATCTCGGTCTTGCCGTAGCCGACGTCGCCGCAGATCAGGCGGTCCATCGGGACCGTCTTCTCCATGTCCTCCTTGACCTCGGCGATGGTGGTGAGCTGGTCGGGGGTCTCCGCGTAAGGGAAGGCGTCCTCCAGCTCGCGCTGCCAGGGCGTGTCGGCGCCGAAGGCGTGGCCCGGGGCGGCCATGCGGGCGCTGTAGAGCTTGATGAGGTCGGCGGCGATCTCCTTGACGGCCTTCTTGGCGCGCGCCTTCGTCTTCGTCCAGTCGGCGCCGCCGAGGCGGTGCAGGGTGGGGGCCTCGCCGCCGACGTACTTGGTGATCTGCTCCAGCTGGTCGGTGGGGATGTAGAGGCGGTCGCCCGGCTGGCCGCGCTTGGCGGGCGCGTACTCGACGACGAGGTACTCGCGGGTGGCGCCCTGGACGGTGCGCTGCACCATCTCGATGTAGCGGCCGACGCCGTGCTGCTCGTGGACGATGTAGTCGCCGGCCTCCAGGGTCAGCGGGTCGATCGTCTTGCGGCGCCTGGCGGGCATCCGCGCGCCGTCCTTGCCCGCGGCCTTCTGGCCCGAGAGGTCGGTCTCGGTGAGCACGGCCACCCGCAGGGCGGGGTCGACGAAGCCGTAGTCGATGGAGCCGCACGCCACGTGCACGACGGACGGGCTCAGCCCGGTCAGCTCCACGTCGAGGCGGGCGGCGATGCCCTCGCCGCCGAGCACCTCGACGGTGCGGGCGGCGGGGCCGTGGGCCTCGGTGACGTAGACGGTGCGCCAGCCGTCGGCGAGCCAGCCCTTGGTGTCGGCGAGCGCCTTCGCGGTGTCGCCTCGGTAGCTCTCGGGGGCGCGCATGCCGAGCTTGAGGGTGTCGGTGCCGACCGTCTCGTCGGCGGCGAACGGCGACACCGACCACCACATCATGTCGAGGGCGCGGGCCCGCTCGCGGACGTCCGCGATGGACCACAGGGAGGCCGCGCCGACGTCGATGGGCGCCTCGCCGCCGCCCGCGGTGGCCGCCCAGGACGCCTGGAGGAACTCCTGCGAGGTGGCGACGAGGTCGGCGGCGCGGGTGCGGACCCGCTCCGGGTCGCAGACGACGGCCATGGCGCCCTTCGGCACCACGTCGAGCAGCAGCTCCATGTCGTCGACGAGGACCGGTGCGAGGGACTCCATGCCCTCGACGGCGATGCCCTCGGCGATCTTGTTGAGCAGTTCGCCCAGCTCGGGGTGTTCCTCGGCGAGGGTCCGCGCCCGCGTCCTGACGTCCTCGGTGAGGAGCAGTTCGCGGCAGGGCGGCGCCCACAGCCCGTGGTCGGCGACTTCGAGGGAGCGCTGGTCGGCGACCTTGAAGTAGCGGATCTCCTCGACGTCGTCGCCCCAGAACTCGACGCGCAACGGGTGTTCCTCGGTGGGCGGGAAGACGTCGAGGATGCCGCCGCGGACGGCGAACTCGCCGCGCTTCTCGACCAGCTCGACGCGGGCGTACGCGGCGGCGGCGAGGGCTTCGACGATCGTGCCGAGATCGGCTGCCTGGCCGGTCCTCAGGGCGACGGGCTCCAGGTCGCCGAGGCCCTTGACCTGCGGCTGGAGCACGGATCTGACGGGCGCGACGACGACCGAGACGGGTCCGGTGCCGGGGTCGTCGGTGCGCGGGTGGGCGAGGCGGCGCAGGACGGCGAGGCGGCGGCCCACGGTGTCGCTGCGGGGGCTGAGGCGCTCGTGCGGGAGCGTCTCCCACGAGGGGTACTCCACCACGCCGTCGGGGGGCAGCAGGGAGCGCAGGGCGGCGGCGAGGTCCTCCGCCTCCCGGCCGGTCGCCGTCACCGCGAGCACGGTGCGGCCGGTCTCGCGGGCGAGCGCGGCGACCGCGAAGGGTCGGGCCGCGGGCGGACCGACCAGGTCGACGTGCATCCGGTGGCCGTCGGCGCCCGCGGTGATCGCTTCCGCGAGGGCGGGGTCCTTGACGACGGCGTCGAGCAGACCGTGCAGGCTCATGAAGGGGCTTTCCGTCCGGGGAGGGGCAACGCGAACCGCCCGACACGCTGCGCGGGCCGGGGGTACTTCCAGCGTACGTCGGCGGACGGACAACCGCCGGGCCTGTGGACAACCACCGGGGCGGCGGACGTCCCCCGCGTCGAACGCGCGTGCGCCGGACCTGGGCCGGGCGCCGGCGCGTCCCCGTGGACGCTCCGCCGCCCGGCCCTCCCCCGTGCCCCCGTGCGCGGTGGTCCTACTCGGTGGCGATGGCCGCCAGGACGTTCATCCGTCCCGCCCGGAACGCGGGGACCAGGGCGGCGAAGAGTCCGACGAAGGCCGATCCGACGAAGACGCCGATGATCGTCGGCCAGGGGATCTCCAGGACGCGCAGCCCCTCCAGGGCGAGCAGCTTCTGCGCGGTCGCGCCCCAGCCCATCCCGAGCCCCAGCCCGAGCAGCGCGCCGAAGAGGGCGATGACCACGGACTCCAGGCGGATCATGCGGCGCAGCTGGCGGCGGGAGAGCCCGATGGCCCGCATCAGGCCGATCTCCCGGGTCCGCTCGACCACGGAGAGGGCCAGCGTGTTGACCACGCCGAGGACGGCGACGACGATCGCGAGCCCGAGCAGCCCGTAGATCATGTTGAGCATCTGCCCGATCTGGTCCTTGAGGGCGTCCTTGTAGTCGCTCTGGTCGCGGACCGTGTACTGCGGGTAGTCGTGCAGGGCGGCCTTCAGCGCCGGGTAGGCGTCCTTCTGCTGCCCTTGGTGCGCGGTGGCGAAGACCAGCATGTCCAGGGGCATGTTCGCGGCCGGGACGTACCGGGCGAGGGTCTCGGTGGAGATGTACTTGGCGCCCGCGTCGATGACGACGTCACTGCTGGTGATGGCGCGCACGGTGAGGTGGGCGGTGCGGCCGCCGCGGAACGCGACGGTGATCTTCGAGCCGAGGCGGATGCCGTGGTCCTCCGCGAACTTCTCGTGCACGGACATCGAGTCCGGCAGGTAGGCGTCCTTGAGATCGCCGGCGACGGTCTCGGTGCGCAGGTCGGTCGCGTACGTCGGGTCGGCGGCCGTGATGTCGGTGTTCTTGAGGGTCTTGCCGTCGGGCGTGGTGTAGTCGGCCTTGGTGAGCTTGTACTCGGTGACCCGGGCCAGCTCGGGCGTGTCCTTGATGGCCTTGACGGCCTGCGGGGTGAGCATCTGGCCGCTGTCGGACTGGATGATGAAGTCCGCGCCGACGGTTTCGTCGAGCTGGTCGGTCGCGGAGGCCACCATGGAGGAGCCGACGACCGAGAGGCAGGCGACCAGGGCGAGGCCGATCATCAGGGCCGCGCCGGTGGCGCCGGTGCGGCGCGGGTTGCGCAGCGCGTTGCGCTCGGCCATCCGCCCGACCGGTCCGAAGGCCCGCAGCACCACCGCGCCGATGACCCGCACCATGGCGCCGGCCAGCACCGGGCCGATGACGACGAACCCGATCAGCGAGAACAGCACGCCGAGGCCGAGCCAGAGGGAGCCCTCGCTCGACTTGTCGGCAGCGGAGGCCAGGTAGAGGCAGTATCCGCCGCCGCCGGTGAGGACCGCGCCGAGCAGCGCGCGGACCCGTCCGGCGCGGGCGTCGGCGGGGGCTCCCGCGTCCCGCAGGGCGGCCATCGGCGAGACCTTGCCGGCCCGGCGGGCGGGCAGATAGGCGGCCAGGACGGTGACGACGACGCCGAGCAGCAGGCCGATCACCGGGGTCGTCCAGGCGACCGTCAGATCGCCCGTCGACAGGTTCATGCCGACCAGGCTCATGAGCTTCATCAGCCCGACGGCGATGCCGATGCCGGCGCCGACACCGAGGAGGGAGCCGAGGACGCCGAGCAGCAGCGCCTCGATCAGCACCGAGCGGTTGACCTGCCTGCGGGAGGAGCCGACGGCCCGCATCAGGCCGATCTCCCGGGTGCGCTGGGCGACCAGCATGGAGAAGGTGTTGATGATCAGGAAGATGCCGACGAGGAAGGCGATCCCGGCGAAGCCGAGCATCGCGTACTTCATCACGCCGAGGAGTTCCTCGACGTCCTTCTGGTTGGCGTCGGCGGTCTCCTTGGCCGTCTGCACCTGGTAGCCGGGGCCGAGGGCGCCGACGACGTTCCGCTTGAGGCGCGCGTCGCTCACCCCGTCGGCGGCGGTGACGTTGACGTTCGTGTAGACGCCCGGCTGTCCGACCAGGGTCCGCTGGGCGGTCGGGGTGTCCAGGTAGAACATCGCCGCACCCGGGTTGGTGACCTGGAACGCGGCGATCCCGGAGATCTTCGCGGTGTGCGTGCCGACGGCGCTGATCACGCCGATCTCGTCACCGAGCCCCAGGTGGTGCCGGTCGGCGGTGTCGGCGTCGACCATCACCTGGCCCGAGCCGTGCGGCGCGGCACCGGAGGTGATCCTCATGGTGCGGGCGTCGTTGCCGTTCCAGCTGCCGACGATGGTGGGCGCGCCGCTGGACGGCGACAGGCTCTCCTTCTTCCGGTCGACGACGGTGACCGAGGTCGAGAAGACGGTCCCCTCCGCCGACCGCACGCCGTCCACCGCGCGGACCTTGCCCAGCACCGAGGCCGCCAGGACCGGCGGTCTTCCGGTGTCGGACGTCGTCTCGCCGGTGTCGGAGGCGCCCCGGGCGCTCACCGTGACATCGGACGAGGTCGCCGCGAACAGCTTGTCGAAGGTGGTGTTCATGGTGTCGGTGAACACCAGGGTCCCGGAGACGAAGGCCACCGACAGCAGCACGGCGACCGCCGACAGCGCCATCCGCCCCTTGTGCGCGAGGAAGTTGCGCAGGGAGGTCTTGAGGACGGTCATGACGTACGCCCCCGCGCGTCGAAGTCCTTCATGCGGTCGAGGACGGTCTCGGCGGTCGGCTCGAACATCTCGTCGACGATCCGGCCGTCGGCGAGGTAGAGCACCCGGTCCGCGTAGGAGGCGGCCACCGGGTCGTGGGTGACCATGACGATGGTCTGGCCCAGGTCGTCGACCGAGCCGCGCAGGAAGCCGAGGACCTCGGCGCCCGCCCGGGAGTCGAGGTTGCCGGTCGGCTCGTCACCGAAGATGATCTCGGGCCGGGCCGCGAGGGCGCGGGCCACCGCGACGCGCTGCTGCTGGCCACCGGAGAGTTCGGACGGCCGGTGCCTTAGCCGTCCGGCGAGCCCCACGGTCTCCACCACCCGCTCCAGCCACGCCCGGTCGGGCCTGCGGCCCGCGATGTCCATGGGGAGCGTGATGTTCTCCAGGGCGCTCAGCGTCGGCAGCAGGTTGAACGCCTGGAAGATGAACCCGATCCGGTCCCGGCGCAGTTGGGTGAGCTTCTTGTCCTTGAGCCCGGTTATCTCCGTCTCGTCCAGGTGGATCTGACCGCTCGTCACGGTGTCGAGCCCGGCGAGGCAGTGCATCAGGGTGGACTTGCCGGACCCCGAGGGGCCCATGATCGCGGTGAACTGGCCGCGGGCGATGTCCACGTCGACGTGGTCGAGGGCGACGACCCTGGTCTCGCCCGATCCGTACGCCTTGACGACCTGTCGCGCTCGCGCGGCAACGGCCGTACGCCCTCCAGTGCCCCCGTGCCTGGGAATGGTCACAGCCGATGTCACGGTGCGTCTCCTCTGTCGTTCACGTGGTGTGCCGGACACGCCGCCGCGGTCGCGGCCGGTCCGTACGGATGAGTCTGGTCGGCGCGGGGGTGCGGCGCGCTGGTGCCGGACCCCGTCTTGTACCGGGGGAAAACCCCACCCCGTCCCCCCGGTACGCCGGTGCCACCGGCGCCGTCGTCGGCCTCGGGCGCCGCTCCCCCACGGCGTGCAACCAGGTTATGGACGGGCCGCGCCCCTTCTCCTCCTCCAGCGGTACGACCACGCCCCGAGCCGTCGTACGGAGGAACCCCTAGGGGGCGCCCCCCGGCGGACGTGGCCCGTCTCGGGGTCGGTGCCGTCCGCCGGTGCGCCGATCCGCCACCCTCCCCCGGTGCGGGGGACGGTGGCAGAGTGTCCCCGGCAGACAGGTGCAAGGGGAAGGAATTCCGTGGACCAGGGGGAGACCGGGATACGCCCGGCGGCGACCGACCGGCCGGGGCCCGCGCGACGCGGGCGGGCCGCCGTGGTCGCCGCCCTCATGCTGGCGATGGCGCTGGCCGCCCTCGACTCGACCATCGTCTCCACCGCGGTCCCGCAGATCGTCGGGGACCTCGGCGGGTTCTCCTACTTCTCCTGGCTGTTCTCCGGCTATCTGCTCGCCGTCACCGTCTCGCTCCCCGTCTACGGCAAGCTCTCCGACACCTTCGGCCGCAAGCCGGTCCTGGTGGCGGGCGCGGCGGTGTTCCTGCTCGGCTCGCTGCTGTGCGCCCTCGCCTGGAACATGGCCGCGCTGATCGCCTTCCGGATCGTGCAGGGCCTGGGCGGCGGGGCGTTGCAGGGCACCGTGCAGACGCTCGCCGCCGACCTGTACCCGCTCCAGGAGCGCCCGAAGATCCAGGCGAAGCTGTCGACGGTGTGGGCGGTGTCCGCGGTGGCGGGTCCCGGCATCGGCGGGATCCTCGCCGCCTACGCCGACTGGCGCTGGATCTTCATCGTCAACCTGCCGGTCGGGGCGGTCGCGCTCTGGCTGATCGTCCGTCATCTGCACGAGCCGGCCCGCCGCACCGGCACGGGCCGCCCGCGGATCGACTGGGCGGGCGCCCTCGCGGTGTTCGCCTGCGGCGGCGTCCTGCTGACGGCGCTGGTGCAGGGCGGGGTGGCCTGGCCGTGGCTCTCGGCGCCCTCGACCGCCCTGTTCGCGACGGGACTCGCCCTGGTCGGCGTGGTGGTCCTGGTCGAACGCCGGGCGGCCGAACCGATCATCCCCGGCTGGGTGTGGCGCAGGCGCACCATCGCCGCGGTCAATCTCGCGCTGGGCGCGCTCGGGCTGCTGATGGTCGCGCCGAGCGTGTTCCTGCCGACGTACGCGCAGTCGGTGCTGGGGCTGGCGCCGGTGGCGGCCGGATTCGTGCTCTCCGTCTGGACGTTGAGCTGGCCGGTGTCGGCGGCGCTCAGCCAGCACGTGTACCGCAGGATCGGCTTCCGCAACACCGCGATGCTGGGCATCGGCACCGCGTCCCTGATCCTGTTCGCGTTCCCCTTCCTGCCCTACCCGGGCGCCGCCTGGCAGCCGACACTGCTGATGCTGGCGCTCGGCGCGGCCCTCGGCCTCTTCCAACTGCCGCTGATCATCGGCGTGCAGTCGACGGTGGGCTGGGCGGAGCGCGGGACGGCGACGGCGTCGGTGCTGTTCTGCCGGCAGACCGGGCAGACCGTCGGCGCGGCCGTCTTCGGCGCGATCGCCAACTCCGTGCTCGCGAGCCGGCTGGGCGGCGCGAGCGACCTGGACACGGTCACCCGCAGCCTCGGCACGGACGCCGTGCCGGAGGCGACCCGCAGGGCCATCGCCGACGCGGTCCACTGGGTGTACACGGGCGCGGGCTGCGCGGCGGCACTGGCGTTCCTGGTACTCCTGACCTGGGCACCGCGCCGCTTCCCGACGCTGAAGGAGTGAGGAACGGGGCGAAACGGGAGGGGACGGCGGACGGGGCGGGGGATCTCGGGGGCGTGGGATCTCGGGGGCGTGGGGGCGTGGGACCCGGGGGTGCGGGATCTCGGGGGCACGGGGGCGTTAGACCCGGGGGTGCGGGATCTCGGGGGCGTGGGACCCGAGGGTGCGGGATCTCGGGGGCACGCGGGCGTTAGACCCGGGGGCGCGGGATCTCAGCGGGCGCGCGCCCCGCCGGCGGCTACTCGGCGGGGGCCGAACCCGTCAGCGCCGTCAGCCTGCTGCGGACGTGGTCCATCTGGGCCTGGACGTCGTCCCAGCGCTCCCCGTGCTCGCGCAGCAGCTGCTCCGTGTCCCTGGCGATCCGGTCCGCCCTGATCCGCGCGTCGGCGACGATCTCCGCGGCCCGCGCCCGCGCCTCCTCCTGGCACCGGCGCGCGGACTCCTCCGTCTCCCCGCGCATCCGCTGCGCCTCGGACAGCGCCGCCTCGGCCCGCGCCACCCGCTCGGCCTCGTGCGCCGCCGCGGCGGCCTCCCGCTCCTGCTCCTCCTCGGCCTCCCGCGCCCACCGCTCGGCGTGCTCCTTGGCCTGGTCGGCGAGGGTCGCGGCGGTGCGGTGGCGCATCTCCCGCAGCACGCACAGCACTTCGCTGCGGCCCTCCTTGACCCCGCGCCGGATGGAGACCCGGTACTCGTCGGCCTCGGCGCGGGCGGCGAGCAGCCGCTGCCTGACGTGCTCGTCCGCGTCGGCGCGTACGGCGTCGGCGTGCGCCTGGGCCGCGCCGCGCACGCCCTGCGCGTGCTCGTCTGCCTGCGCCATCAGGCGCCGCCCGTCCGCGCGTGCCCCCTCACGGACGGCCGCCGCCTCTTCCCTGACCAGCGCGAAGAGGTTCCGCGCCCGGTCGCCGAGCGCCTCGTAGGACTGCGGCGCGAGCTGCGCGACGACCTCACGCAGCCGCGCCGTCTCGGCCTCCATCTGCTTGGCGAGGACGGTGAGACGCGCGGCCCGCTCCCAGGCGGCGTCCCGGTCCCGCCAGAGGTCGGACGTGTACGCGTCGACCTGTTCGGGACGGTACCCACGCCCTCGTACCGCCACGAAACCGTGGGGCGAGACCGGTGCGCTGCTCATCGTGGAACCCCTCTCCGCCGAACCGGCGCCAGAAAAACGACGTGGCGCACATCTTCATGTATCGGACATAAGGGTTCATAACCCGACACTCCGCTAGGAGGTCACGGGAGGCGGCGGCCCCGGACACGACGACAGACAGAGGAGCGAGGAGCGAGAAGCGAGGGAGGGGGGACGGCGACGGGCAGCGACGAAGCCGGGCCCGGTCGTGAGGACCGGGCCCGGCTTCGGGGATGGATCGGGGACCGCTACAGGAGGCCGTCCCACATCTGCTCCAGCAGGACCGACCACCAGCTCTCCGGCGAACCGAGCGCCGCCGGGTCGAGGGAGGCCAACTGGGCCTGGAAGTCGACGGTCCAACGGCCCGCCTGCTCCTGGTTCAGGCCGAACCTGAGCCGCCACATCCGGCCGAGCAGCGCCAGGCACCGCTGGAACTCGGGCAGCCCCGTGTTCACGAACTGCGGCGCCACCGGCGCCCCGCCAGGACCCGCCTCCACCGGCACCGCCACGATGTTCGCGGTGCCGTACTGGACACAGACCGCCTTGCCGAAGTCACTGCCCATGACCAGGTAGGAGCCCGCGTCCGAGGCCGGCCGCACCCCGCGCTCCTGCGCCAGTTCGGCGAGCGTCGGCACCGGCCTGCCCGGCTGGGCCTGCGCCCAGAAGAACGGACCCATGTCCAACGGCAGCCCGGCGACCACCAGCGTGTGCGCCACCACCGGCGGCACCCCCTGCCGCGACACCGCGGCCTGCTCGAACCGGAACACCCCCGGCCCGAACGCCCCCGCCAGCTCCTGGGCGATGCCCTCCGGCGGGATCGGCGGCGCGGGCGGCACCGGCGGCAACGGCGCCCGCACCGGCGCGGGCCGCGCGGGACCGTCCGCCACCTGATGCAACTCACCCTGGTGCGCCAGCAGTTGACTCATCCCCTGCTGACGGCTCGCGTGGTCGGCGCCGTACGGGGCGATGCTGGTGATACGGGCCTGCGGCCACTGCTCCCTGATCATCCGCGCGCAGTACGCGCCGGGCAGCTCGCAGGACTCCAACTCCGTGTGCAGTTCGAGGACCTGGTCGGGCGGCACGTTCATCCCGCGCAGCTCGTGGAAGATCTGCCACTCCGGGTGCGGTGTCCCGGGCGCCGAACGCCGGATCACCTGCTGCTCGGAACCGTCCTGCGCCCGGAAGCGCAACACCGCCTGGTAGCCGGGCCCGACGGTCGGCTGCCCCTGCTGCTGCGGCGGGTAGCCGTACGCCGGGGGCTGCGGGACGCCGGGCGGCATGCCGGGAGCGCCGCCCGGGGCCCCGGGCATGCCGGGGGGCGGCGGCGGGGCGCCGGGGCCGCCGACCGGGGGTCCGGACAGCACCGTCTCCGCCTGGTGCACGGAACCGGGGGCGCGCGGCGGCTGCGGTGCGCCGGGGCCCGAAGGAGCGCCGGGAGCGCCCGGAGCACCGGGCGGCACCGGGGCGCCGGGCACGCCGGGGGGACGCGGGGCGCCGGGCGCGTGCGGGGCGCCGGTGCCCGGCTGCGCGCCGGGGGCGCCGGGAGGGCCGGGCGGCGGGGGCGGCGCGCCGGGGCCGGCCACCTGGGGGCCCGCGAGCACCGTCGCCGCGTGGTGGACACCGCCCGGAGGCGTCTGGCCGGGGGCGTTCGGGGGAGCCGGCGCCTGGGGCGGGGTGCCGGGAGCGGCCGGAGTGCCGTCGGGGCCGAGCGAGGCCACGAACTGCGTCGGCACATAGCCGTCGGCGGCCGGGGGCGGCGGCGGGCTGCCCGGCCGCGCGCCCGGCGTGCCCGGGGCGCCCGGCGGAGGCGGCGGGTTGGCACCACCGCGCGCCCGGTTCGGCGGGGGCGCGGCCTTGCTGGTCGCGGCGTCGGCGATGTCAGCCGCGTGCGGGGCGAGCGGCCTGCCCGGCGCGGCGCCCGGCCCCTGCGGGTAGCCGTACGGCGGCGGCCCCGGCACCGCGGCTCCCTGCGGAGGCGGCGGCGTGCCCGGAGCGGCCTGGCCCTGCGGGTAGCCGTAGGGCCGGCCCGCGGGGGGCGGCGGCGTGCCGTCCTGCGGATACCCGTACGGCGGTGGCACGGCACCCGCGCCGGGCGCGGGCGTGTTCCCCGTACCGCCGGCGCCGGGCGCACCGGCCGCGGGACCCGGGTCGTCGAGCGCGGGGGCCACCGCCGTCGGCGGGAGCCGGCTGCCGCCGGCGATCAGGGCCGTCTGGGAGTCCGGGAGGGCCACGTCACTGGGGGGCGCCGCGAAGACGGTCGCCGGGAGCGGGACGGAACGGTCCTCGCCGTTGTCGGCGTTGGTGTCGGTGCCGGCCCACGGGGTCGCACCCGGCGGCACACCGGGCGCCTCGTCGCGCACGGACCCACCGGCCTCGGGCCACGCCGTGGCGCCACCCGCACCCTGGGTCCTGGGCAGGGCGCCACCGGAGGCGCCCCAAGAGCCGGACCCGGAACCCGAAACGGCACCGGAACCCGAACCGGCACCGGAATCCGCGGCGGGGGCCGTCACCCCGGCCGCACCCGCCCCGGAGGCCCCGCTCGCCGAACTCCCGCTCCCCACGGCCCCGTTGCCCGAACCGCCATGGCCCGTACTGCCGTTGCCGGGACTGCTGTTGCCGGGACTGCCGTTGCCGGACGCGGCGTTGCCCGAACCCCCGCCGCCCGCAGGCGCGTTGTCCGAACTCCCGCCGCCCGCAGGCGCGTTGTCCGAACTCCCGCCGCCCGCCGTCGCGTTCTCGCCCCGGCGGTCCGGGATGCCCAGTTTGTCGGCCGCCTCCTGGAGCCACTCCGGTGGACTCAGCAGGAACGACGTCTGGTTGAGGTCCACCCGCGCGGCCGCGGGCGTCGGGGCCGGCGGCTCGTCCTCGGGGTCGGGCCGGCCGTATTCCTCCTCGTAGCGGCGGATCACCTCGCCCACCGGCAGCGCGGGCCAGAGCGTGGCCTCCCCGCTGTCCCGGGCGACCACCAGCCGCTGCCCGCCGCCGTCCGAGCGCGGCCCGTCGGCGCGGTCCTCGGCCCAGAGCACGAAGCCGAGGTCGAACTCCCGTACCCGCACCGCGCGATGCTGGTACGACGGCATGTCGCCGTTGATCCACTCCTCGGCGCGCTCCTGCGCCTGCGCGAAGGTCACCATCGTCGCGTCACTCCCCCTCGGACGTCACGGGCACCGCTCGCGCGAAGCCGCCGTCCACCATCAGGTTCGCCACGGTCTCCAACTCCGGTGGCGAGCCGGCCAGCCGGGAGAGGAACGTGTCGAAGTCGTCGCCGCACGGCAGCAGCAGCCGTTCCACGCGCTCGGCGGGCGCCCACGACGGGTCCACGTCGCGGGCGTCGTCGTAGGCGCAGAACCACACCGAGCCGGGCCGTTCGCCCTTCACCTTCACCGCCAGCAGACCGCCCTGGACGAAGCCGACGCCCAGGTAGTCCTTGGTCAGGTGATCGCGCAGGCATTTGTTGACGTACACCAGGTCGTTGACGGCCGCCTCGTCGCGGACCGTGAAGAACGGCTGGTCGATGAGGAGGCCGAGGGCCGGGTCGAGCGCGGTGCCCACCGGCGCGCAGCCGCCCGCCGCCTTCAGGAACGAGCGGTAGGCGCCGGGCAGCCGGTAGCCGAGGTCCTCCTCGACGCCCTGCACCTGCCCCTCCGTCACCGCGAGCCCCGACTTCGGCAGCCCGAAGTGCGCGGGCCTGGTCTCCTGGAGCGGCCGGGTGCCCCGCTTGTCGTGGTCGACGGCGGACAGCGCGATGCCGCCGTGGTGGCGCAGCAGCGCCTTCACCTCGACCGGCACCAGGTACAGCCTGCGGGTGCCGGCCACGTGGTGCCAGGTCCAGCCGTGCGGGGTGGCCACGCTCGGCACGGTGTCCCACAGGTCGTGGCCGGTGGCGGCCAGCGCGGCGTTGGCCGACACGTAGTCCGTGAGCCGCAGTTCGTCGACGCCGAAGCCCTCCGGCGGCTCCGCGACCTCCGCGGCGGCGCGCGCGTACGCCGAGAAGTCGGGGTAGCCGTGCTCGTCCATCCGCACCCCTCTGGGGTGACGAGCGGCCCGGACCGGATCCGGGAAGTGCACGACCTGCCCGGCGTAGGCCGCGTTCGGCGGCACGGCGCGTCCCTGGGCCTGGCGGCCGGGAGGTGCCCCCGGCCCGAGCCGACCTGTCGTCATGGCGGTTGCCCCCTGCGGCGTTCTGTACGGGCGGTGACGACCGTCCTCGGCCGCACTCCCGTATCGAGTGTTCGACTGCCCTCGTCCGACGTGGTGTCCGAACTGTCTCGCCCGACGTCCCGTCCGGCAAAACCGTGCCCGACGGTCGCGCCCGGTCCCGGCACCCGGCCACCGCGCCGGACCACCGTGCCCGGCCACGGGCCGGACCACCAGGTCCGACCGCCGTGCCCGACTGCCGTGCCCGACCGCCGGACCCGACTGCTGAACCCGACCGCCAGACCCGACTGCTGAACCCGACCGCCGGACCCGCATACCGGACCCGACTGCCGTGGGCCCGGCGTCCGCGTCCGACACCTACATCGGACACCGCGCCCGAAACGTTCATCGGAACGTTCATCGGAACGCTGACCGGAACCTTGACGTGACACCCGTCCGACACCTGTGCCGAATGTTGCGTCCGCCACGTTTCACCGGATCACGCGTCCCGCTGCCCGATCCACCCGGACGACCGTTTCCAACCGGAAACGACCGGGTCCGAGCGGGACGGACCCGAACGGACCGTCTCCATGCGTCAACCGCATGGATCGCGGTGCGGACAGCCTATGCCGTACGACCGCACGGGTCACCGGGCACCGGCCGACCACACCCGCACCACCGTGACCAGCGGTCACCCCACCGTGACAGCCCGCCCAACCCCTGGCGTGTCGCACCGCCCCAGCTACCGCAGGAGGCGCGGGATTTGGCACTCTGTCTCCGCCGGGGGATGCTCGGGAGGGGATGATGATCATGAATGCGACGCAGACGGGTCCGCACGCGGAGGCCCGCCGCACCGGAACCCGCACGGGTGCCTCCGGCGACCCCCGGGTCGGCTGGAGCAGCGCCGAGGCCCCCCACACCCCCGTCCTCCGGCACCGTCGCGACGGCATACTCCCCACCGTCGCCGCCGCCCTCTCCGTCCGCGGCGCCACCCTCACCGGCACCGCCGCCCGCGGCGACCAGCCACCCGAACTCCACCCCCTCGTGCAGGACTTCCTGGACACCCTCACCAGCGCCCAGCGCGACCGCTACACCGGCCGCTGCGCCGAGACGATCCTGATCTCCCGGCACATCACCACCGCCGACGCCGGCCGCAGCAAGCGGGCCGCCCGCAAGCCCATGACCAACGGCGAGGCCCGCAAGGCCCTCAAGCACGCCAAGCTGACCGCCCGCCGCATCCGCGAGGACGGCGACCCGCTGCACGGCAGCTTCGCCGCGCCCTGCCGCGCCTGCGCCGCCCTCAGCGCCCACTTCGGCGTCCGGGTCGTCGAACCGGCCGTCCCCGCCGACCCGGCGGGCTGACCGGCCCGCCCGCACCGCAGGCGCCACCGCCGCGCCACCCCATGACCTCGACGAACGAAGGCAGATGCACGCCGACCGCACCTCGACCACCCGATTCGCCGTACCCGTCGACGCCGCGCTCCGCGACGCCGGCTGGCAGCCAGGACGCTGGGACATAAAACAAGCCGAGATCTGGGCCGACACCCTCCGCGAGCACGTCTCGCCCGCCGGCCACCGGCACGCCGTCTTCCCCGCCGCCGTCGAGGCGTGGGCGGAGTTCGGCGGACTGGACATCACACCGGGCGGCCCCGGCCGGCAGATCGCACCCGCCGCCTTCCACCTCGACCCGCTGCACGGGCTGCACATGGCCCGCACCCTCGCCGACCTCGGCCGCGCCCTCGACGCCGAGGTCAGCCCCCTGGGCGCGGAGACCGACAGCCAGTCACTCCTCGCGATCGACGACGAGGGCCGCGTCTACACCCTCGACCACACCGGCGACTGGTACCTCGGCCCGACCATCGACCGCGCCCTTGCCACCCTGATCTCGGGCCTGGCCCCGGCCCGCCTGACCGCGGGCTGAGCACCACCGGCGCCACCACCGGGACGACGGCACCGACCGCCCCGACCACGGCCCCGCCCCCAGCCCCCAAATCCCGCGGCACGGACGGCGCCCCGCACCGCCGGCGCCCACGCCTACGCCGCCGCCGGAATCACCGCCGACACCCGGAACCCGCCCGCGTCCGTCGGCCCGGACACGAAGACGCCGCCCAGGGCGACCACCCGCTCCTTCATACCGAGCAGGCCGTTGCCACCGGACGGCAGCCGGGCCGAGGACGCCGAAGCCGCCTCGGGCGGCGGCTCGTTCTCCACCTGCATCGCGATCTCCGCACTCCGGTGCGCGAGCCTCACATGCGTCTTGGCGCCCGCCGCGTGCTTGTGCACATTGGTCAGCGCCTCCTGCACGACCCGGTACGCGGTCTGCTCGACCTGCGCCGGATAACCCCGCCCGTCCCCCTCGACCGACAGGTCGACGACCATCCCGGCGGCGGCCGACTGCCCGATCAGCTCGTCCAACTCCGACAGACAGGGCCCGTCGCCCTCCTCCACCGCCCGGGACGCGGCCGCCGCGGCGGCGACCCCCACCGCGGCCAGCGGCACCACCCGCTCGGCCCGCCGGGCACCGTCACCGCTGCGCAGCACACCGAGCATCTCGCGCAGCTCGGTGAGGGCCTGCCGGCCCATGTCCCCGACCAGCGCCGCGTTCTTCACGGCCTTCTCCGGGTCCTTCCGCGCCACCGCCTGGAGCGCGGCGGCGTGCACCACCATCAGACTGACCCGGTGGGCGACGACGTCGTGCATCTCCCGCGCGATCCTGGTCCGCTCCTCGTTGCGGGCCCACTCCGCGCGCTCCTCGGCCCGCTCGGCGAGCAGCTGCAACTCGCGCTCCAGGCTGTCCGCGCGCTCCCGCAGGCTCTCCATCAGCCGCCGCCGCGCGCCGACGTAGAGGCCGAGCAGCAGCGGCGGGGCGGTGACGCCGACGGCGGTCGTGATCGCGGCGAACGGCACGAACCAGTCACCGAGGTCGAGGGTGCCGCGCGCGATGTCCTGGCGGACCCGCACGAACATCACGATGAGCATCCCGACCAGGGACATGCCCGCGAGCGAGGCGATGATCCGGCGCGGCAGCTCGGAGGCGGCGAGCGTGTACAGGCCGACGACGCCCATCAGATAGCCCATCTGGGCCGGGGTGATCGCGATCGCCACCAGCACGACGGCTATCGGCCATTTCCTGCGCACCAGCAGCGCCGAACCGGCCAGCGCGCCGAAGACGACCCCGACGCCCGCCGGTATCCCGGCGTCCGTGGCGAACCTGATCCCCTCGAAGGCGCACTCCACCGCGGACAGCGACGCCAGGCCGACGTCGAGCAGCGCGCCGCGCCGCCTCTCCCACCACCAGGGCCCTGACCGGGCCGCGGCGTGGTCTTCCCCCGTCGTGGTCATAGCCACCACCCTACGGGCGCCCCCACCCCGCGTTCCGTCGAGTTTCCGCGACCACATCCCCCACACGCCATGATCGAACGACACCGGAACACCCCGACATCCCTCGAACTGCTGAACAACCCCGCATTCACCCCCGGACGCCCCCGTTCCGCCCGAACGGTATGCCCATGGCACATTCACCCGACCACCACACCCCACCGGAATCCCTCAGGGAACGGGCGGTGGCGCTGCGGCGCGCGGGGCGCAGCCTGCGGCAGATCCGGGACGAACTGAAGATCTTCAACAACGACCTGCTGCGCCGGCTCGTCCAGGGCGAGCCCCTGCCGGAGCCCGCGGAACGCCCCAGGACCACGGACGGCCTGCGGGCCCGCGCCCGCGAGCTGCGGCTCCAGGGGTGGACGTACGACCAGATCGAGCTGGAGCTGGGCTGCTCCAGGGGTTCGGTCTCGCACTGGGTCCGCGATCTGCCCCGGCCGGAGCGCCCGGCCGCGCAGGAGCAGGCGAGACTGGCGGCCCGCAAGCGCTGGGAGCACGAGCTGACGGTGCGGGACGAGGAGCGGCGGCGGACGAAGACGGCCGCCTCGGCGGAGGTCGGTCCGCTCTCGGACCGTGAGCTGTTCCTCGCGGGCGTCAGCCTCTACTGGGCCGAGGGCTCCAAGGACAAGCCGTACGCGCGCCGCGAGAGCGTCATCTTCGTCAACAGCGACCCCGGCGTCATCGAGGTCTACCTCGCCTGGCTGGGCCTGCTCGGCGTCGGGCCCGAGCGGCTCCGCTTCAGCGTCATGATCCACGAGAGCGCGGACGTGGAGGCCGCCGAGCGCTACTGGGCCGAGTTGGTGGGGGCGGACCGGTCCGCGTTCAACAAGACGACCTTGAAGAAGCACAACCCGAAGACCGTCCGCAAGAACGTCGGGGCGTCCTATCGCGGCTGTCTGGTCGTCAGGGTCCTGAAGGGCGCCGACCTGTACCGTCGCATCGAAGGCTGGTGGTGCGGCATAGTGGTGTCCGCACGCCGAACCGATCAACAGAATCGGACATAGCGTGCGATCCTTCCCGGATCGTCTAAAGGTAGGACAAACGGTTTTGGTCCGTTGAATGAGGGTTCGAGTCCTTCTCCGGGAGCCAGCTCCACCCCCTCCGGGCCCTGACAGCCACTGTCAGGGCCCGCTCTCATGTCCCTCACGAAACGCGCCGGTATCCTGCGGATGTCCCCATCGTCCACAGCCGAAGGGCAACCCCGTGAGCGTCCATCACCCCGCAGCCGTCGTCGTTCTCGCAGCGGGTGAGGGCACCCGTATGAAGTCGGCCACACCCAAGGTCCTCCATCAGCTCTGCGGACGCTCCCTGGTGGGCCATGTGCTCGCCGCCGCCCGCGAGTTGGAGCCGCAGCACCTCGTGGTCGTCGTCGGGCACGCGCGGGAGAAGGTCACCGACCACCTCACCGGGATCGATCCGGACGTGCGCACCGCCGTGCAGGCCGAGCAGAACGGCACCGGGCACGCCGTGCGGATGGGCCTGGAGGAGCTGGGCGGCGGCGTCGACGGCACGGTCGTCGTGGTCTGCGGCGACACCCCGCTGCTCACCGGCGCGACGCTGCGCGCCCTCGCCGCCACCCACTCCGGGGACGGCAACGCCGTCACGGTGCTGACCGCCGAGGTCCCGGACGCGACCGGCTACGGCCGGATCGTGCGGGACGACGCGACCGGCGCCGTCACCGGCATCGTCGAGCACAAGGACGCGACGGACGCGCAGCGGGCGATCCGGGAGATCAACTCCGGTGTCTTCGCGTTCGACGGGCAGTTGCTGGCGGACGCGCTGAAGAAGGTCCGTACGGACAACAGTCAGGGCGAGGAGTACCTGACGGACGTGCTGGGCATCCTGCGGGAGGCCGGGCACCGGGTCGGGGCGTCGGTGGCGGGGGACCACCGGGAGATCGCGGGGATCAACAACCGTGTGCAGCTGGCCGAGGCGCGGCGGATTCTCAACGACCGGCTGCTGGAGGCCGCGATGCTGGCGGGGGTGACGGTGGTCGATCCGGCGACGACGTGGGTCGATGTGGCGGTGACGTTCGAGCAGGACGCGCTGGTGCACCCGGGCACGCAGTTGCTCGGCGCGACGCATCTCGGTGAGGGCGCGGAGGTCGGTCCGAACAGCCGGCTGAAGGACACCCGGGTGGGCGCGGGTGCCCGGGTGGACAACACGGTGGCGGACGGCGCGCAGGTGGGCGCGGGGGCGACGGTGGGTCCGTACGCGTATCTGCGTCCCGGTACCCGGCTGGGCGCGCGGTCGAAGGTCGGTACGTACGTGGAGACGAAGAACGCCTCCGTGGGTGAGGGGACGAAGGTCCCGCATCTGTCGTACGTGGGGGACGCGACGATCGGTGAGTTCACGAACATCGGTGCGGCGAGTGTGTTCGTGAACTACGACGGGCAGGACAAGCACCACACGACGATCGGCTCTCACTGCCGCACCGGGTCGGACAATATGTTTGTGGCTCCTGTCACCATCGGGGACGGCGCGTACACCGCCGCCGGCTCCGTGATCACGAAGGACGTGCCGCCCGGCTCGCTGGCCGTGGCCCGTGGCCAGCAAAGGAATATCGAGGGTTGGGTGGCTCGCAAGCGTCCGGGGAGCGCCGCCGCGCAGGCGGCGGAGTCGGCCTCCCGGGCGGGTACGGGCGAGGACTGACCTGAAATCGGTGCCCTGAACACCGCGTACCGTGATAAGTGCACGCCACCAGCTGAGACACCTCTGAGGAGACTGTGCTGTGACCGGGATCAAGACGACCGGCGAGAAGAAGATGATGTTCTTCTCCGGCCGCGCCCACCCCGAGCTTGCCGAGGAGGTCGCCCACCAGCTGGGTGTGGAGGTCGTTCCGACCAAGGCCTTCGACTTCGCCAACGGTGAGATCTACGTCCGTTACCAGGAGTCGGCGCGCGGCGCCGACTGTTTCCTGATCCAGAGCCACACCGCTCCGATCAACAAGTGGATCATGGAGCAGTTGATCATGATCGACGCGTTGAAGCGCGCGTCGGCCCGCTCCATCACGGTGATCGTGCCGTTCTACGGCTACGCCCGGCAGGACAAGAAGCACCGCGGCCGTGAGCCCATCTCGGCCCGGCTGATCGCGGACCTGATGAAGACGGCCGGTGCGCACCGGATCCTCACCGTGGATCTGCACACCGACCAGATCCAGGGCTTCTTCGACGGCCCGGTGGATCATCTCTTCGCGCTGCCGCTGCTCGCCGACTACGTGGGCGCGAAGGTGGACCGCAACAAGCTGACGGTGGTCTCGCCCGACGCGGGCCGGGTGCGGGTCGCGGACCGCTGGTGCGACCGGCTCGGGGCGCCGCTGGCGATCGTGCACAAGCGCCGGGACAAGGACATCGCCAACCAGGTCACCGTGCACGAGGTGGTCGGTGAGGTGAAGGGCCGGGTCTGTGTCCTGGTCGACGACATGATCGACACCGGTGGCACCATCTGCGCGGCGGCGGACGCGCTGTTCGCGCACGGCGCCGAGGACGTCATCGTGACGGCGACGCACGGGGTGCTCTCCGGTCCCGCGGCGGACCGGCTGAAGAACTCGAAGGTCAGCGAGTTCGTGTTCACCAACAGCCTGCCGACCCCCGGCGAGCTGGATCTGGACAAGATCACGGTGCTGTCCATCGCGCCGACGATCGCCAGCGCGGTCCGTGAGGTCTTCGAGGACGGTTCGGTGACGAGCCTCTTCGACGAGCAGTGACCCTGGTGGCCACCGGGTCCTGAGTGATCGATTTTCCCGCGGCCTCCCCCGCCGAGTAGACTGCCCGAGTTGCTCGGCGAGGGAGGCCGTTTCCCGTTTGACGGGGTACGGCGATCCGTTATCGACGCGCTCTTCGTAGCAGGCCGTTCGTGGCCGGGTGACCACGTCCGCCGCTATCTCTACGAGGAGTGATCATCATGTCCGAGGTCAAGCTGGCCGCCGAGAGCCGCACCGAGTTCGGCAAGGGCGCCGCCCGCCGCATCCGTCGTGACAACAAGGTTCCGGTCGTCCTGTACGGGCACGGCACCGAGCCCAAGCACCTGACCCTCCCGGGTCACGACCTGCTGCTCGCGCTGCGTACGCCGAACGTCCTGATCGCGCTGGAGATCGAGGGCGCGAGCAGCGAGCTGGCGATCCCGAAGTCCGTGGTCCGCGACCCGATCAAGGGCTTCCTTGAGCACGTCGACCTGCTGCTGGTCAAGCGGGGCGAGAAGGTCACGGTCGAGATCCCGGTGCACGCCGAGGGCGAGCTGGCCCCCGGCGGCAACCTGCTGGAGCACGTCCTGAACGCGCTTCCGGTCGAGGCCGAGGCCACCCACATCCCGGAGTCGGTGACGGTCTCCGTCGAGGGTCTCGAGGCCGGTGCCGCGATCCTCGCGAAGGACATCACCCTGCCGAAGGGTTCCACCCTGGCCGTCGAGGACGACACCGTCGTCCTCCAGGTCCTGGCCGCGCAGGCCGAGGAGGAGTCCGCCGAGGACGAGGAGCCCGCCGGCGAAGAGGTCGCCGAGGCCTGATCCTCGCCCCGCCTTTCGACGGTTCGTCAGCCGCTGCTCCCTCCCGGGGGCGGCGGCTGGCGCGTATCCAAGGAGACATGGACGTGACCACCCCCGCCAATGGCCCCTGGCTCGTCGTGGGCCTCGGCAATCCCGGACCCGAGTACGCCATGAACCGGCACAACGTCGGGTTCATGGTGGCCGACCTGCTGGCCGAGCGGATCGGGGGGAGGTTCAAGCGGGCGGGCAAGGCGCAGGCGCAGGTCGTGGAGGGGCGGTTCGGGCCGCCCGGTCCTGCCGGTCGGCGGGTGGTGCTGGCCAAGCCGATGTCGTTCATGAACCTGTCGGGCGGTCCGGTGAACGCGCTGCGCGACTTCTACAAGGTGCCGGTGGCGAACGTCGTCGCCGTCCATGACGAGTTGGACATCGACTACGGGACGCTGCGGGTGAAGCTGGGCGGCGGGGACAACGGGCACAACGGTCTGAAGTCGATGACGAAGGCGATGGGCGCGGAGTACCACCGGGTGCGGTTCGGGATCGGCAGGCCGCCGGGGCGGATGCAGGTCGCCGACTTCGTGCTGAAGGACTTCTCGGCGGCGGAGCGCAAGGAGCTTGACTACTTCGTGGACCGGGCGGCGGACGCCGTCGAGTCGCTGGTGACCGAGGGGCTCGAACGGGCGCAAAGCACGTACAACTCGTGACTTGTCCCGGCCGGAGTTGACCGCACGCAGTGCCATGGCCAATGATCCCGGCCATGCCGGCCTCCTCCGCTCCGTCCCGCCGGATCGCGGGTTCCGTCCTGCGGTTCGGGCGGCTCGCGTCGATGGGCACGCTCACCCTGCTCATCCTGGTCGCCGGGGTGTGGGCGTCCTGGGGCACCGCGCACCATGTGATGCTCACCAAGGGGCGTGAGCGGGGCACGGTCGTGGTGACGGCGTGCGGGGAGTCGACCTGTACGGGGCCTTTCACGCCGGTGACCGCCGGGTCGCAGCCGCGTGCCCGGGTGGTGATCGAGAAGTCGTACGCGGTCCGCGCGGGCCGTACCTACGACGTCGTCGTGAAGCCGGGCGGTGACGAGGTGGTGCGCTCGGGTCCGGCCGGCATCCTCTACGCCTGGGTGCCGCTGGCGGGGGCGCTGCTGCTGGCGTCGGTCGTGGTGGCGGGCGGTCTGGGGCTCGGCCGGCTGGGCAAGCTGCTGGCCGGGGCGGGGATCGCGCTGCTGACGGCCGCTTTCCTGACCGGGTAGCCGCGGGACGTGACACGAGGGGTGCCCCGGGCGGGGCACCCCTCGTGTCGTGTGCGGTGGCGCCTGGGCGTCAGCCGGTGTTGCGCAGGCCGGCCGCGACGCCGTTGACGGTCAGCAGGAGGGCGCGGGCCAGCAGCGGGTCCGGGTCCTGTCCTGCGGCGGCCGCGTCGCGCTGGCGCTTGAGCAGGGTCACCTGGAGGTAGGAGATCGGGTCCAGGTAGGCGTCACGGATGGTGAAGGTCTGCTTCAGCACCGGGGTGGCGGCGAGGAGTTCGCTCTCTCCGGTGACGCGCAGCACCTCGCGGACGGTCAGTTCGTGTTCGGCGCGGATGGTGTCGAAGACGTGCTTCAGCTCGTCGGGGACGAGGGTGTCGACGTAGTGGGACGCGATCCGCAGGTCGGTCTTGGCGAGCGTCATCTCGACGTTGGAGATGAAGTTGCGGAAGAAGTGCCACTGTCCGTGCATCTCGTCGAGGACGGTGTCGCCCTCCTGCCGCAGGCCCGCCTCGCGCAGGGCCTTGAGTCCGGAGCCGACGCCGTACCAGCCGGGCACGATCTGCCGGGACTGGGTCCAGCCGAACACCCAGGGGATGGCGCGCAGTCCGTCGAGGGAGACGCCGGAGCCGGGGCGGCGGGAGGGGCGGGAGCCGAGGTGCAGGTCGGCGAGCTGGTCGACGGGGGTCGAGGCGAGGAAGTACGTCGGCAGGTCCGGGTCCTCGACGAGCTTGCGGTACGCGGCGTGCGCGGCGTCCGACACGACGTCCATCGCCGCGTCCCAGCGGGCGAGCGCCTCGTCGGACTGGCGGGGGGCGGTGTGCAGCGCGGACGCCTGGAGGGTGGCCGCGACGGTCAGTTCGAGGTTCTCCCTGGCCAGGGACGGCACCAGGTACTTGTCGGAGATGACCTCGCCCTGCTCGGTCACCTTGATCTCGCCCTCCAGGGTGCCCCAGGGCTGGGCGAGGATCGCGTCGTGCGAGGGGCCGCCGCCGCGGCCGACGGTGCCGCCGCGGCCGTGGAAGAGGCGCAGCCGCACGCCGTAGCGGTGGGCGACGTCGCGCAGCCTGCGCTGGGCGCGGTGGATCTCCCACTGGGAGGTGGTGATGCCGCCGAACTTGGAGGAGTCGGAGTAGCCGAGCATGACCTCCTGGACGTCTCCGCGCAGCGCGACCAGGCGCCGGTAGGAGGGGTCGGAGAGCATCTCCTCCAGGATGGTGTCGGCGGCCTTGAGTTCGTCGGTGGTCTCCAGGAGGGGCACGATGCCGATCCTGGCCCAGCCGGCGTGCAGGTCGAGGAGGCCGGCCTCGCGGGCCAGTACGGCGGCGGCGAAGACGTCGTCGGCGCCCTGGCACATGGAGATGATGTACGACTCGATGACCTCGGGTCCGAAGACTTCGAGGGCGCGCTTGACGGTCTGGAAGACGCCGAGGGTCTTCTCGCCCGCCGCGTCGACGGGTGCGGGGGTGGCGGCGAGCGGGCGGCGGGAGCGCAGTTCCTTGGCGAGGAGCTTGGCGCGGTACTCGCGGGGCATGTCGGCGTAGCGCCAGGACTCCTCGCCGAGCCGGTCGAAGAGCTGGCCGAGGGCGTGGTGGTGGGCGTCGGCGTGTTCGCGTACGTCCATGGTGGCGAGCTGGAGGCCGAAGGCGGAGAGGGTGCGGATGGTGCGGTTCATCCGGCCGTCGGCGAAGAGGCCGCCGCGGTGTGCGCGCAGCGAGGTCTGGATGAGGACGAGGTCGGCGAGGAGTTCGGCGGTGCCGAGGTAGTCGCGGCCGTCCTCGTGGGGGGTGCCCTTGGCGAGGCGCTGCTTGGTGTTCTCCAGCTTCTGCCGGATGCAGGTGGCCTTGAGCCGGTAGGGCTCCTCGGCGTTGAGGCGCTTGTAGCGGGGGCTGATCTCGGGGAGCAGCTCCAGGTCGGTCTGGAGGGAGGAGAGGAGTTCCTCGGTGGCGCCGGTGTAGCGGATCGAGTTGGAGAGGAAGCCGCGGAGTTCGTCGATCATCTCCAGGGCGTCGTTGATGCCGTGCTCGTGCTGGAGGATGAGGACGTCCCAGGTCACCTGGGGGGTGACGTTGGGGTTGCCGTCGCGGTCGCCGCCGATCCAGGTGCCGAAGGTGAGGGGGCGGGTGTGGTCGGGCAGGGTGACGCCGACCCGTTCGAGTTCGGCGGTGAGGTCCTCCAGGACGTCGCCGACGGCGCCGGCGTGGAGTTCGTCGAGGTAGTAGATGGCGTTGCGGGCCTCGTCGGCGGGCTCGGGGCGCACCACGCGGAGTTCGTCGGTCTGCCAGACCAGGTCGATGTTCTCGGCGAGCCGGGTGTCGTAGCGGCGCCGGTCGGCCTCGATGACCGGGGTCTCCAGGAGGGTGGCGATGCGCCGGAGCTTGTTGAGGACGGAGCGGCGGGCGGCCTCGGTGGGGTGGGCGGTGAAGACGGGGCGGACGTTGAGGTTGGCGACCGTCTGCCGCAGGTGCTCGGGGTCGGCGTCCTTGAGGCGGTCGGCGGTGCGGGCGAGGAGGCTGCCCTCGGCGGCGCGCTTGGCGCGCAGTTCGCGGCCGCGGTGCACCTGTTCGGTGACGTTGGCGAGGTGGAAGTAGGTGGAGAAGGCGCGGACCAGTTTGGCGGCGGTCTCCAGTTCGATGCCGCGCAGCAGTTCGGCGGCTGCTTCGCCGTCCTCCCGGGTGAGGCGGCGGACCTTTTCGACCAGGTCGAGCAGTTCGGGCCCTTCCTGCCGGACGAGGGCCTCGCCGAGGAGGTCGCCCAGGCGCCGGATGTCGGCGCGCAGCTCGCTGCTGGTGGTCGTGGTCTGGTCGTCGGCACTGCTCACAGGTGCGGCTCCTTGCAGTGTTGAAGCTCGTCCGAGTGGGGAACCCGGTGGGCCGAGCCGGGCGGCGGGCGCCGCTCGCGGCTCTGGCAACCGGGAAGAAAACAGAGCGGACCGCGCTGTCCGACCGACTCCAAGGATAGGTGGCCGGGCGGACGCGGAGAATCTCGGGCTCGTGCCGCGAGGCGGCGCACTGCCATACTTACGTCGCCGTAGGTTACGGAACCGTAGGGACCGACGTAACGGAACCCGGGCACGGTGGCCGCGACCGCACCGGCATCTGCCTCCATCCTCGACCCCACAGGGGACGCCCATGACCTCAAGGTCCGATGTGATCGATGACGCCCGGCCGGGGGACGGCTATCCGTCCGCGCCCTCCGCGACCCTGGGTGGTGAAAAGAAGCGCTCGATCGAGCAGATCTCGCTGCTGGCCTTCATCATTGTCCCGTTCCTCGCGCTGGTCGCGGCGGTGCCCCTGGCGTGGGGGTTCGGCGGGGTGAGCTGGCTCGACCTGGGCCTGCTGGTGTTCTTCTACTACCTGGGCTGCCACGGCATCACGATCGGTTTCCACCGGTACTTCACGCACGGCGCCTTCAAGGCCAAGCGGCCCTTGCGGATCGCGTTGGCGGTCATGGGGTCGATGGCGGTGGAGGGGCCGCTGGTGCGCTGGGTGGCCGATCACCGCAAGCACCACAAGTTCTCCGACGCGGACGGCGACCCGCACTCGCCGTGGCGGTTCGGGGAGAGCGTCCCGGCGCTGATGAAGGGCCTGTGGTGGGCGCACATCGCATGGATGTTCGACGAGGAGCAGACCTCGCAGGAGAAGTACGCGCCCGATCTGATCAAGGACCCGGCCATCCGGGCGATCTCCCGGCAGTTCGTGTACTGGACAGCGCTGTCGCTGGCGCTGCCGCCGCTGATCGGCGGTCTGGTGACGATGTCGTGGTGGGGTGCGTTCACCGCGTTCTTCTGGGGCTCACTCGTTCGGGTGGCTCTGCTGCACCATGTGACCTGGTCGATCAACTCGATCTGTCACGCGGTGGGCAAGCGTCCCTTCAAGTCGCGGGACCGCTCGGGCAACGTGTGGTGGCTCGCGGTGCTGTCCTGCGGCGAGTCCTGGCACAACCTGCACCACGCCGACCCGACCTCCGCGCGGCACGGTGTGGAGCGCGGCCAGCTCGACTCGTCGGCCCGGCTGATCCGCTGGTGCGAGCAGCTCGGCTGGGCCTCGGACGTGCGCTGGCCGTCACGCTCGCGTATCGATTCCCGCCGCAACCCGGACCAGGGAGGATCCCGGCGCCGGAAGGAGACGGCCGAGGCGGCATGATTGACGCCGTGGCGACCGACTCCAGCAGCACCCCGAGCAACGACAAGCAGCGGCGGGTCCGCCGCACCCGGATGACCGGCGCCGAGCGCCGCCAGCAGTTGTTGGAGATCGGCCGCACCCTGTTCGCCGCGAAGGGGTTCGAGGGCACGTCGGTGGAGGAGATCGCCGCCAAGGCCGGGGTCTCCAAGCCGGTGGTGTACGAGCACTTCGGCGGCAAGGAGGGGCTGTACGCGGTGGTCGTGGACCGCGAGATGCGGCGGCTGCTCGACATGGTCACCAGTTCGCTGACGGCGGGGCATCCGCGGGAGCTGTGCGAGCAGGCGGCGTTCGCGCTCCTCGACTACATCGAGGAGTACACGGACGGTTTCCGCATCCTGGTCCGCGACTCCCCCATCCCGCAGTCCACCGGGTCCTTCGCGTCCCTGATCTCGGACATCGCCACGCAGGTGGAGGACATCCTGGGCCGCGAGTTCCGCAACCGGGGCTTCGACTCCAAGCTGGCGCCGCTGTACGCGCAGGCCCTGGTGGGCATGGTGGCCCTGACCGGCCAGTGGTGGCTGGACGTGCGCCGCCCGAAGAAGGCGGAGGTCGCCGCCCATCTGGTGAATCTGGCCTGGCACGGGCTCGACGGCCTGGAGCAGAAGCCGCGGCTGATCGGCCACCGCAAGAACTGACCGACCGCGGGGGCGGCCACCGGTGGACGGGGCTGCGCCCGCTCCCCGGGTCCCGGCTCCGGGCACCCGGCGGGCCCCACCCGTCCCCGGCTCCGCGCACGCGACGGCGGGCCCCCAGCCGTCCCAGGCTGGGGGCCCGCCGTGTCTCCCCGGCGCCGCGGCGTCATCGGGCCGGGGTGGTCCGTGACGCGGGGGCGTCAGTGCTTGAAGACGTCCTTGGCCTTCTCCTTGGCCTGACGGGCGTCGCCCTTCATCTGGTCGGCACGGCCCTCGGCGGTCATCCGCTCGTTGCCGACGGCACGGCCCACGGTCTCCTTGGCCTTGCCCTTCATCTGCTCGACCTTGGCCTGGCCCTTCTGATCCTCAGCCACCGCTCATCACTTCCCTACTGGTACTGGTCGGACTCCGGTGCACAGTCCGGGTAACCGGCTTCTCCGGGCGCAAACCTCCCCTGTCCGCGCCGCCCCCGCGTCAGCCGTCCCTGCGGGCCACCGCGAAGATCCGGCGGAACGGGAACGGGGTGCCGTGCGCGGTCGCCGGGTAGGCCGATCGCAGGGCCGCGCGGTACTCGTCGACGAAGGCGTCCCGGGCCTCGGGGTCGTCGGCGAGGGCGGTCAGGACGGGCCGCAGTCCGGTGCCCTTGACCCAGTCGAGGACGGGGTCCTCGCCGGTCAGGAGGTGGAGGTAGGTGGTCTCCCAGACGTCGGCGGCGCAGCCGAGGCCGGTCAGCAGCGCCAGGTAGTGGCCGGGGGTGTGGACCGCGTCGCCGTGGCGCAGGACGCCGTCGAGGCGGTCGCGCCAGCGGGGGCCGGCGGCCAGGTCGCGCAGGGCGCGGTGGCTGGGGGCGTCGAAGTTGCCGGGGACCTGGAAGGCGAGGACGCCGCCGGGGGCGAGGGCGTCGATCCAGTCGGGGAAGCGGTCGGTGTGGCCGGGGACCCACTGGAGGGTGGCGTTGCTGACGATGAGGTCGTGGGGGCCCTCGGGGGTCCAGGTGCGGGCGTCGGCGGGGGCGAAGGCGATGCTGCCGCCGCCGGTGGTGGGGCCCTCGTGCGCGGTGTGGGCCCGGTCGAGCATCTCGGGGGAGTTGTCGTAGCCGGTGATGCGGGCGGTGGGCCAGCGGTCGGCGAGCAGGGCGGTGACGTTGCCCGGACCGCAGCCGAGGTCGGCGATCCTGGGCGGGGTGCCGGGCAGCCCGGGGACGCGGGCGAGCAGGTCGGTGAAGGGGCGGGCCCGGTGGTCGGCGTGGCGGAGGTACTGGGCGGGGTCCCAGACGGGGGAGGTCATGTCCGTCATCCTCACTCCCCATTTCTCTCGATGTCAAGAAACTTGAGATCAAGAGACTTCATGTCGACAGAACCACTACACTGATCGTCATGGAGGACGAGGTCGATCGGCTGGTCGCTGCGTGGCGCCGGGAGCGCCCGGACCTCGACGTGGAACCGCTCGAGGTGCTCAGCCGCGTGAGCAGGCTGGCCCGGCACCTGGACCGGGCACGCCGACTGGCCTTCGCGGAGCACAGTCTCGAGCCGTGGGAGTTCGACGTGCTGACCGCGCTCAGGCGCGCCGGGACGCCCTACCAGCTCTCGCCCGGACAACTGCTGACCCAGACCCTGGTCACCTCGGGCACCATGACCAACCGCATCGACAGGCTCGCCAAGAAGGGCCTGGTGGAGCGGCTGCCCGACCCCAGCGACCGGCGCGGGGTGCTGGTGCGGCTGACCGGCGAGGGCCAGGACCGCGCCGACCAGGCGCTGGCCGGACTGCTGGCCCAGGAACGCGCCATCCTGGCCGAGCTGTCCCGTGGGCAGCGCGGTGAACTGGCGTCCCTGCTACGCCAGTTGACCGCCCCGTTCGACAACATCCCCGGCTAGCTCGGCGGGGCCTACGCCGGCCCTGCGGGCGAGGGCCACGGCGGCGAGGGTGGAGTGCACGCCCAACTTGCCCAGCACGTTCTGCATATGGGTGCGGACGGTGTGCGGGGAGAGGTAGAGGCGCTCGGCGACGGCCTTGCGGCCCAGGCCCGCCACCATGCAGCGCAGCACCTCGCGTTCGCGCGGGGTGAGCGACTCCACCAGCCGCTCGCTCTCCGTGCGGTGCTTGCGGGCCGCCGTCAACTCCCGCAGGACGCCGGTGAGAAGGGCGGGCGGCAGATGCGTCTCGTCGCGCAGCACCCCGCGTATCACCGTCAGCAGCCGGGAGAGCGAGCAGTCCTTGGCCACCCATCCCGAGGCGCCGGCCTGGAGGGCGAGCGCCGCGCGGCGCGGGTCGTCCTTCTCGGCGAGGACCACGAACCGGACGTTCGGCTGCGCGGTGCGGACGCCGGTGACGAGGGAGATCCCGTCCACCGGGCCGTCGGCCGCGGCCTCCTGGAGCGGCGCGGCGGGCCGTACGCCCGGCGCGGCACCGCCCAGATCGGCGTCCACGAGCAGCACGTCGAACCTGCGGCCCTCGGCCGCGGCCCGGTCGAGGCTGCGCAGCGCGGCGGGACCGCTGCCCGCCGCGGTGACCTCGACGTCGGGCTCGGCGGCCAGCGCGGCCGCGAGCGACTCGGCGAAGATCCGGTGGTCGTCGACGACCAGGACTCGGATGCGAACCACGAAACCCCCTTCCCCGCGCTCGCACGGAGCGGGGGATACCTCATCGTCGGGAGACGGCACGGGCGCGGGCACGACGCCCGATGCGTGATGGCGGTGTTGCGCGGCACGGCCGCCGCCGTGCGGACCTGCTACCCCCCATGCGGACGTCGTACCCGCTTGTCTCGCCCCCTGATCAGCACCGGCCCCCACCGGTGCTGTTCATCAGAGTACGGGCGGCGGCGGACAGCGGAAGGCGAATCGCAGAACTGACGGTCCGGCGCGTTTATGGTGAGGCACATGTTTCGTCTGGAGACAGAAGTCGACAAATCCCGGCGCGATCTTCTCCGTTCGCGGCTCCTGGAGAGCAACACGGCGGCGTCACCGGTACTGAGAGCGCTGCGCGGAACCCCGGCCGAGCGCGAACGGCCGCTGCACGTTTGGGCGTTGGACGAGCGGGGGGCGATGGCGGGCGGCCTGGTCGGCCACACCTGGGCGTCCTGGCTGCACGTGACGTTCCTGTGGGTGGACGACCTGCACCGCGGCGCGGGCCTCGGCGGCCTGCTGCTGACGGAGGCGGAACGCCTCGCGACGACCGAGCGCGGCTGCACGGCGGCCCGACTGGAGACCTGGGACTTCCAGGCGCCGGACTTCTACCGCAAGAAGGGGTACGAGGTGGTGTGCGTGATCCCCGACTATCCGCCGGGCGTCACGGAGTACACGCTGACGAAGCGGCTGGGACCGCAGCCGGACGGTCGACGCTAGCGGGCCGCCCCGAGGAGACCCGGGACGAGGTCGAGTTCCGCCCAGACGGTCAGCCCGCGCCGGGTCAGCCGGGTGCCCCACCGATCGGCGAGCGCGTGGGTGATCAGCAGTCCCCGCCCCCGCTCCGCGCTGCCGCGGGCCGGCACGGGCCGGACCGGGGGCGCCTGCCCGCCCTCGTCGGTCACGCTGACGGAGGCCGTGGACACGGTGAAGGCGCAGCCCACCGCGATCGTGTGACTGACGGTGTGCTCCAGGGCGTTGGCGACGAGTTCGCCGGCGATCGACTCCAGGTCGTCCACCAGCGCCGGATCGAGCCCGCGCGCACGGGCCGCGTCCCTGACATGCCGGCGGGCGGCGCGGGCGGAGGCGAGATCGGCACCGGACACGGCGAGCGCGTCACCGGCACGCGGGCCGGGGGCGGCGAGACGGTCGCCCCGGCAGCGGGCGATGACGAGGACGTCGGCGAGGGCGTCGCACAACTGCCCCACCCAGTGCAGCGGTTCATCACCCTCCTCCACCCGAGCCTTCTGGACCCTGCTCAGCAACCGCTGTGCCAGATCGAGTTGGACGGCCTCGATCTGGTCGGCCATGCGGGAGGCGGGGCCATCGGGGGTGTCCGACACGAGCAGGGCGGGGTGGCGGTGGGGGCCGGACGGGGGGAGGTGGCGGTTGAGGCGGGGATCTCCGGTGGCGTCGTTCTGCACGGCAACTCCTGTGTCGGGGGATGAGAGTGAGGGTCATCTCCCCCGCTAAGATTCCAGCGAGAAAATTGTCTCGCAAGGAAAGTCACTCAAAAGGATGTCCCCTGCGACATCAGCCGCCAGGGTGGCCGTCCATCGATACGCTCCGCGCCAGGAGGTGGGAAACATGACCGACGCCCAACCCAACCTGCATCGAAGGCGCCTGGGCCTGGAGCTCCGCTCGCTGCGCAAGGCCACCGGGATGAATCTCGCCGAGGCGGCCGAGCGCCTGTGCCTGTCCGGCGCTTCGGCCCTGAGCAAGATCGAGAACGGCAAGCAACGGGTGCCCGGCATCGCCCTCGCGGGCTTCTTCGAGGTCTACGGCCTCCAGAAGAAGGACCGCGTCGAGAAGATCCGCAAGCTGGCGTCGCTGGCGAACTCGGGCAGGCGGGCGAACCTGTTCGATCAGTACCGGCAGTCCGTTCGCGACCCCTTCGCCGAGTACCTGCACCTGGAGGAACTGGCGTCCAAGTGCGAGACGTTCGCGTGGGTGATCCCCGGCCTGCTCCAGACCCCGGACTACGCCCGCGCGATCGTGGAACGCAGCCGTAAGTGGCACACCGGCCGGGAGATCGACAACTTCGTCGAACTACGCATGGCCAGACAGGAGGCCCTGCTGCGAGAGCAACCACTTCATCTGTGGTGCGTGCTCGACGAGTCGGCGCTCCTCCGGGAGGTCGGCGGAAGACAGGTGATGAAGGCCCAGCTTGAGCACCTGCTCCAGGTGTCGGAGGAGCACAAGCACGTGGCACTCCAGATACTGGCCTTCGCGCACGGGGCTCACGCCGGGATCGACGGCCCCTTCCACCTGCTGCACTTTCCCGTCGGACCGCCCGTGGTCGTGGTCGAGCCGATGACAACTTCGTTGTACCTGGAGGAAGATAGCGACATCGGGCGCTACGAGACGGCGTTCAGCCACCTCCGCGGCGAAGCCCTCGACGCGGAAGCCTCTCGGCGCCACATCGACGACTTGATCAAGGACCGCTACGCATGAAGAAGAAGATCGACCTCACCGAGGCCATATGGGTCAAGAGCGACCTCAGCAACGGCGGGGACAACTGCCTCGAGGTCGCCTTCGTCGACGGTGTGGTCGCTCTCCGCGACTCGAACGACGTCGGCGACCCCGACGCCAAGATCCTGATCATCTCCGAGGACGACTACCGCGCGTTCACCGGCGGAGTCGCGAAGGGCCAGCGGGATCTGCTCCTGCCGTGACGAGCGGGGCTGAGGAAGGCGACTCAGCCCGCGCGGATCCGTTCCACAGGGTCGTCGACGCCGTCGGCTCCGGCGTGCTTCTTGAATGAGCGACCGCATCGCGGCGGAGGCGAAACATGAAGACGGTGCACGCGGGACTGGCGGCGTACGAGACGCGAGTGGGCGAGGCAGCTCGGACCCTGCTGCACAACCAGGGGTACGACGGTGGTTGGGGCCTCACCCTGACCTCGGTGTCCTCGATCGTCAACACCAGCGAGGTGCTGCCGATCCTGCGGGCCGCAGGCGTTGCCGGACAGCCGGTCCGGCAGGCGCTCGACTTCCTCACCGGCGCGATCCCTGAGCACTGCCGGCCCCGTCACAAGGGCGGACGTGGCGAACACACCCGGTTCATCGCCTTCGGTCTGGCCGGGCTGCTGTCCCACCCCCGGTTCTTTCACCACGCGGGCGTCGCGGAGGCCACAGCCTGGTGCGTCGACTGGCTGGAGGACCACCGGGTCGACCACGGATGGCCCGAGGTTCTCGGCCTCGACGACACCTCTCTGCACCAGACTGCCCTCGCGGTGCACGGGCTCGCCGAACTCAGGTGTGTACTGCACGACCTCGGCCCTGGGCTCCTCCTGCCCGGCGGGGTGGATACCAGCACCCTGCTGGAACGCGTCGAGCCGCTGATCGATCACGGCGTGCACGGATTGCTCTACCATCGCCGCCCCAGCGGGGCCTGGGGCTGGCGGACCTACATCGACACCGACCCCAGCCCGAGCAAGACCTCGCTGTGCCTGCTCGCGCTGTCGGCCGTCGCCTCCGGTACCGGGCCCGGCGGCGAACCCGCCTACCGCGACGATCCGCGGGAGGTGGGCGGCGTGCACGGTCCGGTGCAACGCAGGCAGCTGTCCGAGGTGGTCGTCGAGGCCGGCAAGTGGCTACTGCACAATCACCACCGCTGGGAGACCTTCGTCGAAGACGACAAGGACGTGCAGGGCACGGCCTGGGAACACATGGCGTACGCACTGTGCTGCCAGGCCGCCGTCCGGGCCGGGGCCGGTCCACGTGACCCCCGGCTGGCCAAGGCGTGGCGGTTGATGAACGAGCTGTGGGATCCAGAAGCCAGGCTCTGGAACGAGCCGGGCGCCTCAGGCCGGCGCGCCACCGTCCGGGCCGCGTACTACACGGTCTCGGCTTATGAGGAAGCGGCTCGGCACCTGGCTCGGACAAGCCTCACCGACAACGGCTCGGGAGACGTGCGTGAGCCGTCGGCCGACAGGGTCATCGAGCGGGTCGAACTCGGCCCCGGTCGCACGGTCCGCGTCAGCGCGACCGGCAGTGAGACCGCCGTGACCTGCGAGTTGACAGAGCGTCTGTTCGACCTGGTGAAGGTTGTCTTCGACGCCTCCGCGGTCGGGCTGTCGACCGAGCGGATCGCGGCAGCCCTCTACGTCGCGCCGTCCTCGGTGCCGAAGTACGTGCAGCGGCTGAACCAGGCGGTATCGGCAGCCCTTGGCGGCGCTCCGGCACGCCTGCTCCTGGCTGTGACGGTCGACGGGACCGGAGGGTATCGCCTTGCGGGACGAGGCCCTGCGGGGGACGCGGGACGGCTACGGCCAGGTGCGGGCAGACGAAGTCGATGACGGTGGCCGGCTGCCGCAATGGCGGCCCGCCGCATCGCGGGACGAGGCCGGCCCCGTGGCGCAGCGGGCTACGGCCGGGTGCGTTCCTCGGCCACCGGGTAGTTCAGCAGGGCGAATCGGGCCAGTGAGCGCACCTGGTCGAAGGTCTTGAGGCTGTCGAGGTCGTCGAGGCTGAACCAGTCCGCTCCGTGGACCTCCGCGCGTTCGGCCTCGACTGCCTGCTCGCGGGTGCCCGGCTGTCGCTTGACGTAGAAGAACTGGACCAGCGCCGGAGTGGGGAACCCCTCGCGCTCGATGTCCACATAGAACGGCACCGGCTCAGGGGTCGCGTTGTGGTCGGCGGGGTGGACGGGCGGCTGGCTGGAGATCGCCTCGACCACCAGCCCCGTCTCCTCCTTGAACTCGCGCACCGCGGTGCCGGCGAAGGACTCGCCGGGCTCGATGTGGCCACCGGGCGGGACCCACTTGTCGAAGCGGTTGTGGTGCACGAGGAGGACTCTGCCGTCCTCGACGAGGTAGCCCGAGCAGCAGTACACCAGGCCGACGTCACGGGAGGTCCGGCCGTCGTGAATCAGAATCGAGCGAGGCACGCCCGTCACGATAGCTCACGGGGGTGTGCCCGAACTCCGGTGCGGGGCACGCGCCTTCGGTGCGATGTCAGCGCCGCGAGAATGACATGTCAGCAGTGATGACAACGCGATGTCATCGCGTGCCGGGAGCAGCCGGACCCATGGTGGTGGCATCCCGAACCGCGGACCTCCGGCACGCGCCAGGGATTCCCTGTCCGACGTGGAGAGGACTCCGATGCGCTCTCGCCCGTCCTCGTGGCGTGCCCGGTACCACCAACGGTTCGCGGCCCCGCAGACCGTGGTGGTGCAGCCCACCACCTGGTGCAATCTGGACTGCCGGTACTGCTACCTGCCCTTTCGCAGGCTCAGGCACCAGATGTCCCCGGAGGTGGCCGAGGCCCTCGCGCAGGCCGTGGGCCGGCTCGACGACAGTGGCCATCCGATCGGCATCGTCTGGCACGGCGGGGAGCCGCTCGCCGTCGGCCGGCAGCACTTCCGGTCCCTGCTGGCACCGTTCGAGACGCTGCGCCGCGCGGGCCGTGTCCACCACTACGTGCAGACCAACGCGACGTTGATCACCGACACGTGGTGCGAGCTACTGGCCAGCTATGACGTCCGCGTGGGGGTGAGCATCGACGGGCCGGCCGCGTTGAACGCCGAGCGTGTCGGCCTTCGCGGCAAGCCTGCCTTCGACCGCATCCTCCGCGGCATCACCACTCTGCGTGAGTGCGGCGTCCCGTTCTCGGTCATCTCGGTGGTCGGCACGCTCGGCATCTCCATGCCGGAGGAGCTGATGGAGTTCCTGGACTCCCTGGGCGCTCGCTCGGTGGGCTTCAACATCGAGGAGATCGAAGGGGTCAACACCGATCGGGAGCCGCCCAACGCGCTTCAGGCCCAGGACTTCTGGCTTGGTGTCCTGACCTGGTCCGGTCAACACCCCGACGCACCGCAGGTGGGCGCGGTGGCGCGCCTCGCCGAGTACCTCCGTCTGATCAGATCCGGGCAGGGCGCCGAGTGGTCCGGGCGCCTCCTGGACCCGATCCCGACCGTCTCGTGGAAGGGGGACGTGGTCCTGCTCTCCCCGGAACTCGCAGACACGGCGGCGCCCGAGTACGGCGACTTCTCGGCAGGCAACATCCTCGAGCAGCCACTGGTCGAGATCCTCCGCGACGCGCACCGGCTCCGCTACGTACGCGACTTCCTCACCGGCCTGGACCGCTGCGAGGCCGCGTGCGAGTTCTTCGGCTTCTGCCGTGGAGCGCAGGCCGCCAACCGCTACTTCGAGAACGGCAGCCTCAAGTCCACCGAGACCAACTACTGCCGGGTCTCCCGGCAAGCGCTGGTCAAGGCCCTGTCCACACTCGCAGAGAAGGAGTCGGCCGTATGACGCTTCTGGAGGGTCTCGCCGCATCCGACGCCCCCGTCGTGATGAAGTTGGTGGGCACGCACGGCGCTCCGGCCCCGTCGATCGCTGGAACACCATGGGACAACCGGCCCACGTGGGACAACTGGAACAAGAACCCGGCCCCCTTCGACAACCGTCCGACCTGGGACAACTGGAACAAGAGGTAGCCGCTCGGTGCTGCCGGCCCCGAGCGGAGCGGCAGCACCCGGCGTCGCGTCTCCGCGCTGAAAGGCTCTTGATGGACACCCGCACGATCCGTCGGACCAGCGTCACCCTCCCCGCCCTGGACGAACCGGGCCTCTCCCTCTCCGACGTCACCTCGCTGGAGGGCGGACGAGGACGGCTCGCGGAGTTCCACTACGCCGACGGTGATCTGCGCGACCTCGATCTCGCCGACACGCACCTGCTCGACGGTCGGATCGCCGGCCTGAAGGCCCAGCGCACCCGCCTGGAGAGGCTCCGCGTCGATTCCGTGGAGTTCATCCGCTGCGACCTGGCCTCCCCGCAGTGGGCCGACAGCAGGATCTCCCGGTCGGTCTTCCGCGACTGCAAGCTCATGGGCGCCGCCTTCGAGGACGTCACGCTCGACAACGTGCTGTTCGAGAACTGCAAGCTCGACTACAGCGCCCTCACCCGTGTCCGGGCCACCGGACCCGTGATCTTCTCCGCATGCTCGCTGCGCGAGACGACCTTCGCCGCCGCAGACCTGTCCAACACTCTGATCGACGACTGCGATCTACGGCTGACGGAGTTCGACGGCGGGAAGTACCGCGGCCTGGACCTGCGGGGCAACACCCTCTCCCAGCTCCGCGGCCTCTCCTCGCTCAGGCAGGTCGTCATCGACCGGGCCCAGACGCTCCAACTGGCCGAGGCCCTCGCCGCCGAGCTGGACATCACCTTCGGCGAAGACCTCGCCGTCCACGCGTAGGCAGCCCGGCTCGTCGCCCCGCGTTCGCGGCGTTCGTCACCGGTCTGCCTCCCGCGCGCGGCCGGGCCGGGGCGCCGCGGATGGGCGGCGCCCCCCTGTCAGGACACCCGCAGCGCCCCCGCCGAAGGCACCGCCTCGAAGACCCGTGGGGTGGTGAACCCTGCGGTCGCGAAGGCCGATTCGATGGACTTGGTGAGTGTCTCGACGTCGGACGCCTCGGCCAGGACGATCGCCGAGCCGCCGAAGCCGCCGCCGGTCATCCGGGCGCCGAGCGCGCCGCCTGCCAGGGCGGTGTCGACGACCAGGTCCAACTCCGGGCAGGAGATGCGGAAGTCGTCGCGGAGCGAGGCGTGGCCCGCGGTGAGGACCTGGCCGATCGCGCGGGTCTCGCCCGACTCCAGCAGGGCGACGGCGTGTTCGACGCGCTGGTCCTCGGTGACGACGTGCCGCACCAGCCTGATCACCTCGTCGTCGTCGCCGAGGCGGGCCAGCGCCGCGTCGAGGCCGTCGTAGGGGATGTCGCGCAGCGCGTCCACGCCGAGGAGCGCGGCGCCCTTCTCGCAGCCGGCCCGGCGCTTGCCGTACTCGCCGTCGCTGTGGGCGTGTTTGACCTGGGTGTCGACGACCAGCAGCCGCATGCCCTCGGCGGCCAGGTCGAGCGGGATCTGCTTCTGGGAGAGGTCCCGGGTGTCGAGGAACAGGGCGTGGCCGCGCTCGCAGCAGGCGGACGCCGTCTGGTCCATGATGCCGGTGGGCGCCCCGACGTACACGTTCTCGGCGCGCTGGCACAGGCGGGCCAACTGCCAGCGCTTCAGGCCCAGTTCGAAGAGGTCGTCGAGGGCGAGGGCGATCACCACCTCCAGGGCCGCCGACGAGGACAGGCCCGCGCCGGTGGGGACCGTGGACGCCAGGTGGATGTCGGCGCCGGTGACGGCGTGGCCCGCCTCGCGCAGCGCCCAGACGACGCCCGCCGGGTACGCGGTCCAGCTCCGGTCGGTCTGGGGGGCCAGCGCGTCCAGGCGCAGTTCGGCCACTCCCCCCTCGACGTCCGCCGAGTGCAGGCGCAGCACGCCGTCGTCGCGGCGGGAGACGGCGGCCGTCGCCACGTGCGGCAGGGCGAACGGCATCACGAAACCGTCGTTGTAGTCGGTGTGTTCACCGATCAGGTTGACCCGGCCGGGCGCCGACCAGACCCCCTCGGGCTCGGCTCCGTACAAGTCGACGAAGCCCTGCCTGACCTGCTGTGCCCCCACTAGTGCTCCTTCGAGATGTGCTGCGCGAACTCCCAGGCGTCCGCGACGATACCCGCGAGGTCCGCGCGGGACGGCTGCCAGCCCAGCTTCTGGCGGGCGGCGTCGGCGGAGGCGACCAGGACGGCCGGGTCGCCGGCCCGGCGCGGGGCGCTCACCTCGGGGATCGGGTGGCCGGTGACCTGGCGGACCGTCTCGATGACCTCGCGGACCGAGAAGCCGTTGCCGTTGCCGAGGTTGCAGATCAGGTGCTCGCCGGGGGTGGCGGCCCGGACGGCGAGCAGATGGGCCTCGGCGAGGTCGGCGACGTGGATGTAGTCGCGCACGCAGGTGCCGTCGGGCGTCGGGTAGTCGTCGCCGTAGACGGAGATGGCCTCGCGCCTGCCCTGGGCGACCTGGAGGACCAGCGGGATGAGGTGCGACTCGGGGTCGTGCCGCTCACCGCTGCCGCCGTAGGCGCCCGCCACGTTGAAGTAGCGCAGGGAGACCGCGGCCAGGCCGTGCGCGGCGGCCTCGCCGCTGATCATGTGGTCGACGGCGAGCTTGGAGGCGCCGTAGGGGTTGGTGGGCTTCGTCGGGGCGCTCTCCACGATCGGGACCTGCTCGGGCTCGCCGTAGGTGGCGGCCGTGGAGGAGAAGACCAGCCGGCGCACGCCCGCGTCGCGCATCGCGCCGAGCAGCGCCATGGTGCCGCCGACGTTGTTGTCCCAGTACTTCTCGGGCCGCACGACGGACTCGCCGACCTGGGAGAAGGCGGCGAAGTGCAGGACCGCGTCGTAGGAGGGGTCCAGCCACTTGGCGGCGTCGCGGATGTCGCCCTCGACGAAGGCGGCGCCCGCCGGTACGCCCTCGCGGAAGCCGGTCGACAGGTTGTCCAGGACGGTGACCTCGTGGCCCGCCTCCAGCAGATGCCGGGCGACCACGCTGCCCACGTATCCCGCGCCCCCGGTGACCAGGTACTTACCGCTCATCAACTCGCTACCTCTCGCAGTCGCTCGGCCGCGCGCTCCGGCGGCACGTCGTTGATGAACACGTTCATGCCGGACTCGGAACCCGCGAGGAACTTCAGCTTGCCTGACGTACGGCGGATGGTGAAAAGCTCGAGGTGGAGCGCGAAGTCGTCCCGGTTGACGGCGGCGCTCCCGTCGAACGCCGCCGCGCCGAACGGGGCCTGGTGCCAGGCCGCGATGTACGGCGTCGGCGGCTCACCCTCGCCGAAGATCCGGTCGAAGCGCCTCAAGAGTTCCAGATAGAGCTGGGGGAACTCTGTGCGCGCGCCCTCGTCGAGGGCGAGCAGGTCGGGCACCCGGCGCTTGGGGTAGAGGTGGACCTCGTAGGGCCAGTGCGCCGCGTACGGCACGAAGGCCACCCAGTGTTCACCCTCCAGGACGACCCGCTCACCGGCGCGCTCGCGCTCCAGGACGGCGTCGAAGAGGTTCTCCCCGCCGGTCGCCTCCTTGTGGGCCGCGAGTTGGCGCAGCATCAGGGCGGTGCGAGGGGTGGTGAAGGGGTAGGCGTAGATCTGGCCATGGGGGTGACCCAGGGTCACGCCGATCTCGGCGCCACGGTTCTCGAAGCAGAACACCTGCTCGACGGAGGGAAGATGCGACAGCTCCGACGTACGGTCCGTCCACGCGTCGAGGACCAGCGCCGCCTGTTCCTCGGTGAGGTCGGCGAAGGACGCCTGGTGGTCGGAGGTGAAGCAGACGACCTCGCAGCGCCCGGAGTCCCCGGCCAGTGACGGGAAGCGGTTCTCGAAGACGACGACGTCGTACGCGGAGTCCGGGATCTCGCTCAGCCGCTCCCCGTTCGAGGGGCAGAGCGGGCACTCGTCGGCCGGGGGGTGGTAGATGCGGCCCTGGCGGTGCGAGGCGATGGCGACCGCGTCCCCGAGGAGCGGGTCGTGGCGGATCTCGGACGTGGTGACGGTGGGCTCCAGCGGGCGCCGGTCCACGGCGTCCCGCACGGTGTCGTCGCGCAGGTCGTAGTAGATCAGCTCGCGACCGTCGGCCAGCCGGGTCGAGGTCTTCTTCACTGCGACTCCTTATTCGAGTCACTCGAACAATCTTCAAACAGAACCGAACACATCGAAACACAAGGCATCACGAGCGTCAACATCACAATCAAACAAAGAGCATCAACAGAAGTGTTCAATAACTGAACACCGAGGCGTAGGTTCCGCACTGGATCAGTTCACGCGACGAAGCGAGATCTTCATGCAAACCCCCACACAACCCGCCTATCTGGCGGCCGAGCTGCGACTCCCCACGAACTGGCTCGACTACACGATCCTCGGTATCTACTTCGTGGTCGTGCTGGGAATCGGCTTCGCGGCCCGCCGCTCGGTCAAGACCAGCCTCGACTTCTTCCTGTCCGGACGTTCACTGCCCGCCTGGATCACCGGCCTGGCGTTCGTCTCGGCCAACCTGGCCGCCACCGAGATCCTCGGCATGGCCGCCAACAGCGCCCAGTACGGCGCCTACACCGTCCACTGGTACTGGATCGGCGCCATCCCGGCGATGGTCTTCCTCGGCCTGGTGATGATGCCGTTCTACTACGGCAGCAAGGTCCGCTCGGTCCCCGAGATGCTGCTGCTGCGCTTCGACAAGGCCGCCCACCAGTTGAGTTCGGTCCTGTTCGCCTTCGCCGCCATCCTGATCGCCGGGGTCAACCTCTACGCCCTCGCGATCGTCGTGGAGGCGCTGCTCGGCTGGCCGGAGTGGGTGGCGATCGTCGTCGCCGGCTTCTTCGTGCTGGCATACATCACCCTCGGCGGACTGTCGTCCGCGATCTACAACGAAGTCCTCCAGTTCTTCGTGATCCTGGCCGCCCTGATCCCCCTCACGATCCTCGGCCTGAAGAAGGTCGGCGGCTGGGACGGCCTGACCGACAAGCTCACCGCCTCGCACGGGGACGACTTCGTCACCGCCTGGGGCGGCACCGGCATCGGCAGCACCAACCCGCTCGGCGCCAACTGGCTGACCATCGTGCTCGGCCTCGGCTTCGTGCTGTCCTTCGGCTACTGGACCACCAACTTCGCCGAGGTGCAGCGCGCGCTGTCCGCGAAGAACCTGAGCGCGGCGAAGCGGACGCCGCTGATCGCCGCCTTCCCGAAGATCTTCATCGTCTTCCTGGTGATGATCCCGGGTCTGGTCGCCGCCGTCCTGGTGCCCAGCATCGGCACCAAGGACTCCGGTCTCCAGTACAACGACGCGATCCCCTACCTGATGCAGGAGTTGCTGCCCAACGGCGTCCTGGGCATCGCGGTGACCGGTCTGCTCGCGGCGTTCATGGCGGGCATGGCGGCCAACGTGTCGTCCTTCAACTCCGTGTTCACCAACGACATCTGGGCCAAGTACGTCGTCAAGGACCGTGAGGACGCGTACTACGTGCGCTTCGGCCGGCTGATCACCGCGATCGGTGTGCTCGCCTCGGTCGGCACGGCGTTCCTCGCCTCCTCGTTCTCGAACATCATGAGCTACCTCCAGACGCTGTTCTCCTTCTTCAACGTGCCGATGTTCGTGGTCTTCATCGTCGGCATGTTCTGGAAGCGCGCGTCCGCCAAGTCCGGCTTCTGGGGCCTGCTCGCGGGCACCGTCACCGCAATGGTCAACTACTTCGTCCTCTACAAGCAGGGCGTCATCTCGATCCCCTCCGACCAGGGCGCCAACTTCGTCTCCGCCATCGCGGGGTTCGTGGCCGGCGCGGTCGTGATGGTCGTCGTCTCCCTGTTCACCAAGCCGAAGCCGGCCGCCGAACTCCAGGGCCTGGTCTACGGCACCCGCTCCCCGGGGCTCTCCGAGGCGCCCGCCGAGGGCGACGACGCCTGGTACCGCAAGCCCGCGCTGCTGGGCTGGGGCGCCGTGATCCTGGCCGCCGTCTGCTACATCCCGTTCTCGTTCTGAGCCGGCCCTGCGACCGGGGAGCCCCTGAGAGGAAACCATGCCCGAACACCCCGACACCCCCGACAGCCGCGACAACGGCGGCTTCTCCGAACACGACGCCCAGCGCCAGGTGACCGAGTTGGAGGGCGAGTCGGCCACCGCGGCCCGCATCTTCGACCTCCGGCGCATCATCGGCGGCCTCTTCGTGGTCTACGGCGTCATCGTCACGATCGTCGGCATCACCGACGGCCAGGCCGCCATCGACAAGGCCCAGGGCGTCAACATCAACCTGTGGACCGGTCTGGCCATGCTGCTGCTCGGCCTGTTCTTCCTGGCCTGGCTGTGGCTGCGCCCGACCCCGCCGCCGGTCCCGGCGACCGCGCCGGACGACGACGCCACGACCTGACCCGGACGCCGGCCCCTACGGCAGCCGCGGGCCCGCTCCGCTGCGGTGGAGCGGGCCCGCGCGGTCGAGCAGTCCGGTGCGCGCGGCCAGGGCCGCCGCCTCCAGGCGGGAGCCGACGCCCAGTTTCATCAGCACCCGCTGGACATGGGTGCGGGCGGTGGACGGCGCGATGCCCATGCCGGCCGCGATCAGCCGGGTGTCCTCGCCGTCGGCGACCCGCACCAGCACCTCGACCTCACGCGGGGTCAGCAGGTGCAGCAGCCGCTGGCCCTCGTCGTCGGGCTGGGCGGCCGGGTTGAGGAGTTCACCGAAGGCGCCCTGGAGGAGTTGCGGGGCGACGGCGGCCTCGCCCGCGCGGGCCTTCATGATGGCCCGCTCGACGCCCTCGATGCGCTCGTCGTGCCGGACGTAGCCGCAGGCGCCCGCGGCGAACGCGGCGGCGATGCCGCGCGGGCTCGGCACCGGGCCGAGCACCAGGACGGCGACCTGCGGACGCTCCTTCTTGATCCGCACCACCGGGTCGAACATGCCGGGCTCGGCCGGTGTCGCCGTCCCCAGCAGACAGACCTCGGGCGCTCTGGTGATCACCAGTTCCGCCGCTCCCGCGGCCGGCGCCGCGGCGGCCAGCACCCGGTGGCCGCGCAGTTTGAGCGCCGAGGCCAGCGCCTCGGCGAGCAGTCGGTGGTCGTCGACCACCATCAGCCGCACTCCCATCGGGCACCCCCCAGTCCCGGGCGGCAGCCCCCGCCCGGCTCCCCCCGCCCTTCATGCCCCCGGAAGCTACACGCTTGTTCGACGTTGCGCTCCCCCAACCGGTGAGATGTGCCCTGGATCGGCGGAAATTCTGGGTTTCCCCGCATTCGCGGGCGATGAGCGGTACGCGTACGGCCCCGCCCCTGAGCTGGGGCGGGGCCGCGGGCCGCGGGCGGGGCTCAGCCGGTCGGGCCGAACGCCACCACCAGGTCCTTCTTCAGGGACGAGGTGCTCGCGAACACCCCGGACAGATACAGGTGGCCCTGGCTGTAGAGGGCCTCCGAGTAGGTGGGCAGCATGCCCGTCTCGGCCTCGCGGGCGGCCGGCGTCGACGGGTTCACCAGCAGCGTCGTCGCCTTGAAGGAGCCGCCGTCGAGGCTGACGACCTGGCCGCCCTTGTTGTACGGCGGACGCTTGTAGGCGATCAGGTCGGGGCCGTCCATGCGCAGCGGGGTGAGGGTGTAGCCGTCGCCCGCGTCGGCGCGCTGGCCGGTCTGCCTGCCGGTGCCGAGGTCGAAGGCGACGACCTCGTTGGTCTTGGTGTACTGCCCGGTGCCGTCGTGCGCCTCGGTCGGGATGTACAGCCGGTCGTTGCCGACGGCGAGGCCCGAGCAGTACTCCAGCTTCGAGATGCCGTCGCAGCGGGCCGCGTAGTCCTTGCCCGGCGCGGAGATGCGGGTGCGCAGCTTGCCGGTCTTGTTGTCGATGGAGAAGAAGTCCGAGATGCCGCTGCCGTCGCCCGCGCTGTCGCCGACGTCGGCGGCGACCACCAGCGGGTCGGTGGAGACGACGGCCGCGTACGAGATGCCGGGGGACATCTTGTACTCGGAGTTCACCTTCCCGGTCTTCGGGTCGATGGTCTGGATGTGCAGCTGGCGCTCGTCGTAGGAGCCGCACCTGCGGACCGCGACGAGCTTGGCGCCGCCGCCGTACCCGGCGTCGTAGCAGGTGTCGGTGGGCTTCGGGGCCCAGAGCGGCTTGGCGGTGGAGACGTCGAAGGCGGCGCCGCCGCTGGTGCCGCCGACGGCGACGGTCCGCCCGCTGACGGTGACGTTGTCGAGGCGGACCTCCTGGTCGGCGTTCTTGACCGTCCTCGTCCACAGCTTCTTGCCTGCGTCGAGGTCGAGGGCGGCGACCTGGGTGCAGCCGTGGGTGGGCTTGGCCTTGGTCGGCATCGCGGGCTCGTAGACGATCGCGGTCAGGTCGTCGTCGGTCGTGTGCCTGCTGGCGGTGCAGACCGGGCCCGGCAGCTTGATCGACCACAGCTTGGTTCCGCGGTCGGGGTCGTAGCCGTCGACCGCGGCGACGCCGGTCTTCACGTACGCCTTGTCGGTGAGCCAGGAGCCGTACACCGTGACGGTGGTGGTGTCCGAGACCTTGGGCGACGGGACCCGGAAGAGGATCTTCCCGGCGGTGTCGGCGGGCACCTTCTCGGTGCCGCCGCCCGCGGTGTCCCCGCCGCCGTCCTTGTCGTCCTTGCCGCCGGTGCCCGCGGTGGAGCCCGCGGTGTCGTCCTTCTTGCCGTCGCCCCCGCCGGAGGAGGAGTACCAGACGCCGGCGCCGACGATCAGGGCGATCGCCGCGACGGCCGCCACGATGATGGCCACCTGCGCGTTGCCCTTCCGCTTGCCGCCGGGCACCCCGCCCGGCGGGGGCGGCGGCCCGGGGTAGCCGTAGCCGGGCTGCGAGCCGTAGGCGGTGGGCTGCCCGTGGACGGGCGGCTGGCCGTACGGGTTCGGCTGACCGTACGGGTTCGGCTGACCGTAGGCGGTGGGCTGCCCGTGGACGGGCGGCTGGGCGTACGGGTTCGGCTGCCCGCCGGGGTAGCCGTAGCCGGCCGGCGGCTGCGGCGGCTGCCCGGCCGGGGGTGCCTGCGGGTAGCCGTAGCCGGGCGGCTGCGGGGGCGGGGTCGGCTGCGGATGGCCGTAGCCGGGCTGCTGGGGCTGCGGCGGCTGCGTGCCGTGGCCCGGCTGCTGCGGCTGGTCCTGTGGCTGCTGCGGGGGCTCCGGGGGGCCGAATCCGCCCGGCTGCGAGGGCTGGTGGGGCGGTGGGGGTGGCGGCTGGCTCATGGGGAGGACGCTCCAGGGACGCTCTGCGGGGACGACGGAAACGACGGGCGGGGGCGGGACAGCGCGGGCCTGGTCACTTGCCGTAGGCGAGCATCAGCTTCCCCTTCCCGGCGGCGCCGCCGGTCAGGCGGGTGGTGGAGAGGTAGAAGCGGCCGTCGACCCAGTCGAAGTCCTTGGAGAAGAAGCCGTTCTCGACGCGGGCGGCGGACATCGGGTTCTGGAGCAGCTTCACCGGCGTGTGCGCGGCGGCGCCGGTCGCGATCGACACGACCCGGCCCGCGGAGTCGTACGACGGCTCGACGTAGGCGATCAGCTTGCCGCCCTCGGCCCTGACCGGCAGCATCGACTCGTCCGCGGGGGACTTGACCCGCCACTTCTCCTTGCCGCTCGCCAGGCTGACCGCCACGATCTCGTTGGGCCCCGTGGTCGCCCGGGTCGGCAGGTAGAGGGTGTCCGCGTCGGCGGCCACGCCCTTGCAGCCCTGGAGGTCGCGGTTGAGGATCGCGAGGCCGCACAGCGGGGCGAAGTCCTCCTGGACGGAGACCTGGGAGCGGATGGCGCCGCCGGAGCCGAAGGTGGAGATGTTCCAGGTCTTCTTGTCCCGGTTGGTGCTGTAGACGACCAGCGGGTCGACCGAGTAGACCCGTGCGACCGTCCACCCCTTGTCGATCCTGTGGGTCCAACGGGCCTTGCCCGACGCCGGGTCCAGCTCCTGGAGCTCGTCGTGGGCGTTCGACCCGCCGGCGCCGCAGGAGGCGACCGACAGCAGCTTGCCGCCGCCCGCGAACGCGGTCGGGAAGCAGGCTTCGCCGTACTTGGTCTTGTCGAACAGCTTGGCGCCGCTGTCCACGTCGTAGGCGACCCCGGACTGCGAACGCCCCACCATGAGCGTCCTGCCCGTGACGGAGAGGCCGACGGTGAGGGTGCTGTCGAACAGCGCGCCCTCGGGGAGCTGGGTCTTCCAGCCCTTCTTGCCGGTGGCGAGGTCGATCTGCTGGAGCTGGTTGCACTTGGCGCGGTCGCTCGTGCCGCTCTCGTAGGCGACAACGATCTTGCCGTCCGTGGAGGCGTCGGGGGTGGCCGCGCAGATCTTCTGCGGGAGCGTGATGGTGGCCCAGGCGGGCTCGCCGTCGGCGGTGCCGTAGCCGAAGACCTGCTTGTAGGCCGCCTTCACCGCCGTCTTCCCGGAGATCCACATGCCGGGTGCGTCGGCGCCCGAACCGGGCACGGCCGGGGCCTCCTTGTACCAGAGGACCTTCGACTCGCCCGCCCGGCGGCCGGAGTTGAGGTCCTCGGCGCCGGAACCGCCTTCGCCGTCACGGGAGTCGGCCGACGCCGAGGCGGACGCCGAAGGCGACGCCTTCGCGTCGTCGCTCCGCGCGACGGCCGGCTTCCCGCCGTCGTCGTCACCGCCGCGGGTCACCGCGAACACACCGGCGCCGATCACGGCGAGCGCGGCCACCACGGCGCCGGCCACGAGCGCGGGCCTGCCCTTGAAGGGGGTGCGGAAGCCGCCCTGCGGGGCGCCCGGCGCACCCGGGTACGGGGGCTGCTGCGGATACCCGTGGCCGGTCGGGGCGTAGGGCCCCGGCTGCTGCGGCGCACCGTACGGCCCCGGCTGCTGCGGCCCGTAGCCGCCGCCCGGCTGCCCGTAGGGACCGGGCTGGGCGTACGGACCCGGCTGCGCGTAGGGGCCGGGCTGGGCGTAAGGGCCCGGCTGGTGGGGCGGCGGGGGTGCCTGGGGGTAGCCGTAGCCGGGCTGCCCCGCGGGCGGGCCCTGCGGGGGCGGCGGAGTGCCCGGCGGGGACGGCGGCTGCGGCGGCGCCTGGGGCGGCTGGGGTGGTTGCTGCGGTGGCGGCGGCTGCTGCTGCGGTGATTGCTGCGACGGCTGCTGTGGCGGCTGCTGCGGTGACCGCTCCTGTGGCGCTCCGAAGCCTTCCTGCGGCGGCTGAGTCATCAGCGCCTCCCCCGTTCCACTGATTTTTGGCCACGCGCCGGGCCGTCCAGGGCCTCGGGCAGGCTCAGAAAGTTCTCAGACGGCCCTTTCTATCACTCACCACCGACAACGGACCGGGCCGGTTCATCCCCTGTTCCCAAGGGAGAACCGGCCCGTGATGCCTCCGTTACGCGCCTTCACGCGCCGTTCACGCCTCTTCGGCCAGTTCCAGCCACCGCAGCTCCAGGTCGTCCCGCTGCCCGGCGAGATCGCGCAGTTCGGCGTCGAGCCCCGCGACCTTCGCGAAGTCGGTGGCGTGCTCGGCGATCTGCGCGTGCAGCTTGGTCTCCCGCTCGGCGACCTTGTCCAACTGCCGCTCGATCTTCTGGAGTTCCTTCTTCGCGGCGCGCTGGTCGGCGGCGCTGCGCTCGGCGGCGGGCCGCTCCGCCGCCGCGGCCAGGACGGCGGAGGCCGCGGTGGCCGTCTCCGCCATCCGCTGCCTGCGCTCCAGGTACTCGTCGATACCGCGCGGCAGCATCCGCAGGGCGGCGTCCCCGAGGAGCGCGAAGACCCGGTCGGTGGTGCGCTCCACGAAGAACCGGTCGTGGGAGATGACGATCATCGAGCCGGGCCAGCCGTCGAGGACGTCCTCCAGCTGGGTCAGGGTCTCGATGTCGAGGTCGTTGGTGGGCTCGTCGAGGAAGAGGACGTTCGGCTCGTCCATCAGCAGCCGCAGCAGCTGGAGCCTGCGCCGCTCACCGCCGGACAGGTCGCCGACCGGCGTCCACTGCTTCTCCTTGCCGAAGCCGAACGTCTCGCACAGCTGGCCCGCGGTCATCTCGCGGCCCTTGCCGAGGTCGACGCGCTCGCGGACCTGCTGCACGGCCTCCAGGACCCGGGTCTGCGGGTTCAGTTCGGCGACCTCCTGCGAGAGGTAGGCGAGCTTGACGGTCTTGCCGACGGCGATCCGCCCGCCGGCCGGCTGCTGCTCGCCCTCGCTGCGGGCGGCCTCGGCCATCGCGCGCAGCAGGGACGTCTTGCCCGCGCCGTTGACGCCGACCAGGCCGATCCGGTCGCCGGGGCCGAGCTGCCAGGTGACGTGCTTCAGCAGCACCTTGGGGCCGGCCTGGACGGTGACGTCCTCCAGGTCGAAGACGGTTCTGCCGAGCCGCGACGACGCGAACTTCATCAGCTCGCTGGTGTCCCGGGGCGCGGGCACGTCCTTGATGAGTTCGTTGGCGGCCTCGACCCGGAAGCGCGGCTTGGAGGTGCGGGCGGGGGCGCCCCTGCGCAGCCAGGCCAGCTCCTTGCGGACCAGGTTCTGCCGCTTGGTCTCCTCGGTGGCGGCGATGCGTTCCCGCTCGGCGCGCGCGAAGACGTAGTCGGAGTAGCCGCCCTCGTACTCGTAGACCGAGCCGCGCTGCACGTCCCACATGCGGGTGCAGACCTGGTCGAGGAACCAGCGGTCGTGGGTGACGCAGACCAGCGCGGAGCGGCGCTCGCGCAGATGGCGGGCGAGCCAGGAGATGCCCTCGACGTCGAGGTGGTTGGTGGGCTCGTCGAGGACGATCAGGTCCTGGTCCTCGATGAGCAGCTTGGCGAGCGCGATCCGGCGCCGCTCGCCGCCGGACAGCGGCGCGATGACGGTGTCGAGGCCCTGCGGGAAGCCGGGCAGGTCGAGGCCGCCGAAGAGGCCGGTGAGCACGTCCCTGACCTTGGCGTTGCCGGCCCACTCGTGGTCGGCCATGTCCCGGATGACCTCGTGGCGCACGGTGGCGTTCGGGTCGAGGGAGTCGTGCTGGGTGAGGACGCCGAGGCGCAGTCCGCCGGAGTGGGTGACCCGCCCGGTGTCGGCCTCCTCCGCCTTGGCGAGCATGCGGATGAGGGTGGTCTTGCCGTCTCCGTTGCGGCCGACCACCCCGATCCGGTCGCCCTCGGAGACGCCGAGCGAGATGCCGTCGAGCAGGGCACGGGTGCCGTACACCTTGCTGACGTTCTCGACATTGACCAGGTTGACGGCCATTTCACTCCTGCTCGGGGGGACGGGTCAGCCTCCCAGGGTAGTGCGCGCCGGGAAGCCGACCCGCCGCGCTGTTACCCGGCCGCCCCGGTGCGGACCTCGGCGAGCAGTTCGTGTGCCGTGGTGTCGAGGCCCTTGAGCCGGGCGATCACCTTGATCAGCTCGACCAGGGAGGCGCGGGCCGCGTCGGTGGGGCCCTGGTCGACGAGGGTGCCGATCAGCGTGATGCCGAGGTTGCCCGAGTCGAAGCCGCCGGTGTGGAAGGCGGTGACGAGGTTGCCGTCGGCGTCGAAGGCGGGGACGGCGCCGTCGCCCGAGTAGCGGCCCTCGCAGGGCCTGGCGCGGGTCCGGTTCAGGCGGTGAGGACCGTGGCGCCCGGCGCGGGGGCCGCCGCGGTGCGGACCGTACGGCAGGTGCCCGAGGCGCGCAGCGAGCGCGCCACCGTCTCGGCCGACGCGGCGTCCCTGACCAGGAACGCCGTGGTCGGTCCCGAACCGGAGACCAGCGCGGTCAGGGCGCCCGCCGCCAGGCCGGCCGCGAGGGTGTCGGCCAGCTCGGGGTAGAGGGAGAGCGCGGCGGCCTGGAGGTCGTTGGAGACGGTCGCGGCGAGCGCGTCCGGGTCGCCCTTGGCGAGCGCGGCGATCAGCTCGGCCGAGGCGACCGGCTCCGGGATGTCCGCGCCGGCGCCGAGCCGGTCGAACTCCCGGAAGACGGCGGGCGTCGACAGGCCGCGCCCGGCCATCGCGAAGACCCAGCGGAAGGTGCCGCCGACGTCGAGGGCGGTCAGTCGCTCGCCCCGCCCGGTGCCCAGCGCCGCGCCGCCCACCAGGGAGAACGGCACGTCGCTGCCCAACTCGGCGCAGATGTCGAGGAGTTCGGCGCGGGAGGCGCCGGTGCCCCAGAGCGCGTCGCAGGCCAGCAGGGCACCCGCGCCGTCCGCGCTGCCGCCCGCCATGCCGCCGGCCACCGGGATGTCCTTGGCGATGTGGAGGTGCACGGCGGGGCTGCGGCCGTACCGGGCGGCGAGCGCCTCGGCCGCGCGGGCCGCCAGGTTCGTCCGGTCCAGGGGCACGTGGGCGGCGTCGGGACCCTCGCAGGTGACCCGCAGGGTGTCGGCGGGGGCCACGGTGACCTCGTCGTACAGGCCGACGGCGAGGAAGACGTTGGCCAGGTCGTGGAAGCCGTCGGGGCGGGCCGCCCCCACCGAGAGCTGGACGTTGACCTTGGCGGGGACGCGGACGGTGACACTCACGGGCGGGAACTCCTGGGTCTCGACGGGGCCGACGGGGCTCGGCGCCCGCGCGGTTCGGTGCCGGCCGAAGGCGACGCGGCGGACGACGGCACGGCAAGCGGCCGGGCCCGCCGCCGCCACCCGCCCCGCCGCGCGCTACCGGGGCTTGTTCTCGGCGATGCGGGCGAACTCCTCGACGGTGAGCGCCTCGCCCCGCGCCTGGGGCGACACCCCCGCGGCCACCAGCGCGGCCTCCGCCCCGGCCGCCGATCCGGCCCAGCCGGAGAGGGCGGCCCGCAGCGTCTTGCGGCGCTGGGCGAAGGCGGCGTCGACGACCGCGAACACCTCGCGCTTCTCCGCCGTCGTCCTGACCGGCTCGGCCCTGCGGGTCAGCGCGACGAGGCCGCTGTCGACGTTCGGGGCGGGCCAGAACACCGTGCGGCCGATCGATCCGGCCCGCTTGACGTCGGCGTACCAGTTGGCCTTGACGGAGGGGACGCCGTACACCTTCGAGCCGGGGGCGGCGGCGAGCCGGTCGGCGACCTCGGCCTGGACCATGACCAGGGTGCGTTCGATGGTCGGGAAGGTGGCGAGCATGTGCAGCAGGACGGGCACGGCGACGTTGTAGGGCAGGTTCGCGACCAGCGCGGTCGGGGCGGGGCCCGGCAGCTCGGTGATCTGCATGGCGTCGGAGTGGACGAGCGCGAACCGGTCGGCGCGCTCCGGCATCCGGGCCGCGATCGTGGCGGGCAGCGCGCCGGCCAGGACGTCGTCGATCTCGACGGCGGTGACCCGGTCGGCGACCTCGAGGAGGGCCAGGGTGAGCGAGCCGAGCCCCGGTCCGATCTCGACGACCGTGTCGTCGGGGCGGACCTCGGCGGTGCGCACGATCCGGCGGACGGTGTTCGCGTCGATCACGAAGTTCTGGCCGCGCTGCTTGGTGGGGCGCACGCCGAGCGCCGCCGCCAGTTCGCGGATGTCGGCGGGGCCCAGCAGGGCGTCGTGGGTGGGGCTGGTCACCCGACCAGGGTACGGGGCCGGGCGGGCGCCCCGGCCGCCCGGCACCGCGGACCGCCGCTCAGCCGTGCAGCCGGGTCCCGCAGTGCGGCCAGGGGCTCGCCCCGCGCCGCACGTAGAGGGTCTTCGCGCGGAGGGTCTGTTCGGCGGCCGGTGCGTCCTGCGGGCGTCCGCTGCCGCCGAGCGCCTGCCAGGTGCGGGTGTCGAACTGGTAGAGCCCGCCGTAGGTGCCGGACGCGTCGACCGCGTCGGGCCTGCCGCCGGACTCGCAGACGGCGAGGGAGTGCCAGTCGAGTCCGTCGGCGCCGGCCACGGAGGCGGGCAGCGCCCTCGTCCCGTACCGCACCAGTTGGGTGCGCGGGGCGCGCGCGACCTCGGCGCGGACCAGGCGGGGCCGCTCCCTGACGCCGTTGACGGTGCGCAGCGCGTAGGTGACCCGGCGCAGCCCTGGCTGTCCGGTCCGTTCGACGACCTCGGTGCCACGGAACAGCGAGGGGTCGGCGGCGCGCTCGGTGGCGAACGGGATGGGTTCCTCGCGCACTTCCTCGCTGCCGGTGACGCGCAGCACGGTGACGGTCTGTCCGTCGCGCGGGAAGCTGTCGCCGGCCACGGAGGTGCTGTCCTGGCCGTGCAGGGTGACGCCGGCCTGCTGGACGACCTCGCGGACGGTCGCCGCGTTGGTGCGGACGGTGCGGGCGCGGCCGTCGGCGAGGACGGTGACGGCGCGTTCGGTGCGGACGTCGAGGGTGAGTCCCGCGCGGCCGATGGGGGTGGAGCGCGGGGCGGACAGATAGGCGCCCGCGGCGCGCACGCCGAGCTGTTCGAGCGCCTCGTGGACGGTGTGCGCGGTCGTCCACACCTCCTGGCGCCGGCCGTCGAGGGTGAGTCCGACCGGTCGGCCGTAGCGCACGGAGACCTCGTCGCCGCTGGTGAGGGCGGTGCCGGGGGCGGGGGCCACGACGTCGTGGGCGCCGATGCCGACGCCTTCGCGGGCGAGGAGTCCGGTGACGTCGTCGGCGAAGGTGTGCAGGGTGCGCGCCTCGCCGTCGACGTTCAGCTCGATGGCCTTGTCCTGGGCGACGAAGGCGGTGGTGCCGCCGGCCAGGAAGGCGACGACGAGCGCCTGCGGCAGCAGCCGGCGCACGGCCCGGTCGGGCCGTGGGGCGGAGCGGACCGGGCGCCGGTGTCCGGCCCGCCCGGCCGGGTCGTCGGCGCCGGCCGCGGCGCCGGCGCGGTCGGGGCCGTCCGCCGGGCGGGGCAGGCCGGACGGCGAGGAGGGCGCGACCCCGGACCCGTACGGGCCGTAGGAGTCGCCCGACGGGCCGTAGGAGTCGCCCGACGGGCCGTAGGACTCGCACGGCGGGCCGTAGGACCCGTACGGGCCGTGGGGCTCGTTTCTCTCGTTCGGAACGGCCGGTGTCCCGAGGGTCCGGTACGGGGAGTTGCTCACGCCGACACGCTCCAGTGGGCCAGAGGGGTCCGATCGGGCCCACAGAACCTAGCGGAGCGGCGGTCACTCTCCAAAGCGGCGCGACCACGCAGGGTGGCGGTCGCGGGGCGCGCTCGGCCTCAGTAGGCGAAGGCGCGTGCGGTGTTGGCGGCGAGCGCGGTCGCCAGGGTGTCCTCGTCGACGCCCCGGACGGCGGCCATCGCGCGGACCGTGACCGGGATGAGGTAGGGGGCGTTGGGCCGCCCGCGGTAGGGCGCGGGCGTCAGGAACGGCGCGTCCGTCTCCACCAGGAGCAGTTCCGGCGGGGCGACGGCGACGGCGTCCCGCAGGTTCTGCGCGTTCTTGAAGGTGACGGTCCCGGCGAAGGACATGAAGTACCCGGCGCGGGCGCAGATCTCCGCCATCTCGGCGTCGCCCGAGTAGCAGTGGAAGACGGTCCGTTCGGGGGCGCCCTCCTCCTTGAGGACGCGCAGCACGTCGGCGTGGGCGTCCCGGTCGTGGATGACGAGGGCCTTGCCGTGCCGCTTGGCGATCTCGATGTGGGCGCGGAAGGAGGCTTCCTGGGCGTCCTTGCCCTCGGGCCCGGTGCGGAAGTGGTCGAGGCCGGTCTCGCCGACGCCCCTGACCTGCTCGAGTGCGGCCAGCCGGTCGATCTCGGCGAGCGCCTCGTCCAGCGCGGCGGTGCCGCCCGGTCGCCGCGCGCCCTGCCGCGACCAGCCGTCGGGGTCGCCGTGCACGATGCGGGGCGCCTCGTTGGGGTGCAGGGCGACGGTCGCGTGGACGGCGTCGTGGCGGGCCGCGGTCTCGGCGGCCCAGCGCGACCCGGCGAGGTCGCAGCCCACCTGGACGAGGGTGGTGACGCCGACCGACGCGGCCGTCGCGAGCGCTTCCTCCACCGTGCCCGACTGCATGTCGAGGTGGGTGTGCGAGTCGGCGACGGGCACCCGGAGGGGCTCAGGGGGCGGCGGCGCGCTGTTCTTGTCGGACGAGGCAGGCATGTCCCGATCCTACGAAAGGGACACCCCGCCCGGCGTCACGCGTCAGCCCGCCCTGTGCTGGAAGGGGTGCAGGAGGTCGGAGAGGTGCCAGTGGTGGTGGCCTCCGGCGGGCACGGCGGGGACGTCCGTCTCCTGGGCGGCCGCGGCCGGCGGGGTGCGCCGCTCCTGGTGGTGGGCGGCACCCTGGACCGACGAGACCTGTCCGGGCCGCATGATCCGCACGACGTGGCTGTCGCAGTTGTGGCAGCTCGGGCGGCTCAGCGGGGACGGGACGACCCCGCCGTCCGCGACGTAGACCACGAACGGGTGGCCGTCGGTGCCCGTGTGGTGCTCTATCTCGTAGGACTGTTCCCAACCGTGCCCGCACCGCATGCAGGCGAAGGAATACGACTCGTGCACGACCGCGGTCGCCGGGCCCCGAAGGCCGGTTCGCCCTGCTGTCTCGCTCATGCCAGCTCCTCTTTTTCCGCTGGACACAGGGACGGGTACGTCCCCACGACCCAGTGGACGCCTCCCCTCGCGGGAAAGCACCAGGCGCTGTCATGTGTTGAGGGCGATTTGGACTTTCCTTGCCGAAGGGGCCTCGGGCCAGGGTCTGGGCTTTGCCTTCGAGTACGGTCCTTTGCCCGGCCGTGGGGCGCCCGCTCAGAGGAGATGCGCCCTGCTCAGAGTGGGTATGACCCAACTCACGCGTCGCCGCGCGCCCCCCGTTCAGGTGAGGCGTTCTTCGCGGCCACAACGGCGTCGAAGACCTCGCGTTTGGGCAGTCCCGCCTCCGCCGCGACGGCCGCGATGGCCTCCTTGCGCCGCTCCCCCGCCTCCTCGCGCACCCGCACCCGGCGCACCAGTTCGGCGCCGTCGAGTTCCTCGGGCCCCTTCTCGGGCGCCCCCTCGACGACGACGGTGATCTCGCCGCGCACCCCGTCGGCGGCCCACGCGGCGAGCGCGCCGAGCCCGCCCCGCTTGATCTCCTCGTACGTCTTGGTCAGCTCCCGGCAGACGGCGGCCCTGCGGTCGGCGCCGAACACCTCGGCCATGGCGGCGAGGGTGTCGTCGAGGCGGTGCGGGGCCTCGAAGTAGACGAGGGTGCGGCGTTCGGCCGCGACCTCGCGCAGCCGGGTGAGGCGTTCGCCCGCCTTGCGCGGCAGGAACCCCTCGAAGCAGAACCGGTCGACGGGCAGCCCGGAGAGGGCGAGCGCGGTGAGCACGGCGGAGGGTCCGGGCACCGCGGTGACCCGGACGTCCTTCTCGACGGCGGCGGCGACCAGCCGGTAGCCGGGGTCGGAGACGGAGGGCATGCCGGCGTCGGTGACGAGCAGCACGCGCGCGCCGCCCACGAGTTCCTCGACCAGTTCGGGGGTGCGGGCGGCCTCGTTGCCCTCGAAGTAGGAGACGATCCGGCCGCCGGGTGTCACGCCGAGGGCCTGAGTGAGGCGGCGCAGCCGCCGGGTGTCCTCGGCGGCGACGACGTCGGCGCCCGCCAGTTCCTGGGCGAGCCGGGGCGGGGCGTCCGCGATGTCGCCGATGGGGGTGCCTGCGAGGACGAGGGTTCCAGTCACGCCCTCCATCCTCCCAGCCGCGCTCCGCGGTGGACGCATCCACCCATGCACGGGACTCACACAGCGCTGTTCCCTACGATGGCGCGGTGACCAGTACCGCGTCCTCCACGGACACCCGGCAGGGCCAGACCTCGCACGACCAGCGGCCTCCCTGGCAGCAGCGGCTGCGCCGTTTCGGCCACTCGGCGCGGGCCGGGTCAGACGTCCGCGCGCGTCTGGTGCCGCCGTACGCGGCGCCGAGTCCGCGGCTGTGGCAGGTGCTCGGGGTGGGTCCGGTGCTCGCCGAGCGCCTCGGGCGCTGGTCGGGCTGGGGCGGTCCGCTGCTCGTGACGCTGGTGGCGGGCGTGATGCGGTTCTGGAACCTGGGCAGCCCGAAGGCGGTGATATTCGACGAGACGTACTACGCGAAGGACGCGTGGGCGCTCGTCCACCGCGGTTTCGAGGTCGACTGGGCGAAGAACGCCAACGATCTGATCCTGGCGAAGAACGGCCAGGTGCCGATCCCGACGGACGCCGCGTACGTGGTGCATCCGCCGGTCGGCAAGTACGTGATCGGGCTCGGCGAGCTGATGTTCGGGTTCGATCCGTTCGGCTGGCGGTTCATGACGGCGCTGCTCGGCACCCTGTCGGTGCTGATGCTGTGCCGGATCGGGCGCCGGCTGTTCCGTTCGACGTTCCTCGGGTGCCTGGCGGGCGCGCTGATGGCCGTCGACGGGCTGCACTTCGTGATGAGCCGCACGGCGCTGCTCGACGGGGTGCTGATGTTCTTCGTGCTGGCCGCGTTCGGCGCGCTCCTTGTGGACCGGGACCGGGCGAGGGAGCGGCTCGCCGCGGCGCTGCCCACCGATGAGGACGGCGGGGCCAGGCCGGACGCGGCGGTGGCGGAGGGCACCCGGCTGGGGTGGCGGCCGTGGCGGTGGACGGCGGGACTGCTGCTCGGCCTCGCGCTGGGCACCAAGTGGAACGGCCTGTACTTCCTGGCCGTGTTCGGTCTGATGGCGGTGGCGTGGGACGTCGCGGGGCGCCGGGTCGCGGGGGCGGGGCGCCCGTACCTGGCGGTCCTCAAGCGCGACCTGGGGCTCGCGTTCCTGTCGACGGTGCCGGTCGCCATCGTCACCTATCTCGTGTCGTGGACCGGCTGGATCCTGTCGTCCACCGACGGCAGCGGCGGCTACTTCCGCAACTGGGCGGCGACCGACGGCAGGGGAGGCAGTTGGACCTGGCTGTTCCCCGACTGGCTGCGCAGCCTGTGGCACTACGAGCACGAGGTGTACGAGTTCCATGTGGGGCTCTCCTCGCCGCACACGTACATGTCGAACCCGTGGAGCTGGATCGTCGACGGCCGTCCGGTCTCGTACTTCTACGAGTCGCCGTCGCCCGGCGCGGACGGCTGCCCGGCCGACGCGGGTGAGAAGTGCGCCCGTGAGGTCCTCGCGATCGGCACGCCGCTGCTGTGGTGGGTGGCCGGGTTCGCGGTGCTGTACGTGCTGTGGCGCTGGCTGCTGCGGCGGGACTGGCGGGCGGGCGCGATCGTCTGCGCGGTGGCGGCCGGGTATCTGCCCTGGTTCCTCTACCAGGAGCGGACGATCTTCTTCTTCTACGCGGTGGTCTTCCTGCCGTTCCTGTGCCTGGCGGTGGCGATGCTGCTGGGCGCGATCGTCGGGCCGCCGGGTTCGAGCGACACCCGCCGGGTGGCGGGCGCGACGGGCGCGGGCGTCCTGGTGCTGCTGATCGCGTGGAACTTCATCTACTTCTGGCCCCTCTACACGGGTACGGCGATCCCGATCGACCAGTGGCGCTCGCGGATGTGGCTGGACACCTGGGTGTAGCCCCTAACGATCGTGAAACTCCTCTCGCCCCGGCCGTGGGCACCCCGTACTGTGCAGGGTGCGGAGGGTTTTCTGAACGTGTTCAGAAAACCCTCCGCACCACGGTGGACGGGACAACGGGGAGGTCCTGATGGGCAGGAAGGTCAGAACCGCCGTCATAGGCGGCGTGTTCGCGGTGATGGTGGGCGGCGCCGGGTACGGCGCGTACAACGTCCTCTCCGCGGTGACCGACGACGGCGGCTCGGGCGGCTCGGACCGGGTGCGCTCGGGACCGCCGGTCGGCTCGGAGATCGAGGAGACGTCGACGGCGTTCCTCACGGCGTGGCAGGAAGGACGCAGCGGCCCGGCCGCCGCGCTCACCGACAACGCGGCGGGCGCGGAACCGGTGCTGACGTCGTTCGGCACCACCGCGCACCTCAAGGACGTGCGGATCACGCCGAGCAGGGCCACCGGGGCGACCGTGCCGTTCACCGTGAAGGCGACGGTGTCCTTCGGCGGGAAGTCCCGGCCGCTCTCCTACCGCAGCGAGTTGACCGTGGTGCGCGGCAGGACCACCGGGCGGGCCCTGGTCGACTGGCGGCCCTCCGTGGTCCATCCGCGGCTGGTGGCCGGCGACACCCTGATCACCGGCGAGGCCGCGAGCCCGCCGATCGAGGCCGTCGACCGCGACGGCACCGTCCTGACCGAGGACAGGTACCCCTCGCTCGGCCCGATCCTGGACGAGCTGCGGGCCAAGTACGGTGCGGCGGCGGGCGGTTCACCCGGGATCGAGCTGGCGGTCAAGCACCGGGCCGAGGGGTCCGCCGACACCACGCTGCTGACGCTGGCCGAGGGCAGAAAGGCCACGCTGCGCACGACGCTCAGCGCGCGGGTCCAGGCGGCGGCCGAGAAGGCGGTGGCCGGGTACGACGAGTCGTCCGTGGTGGCCGTCAAGCCGAGCACCGGTGAGGTCCTCGCGGTCGCCAACCACCGCGCGGACGGCTTCAACGCGGCCTTCCTCGGCACGATGGCGCCCGGCTCCACGATGAAGATCATCAGTGCCGCCGCGCTCATCGACGCGGGGCTCACCACCGCCGACGGCCCGGCCACCTGCCCGCCTGAGGCGGTGTGGCAGAGCCAGACCTTCCACAACCTGAAGGGCATGGCGCCGAACCTGGACGCGACGCTCTCCGAGAGCTTCGCCCGCTCCTGCAACACGGCCTTCGTGAAGTTCGCCGACGACGTGCGTCCCGACACCCTCACCAAGGAGGCGCAGGACCGCTTCGGGCTCGGCCGGGACAACTGGAAGACCGGCATCCCGTCCTTCGACGGCTCGGTGCCCGCGTCCGGCGGCCCGGACACCGCGGCCAACCTGATCGGCCAGGGCCAGGTGCAGCTGAACCCGCTGAACATGGCGTCGGTGACGGCGACCGCGATGACCGGCAGGTTCCGGCAGCCGGTGCTGGTCTCCCCGAAGCTCGACGACCGCGAGCTGGCGACCGCCCGGGGCCTGCCGGGGGCCACGGTGAGCCAGTTGCGCGCCATGATGAACCGCACCGCGACCAGCGGCACGGCGGCCCAGGTGATGGCGGGGCTCGGCGGCAGCGTCGGCGCGAAGACCGGCTCAGCCGAGGTCGACGGCCGGTCGAGGTCCGACAGCTGGTTCACCGGCTACCGCGACGACGTCGCCGCCGCCGCGATGACCCAGGACGGCGGGCACGGCGTCGACGCGGCCGGTCCGATTGTCGCAACCGTGCTACGAGCGGGCGGCTGAGGCCGTCCGAGCGGCAGGGGACTTTAGGCTGGTGGTCGTCGTTGGGGTCGTGCGGGCTGAGGACAACACGGCGTGGCGGGGACCCTGGGGATTGTGGCGGAGGATGCGGTAACTGTGGGCAAGAGACGACGAGTCGCCGAGCGACGCAGGACCCGGCCGGCCGTGGTGGGCGGGATGATCGCCGTGGTCGTCGGCGGCGCGGGCCTCGGCGGCTGGGCGCTGTTCGGCGGCGGGGCCGCGGCCGACGACGGTCCGGTGGACGCCCGCCACAAGCCGGCGAAGACGGGACCGCTGACGACGGCCGAAGTCACCGCCACCGCCCAGCGGTTCCTCACCGCCTGGCAGCAGGGCCGGGTGCCGAAGGCCGCCGCCGCCACCGACGACAGCGCGGCGGCCACCGCCCTGCTCACCGGCTGGACCAAGGACGCCCGCATCGGGGAGGTCACCCTCACCGCGGGCACCCGCACCGGCGGCACGGTGCCGTTCGACGTGAAGGGCATGGTCTCCTACAAGGGCGTCAGCAAGCCACTGGCGTACACGAGTTCACTGACCGTGGTGCGGCGGGCCGAGGACGGCGAGCCGATCGTCTCGTGGCGGCCCTCGGTCGTCCACCCGGACCTCAAGGACGGCGACACCCTGGTGACGGGCGCGTCCGGGACCCCGCCGGTGAAGGCGTTCGACCGCGACGGCGGCGAGCTGACCACCGCCGCGTACCCGTCCCTCGGGCCGGTGCTCGACGGTCTGCGGGAGAAGTACGGCAAGACCGCGGGCGGCACGGCGGGCGTGGAGCTGCGCGTGGTGCGCGGCGCGGCGTCCGAGAAGGCGAAGCTGTCGGACAAGACGGTGCTGGAGCTGAGCAAGGGCACCCCCGGCTCGGTGCGCACCACGCTCAGCGCGAAGCTCCAGGCCGCCGCCGAGAAGAAGGTCGCCGAGCGCTCGTCGGCGTCGGTGGTGGTGATGCGGCCGTCGACCGGTGAGATCCTCGCCGCCGCGAACTCCTCGAAGGGGTTCAACGTCGCCTTCCAGGGCTCCCTCGCGCCCGGCTCCACGATGAAGGTCGTCACCTCGTCGCTGCTGATCGAGAAGGGTCTCGCCGGCGCGGAGAAGAAGCATCCGTGCCCCAAGACGTTCACGTACGGCGGCTGGAAGTTCCACAACGACGACGACTTCGAGATCAAGGGCGGCACCTTCAAGGCCAGCTTCGCCCGCTCCTGCAACACCGCCTTCATCAGCCAGGCGAAGAAGCTCTCCGACAGCGACCTCACCCGGCAGGCCCAGGAGGTCTTCGGCCTCTCCCGCAACGACTGGGCGATCGGGGTGCCGACCTTCGACGGCTCGGTGCCCGTGCAGTCGGCGGCCCAGATGGCAGCCTCGCTGATCGGGCAGGGCGGGGTCAGGATGAACCCGCTGAACATGGCGTCGGTGGCGGCGACCGTGAAGTCGGGCTCCTTCCACCAGCCGTACCTGGTCGCGCCGAGCGTCGACGGCCGCACCCTGGCGAAGGCGTCCCGGACGATGTCGGCGGACACGCTGTCGCAGCTGCGCGAGCTGATGCGGTACACGGCCGCGTACGGCACGGCCGCCGAGGCGATGTCGGGGCTCGGTCCCGACTACGGCGCGAAGACGGGCTCGGCCGAGGTCGACAACCAGAAGAAGCCGAACGGCTGGTTCACCGCCTACCGCGGCGATCTGGCGGCGGCCGGTGTGGTGCAGGCGGGCGGCCACGGCGGTGACACCGCGGGCCCGATCGTCGCCGCGCTGCTCGGCATGGGCGGCTGACGGCCCGACCGGCGGCGGACCCGGTTCAGCCCGTGACCGCGGGCGTGACCGTGTAGGTGCGGCGCAGGAAGCGGGTGAGGGTCTTGGTCTCGAACTGGACGACCGCGACCTCGCGCGCGGAGTGGAACTCCACCACCGCCTGCACCCGCCCGCACGGCCACACCCGCACCGCGCCCTCGCCGGCCGGTGCCCGCAGGCCCCGCTCCAGCAGGGACCTGGCGAACGTCCACTCGTGCGGGCCCGGCAGCCGAACATGGATCGCGCCCGGGTCGGCCTGCGGGTCGTAGCGCAGGACGACGGGGACCGCGACCGCGCCGGCCTGGACCGCCTCGTCGGCGCCGGTGACGATATGGGCTCTGGCGTACTGCTCGATCACCGACATCGGAGGGCCCCTTCACCCTGCGTGACCTGTGCGGAAGTTGCGCGTCCGCCTTCCCTCCAATGTCGCACATTTTGCCGATTTCGCCCTCCGCTGCCGGAGAACGTCCACGGCGCCGCGCGGATTCGGGACCGTCTCGCTCTTGCAAAGGGTTCGCAAGAACTCACTATCATCAGACGGTGCATGTCCCTGACGGATTCATCAACGCCCCTGTCTCCGCCGCGACCGGAGTCGTCGCCGCCTGTGCCATCGCCGTGAGCCTGCGCGGCGCGCGCCGCGAACTGGCGGGCACCGCCCTGGCCGGCGACGGCGAGCCGGGAGGCGAACGCACCGCGCCGCTCGCGGGGCTCGTCGCCGCCTTCATCTTCGCCGTCCAGATGCTCAACTTCCCGGTCGCCGCCGGGACCAGCGGCCATCTGCTGGGCGGCGCGCTCGCCGCGATCCTGGTCGGCCCCTGCACCGGCGTCCTCTGCGTCTCGGTGGTCCTGCTGATGCAGGGCATCCTCTTCGCCGACGGCGGGCTGACCGCGCTCGGCGTGAACATCACCGACATGGCGATCGTCACCACGGTCGTCGCCTACGGCGTCTTCCGCGGGCTGCTGAAGGTGCTGCCGCGCGGCCGCCGCTCGATCACCGGCGCGGCCTTCGTCGCCGCGCTGCTCTCGGTGCCGGCCGCCGCCGTCGCCTTCACCCTGCTGTACGCGATCGGCGGCACCACCGACGTCTCGCTCGGCAAGGTCGCCACCGCCATGATCGGCGTGCACCTGCTGATCGGGATCGGCGAGGCGGTGATCACCGCGCTCACCGTGGGCGCCGTCATCGCCGTCCGCCCCGACCTCGTGTACGGCGCGCGCGGGCTGACCAGGCAGCGGCTGCGGCTGCGGGTCGACGGCGAACTCGTCGACCTTCCCGCCGCTCCCGACGCTCCCGCCGCCGACCCCGAGCCGGTGGCCGCCGCGCCCCGCACCTCCCGCCGGGCGCTGTGGATCACCGGCCTGGTGACCTCCCTCGTGCTGGCGGGCTTCGTCAGCTTCTACGCCTCGGCGAACCCCGACGGCCTGGAGAAGGTGGCCGCCGACCACGGCATCGACAGGACCGTCGAGGAGCACGCGTCGGCCGACTCCCCGCTCGCCGACTACGGCGTCAAGGACGTCGGCGACGCCCGGCTCTCCGGTGGCCTGGCCGGGGTGATCGGCGTCGGCGCGACCGTCGTCGCGGGCAGCGCGGTGTTCTGGGCCGTGCGGCGCAGGCGCGCGCCCGAGGCGTCCTGAGATGGGGGCGGGCCACGCGCACCGGCTGCACCGGCCGGGTGACTCCCGTGTGCACGCGCTGGCGCCGCACATCAAGCTGGCCGCGACGTTCGCCTTCGTGGTCGTCGTGGTGTCGACCCCGCGTGAGGCGATGTGGGCGTTCGGGGCGTACGCCGTGCTGCTCGCCGCCGTCGCGGTCGCCGCGCGGGTGCCCGCCGGGTTCCTGCTGAAGCGGCTGCTGATCGAGGTGCCGTTCGTGGCGTTCGCGGTGCTGATGCCGTTCGTGGCGAACGGCGAGCGGGTCGACGTCCTCGGCCTGTCGCTCAGCGTGAACGGCCTGTGGGGCGCCTGGAACGTCCTCGCCAAGGGCACCCTGGGCGTCGCCGCGTCGGTCCTGCTGGCCTCGACGACCGAACTGCGCGCCCTCCTGCTGGGCCTGCAACGGCTGCGGCTGCCGCCGCTGCTGGTGCAGATCGCGTCCTTCATGATCCGCTACGGCGACGTCATCACCGACGAGATGCGGCGGATGCGGATCGCGCGCGAGTCCCGCGGCTTCGAGGCGCGCGGGATGCGGCACTGGGGCGTGCTCGCGAAGTCGGCGGGCGCGCTGTTCATCCGCTCCTACGAACGCGGCGAGCGGGTGCACCTGGCGATGGTCAGCCGCGGGTACGCCGGGTCGATGCCGGTGATCGACGAGGTGCGCGCGGACCGGGCGCAGTGGTCGTACGCGCTGGCCCTCCCGGGTGCCGCCCTCCTCATCTGTCTGCTGGGATGGACCCTGTGACCGACCCCGTGAACGACCTGGCGACCGACCCCGCGAACGATGCCGTGCCCGACGCGGCGCCCGGTGCGGCGAACCGCCCCGCGCCCGACCCGGCCGCCCCCGCGTCCCTGGAGGTCGCGGGGCTCGCCTTCGCCTACCCGGACGGCCATCAGGCCCTGTTCGGCGTCGACTTCCGGGTGGCGCGCGGCGAACGGGTCGCCCTGCTCGGCCCGAACGGCGCGGGCAAGACGACCCTCGTCCTGCACCTCAACGGCATCCTCACCGGCGGCGCCGGCACCGTGACGGTCGCCGGACTGCCCGTCGGCAGGCGGCACATGGCGGAGATCAGGCGCCGGGTCGGCATCGTCTTCCAGGACCCCGACGACCAGTTGTTCATGCCGACGGTCCGCGAGGACGTGGCGTTCGGCCCGGCGGCGGCCGGGCTGCGCGGCCCGGAGCTCGAGGAGCGGGTGGACCGGGCGCTGGCGCTGGTCGGCATGGGCGGGTTCAAGGACCGGCCGCCGCACCACCTGTCGTTCGGGCAGCGGCGCCGGGTGGCCGTGGCGACCGTGCTCGCGATGGAGCCGGAGATCCTCGTCCTGGACGAGCCGTCCTCCAACCTCGACCCGGCCTCCCGCCGCGAACTCGCCGACATCCTGCGCGCGTTGGACGTGACGGTGCTGATGGTCACGCACGATCTGCCGTACGCCCTCGAACTGTGCCCGCGGTCGCTGATCCTGAGCGAGGGCGTGATCGCGGCGGACGGGGCGACGGCGGAGGTGCTGGCGGACGACGCGCTGATGCGCGCGCACCGCCTGGAGCTGCCGTTCGGCTTCGACCCCCGCACGGCGGGCCGCCGCTGACAAGCGTGAAGCCCGCCCCGCGCGAGCGGGACGGGCTTCATCGTGGAGCGCCGGGCAGGCCTTGCACCTGCATTTCCCCGCAGGAAGCGGGGCGTCTTTCCTTGGACCACCAACGCACAACCAGTTACCGCGAGTTGTGGTGACCGGCTCAAGATCAATCATAGCCCATGCCGGTCGGTGCGGAACACCTCGCTGCGGGGCAGTCTTCCTCCCATGCGCCCCTCCTCCGCGTTCGTCCCGCCCCCCGGATACCGCGCCCGCCCGGCGGCGCCCGCCGACGCCGACGCGATCCACCACCTGGTGGCCGCCTGCGAGCGCACGGCGCACGGCGGCTCCCCGGCCGCGCCCGACGGCGTCGCCGCCCGGCTCGCCCTGCCCGGCGTCGATCCGGCGACGGACACGGTGCTCGTGCACGGGCCCGACGGCGCGCCCGCGGCCTGGGTCTGGGTGCGCGGGCGGCGGTGCGCGATCGACGTCCACCCGGACCACCGGGGGCGCGGGCTCGGCGGCGCGCTGCTCGCGTGGGCGGAGGCGCGGGCCAGGCGGGCGGGCGACGACCGGCTGGCGCAGACCGTCGCGGACGGCGACCCGGCGGCCGGGGCGCTGCTGCGGTCCGCCGGGTACGCCCCGCTGGCCACCGAATGGCTGCTGGAGATCGCGCTGCCGGTGCCCGGCGGGGTGCCGAGGCCGCCCGAGGGCGTCACGGTGCGGCCGTTCTCCGCGGGCGACGAGCGGGCGGCCCACCGGCTGACCGAGGACGCGTTCGACGAGTGGCAGCAGCGCAGGAAGCCCTACGCGGAGTGGGCCAAGCACTGCGTGGAGCGGCCGTCGTTCACGCCGTCGGCGTCGCCGCTGGCCTTCGACGGCGGCCGACTGGTGGGCGTGCTGCTGTCGTTGGACGATCCGGGGAGCGGGGAGGGGTATGTGGAGCGGCTCGCGGTGCGCCGGGACCAGCGGGGCCGCGGGCTGGCCCGGCTGCTGCTGATGACGGCGTTCCACGCCTTCGCGCTGCGGGGCAGGCGGGCCTGCACGCTCGGCACGCACACGGACACCGGCGCGCTGTCGCTGTACGAGCACCTCGGCATGACGGTCCGGCACAGCGCGACGGTCTACGGCAGGCCGTTGGCCGAGCGCGCGGACCCGGCGCAGGCAACGCGGGCGTAACGATCCCGTGGGCGCGCGGACACCCGGGAATCGCGGCATGCCGGGGGGTGTTGCGCCAGAGGCGGTGGACGAGTGGGAGGGACGTGGGGGCGTGGACGTGAACGGTGTGGTGGCCGGTGGTTTCGAGCCGGTCAGGGACGCGTTCGCGCGGAACTTCACGGCGCTCGGGGACCGGGGCGCGGCCGTCGCCGTCTACCGGGACGGGCACCGGGTCGTCGATCTGTGGGCCGGTACCAAGGACGTCGACGGGACGGCGCCCTGGGAGCACGGCACCGCGCAGATCGTGCGGTCGGCGACGAAGGGCGTGGCCGCGGCCGTCGTGCTGCTGCTGTCCCAGCGCGGGGAACTCGACCTGGACGCGCCGGTCGGCGTGTACTGGCCGGAGTTCAAGGCGGCGGGCAAGGAGCGGACGCGGGTGTGGCACCTGCTCGCGCACCGGGCCGGGGTGCCCGTCCTCGACCGGCCGCTGACCCTGGCCGAGGCGGCGGACCCGGCGCTCGGCGCGGAGGCGGTCGCGGCCCAGGCGCCCGCCTGGGAGCCCGGCACGGACCACGGCTACCACGCGCAGACCTTCAGCTGGCTGACCGGTGAGCTGGTGCGGCGCGTCACCGGCGGGCGGACGGTCGGTGAGCTGATCGCCGAGGAGATCGCGGGGCCGCTCGGCGCCGAACTGTGGCTGGGGCTGCCTGAGTCGCAGACGGCGCGGGTCGGCAGGGTGGGCCGGGTCGAGGCGCCCGAGCAGCCGGGCGGGCTGCGCACCCGCCCCAAGCGCGCGGTCTCGGAGGCGTACGCGGACCCGGCGTCCCTGACCCGGCGGGCGTTCGCCGCGATCACCCCGCTGCCCGACGAGAACGACCCCGGCTACCGGGCCGCCGCGCTGCCCGCGTCGAGCGGCATCGCCACGGCCGACGGGCTGGCGCGTTTCTACGCGTCGCTGATCGGTGAAGTGGACGGCGGGAGGCGGCTGTTCACACCGGAGACGGTGGCGGCGGCCCGTACCGAGCGCAGCGCGGGCCCGGACCGGGTCCTGGTGGTGGGCACCCGCTTCGGCCTCGGCTCCATGCTGCACTCACCGGCGTCCCCGCTGCTGTCCGCGGGCTCCTTCGGCCACCCGGGCAGGGGCGGCTCCCTGGGCTTCGCCGACCCGGAGTCGGGCATCGCCTTCGGCTATGTGACCAACGGCTTCCGCACGGGCGTGACGGCGGACCCGAGGGCGCAGGCGCTGGTACGGGCGCTGCGGCGGTCGCTGGAGGAGAACGGCCGGCCGGTCCCGCCGGCTATCCGGCTCTGAGCATCAGCCCTATCCCCGCCACCAGCAGCACGGCGGCGGCTATCCGCGGGGCGCCGAAGCGCTCCTTGAAGAAGATCGCGCCGATCGCGGCGCCGACGATGATCGAGGACTCGCGCAGCGCGGAGACGGGGGCGAGGTCGGCCCTGGTCTGGGCCCACAGGACCAGGCCATAGGCGAGCACCGAGAGGGCGGCGCCGAGCAGCCCGAGCCCCGCGTGGGGGCGCAGCACGGTGAGGATCTCGCCGCGCCATCTGAGGTAGGCGTAGACGGGGATGACGAGCCCTTCCAGGGCCATCAGCCAGGCGATGTAGCCGAGGGCGGTTCCGGAGGCGCGGACGCCGAGCCCGTCGACGACGGTGTACGCGGCGATGGTGACGCCGGTCGCCAACGCGGCGCCGATGGCCGCCCAGTTGGGCCGTGCGCCGCGCATGCCCCACATCGCGACGCCGGTCAGTCCGGCGCAGGACAGCGCGATCCCGGCCGCCGCCCAGCCGTCCGGCACCTCGTGCGCGAAGGCGGCGGCCAGCGCGGTGACGACCAGGGGCGCGGTGCCGCGCGCGATCGGGTAGGCCTGCCCGAAGTCACCGAGCTTGAACGACCGCATGAGCAGCAGGTAGTAGGCGACGTGGATGAGCCCGGAGACGATCAGGTACGGCCACGCGGCGGCCGCGGGGAACCCGGCGAACGGCGCCAACGCCAGACCGATCAGCAGCCCGCCGCCGGATATCAGGGTGAAGCCGACCACCTTGTCGGTGATCTGGTGGGCGATGGCGTTCCAGCTGGCGTGGGTGACGGCGGCCAGCAGTACGGCGGCGGCGACCAGCGGCGTCACGAGGTGCGCTCGCGCACGTCCACCAGTACGCCGCCGGCCTGCGCGATCAGTTCCTTCGGCTCGATCGGGAAGACGCTGTGGGGGGTGCCGGCGGCGGCCCACACCACGTCGTGCTCCAGGAGCGACCGGTCGGCGAGCACCCGGGTCCTGGTGGCGTGCCCGAAGGGCGGCACCCCGCCGATGGCGTACCCGGTGGCCTCCCGGACGACGTCGGCCTTGGGCCGGGTCACCTTCGCGGCGCCCAACTCGGCCCGCACCCGCTCGACGTCGACGCGGGAGGCGCCGTCCATGAGCACCAGTACGGGCACGCCGTCGGCGGCGAAGATCAGGGACTTGCAGATCTGGCTCAGCTCGCACCCGACGGCGGCGGCGGCCTCGGCGGCGGTCCTGGTGGCCTCGGGGAACCGCCGGACCCGCCCGATCAGCAGGTCGAGCCCCCGCTCCCGCAGGGCGTCGGCGAACCGGGGGTGAGCGTCATCGGAGGAGGTCATGAGCAGCACGCTAGCGCCGCCCGAGCCCGGAACGCGAGCAGGTTCGCGGCCACGGACAAGCCGCTGCCGCCGCGGCGGCTCCCGCGCCGGCGGGGTCCCGTCGGTCACCGCGGACGGCCGGGGCAGATCACCGGACCTGAGTGCGCGCGCCCGCCAGGCAGCCGCCAAAAGCGTTGGACAACCCCCTTCCCCGACCGCCACCCTTCCGCTCATGGACGTGACGCAGCAGCAGCTCTGGGATGTCGATGCCGCTCGTTCCTACGACACCCCGGGTACCGGCATGTTCGCGCCCGACGTGCTCGGGCCGACCGTCGAGCGGCTTGCCGAACTCGCGGCGGGCAAGGCCGCGTTGGAGTTCGCGATCGGGACCGGGCGGGTCGGGATTCCGCTGGCCGGGCGGGGGGTGCCGGTCACCGGGATCGAGCTGTCCGAGGCGATGGTGGCGCGGCTGCGCGAGAAGGCCGACGAGACGGCGCTGCCCGTGGTCATCGGGGACATGGCGACGACCGTCGTGCCGGGCACGTTCGGTCTCGTCTACCTCGTCTTCAACACCATCTCCAATCTGCAAACCCAGGACGAGCAGGTGGAGTGCTTCCGCAACGCGGCCCGGCATCTGGGGCCCGGCGGGCGGTTCGTGGTCGAGCTGTGGGTGCCCGAGCTGCGGAGGCTGCCGCCGGGGCAGTCGGCCACCGTCTGGCGGTCGGAGTCCGGTTACGTCGGGATGGACGTGTACGACGTCCTCGAACAGCGGGCCGTCTCCCACCACTCCCACTTCGACGCGGAGGAGGCGCACCGCACCGGCAGGACGGACGCCGTGCGGCTCGGGCTCAGTCCGCACCGCTACATCTGGCCGTCCGAGCTGGACCTCATGGGCAGGCTCGGGGGATTCGAGCTGGAGAGCAGGCACGCGGACTGGTCGGGTGCCCCCTTCACCGCCGACTCCCGTTCGCACGTCTCGGTCTACCGGCTTCCTCCCAGCTGACCCCGGCCGGCCCGCGGCTGCCCGGCCGCGCCGCGCCGCCGTCGCCCCGTGACGAGTCCGTCCGCCGTGCCCGGTGCACCACGAGGAAGCGGCCTCCCGGGCCGGGGGTGCGGTGTGCTCCACCACGCCCCGGTCCGGGAGGCCGCCGTCGGGTGCTCTCCCCCGTGCGGGCCGTTACGCCCGTGCGAGTTCCCGGTCGTCGTCCGTGCCGTTGCCGTCGCCGAGCGTCTTCAGGCCCTCGCCCTCGACGTCCACGTTGGGCAGCAGGCGGTCGAGCCACTTCGGGAGCCACCAGGCCCGCTTGCCGAGCAGGGCGAGGACGGCGGGGACGATCGCCATGCGGACCACGAACGCGTCGAAGAAGACGGCGATCGCGAGGCCGAAGCCGATCATCTTGATCATGGATTCGCTGGAGCCGATGAAGCCGGCGAAGACGGCCATCATGATGACGGCGGCGGCCGTGACCACCCGCGCGCCGTGCCGGAAGCCGGTGACGACGGCCTGGGCCGGCTTCTCGCCGTGGACGTACGCCTCGCGCATCCGGGTCACGAGGAACACCTCGTAGTCCATCGCGAGCCCGAAGACCACGCCGACCATGAAGATCGGCATCATCGACATGACGGGCCCGGTCTCCTCGACGCCCATCAGGCCGGACAGCCAGCCCCACTGGAAGACCGCGACCACCGCGCCGAGCGCCGCCATCACGGAGAGCAGGAAGCCGAGGGCCGCCTTCAGCGGGACCAGGATCGAGCGGAACACCACGATCAGCAGCAGGAAGGCGAGCCCGACGACGAGGATCAGATACGGGATCAGCGCGTCGTTCAGCTTCTGCGAGACGTCGATGTTCATCGCCGTCGAGCCGGTGACCAGCACCTTCGCGTCGGTCTCCGCGGTGATGGAGGCGCCCTTGTCGCGGATCGCGTGCACCAGGTTCTCGGTGGAGTGCGAGGACGGCTTGGAGTCGGGGACGACGGTGATCGTCGCGGTGTCGCCCGCCTTGTTGGCGGCGGCAGGGGTGACCGTGACGACGTCCTTCAGGCCCTTGATCTCGTCGCCGACCTTGGTGAAGGCGGCCTTGGGCGAGTCGCTGCCCTTGGCGTCGACGACGACGACCAGCGGCCCGTTGAATCCGGCGCCGAAGCCCTCGGAGAGCAGGTCGTAGGCGCGGCGCTGGGTGGTGGAGGTGGGCTGGGAGCCGTCGTCGGGCAGCCCCAGTTCGAGGGAGGTGGCGGGGACGGCGGCGGCGCCGAGGCCGACGACGCCGAGGAGCAGCACGGCGACCGGTCGGCGCACCACGAAGCGGGCCCAGCGGGTGCCCATGTTGGGCTTGCCCGACTCCCGGACCGCCGTGGCGCGTCGGCCGCCGAGGAACCTGCTCCGGTGCCCGGTCGGGCCGATCCTGCGGCCGGCGTAGCCGAGCAGCGCCGGGATCATGGTGAGGGCGATGAGGACGGCGATGGCGACGGTGCCCGCGGCGGCCACGCCCATCTTCGTCAGCATCGGGATGTTGACGACGGAGAGGCCGACCAGCGCGATCACGACGGTGAGTCCGGCGAAGACGACGGCGGAGCCCGCCGTGCCGACGGCGCGTCCGGCCGCTTCCTCGCGTCCGCGGCCCTCGGCGAGTTCGGCGCGGTAGCGGGAGACGATGAAGAGGGCGTAGTCGATGCCGACGGCGAGGCCGATCATCGTGGCGAGGGTGGAGGTGGTGGAGCCGAGGTCGAGGGCGCTGGCCAGCGCGGTGATCGACGCGACGCCGATGCCGACGCCGATGATCGCGGTGAGCAGCGGGAGCCCGGCGGCTATCAGGGAGCCGAAGGTGACGACGAGGACGACGGCGGCGATGGCGATGCCGATGACCTCGGTGGCGCCGGTCTCGGGGGTGGTCTGGAGGGCGTCACCGCCGATCTCCACGGTCAGGCCGGCGTCGCGGGCGTCCTGCGCGGCCGTTTCGAGGGCCTCGCGGGAGGAGTCGGACAGTTCCATGCCGGAGACGTCGTAGCGCACCGACGCGTAGGCGATGGTGCCGTCCTTGCTGACGGCGCCCGCCGTGAAGGGGTCGGCGACCGAGGAGACCTCGGAGCCGTCGGAGAGGTCGGTGACGGTCTTCTCGACGGTGTCCTTGTGGGCGGCGGCGGAGATCTTCTCGCCGTCGGGCGCCTTGAAGACGACCCGGGCGGTGGCGCCGTCGGCGCTGGTGCCGGGGAAGCGCTCGTCGAGGACGTCGAAGGCCTTCTGCGCCTCGGTGCCCGGGATGGAGAAGGAGGTGGAGCCCGCGGTGGGGGCGCTGGCCGCGCCGACGCCCGCGAGCGTCAGCAGGGCCACCCACAGGAGGGCGACGAAGTGCCGTCGCCTGAAGGCGAGACGGCCGAGTTTGTAGAGGAATGTGGCCACGCGGGCGTACTCCCGGTCAGGTCGTTGGTGGTGCGGGCAGGGGTGAGCGGCTCTGCGGGGAGGCAGGGCTGATCGTCCCGACGACGTGAGCGGAGACGTCAGGTGGTGAGGTGGGGATCGGTCAGGTGGTGGACGCGCCGAGGGCGGGGAGGACCACGGCGTCGATGTACGACAGCAGGAAGGCCTGTGTCGGGGGCATCTCGTCGATCAGGGTGCGGGCCGCGAAGCCGCCGATCATCATGTGGATCACGTAGTCGAGTGCCGGGTTGTCGGCACGGACCTCGCCGCGGTCGATGGCGCGGGCCAGGATTCTCCGGAACTCGTCGAGCTCCGGTTCGACGAGGTGGTCGCGGAACGCCCTGAGCAGGTCGGGGTTGCCGTGCACGGCCATGGCGAGACCCCGCATCAGCGCGGAGTTCTGCTCCATCTGGCAGTCGTCGGAGCGCAGGGTCAGGGCGTGCAGGTCGCCCTTGAGGGTGCCGGTGTCGATGTCGGAGAGGGCGCCCGGTTTGCTGTGCCTGACGGCCTTGACGACCAGCTCGGCCTTGCCGCCCCACTGGCGGTAGAGGGTGGCTTTGCTGGACCGGGTGCGGGCGGCGACGGCGTCCATGGTGAGGGCGTCGTAGCCGACCTCCCGAAGCAGGTCGAGCACGGCCTCGTACAGCTCGGCCTCGCGCTCGGGCGTGATTCGACTGCGACGCGCCGTTGCGACCTCAGTCATGCGACTCACCCTTCTCTCTCCTGCTCCGTACCGCCGTGTCGTACGTCATGAATGTAGCGCAGTGCCTATAGAAACGAAACCGTTTCGTACGTGTGCTGGGTCACGCGTGTCAGCGAGGCATAAGCGCCGGGCCCCGCCCGTCCACGACTTGCTGGGCCAGTCGCGCGGGAAAAACATGGGGAGGTGAGCTACCTGCGCCTTCCCCACCTCAGCGGCGACCTGCTGTGCTTCGTGGCCGAGGACGACCTCTGGCTGACCTCCCTCGACGACCCGCGCCGCGCCTGGCGGCTCACCGTCGACCGCACGAAGACCGGCGACCCCCGCCTCTCCCCCGACGGCCGCCACCTCGCCTACACGAGCTGGCGCAGCCTGGTGCCGGAGATCCACGTGATGCCGGTGGACGGCGGACCAGGACGCCAGCTCACCCACTGGGGATCGGCCGACACCCGGGTGTGCGGCTGGACCCCGGAGGGCGCGGTCCTCGCCGTCGCCTCGCACGGCGAGCCCTTCTCCTACTTCACCTGGGCCCACAAGGTCTGCCTCGACGGCGGCCCCGGCGGCCGGCTGCCCTGGGGCCCGGTCTCCGACATCCAGGTCGCCGACCTCGCGGGCGAGCGCCGCACCCTGCTGCTCACCGGCACCCCGCCGCACGAACCGGCCGCCTGGAAGCGCTACCGGGGCGGCGCCACCGGCCGCCTGTGGCTGCACGGCGAACGGCTGCTGCCCGACCTCGCCGGCCATCTGCACTCCCCGATGTTCGTCGGCGGCCGGATCGCGTTCCTCTCCGACCACGAGGGCGTCGGCAACCTCTACTCCTGCGCCCACGACGGCTCCGACCTGCGCCGCCACACCGACCACGACGCCTTCTACGCCCGGCACGCGGCGAGCGACGGCACCCGGGTGGTCTACCAGTGCGCGGGCGACCTCTGGCTGGTCGACGACCTGTCCGCCGGCGCACGGCCGCACCGGATCGACGTACGGCTGAGCGGCCCGCGGGCAGGCCGCCGCCCCTACCAGGTGCCGGCCGCGCAGCACGTGGACGGCATCTCGGTCGACGAGACCGGCCGGGCCAGCGCCGTCGTCGTCCGCGGCAGCCTGTACTGGCTCACCCACCGGGACGGCCCGGCCCGCACCATCAGCGACACCCCCGGCGTCCGGGTCAGGCTCCCGGCGATGCTCGGCCCGGTCGGCCAGATCGCCTATGTGACGGACGCGGAGGGCGAGGACGCCGTCGAGATCGCCCATCTGCCGCGCGCCTCGGGCGACCGGCCGCCGCGCCGGCTGGCCTCGGGCGAGCTGGGCCGGGTCCTGGAGATGGTCGCCGACCCGCTCGGCGAACGCCTCGCCGTCGCCGCGCACGACGGCAGGCTGCTGCTCCTCGACACCACCGAGAACCCCGAGGACCCGGCGGGCGGGCGGGTCACCGAGCTGATCCGCTCCGTCAACGGCCCGGTCCGCGACCTCGCCTTCTCCCCCGACGGCGGCTGGCTGACCTGGTCGCACCCGGGCATCGGCCGCTCCCTGCGCCAGATCAAGATGGCCCGGGTGCCGGGCCCCGGGCAGGCCGAGCGGCTGATCGTCGACGTCACCAACGGCCGCTTCGAGGACGAGAACCCGGTCTTCACCCGCGACGGCCGCTATCTCGCGTTCCTGTCCTGGCGCGGCTTCGACCCGGTCTACGACGTCCACACCGGCGACCTGTCGTTCCCGCTCGGCTGCCGCCCCTACCTGGTGCCGCTGTCGTCGGCGACCCCGTCGCCCTTCGCGCTCAGCCCGGAGGGCAGGCCGGCCGCGGGCGGCCTCGACCCGGTGGCGGACGACCCGGGCGCCGACGGCTCGGTGATCGTCGAGGTGGAGGGCCTGGAGAGCCGGGTCACCCCGTTCCCGGTCACCGCCTCCAAGTACTCGGCGCTCTGCCCGGTCGCGGGCGGCGGCCTGGTCTGGCTGCGCTGGCCGATCTCGGGCGCGCTCGGCGAGACGTTCGCCAACCCCGCCGACACCAGCGGCCGGCCCACCCTCGAACACTTCAGCATCAGCAAGGCGAAGAAGGCCGAACTCGTCGCCCACCTCGACTGGTTCGAGATCAGCGGCGACGGCAGCAGGCTCGTCGTGGTCGACGACGACGAACCGCGCGCCGTGCCCGCCACCGACATCGGCGACAGCGACACCACCGTCTGGATCGACCTGCGCCGCATCCTGCACCACGTCGACCCGCCCGCCGAGTGGCGCCAGTCCTACGAGGAGGCCGGGCGGATCATCCGCGCCTACTTCTGGGACCCCGGGATGTGCGGGATCGACTGGGACGCCGTCCTCGACCAGTACCGTCCGCTGGTCGAACGGGTCGCGTCGCCCGACGAGTTCGCCGACCTGCTGCGCGAGGTCCTCGGCGAACTCGGCACCTCGCACGCCTATGTCACCCCGGCCCGCCGCAACGAGGGCCCGCCGCACTACCAGCGCGCCCAGGGCCTGCTCGGCGCCGACTTCGTTCGCAGGGACGACGGCTGGGCTCTCGCGCGGATCCTGCCGGGCGAGTCCTCCGACTCCAAGGCGCGCTCCCCGCTGGCCGGCACCGGCATCCGGGAGGGCGCCGTCCTCACCCATGTCGACGGACGGCCGGTGGACCCGCTGACCGGACCCTTCCCGCTGCTGGCCGGCGCGGGCGCCACCACGGTGGAGCTGACGTTCGTCCCCGCCGAGGGCGGGACCCGGCTCGCCCGGCGGGTCGCGGTCGTCCCGCTGGTCGACGAACGGCCGCTGCGCTACCAGGACTGGGTGGCCAAACGCCGCGCGGTGGTACGGGAGTTGAGCGGCGGCCGGTGCGGCTATCTGCACATCCCCGACATGGGCGGCTCGGGCTGGGCGCAGTTCAACCGCGACCTGCGGATGGAGGTGTCGAGGCCCGCGCTGATCGTGGACGTGCGGGGCAACGCGGGCGGCCACATCAGCGAACTGGTCGTGGAGAAGCTGACCCGCACCATCCTGGGCTGGGACCTGACCCGCGACGCCCAGCCGGTCTCCTACGCCTCCAACGCGCCCCGGGGCCCGGTGGTGGCGCTCGCCGACGAGGCGACCTCCTCCGACGGCGACATGATCACGGCCGCCTTCAAGCTGCTGCAACTCGGCCCGGTGGTCGGTCAGCGCACCTGGGGCGGGGTGGTCGGCATGACCGGCAGACACCGGCTCGGCGACGGCTCCGTCATCACCGTCCCGATGAACGCGGCCTGGTTCGACGCCTACGGATGGGGCGTCGAGAACCACGGCGTCGCCCCCGACCTGGAGGCCCTGCGCACCCCGCTCGACTGGGCGGAGGGCCGGCACGCCCAGCTCGACGACGCGGTCGAACTGGCCCTGCGCCTGCTGGAGTTGTCCCCGCCCGCCACCCCGCCCGACCACTCGGCCACCCCGGACCGCTCCCGCCCCCCGCTCCCCCCACGCACGACGACCTGAGCGACGACCGGGACGGCCGTCGCCCTGCCGCTCGCCGGCGCCGGCCCCTGCGGGCACGGCGCGAGGGGCGCCCCTCGTCAGGGGCGCCCCTCGCGCTTCAGGACGGCGCCGTCAGGCGCCTGCGGCCCGCTCGGGCCGGCGGTCGCGGATCTGCTGCCCGTCGTCCTCGCGGTGCGGACGGCCGGACTCCCGGGCGTCCTGCCCCTGCCGCTGAGCCTGGCCCTGGCCCTGAGCCTGCCCCTGGCGCTGGGCCTGGCCCTGGCCCTGCTCCTGGTGCCGGGCGCGCTCCTGCGCCTCGTCCCCGCGCTGTCCGGTGCGCTCGGCCCGGTCCTTGAGCTCGTCGGCCTTCTGCTGGAACTGGTCCTTCATACCCATGTGGGTTCACTCCCGTGGTGAGGGGGGTCCGTGGCCCTCGGTGGGGCCTCGACCAGATTCACACGACCGCTCACCCTCCGCATCTCGACCCCTCACGGTGCGTGACGCGCCTCCTCGTCGGCCGCGCCGCCCGCGCCCACGAGCCCGACCCGCATCCCGTCGAGCCGCGCCCCGAACCGCCGCATCTCGCGCTGCCCGACGGTCCCGATGAGGCCGGGCAGGGCGCCGCGCACCCCCTGCATCCCGCGCAGCCACCACTGCCCGTAGACATGTGCGGCCCGCCGCTCGATGCCGTCCACCAGCCGGTCCACCGCGGGCCCCAGCGGGTACGTCTTGTTCGACGGCCACGGCAGCCGCTGCCTCAACTCCCGCATCACGTCGTCCTGGTCGGCGCCGCGCACCATGTCGGTGTCGGTCCACGACAGGTAACCGACGCCGACCCGCACGCCCTTGTGGCCGACCTCGGCGCGCAGGCTGTGCGCGTACGCCTCCACACCCGACTTGGAGGCGCAGTACGCGCTCATCATCGGGGCCGGGGTGAGCGCGGCGAGGGAGGCGATCTGGAGCAAGTAGCCGCGGCTCGCGACGAGATGCGGCAGGAAGGCGCGGCCGGTCACGGCCGAGCCGATGAGGTTGACCTCGATCACCCGGCGCCAGGCGTCCGGATCGGAGTCGACGAACGGACCGCCGGTCGCCACCCCGGCGTTGGCGACCACGAGGTCGATCTTCCCGAACCGCTCCTTGACCTCGCGGGCCACCCGCGTCATCGCCTCCTGGTCGGTGACGTCGGCGTACCAGTGGCCGCTGTCGCCGTGCAGCCGCCCGGCGACCTCCTTGAGGGCGTCCGGCTCGAGGCCGACCAGCGCCACCTTCGCGCCGCGCGCCGACAGCTTGCGGGCGAGCAGCTCACCGACCCCGCGCGCCGCGCCGGTGACCACGGCCACCTGTCCTTCGAGTCCGACCCTGCTCATGCGCCCTCCTTGATCGTCACGTCCGTGGAGCCTGTCGTGCGCGTGCCGTACCCGGTGACGAGTTCCCTGATCCGCGCGGTGACCACCTCGGGCGCCTCCACCGGGGTCATGTGGCCGACGCCGGTCAGCTCGGTGCCGCCCACGCAGACGGGCAGCGCGGCGATGAGCGAGCGGGCGTGCACCGGTGGGGTGAGCCGGTCGGCGGTGCCCACGACGACCGCCGTCGGCACCCGCAACTCGCCTATGTTGTGGTCGAGTTCGAGGGTGTCGAGCACCTTCGACCAGGCGTGCCGCACCCGGGTGGGGCAGCCGTGCACGATCCGTGCGCACGCCTCGACCATGTGCGGCGCGGCGCCCGGTCCCATCGTCCCGTAGCGCAGTATCCGGCGGGCCACCGGAGTGACCGGCCCGAGCGGGGCCCGCGAGCCGAGGATGCGCCGGGTCAGGCCGGTCCTGAGCGGTCCGGGGCGGAGCGGCACCACGGTCGACTCGGCGACCAGCCGCGAGGAACCGGTGCTGCACAGCAGGACGGCGGCCGCGTGCTCGCGGAACCCGGGGCGGGCGGCGGCGGCCAGGATGGTCATGCCGCCCATCGAGTGCCCGGCGATGACCGCCTTCTCACCGGGGGCGAGGGTGGCCGCGAGGACGGCTTCGAGGTCGTCGGCGAGGGCGTCGGTGGTGCAGGCGGGGCTCGCGGGGGTGCGTCCGTGGCCGCGCTGGTCGTAGGCGACGACGCGGTGGTCGGCGGCGAGATCGCGGATCTGCGCCGCCCAGAAGGCCGTCGAGCAGGTCCAGCCGTGCGAGAGGACGACGGCGGGCGCGTCATCCGGGCCGTGCACCTCGACGTGCAGCCGGGTGCCGTCGGCGGAGACCGCGGTGAGGGCGCGGGCCGGGACGGGCGGCGCGTAGGGGCCGGCGGCGACGTGGCCGGGCCTGCTCACGCGGACACCTCGCGCTTCTCGTCCAAGGGGGCCGCGGTGGCGGCCGCGGGCCGCAGCACCTCGTACTCGGCGAGGTCCACGCTCCGCGTCGCGCGCCGGAACTCGGTGGTGGTGCCCGGCCAGACGGTGGTGTTGCGGCCGTTCGCGTCGAGGTACCAGCTGGTGCAGCCGCCGGTGTTCCACACCGTGCGCTCCATCCGCCGCTGCACCCGCCGGTTCCAGGCGTGCACGGCGCTCGGCCGGGCGTCGAGGGCCACCCGGCCGCCGAGGACGTCGAGTTGGCGGACGTAGTCGGCGAGGTAGTTCAGCTGGGACTCGATCATGAGGATCATGGAGGAGTTGCCGAGGCCGGTGTTGGGCCCGATGACGGTCATCCAGTTGGGGAAGCCGGCGGCCGACGCCCCGCGCAGCGCCTCCATCCCGCCGCTCCACGCCTCAGCCAGGGTCCGGCCCCCGACCCCGACCACCCGCTGGGCGATGGGCATGTCGGTGACGTGGAAGCCGGTGCCGAAGATGATCGCGTCGACCTCGGCCTCGGTGCCGTCGGCGGCGACGACGGTCGACCCGCGCACCTCGGCGAGCCCGGCGGCGACGACGTCCACGTTGGGCCGGGCGAGCGCCGGATAGTAGGTGCTGGAGAGCAGGATGCGCTTGCAGCCGATCCGGTAGTCGGGGGTCAACGTGGCGCGCAGGGCGGGGTCCTTGATGGCGCGGGCCATGTTGCGCTTGGCCAACTGCTCGACGAAGCCCAGCTCGTCGGGGTGCTTGGTGAACGCCTGGACCTGCAACTCCCTGATGCCCCACAGCAGTCCGCGGCGCATCCGGCCGGTGACGGGCAGCGCCCGGTGCAGGGCGCGCTCGGCGCCCGTGATGCGCCGGTCGACCCGGGGCATCACCCAGGGCGGGGTGCGCTGGAAGAGGGTGAGCCGGGAGACGTCGGGCTGGATCGCCGGGACGATCTGGATGGCGGAGGCGCCGGTGCCGACCATGGCGACCCGCTTGCCGCGCAGGTCGTAGCCGTGGTCCCAGCGGGCCGAGTGGAAGACCTTGCCGGGGAAGGAGTCGAGCCCGGGGACGTCGGGGACCTTGGGGTCGGAGAGCGGGCCGGTGGCGGAGACGACGAGGTCGGCGGTGTAGCGGCCCGAGGTGGTCTCGATGTCCCAGCGCAGCCGCTCGGCGTCCCAGGTCATCAGCGTGACCTCGGCGCCGAAGCGCAGGTGCGGGCGGAGCCGGAAGACGTCGGTGACGTGCTCCAGGTAGGCGCGGATGTGCTCCTGCCCCGAGAAGGTGCGCGGCCACTGGGAGTGCGGCGCGAACGAGAACGAGTACAGGTGCGAGGGCACGTCGCAGGCGCACCCCGGATAGCTGTTGTCGCGCCAGGTGCCGCCGACGCTGTCGGCCCGCTCCAGGACGACGAAGTCGGTGACGCCCTCGCGCCGCAGCCGCACGGCGGCCCCGAGCCCGCCGAACCCGGATCCGATGACGGCCACCCTGACATGTTCGGTGCCGCGTTGTTCTTCCCGCTCCTGCTGGGCCATCCCGAAGCCTCCACGCATCGCATCGCCGCTGGGACTCTGCCAGTGAACACTGGCGCAATGGGAGCGTAGAGCAGCTCCCTACCGATGGGTAGGGGGCGGGGGAAGGAAAGTTACCGGCGGTACAACGTAAGGTGCCGACGTGGCAGAAGACGACGGAGGACGACGCGAGTACCGCATGGAGGAGCTGGCTAGGCTGGCCGGCATCACCGTGCGCACCCTGCGCTTCTACCGCGAACGCAAACTGATCCCGCCACCCCGCCGCGAAGGCCGCATCGCCTGGTACGACGACCACCACCTGGCCCGGCTGCGCACGATCGCGGCCCTGCTGGAGCGCGGCCACACCCTCAGCGGCATCGCCGAACTCGCCGACGCCCTCGACCACGGCAGGGACGTCGCCGACCTGATCGGCGTCGACTCCCCGACCGAGGAGGAGCCGGTCCGCCTCACCCCCGAGGAACTCGCCGCCCGCTTCGAGGGCGAGGTCACCCCGGAGAACCTGGCCGCCGCGATGGACCTCGGCTACCTGGGCACGGACGGCGACGAGATCGTCCACATCAGCCGACGGCTGCTCGACGTGTCGTCGGCCCTGGTCCGCGAGGGCATCCCGCTGGCGGACGTCCTGGCGGCGGGCGCCGAGGTCCGCCGCCACACGGAGTCCCTGGCCGACCTCTTCACCACCCTGATCCTGCGCCACGCGGCCAGGGAGGACCTGCACCGCCTGCGCCCGCTGGCCCGCAGCGTGGTGGAGGCGGAACTGAGCCTGGCCCTCGACCGCGAGGTGCGACGACGCGGCTAGCGCCGGCCCTGCCGCGTCCGCCCGCTACCGCTTCACCGCTCGTAGACGACGGTCACGGGCGCGTGGTCGGACCAGCGCTCGGCGTGCGTGGCCGCGCGCTCCACGACCGCCTTGACGGCGCCTTCCGCGAGCCCGGGGGTGGCGATCTGGTAGTCGATGCGCCAGCCGGCGTCGTTGTCGAAGGCCCGCCCCCGGTACGACCACCAGGAGTAGGGCCCCTCCCCGTCGGGGTGCAGCGCGCGGACGACGTCGACGTAGCCGCCGTCCTCCGCGTCGAGGACCCGGCCGAGCCACGCGCGCTCCTCGGGCAGGAACCCGGAGTTCTTCACGTTGCCGCGCCAGTTCTTGAGGTCGGCCTCCTGGTGGGCGATGTTCCAGTCGCCGCAGACGACCACCTCGCGCCCGTCGGCGGCGGCCCGCTCACGCAGCTCCTTCAGATAGGCGTGGAACTCGCCCATGAAGCGCAGCTTCTCGTCCTGCCGCTCGGTGCCGACCTCACCGGAGGGCAGATAGAGGGAGGCGACGGTGACACCGGGCAGGTCGGCCTCGACGTACCGTCCGCTCGCGTCGAACTCGTCCGACCCGAACCCGATCCGCACCCGGTCCGGCTCCCTGCGGGTGTAGAGGGAGACGCCCGCGCGCCCCTTCGCCGCGGCCGGGGCGTGCACGACGTGCCAGCCGTCGGGCTCCCGCACCCCCGCGGGCAGTTGCCCCGGTTCGGCCCGCACCTCCTGGAGGCAGAGCACGTCCGAGGAGGTCTCGGCGAGCCACTCCACGAAGCCCTTCTTCGCGGCGGCCCGCAGTCCGTTCACATTCACCGTGGTCACAGTCAGCACCCGGGCACGATACCGGCACACTGGACGAACCATCCGTCCACCTCCGCATAGAAGTACGATGCCCAGCATGAATATACGCCCGGTGCCGTTCGACCACCCCGACGCCGTGAAGCTGAACGACGAGGTCCAGGCCGAGTACCACGTCCGCTACGGCGACGGCGGTGACGCCACGATCCTGGCCGCCACCGACTTCGCGCCCCCGAACGGCGTCTACCTCATCGCCTACGACGCGTCCGGCTGCCCGGTCGCCACCGGCGGCTGGCGCTCCCAGGACGCCAACGCGGAGGGCAACCTCGACGGCGACGCCGAACTGAAGCGCATGTACGTCAGCGCCGGGATGCGCGGCCGGGGTCTGGCCCGCCGCATCCTGAGCGCCCTGGAGGACGACGCCCGCGCCGCCGGCCGGCTCCGGATGGTCCTGGAGACCGGCACCAAGCAGCCGGAGGCGATCGCCCTGTACACGTCCAGCGGCTACGAGCCCTGCGAGAAGTTCGGCTACTACCGCCACCACGAGTCGAGCCGCTGCTTCGCGAAGCCCCTGACCCGCTGAGCGCCCCCAGGCCGCCGACGAGCCGCCGCCCGGTCTCCCGCCCTGACGCACCCTCACCCGCGCGGGCGGGAGCACCGGGCACACAGCGAAGATCCCGCCCGATCTTCCGATCGGACGGGATCTCGTCAACTCCCCCGGATTTCTCCGGAGAGTTGTTGCGGTGGACCTGAGGGGATTCGAACCCCTGGCCCCCTCGATGCGAACGAGGTGCGCTACCGGACTGCGCCACAGGCCCTTGCAACGAGTGAAACTCTAGCACCCCGCCCAGCGTGCTTGGAAATCCGTTCCCGCCCGCACGACGGGCCGCGCCACAGGTGGGAGGGGCGAGCCGCTACTCGTTGGCCGCGCGCGGCCGGTCGCCGTCCTCGTACTGGTCGAACAGCGGGGTGCGGCCGCGCTCCCGGGCACGCCGCGCGGACGCCGCCCGCCGCGCGTCGCTGCGGTCACCGCCCTCGGCCTTCTCCTCGGCACCGTCCTCGGGCTCCCCGCCAGGCTCCTCGGCGTCGGCGTCCGCCTCCTGCTCGGGCGCGACGGCGCTGGAGCGCGCCGAACTCCACGCGTCGGGCGCCCCGAGGTCGACGTCCGCGGTGGCCCGCGGCGCCACCGGCGCGGTCACGTACGTCGGCAGCGGCACCGGCACCGGGTCCCAGCTGTCCCCGTGCCCCGGCCTGCGCTGCCGCTCCCGCTGCTGGTCGACCCACTCGGCGTGGTCGGTCTGCTCCACCAGCGCCCGCCGGTCGGCGGCCAGCGCCGAGAGCCCGGGATCGGTCTGCTGCTCTGGGGCATCCTCCGGCTCGTCGACGTCCGCCTCGACGACCGCGCGGCGGCGCGGCTGCCGCTGCCGCTCCCGCAGCCGCTGCGCCGCGGCCTCGGCCTGCCTGCGGTCCATCTGGTAGGCGAAGCGACGGCGCTCCTGCGAGCGCAGATGCGCGATGTACGTGCTGAGCAGCACGGCGGGCACGCCGGGCGCCCAGAGGAAGGCGAGCCCGCCGACGGCGGCGACGATCGCGCCGCAGGTGAAGGCGATGAAGAGCATCATGGTGGTCCGCCGGCGGCGCGCGAGCACCTTCACCCGCCGGGCGCGCGCGGCGGCGGCGTCGGCCGCGGGCGTGCGCCGGGCGGACCTGCCCGGGTGCGGGACGCCCGGGGCGGCCTGCGCCTGCGGGCCGGCCTGCGCGGCCGGTTGCGGCACCTGGTTCCCGGGATGCGCCGACGCCTGATCGGCGGTGGCAGCGGGCGCGTGGCCCGCGGCCGGTTCCGGCTCGGAGGCGTTGCCGCCGTGCTCACGGGACGCGTGCTCACGGGATGCGTGGTCGCGGGGAGCGTGCTCACGGGACGCGTGCTCACGGGACGCGTGGTCGCGCTGCGAGTGATCGCGCGCCGGGGGCGTACGCCCCGCCGTCTGCGCGCGCCCCTCGCCGCGGGACTCGCCCCGCGCGTCACCGCGCACCTCGGCGCGGACGCGCGGCGAGGCCGGGGGCATGGCGAAGGCCCGGACGTCCACCGCGTCGGTGGCGGCGTCCGGGTCGGACGTGTCGTGCTCCCCCTCGTCGGCGGAGCGCGCACGCAGGTCCTTGGCGTACCGGCGCTCCATCCCCGCCCGTCCGGACAGCAACCGGATGGCAGTGCTGAAGCGTTCCGTCGGACGGGCCTCGTTCAGCTCGTCCTGCCTACGGAGCCACATCGGCACCAAGTAGGCGGCCCAGGCCCCGACAATGACTGCGTAGATGAGGCCGCTGCTGCTCACGTCTCACACCGTAGAGGGGTTTGTGTGAGGCCATCCGCCAATTGAGCCGGTGTGTCGCACGATCTGGCTGATATTTCGAACTTTTTTTGTGATCGATGCGATCAGCAGCCCGCCGAGGTGACGAATTCAATGCCCCAGGGCGGTCGTCGGCCGGTCAATTTCGAACACTTATTCAATTAATTCGCTAGGTGGGATTGCCCGGGGTGTGGGGCGAGGTGTTCGGCGCGGAGTCCTGCGACGTCCGCCGGGAACGGGCCCGGTGCCAGCGGTTCAGCAGGCCGTCGGGGACCTCCTCCGCGGTGAGCGCGTACACCAGGTGGTCGCGCCAGGCGCCGTCGATGTGGAGATATCGGGGCCGCAGCCCCTCCTCCCGGAATCCGAGTTTCTCCACCACCCGGCGGCTCGGCCGGTTCTCGGGGCGAATGCAGACCTCGATGCGGTGCAGTCCGACGGTTCGGAAACAGTGGTCGACGACGAGCGCCACGGACGCCGGCATCACCCCGCGTCCGGCGACCGACTCGTCCACCCAGTAGCCGACGTGCCCCGAGCACATGGAGCCCCAGGTGATCCCGGCGACGGTCAACTGCCCGACCAGGCGCCCCTGGTACTCGATGACGAACGGCAGCATCCGGCCGGCGTTCGCCTCGGAGCGCAGGTGCCTGACCATCTGACGGTAGGTCGGCCGGTGGGCGATCGGCCCGCTGGGGGTGGGCGGCGGGATCGTCGCCTCCCAGGGGCGCAGCCAGTCGCGGTTGCGCCGGTTGACCTCGCGCCAGGGGCGCTGGTCGCGCAGCTTTATCGGCCGCAGGACGAGGTCGCCGTCCGCGAGCACGACCGGCCAGGACGGGCTGTTCAGCTCGCACCCCCACGGATGGCGCCGGGTCTCGGGTGGTCGCCGCCGCGGAGCTGGTCCACGGCGTGCAGCAGCAGGGGCTCCAGGACGGCGAGACCGTCCTTCACCCCGCCGGTGGATCCTGGCAGGTTGACGATCAGGGTGCGGCCCGCGACTCCGGCGAGACCGCGGGAGAGCGCCGCGGTGGGCACCTTCTCGCGTCCGTACGCCCTGATCGCCTCGGGGATGCCGGGCACCTCGTAGTCGACGACCCGGCGGGTGGCCTCCGGCGTGCGGTCGGTGGGCGAGACGCCGGTGCCGCCGGTGGTGACGACGACGTCGTACCCGGCGTGCGCGCCGGCGCGCAGCTCGGCCTCCACGGGGTCGCCGTCGGCGACGACCCGGGGCCCGTCGACGGTGAACCCGAGTCCTTCGAGTCCCGCGGCGACGAGCGGCCCGCCCCTGTCCTCGTAGACGCCGGCCGCGGCCCGGTTGGAGGCGGTCACGACCAGCGCGCGGTAGGGCGCGGCGCTCATGCCCTGCTCCAGTCGCCCGACGCGCCGCCCGTCTTCTCCTCGACGCGCACGTCGGTGACGACCGCCGCCTTGTCGACCGCCTTGACCATGTCGATCACGGTGAGCGCGGCGACGGAGACCGCGGTGAGCGCCTCCATCTCGACGCCGGTGCGGTCGGTGGTCCTGACGGTGGCGAGGATCTCCACGGCGTCGTCGGCGACCGAGAGGTCCACCGTCACGCCGGAGACCGACAGCGGGTGGCAGAGCGGGATCAGCTCGGGGGTGCGTTTGGCGCCCATGATGCCCGCGATGCGCGCGGTGGCGAGCGCGTCGCCCTTGGGGACGCCGTCACCGCGCAGCAGTTCGATCACCCGGGGTGAGACGAGCACCCGGCCGCTGGCACGGGCGGTGCGCGCGGTCACGTCCTTCCCGGATACGTCGACCATGCGGGCGGCCCCGGCGGCGTCGATGTGGGTCAGTCGGTCCTGCGTGCTCATGACGTGTGGCGCTCCCGGTCCTGGCCTGTTGTGCGCGACACGGTACCGCCAACTCGGCGCGCGCACCGGACCAGGACCGGCCGACCGGCGTCGCGCGCGCGGGGCTCAGCCGAGCAGGACCACCTCGACCTCGGTGCCCGGCTCCACGGACTCCACGTCCTCGGGGACGACGATCAGCGCGTCGGCCTGCGCGAGGGCCGCGACCAGGTGCGATCCGGCGCCACCGACGGGGCGTACGGAGCCGTCGGAGACGGTGGCGCGCAGGAACTGCCTGCGGCCCGCGGGCGAGGTGAGCGCCTTGTCGGCGACGAGGCGCGCGCGGGTTCTCGGGCGGTGGACGTCGTCGAGCCCCATCAGGGTGCGGATCGCGGGGCGCACGAACAGCTCGAAGGAGACGTAGGAGGAGACCGGGTTGCCCGGCAGGGCGAGCAGCGGGGTGTGGTCGGGGCCGATGGTGCCGAAGCCCTGGGGCTTGCCCGGCTGCATGGCGAGCTTGCGGAACTCGACGCCGCTGCCGGGTTCGTCCTCGTCGCCGACGTGCGACAGCGCCTCCTTGACGACGTCGTAGGCGCCGACGCTCACCCCGCCGGTGGTCACCATGAGGTCGGCGCGCACGAGTTGGTCCTCGATGGTGGAGCGGAGCGTCTCGGCGTCGTCGGGGACGGCGCCGACCCGGTAGGCGATGGCGCCGGCGTCACGGGCGCAGGCGGTGAGGGCGAAGCTGTTGGAGTCGTAGATCTGGCCGTCGGCGAGCGCCTCGTCGGGCTGGACCAGTTCGCTGCCGGTGGACAGCACGACCACGCGCGGGCGCGGGCGGACCTTGACGGTGCCGCGGCCGATCGCGGCGAGCAGCGCGATCTGCGGCGGGCCGAGGACCGTGCCGGCGTCGAGGGCGCGGTCGCCTGAGCGTGCGTCGCCGCCCCGCGCGCGGATGTGCGCGCCCGCCTCGGCCGCCCGGTGCACCTGCACCTGCCCCTGGGCGCCCTCGGGGACGAGGCTGTGGGCCGGCATCCCGGTGACGGGTCCCTCGCCGAGCCCTCCGTCGGTCCACTCCACGGGGACGACGGCCTCGGCGCCGGGCGGCATCGGGGCGCCGGTCATGATGCGCGCGGCCTGCCCGGGGCCGACCCGCAGGGAGGAGGCGAGGCCGGCCGCGATGTCCCCGACGACCTCGAGGACGGCGGGGAACTCCTCGCTCGCGCCCGCGACGTCGGCGACCCGTACCGCGTACCCGTCCATCGAGCTGTTGTCGAACGGCGGCAGCGAGACCGCCACCGTGATGTCCTCGACGAGGACGCAGCCCTGGGCGTCGAGGAGGTTCAGCTCGATGGGTTCGAGGGGGCGGACCGTGGCGAGGACGTCCTCCAGGTGCTCCTCCACCGACCACAGGTGGTCCGGGTCGGCGGGGCGGGGCGCGGCGCTGCTCAACTCGCTACATCTCCTCGGCTACGTAACTGCGGAGCCAGGTCCGGAAGTCCGGTCCCAGGTCTTCACGTTCGCACGCGAGTCTGACAATGGCACGCAGATAGTCGCCGCGGTCGCCGGTGTCATAGCGGCGGCCGGTGAAGACGACGCCGTGCACGGGTCCGCCGACCTTCTCGTCCTGGGCGAGCTGCTGGAGGGCGTCGGTGAGCTGGATCTCGCCGCCGCGGCCGGGCTCGGTGGTGCGCAGTATGTCGAAGACGTGCGGGTCGAGGACGTAGCGGCCGATGATCGCGTAGTTCGAGGGCGCGTCGGCGGGTTCGGGCTTCTCGACCATCCCGGTCACCTTGACGACGTCGCCGTCCTCGGTGCGCTCGACGGCGGCGCAGCCGTAGAGGTGGATCTGCTCGGGCGCGACCTCCATGAGGGCGATGACGCTGCCGCCGTGCCGCTCCTGGACCTCGACCATGCGGGCGAGCAGCGGGTCGCGGGGGTCGATCAGGTCGTCGCCGAGCAGGACGGCGAAGGGCTCGTGGCCGACGTGCGGGGCGGCGCACAGCACGGCGTGGCCGAGCCCCTTGGGGTCGCCCTGGCGCACGTAGTGCATGGTGGCGAGGTCGCTGGACTCCTGGACCTTGGCGAGCCTGCTCGCGTCGCCCTTCTTCTGAAGGGCCGACTCCAGCTCGTAGTTGCGGTCGAAGTGGTCCTCCAGGGGGCGCTTGTTGCGTCCCGTGATCATCAGGACGTCGTCGAGCCCCGCCGACACGGCCTCCTCGACCACGTACTGGATCGCCGGCTTGTCGACGACCGGCAGCATCTCCTTGGGCGTGGCCTTGGTGGCCGGCAGGAACCGGGTGCCGAGGCCGGCCGCGGGGATGACAGCCTTGCTGATCCTGGGGTGGGACTGAGTCATGTCCGCAACCTTATCCGGTGCCTTGAGAGGGAATCTGAGGCTCCGGTTATTTTGCTCTCATATGAGCGCAGAGGAGAGGAAGCGGTGGGAACAGTGCCTGACCAGGGTTCAGGGGACGAGCCTGACAAGCGATTGTTGCGACGAGGACTCCTCGCGGTGAGAAGCAGGTTGACGGCCGATGACGTGCGCGAGGCCGCGACCGCGCTGGCCGCGCGGGCGCTCGCGCTGCCCGAACTGGCCGCCGCGCGCACGGTGGCCGCGTATGTCTCCGTCGGGAGCGAACCGGGCACCCTCACGCTCCTGGACGCGCTGCGCGCGCGGGGCGTGCGGGTCCTGCTGCCCGCGCTGCTGCCCGACAACGACCTCGACTGGGGCCTCTACACCGGCGAGGGCTCCCTCGCGCGGGTGCGGCACGACGGCCGGCTCTCCCTGTTCGAACCGGCCGGCGACCGGCTCGGCCCCGACGCGGTCACCGAGGCCGACGTCGTGCTGCTGCCGGGGCTCGCGGTGGACGGGCGCGGGATGCGGCTGGGGCGCGGCGGCGGCTCCTACGACCGCGTCCTGGCCCGCCTGGAGCGCGCGGGCGCCCGTCCCGCGCTGCTGGTGCTGCTGTACGGCCCCGAGGTCGTCGAGCACGTCCCCGAGGAGGCCCACGACCGGCCCGTGCAGGCGGTGGTGACGCCGGAGGGCGTGCGCAGGTTCCCGCCGAGCCCCTGAGACGCCGTGAGGGCCCTCCACGCGCGCGTGGAGGGCCCTTAAAGGGTGGTGCGTGCCTCAGAGGGTCACGGCTTGAGCACCAGCGTGTCGCTCGTGCCCTTGTCGACCGCCGCGCCCGAGAACGACCACGGCAGCAGCTCGCCGTCGGCCCACTTGTCGGTCTGGTCGGTGTAGTGCGCGCTGTAGGCGTGCCCGGAGGCGCCGGTGAGGTTGATCCACTTCGACTTGTCGAGGTCGCCGAGGTTGACGACCATGCGCATCGACGGCACCCACACCACCCCGTAGCCGCCGGCCGCGTTCCAGCCGCTGGCGTTGACGGTCGCCTCGCCGCCGCTGAGCTTCCAGGGGCCGCGGTTGAGGACGTACTTGAGGAGACTCGGGCCCTCGGTGCCGAGGGTCTGGTTCTTCAGGAACAGCCGGTGCAGCCGGCCCCAGCTCCAGGTGTCGATGTCCTTGCCGAGCTTGGCGGTCAGCTCCCAGCGGGCGTCGGTCATGGCGCGCGCGAACAGCTCGTCACGGTTGTCGGCCTTGGGCCGGGTGCCGGACTTCGGCGTCGTCCACCAGCCGCTGTCCTCGTCGTTCATGAGGGTGCGCACCACCTCGAACCAGCGGTCGCCGCCGTCGGGCTGGGCCTGCTCGGCGTCGCGCTGGCCGCACTCGCGGACCTTCTCGGTGGGGTCGACGGGCCCGGTCGTGTTGACCGGGTCGACCCACAGGCACTGGCCCTTGACCCGCAGCTCCTTGGGCAGCTTGTTGCCGAAGGCGAGCTTGACGATGTTGCGCCAGACGGCGTTGAAGTACGCGGCCGCCGCCGAGTCGGCGTCCTGGGTGTAGTCCCAGCCCTCCAGGAGCTCCTGCGCCTGCCTGACGTCCTTGTCCTTGACGTCGAGCTTCAGCAGCTTGGGCACGAGCAGCTTGGCGATCTCGCTGCTGTTGTCGAGCTGCATCTGGCGCATGTCGTCGGTGGAGATCTTGCCGTCGCCCTTGATCTTGGACTCGATCAGGTCGGTGATCCGCTGGCTGCGGGTGCCGTAGCCCCAGTCCGTGGTGAGCGTGTACGGGTAGGAGTCCTCGTCGACGACGGCCTGGTTGGCGGTGACGATGTAGCCGCGCGCGGGGTCGTACTCGTAGGGCAGTTCGTCCTGCGCGATGTAGCCGGTCCAGCGGTACTTCGAGTCCCAGCCGGGCGCGGGCAGCGAACCGTCGTCGCCGTCCGCGCGGGTGGGGATCTTCCCGGGCAGCGTGTAGCCGATGTGGCCCTTGGTGTCGGCGTAGATCAGGTTCTGCGACGGCACGTCGAACAGGGCGGCGGCGCCGCGGAACTCCGTCCAGTCCTTCGCCTTGTCGATGGCGAAGACGGCGTCCATGGAGGTGCCGGGCTGGAGCGCGGTCCAGCGCAGCGCGATGCCGTAGCCGTCACCGCGGTCGGGCGCGTCGGAGCCGACGGTGGCCTTCTTGCCGACCTTGACGAGTTCGTCGTCGCGGTCGGAGAGCAGCGGGCCGTTGTTGGTCTCGCGGACGACGATCTTCTTGGCGGCGCCGCCCGCGACCTTGATGGTCTCGTCGCGGGTGGTGAACGGCTTCACCTTGTCGTCGTAGAGGTAGCCCTCGCCGCTGAACTTCTCCAGGTACAGGTCGCTGACGTCGACCCCGGAGTTGGTCATGCCCCAGGCGATGTTCTGGTTGTGCCCGATGATCACACCGGGCATCCCGGCAAACGTGTAGCCGCTGACGTCGTACTGGCACGAGCTGGAGACCGACCGGCAGTGCAGGCCCATCTGGTACCAGACGGACGGCAGCGAGGCCGACAGGTGCGGGTCGTTGGCCAGCAGCGGCTTGCCGGTGATGGTGTGCTTCCCGGAGACGACCCAGGAGTTGGAGCCGATGCCCTGGCCGTTCACCCCGACGGCGGTGGGAAGGTCGTCCAGGACGTTGTAGAGGCCGGAGAGCTGGCTCTCCAGGGCCGAGGTCCCGGCGGACACCGTCGAGCCCTGGGCGACCCCGCCGGCGGTGCCGGACGTTCCCGTCCCGGTTCCGGTCCCTGTTCCCGTCCCGGTCCCTGTTCCCGTGCCGGTTCCGGTCCCCGTGCCGGTCCCGGTTCCGGTCCCCACGGCGGTGTTGGTGGTGCCGCTCTGCTGGAACGTCTTGGTCAGCTCGTCGTACTGGCCCTCCTGGACGATCGCCTTGTTGCGGCCGTAGGGATAGTCCGGGTAGAGGTCCTTGATCTGCTTCGGGCCGAGCCTGCTGGTCATCAGGGCGCGGTCGATCTCGTCCTGCATGTTGCCGCGCAGGTCCCAGGCCATCGCCTTCAGCCAGGCGACGGAGTCGACCGGCGTCCACTTCTGGGGCTTGTAGTCGTTGGTGAGACCCAGGGCGGCGTACTCCAGGGAGATGTCCTTGCCGTCCTTGCCGCCGAGGTAGGCGTTGACCCCCTCGGCGTACGCCTGGAGGTTCTTCTTCGTGGCGGCCGACAGCTTGGTGTCGTACTCCTTCTGCGCCACCCGGTCCCAGCCCAGGGTGCGCAGGAACTCGTCGTTCTTGACCTGGCCCTTGCCGAACATCTCCGACAGGCGCCCGGCGGTCATGTGCCGGCGCACGTCCATCTCGTAGAACCGGTCCTGGGCCTGCACATAGCCCTGCGCCATGAACAGGTCGGCGTCCGACGAGGCGTAGATCTGCGGGATGCCGTAGCCGTCCCGCTTGACGTCGACGGGTCCTGACAGACCGTCGAGCGTGAGGCTGCCCTTCGTCTGCGGGAACGACGCGCGGACGGTGCTGACGGACCAGTACCCCCCGTACGCGACGCCTCCGACGATGGCCAGCACCAGGACGAGGACGAACAGACGGCCCTTGCGCCCCTTCTTCCTGCCGGACTTGCCGGGCTGCTGACCCGTTGAGGCGGTGGTGTTGGGGGGCATCGCTGTCCTTGCTGTCCTAACGCGAGCGGCAGGCGGGCTGAGCTTATGACCGAGCAATGGAGCAACCATAGGCGCAGGGCCCGGCCCGCCTTGACGCGGATGGGGGTACTGGCGCGGAAGGATGTTCGATCGTGCACCCATGAGCGTCAAGGAATCGTCAAGAGTTAGGTAAGGTAACGAAGTACTTGGGTGCGGAGCCGCATGACTCCGTGTCCTGTGTACGTGAGCTGCCGCGCGGGCCGCGCGGCAGCCAGGGAAGGGAACGGCCGCTGACTGTCCACCACCTCAACCAGATTCTGCTCGTCTGCTCGCTCGTCCTGCTCGTGGCCGTGGCCGCGGTCCGGATCTCCTCGCGCAGCGGGCTCCCCAGCCTGCTCGTGTACCTGGGGATCGGCATCGCCATGGGCCAGGACGGCGTCGGCATCCACTTCGCCAACGCCGAACTGACCCAGGTCATCGGATACGCGGCCCTCGTCGTGATCCTCGCCGAGGGCGGCCTCGGCACGAAGTGGAAGGAGGTCAAGCCGGCCCTGCCGGCCGCCTCCGCACTGGCACTGGTCGGGGTCGCGGTGAGCGTCGGGATCACCGCGACGGCCGCGCACTACCTGGTCGACCTCGAGTGGCGGCAGGCCCTGATCATCGGCGCGGTCGTCTCCTCGACGGACGCGGCGGCCGTCTTCTCCGTGCTGCGCCGCATCCCGCTCCCCTCCCGCGTGACGGGCATCCTGGAGGCCGAGTCCGGCTTCAACGACGCCCCCGTCGTCATCCTGGTGGTCGCCTTCTCCACCGCGGGCCCGGTGGAGCACTGGTACGTCCTGATCGGCGAGATAGCACTGGAGCTGGCCATCGGCGCGGCCATCGGCCTCACGGTGGGCCTGCTCGGCTCCTGGGGACTGCGGCACGTCGCGCTGCCCGCCTCCGGTCTCTACCCGATCGCCGTCATGGCCATCGCCGTCACCGCGTACGCCGCGGGCGCCCTGGCGCACGGCAGCGGCTTCCTCGGCGTCTACCTCGCCGCGATGGTGATGGGCAACGCCAAACTGCCGCACTGGCCCGCCACCCGCGGGTTCGCCGAAGGACTCGGCTGGATCGCCCAGATCGGCATGTTCGTCCTGCTCGGCCTGCTGGTCACCCCGCACGAACTCGGCGACGACGTCTGGCCCGCCCTGGTCATCGGCCTGGCGCTCACCATGGTCGCGCGCCCCCTCAGCGTGCTGGTCTGCCTCAAACCCCTCAGAGTCCCCTGGCAGGAACAGGCCCTGATGTCCTGGGCCGGGCTGCGCGGCGCGGTGCCGATCATCCTGGCGACCATCCCGATGGTGCAGGGCGTCGACGGCAGCCGCCGCATCTTCAACATCGTCTTCATCCTGGTCGTCGTCTACACCCTCGTGCAGGGTCCGACGCTGCCCTGGCTGGCCCGCACCCTGCGCCTGGGCGGCGACGCCGAGGCCGCCGACCTCGGCGTCGAGTCGGCACCCCTGGAGCGGCTGCGCGGACATCTGCTGTCGGTCACGATCCCCGACGGCTCGAAGATGCACGGCGTCGAGGTCGCCGAACTGCGGCTGCCGCCCGGCTCGGGCGTCACCCTGGTGGTGCGCGACGGGACGTCCTTCGTGCCGCTGCCGACGACCGTGCTGCGCCACGGCGACGAGCTGCTGGTCGTCGCCACCGACCCGGTCAGGGACGCGGCGGAACGACGGCTGCGCGCCGTCGGCCACGGCGGCAAGCTGGCCGGCTGGCTGGGCGCGGGCGGGGCGGGCGCGGAACGCTGAGCGGCGCGAGCCGTCCGCGCGGGTCGGTTAAGGGCGCGTTTCGGGGTGTTCACACCGTCGTCAATGACAGGTGAACGTGTCCGTGGTGCTCATTTTCACAGGCACACCGCCCCCCGGCCCCTGTAGGATCAAGGCGCACCTTGATCGACCAACTCTGCCTGACGCAGAGCTGGCGCGACCGTATGGCGGCCGGGACGACCCTCTGTGGTGGACGCCGGCATCTACCGCAGTTCCGCGCAAGAGGACAGCTCTCGGCGTCGCCCCCCTACCCGGCGGGGCCGCGCTACCAGGCGGCAGAAAGGCACGGCCGTGGCATCCACGGTCACCACCGAGCCGTCGAAGGACGAGCCGGCTCCCTCCCGCCCCGGATACGGGCAACTGCTGCGCACCCGCGGCGCCTGGACGTTCCTGCTGCCCGGCTTCGCCGCGCGCCAGCCGTTCGCCATGCTCACCATCTCCATCGTGCTGCTGGTGCAGCACACCACCGGCTCCTACGGGGTGGCGGGCGCCGCCGCGGCCGCCACGGGCGTCTCCATGGCAGTCTTCGCGCCCTACAGCGGCCGGCTCGCCGACCGCCACGGACAGCGCGCGGTCCTGATCCCCGGCGTGCTCCTGCACACCGTGTCCGGCCTGACGCTGACGGCGCTCGCGCTCGGCGACGCGCCCCTGTGGGCGCTGTTCGCCGCGGCCGTGCCCACCGGCGCCTCGGTGCCGCAGGTCGGGCCCATGGTGCGGGCCCGCTGGGGCGTGAAGCTCCAGGGCTCGCCCCTGATGAGCACCGCCGCGGCCTTCGAGTCCGTCACGGACGAGCTGACGTTCGTCCTCGGACCGCTGCTCGCCACCGCCCTGTGCACCACCGTCGACCCGGCCGCCGGCCTGGTGACGGAGGCCGCGCTGACCCTCGTCGGCGGCCTGCTGTTCGCCGCGCAGCGGCGCACCCAGCCCACCGTCGCCGCCGCGGGGCACGCGCGCGTGGAGCACGCCTCCGCGCTCGGCATCCCCGGCGTGCGGGTGCTGATCGTGACCTTCCTCGGCATCGGATCCGTCTTCGGCGGCATGCAGGTGTCGCTGGCCGCGTTCACCGAGTCGATCGGCGAACCCGGCCTGAACGGCGTCCTGTACGGCACGTTCGCCGCGGGAAACATGATCTCCGGTGTGATCTGCGGCGCCATCGCCTGGAAGACCGCTCCGCGCCGCCGGCTCCTCATCGGGTACGCGGCGCTGGCGCTGGCGGCCTCAGGACTGTGGACGGCGCACTCGGTGCTCCTGCTCGCGGGCCTCGGCCTGCTCGTCGGCATGTGCATCGCGCCCGCCCTGATCACCGGATACACGCTGGTCGACGGCCTGGTCCCGGCCGGCGCCAGGACCGAGGCGTTCACCTGGCTCACCGGAGCGGTCGCGCTCGGCCAGGCGGCGGCGGTCACCGTCGCCGGACAGCTGGAGGACCGCTTCTGGGGCGGCGCCGGATTCCTGGTCCCGATGGGCGGCACGGTACTGGCGCTCGCGGTCCTGCTGGCCCTGCGATCACGCCTCGTTCCGCCGCCCCGCGGCACCACCGTGGCGCGTGGCGTCGGTCACCGCGTGCCGGTGACGGTGGACTGATCCTCTGGAATACGTCACTATGGACCGTCGTTAGCACTCATTGAGTGAGAGTGCCAGGAGGAAGACAGTGCCGACCTACCAGTACCAGTGCACCGAGTGCGGCGAGGGCCTCGAGGCGGTGCAGAAGTTCACCGATGACGCCCTCACCGAGTGCCCCGCCTGCCATGGCCGCCTGAAGAAGGTGTTCTCGGCGGTCGGCATCGTCTTCAAGGGCTCCGGCTTCTACCGCAACGACAGCCGGGGCTCCTCGTCGAGCAGCGCGCCGTCGACGAGCAAGACGCCGACGGGGTCGGGGTCCTCATCGACGTCGTCCTCGTCATCATCGACGTCGTCTTCGTCGTCTTCGTCTTCGTCGTCCTCCTCGGACTCGAAGTCGTCCGGCGGCTCCTCGTCGAGCAGCACCTCGGCCGCGTAGACACCCGGCGGACCCGCGGGACCCTGTCGTCTTGGGACGACGGGGTCTTCGGTGTTTTCGTGGAGTCCGCGGAGTCCGCGAGGGCGGTCGGGGCGGTGAGGGTCCCGGTGGGCTGGCTCCCCGGGCGTCTGCGGGTGCCGATACTGTGCCGGGCATGGCGAACGCAGAGATCGGTGTCATCGGCGGCTCGGGCTTCTACTCGTTCCTCGACGACGTGACCGAAGTCCAGGTGGACACCCCGTACGGCCCGCCCAGTGACTCCCTCTTCCTCGGCGAGATCGCCGGGCGGCGGGTCGCCTTCCTGCCCCGGCACGGCCGCGGCCACCATCTGCCGCCGCACCGGATCAACTACCGGGCCAACCTGTGGGCCCTGCGGTCGGTCGGGGTGCGCCAGGTCCTCGGCCCGTGCGCGGTCGGCGGTCTGCGCCCCGAACACGGACCGGGCACGCTGCTGGTGCCCGACCAGCTCGTCGACCGCACCAAGTCCAGGGCGAACACCTACTTCGACGGGCTGCCGCTGCCGGACGGCACGGTGCCGAACGTCGTGCACGTCTCGCTGGCCGACCCCTACTGCCCGACCGGGCGGGCCACCACGCTCAAGGCGGCGCACGGCCGGGAGTGGGAGCCGGTGGACGGCGGCACGCTGGTCGTGATCGAGGGGCCGCGCTTCTCGACCCGCGCTGAATCGTTGTGGCACCAGGCGCAGGGCTGGTCGGTGGTGGGCATGACCGGCCACCCGGAGGCCGCGCTCGCCCGCGAACTGGAGCTGTGCTACTCGTCGTTGACGCTGGTCACCGACCTGGACGCGGGCGCGGAGACCGGCGAGGGCGTCTCCCACGACGAGGTGCTCCAGGTCTTCGCGGCGAACGTGGACCGGATGCGGGGCGTGCTGTTCGACGCGGTGACGGCGCTGCCGGCCACGGAGGACCGCGACTGCCCGTGCGTGAACGCGCTGGGCGGGATGGACCCGGGGTTCGTGCTGCCGTAGCGGGGCGGGAGTGGCCTAGCGGGGACCGGGCTGGGCCGGCGCAGGGGGCCGGGGGCACGGAGTGACCGGCGGGCGCGGGCGTCGGAGGGCGGGCGCGGGCGTCGGAGGGCGGGCGCGGCTGGGGTTTCTTCGGTCGCCTCGGTCACTCCTGTCACCTCTGTCACCCGGTGTTCTCGGGGGCGGAACGTCACGTTCGGGTGGGCGGGTTTTCCACAATCCGCCGGCCGTCCACGGGTCCCGGCGGGGATCGTCGCGAAGCCGCACTCTGGGCGGGCAAGCCGATTCCGTCGCAGGTGGTGGCCTCTCATGTCGTTCGCTCCTTTTCCTCCCCCTCCCCCGCTCGTCCCCGCTCCGTGCGAGGTCCCGCGCTTCGACCCGGTGCGGGTGCGCGGCGGGCGGTACCGGCTCGGCCGGTTCTTACGGCATCGACGGCGGGCGCTGGCCGCCGGTCTCGTCGTCACCGCGGCGGCGCTGGTCGCGGCGGGCCCACGGGACACCGACCGGGCGCGCGGGCATCCGACGGCGCGGCCCGTCCCGCGGCACACGACCGTCGAGCTGGTGTCCGCGCCGGTGCGGATCGCCGACGGCGCCACGGTCAGGCTGCTGCGGCCGGGAGACCGGGTGGACGTCATCGCCGCCGCCCGGACGCCGACCGGCGGTGGCGACGCCAGGGTGGTCGCGCACGGGGTCCGGGTGGTCGAGGTGCCGAAGCCTCCGGCCGGGATGCCCGACGACGCGGTCGACGGCGAGGGCGGGGGCGGCGGGGCGCTGATCGTCGTCGCGGTGCCGCGGACCACGGCGGTGGACCTCGCGGGGGCCGGCGCGGGTGCGCGGCTGGCGGTGACCCTGTGCTGACCGTGCTGAGCGTCCACGCGCGAAGGCCGCACAGGCTGGTGTCAAGTCGCCCGTCCGAGGTATCCAATTGGACAGAACGGCGGAGCCTTGACGTAGGTTGCGGAACTGTTTGTTCTACAACCTGTGTGTGTGAGGAGTGGCTCCAAGGTGAGCGAGAAGAAGGAACCCACCGTCCTGCAGGGGTTCAAGGCGTTCCTGATGCGCGGGAATGTCGTGGACCTGGCAGTGGCCGTGGTCATCGGCGCCGCGTTCACCAACATCGTCAACGCCGTGGTCAAGGGGATCATCAACCCGGTGGTCGGGGCGATCGGCACCCAGAACCTCGACGACTACAGCTCCTGCCTGACGCCCACCTGCACGAAGGACGAGGGCATCCAGATCATGTGGGGCTCGGTCCTGGGCGCCACGCTGAGCTTCCTGATCACCGCCGCCGTCGTGTACTTCCTGATGGTCCTGCCGATGTCGAAGTACCTGGCACGGCAGGCGGCCCGCAAGAAGGCCCAGGAGAACACGCAGGAGGTCATGGAGGTCACCGAGCTGGAGCTGCTCACGGAGATCCGCGACGCGCTCCTCGCCCAGCGCGGCTCGGGCCCCGGCACGGGAACGGGCTCCACCCCGGGCGACCGCTAGCGACAGCACGGGCCGGTACCCGACGGGCGGCCTGGTGCGAGTCGCGGGCGGCCGGGTACGGGTCACGGTCGGCCCGGTACGGGTCGCGGTCGGCCCGGTACGGGTCGCGGTCGGCCCGGTACGGGTCGCGGTCGGCCCGGTACGGGTCGCGGTCGGCCCGGTACGGGTCGCGGTCGGCCCGGTACGGGTCGCGGTCGGCCCGGTACGGGTCGCGGTCGGCCCGGTACGGGTCGCGGTCGGCCCGGTACGGGTCGCGGTCGGCCCGGTACGGGTCGCGGTCGGCCCGGTATAGGTCGTGGTCGGCCCGGCGGGCGCAGGCCGCCGGTCGACGGCCGTGGCGCTCGCGCCGGGCCCGGCTTCAGATGTGGTGGGGCGGCTTCTCGTCGAGGAAGCGCTTCAGATCGGCCGCGCTGTCACGGTCGGCGGCGGGCCGCTCACCCCACCCGTGGTCCGTGTCGTCCGCCGACTGCCGGTCAAGCGGGTCGTCGAAGACCAACGCGGCCTTCGGCTCGCGGGGCTCACGCGGCTCGGGGGCGGGATCGGGAACGGCGCTCATGCGCCCAGGGTACGCGCGCCGCGTCCGTGCCCGTTATCTGCTGTGCTGGGATCATGACGCCCAGCCCCACTCCGCACCCCACCTCATCCTCCGGCGCACCGGCGGGCAGGAGCCCGCTGCGCGGCCTCGCGTCCCGCGGCCGCGACGAGGCGCACCGCGTCGCCTCCCCGCTGGAACTCTTCTTCGACCTGTGCTTCGTCGTGGCCATCTCCCAGGCGGGCGTGCAACTGGTGCACGCGGTCGCCGGGGGCCACACGGGCGAGGGCATCCTCAACTACGCGATGATCTTCTTCGCCATCTGGTGGGCGTGGATGAACTTCACGTGGTTCGCGTCGGCGTACGACAACGACGACACGCTGTACCGGGTCGTGACGCTGGTCCAGATCGCGGGCGTGCTGGTACTGGCCGCCGGGGTGTCCCAGGCGTTCCAGGAGCACGACTTCGTGGCGGTCTGGCTCGGCTATGTGATCATGCGGCTGGCCATGGTGGCGCAGTGGCTGCGGGCCGCGCTGTCGACGGAGGGCGCGGAGCGGACCACGGCGCTGCGGTACGCCGGTGGCGTGCTGGCCTGCCAGGTCGGCTGGCTCGGGCTGCTGGTGCTGCCGGAGGGCGCGCGGCCGTGGGTGTTCCTGGTGATGGCGGTGCTGGAGATGTGTGTGCCGCCGTTCGCGGAGAAGGACCGTCCGACGTCCTGGCACCCGCACCAAATCTCGGAGCGGTACGGACTGTTCACGATCATCGTGCTCGGCGAGAGCGTGGCGGCGGCGACCGTGGCCGTGAAGTCCGGGATCGACGAGCACGACGCGCTGGGCGAGGTGCTGCCGATCGCGGTGGGCGGGCTGCTGATCGTCTTCGCGGCCTGGTGGATCTACTTCGTGGTGCCCATCCATGGTCATCTGCGCTCCAACCGGCAGGCCTTCCTGTGGGGATACGGCCACTACCTGATCTTCGCCTCGGCGGCGGCGATCGGCGCGGGCCTGGAGGTGGCGGTGGAACAGACCGTCGGGAAGACGGAGCTGTCCACGCTGGCCGGGTCCGCCGCGGTGACCCTCCCGACCGCGCTGTACCTGCTGACGGTGTGGGCTCTGCACTCCCGCTACTACAAGGTGGGCATCGCACAGCAACTGGTGCTGCCGACCACGGCGTTGCTGGTGATCGCCTGCACCTTCCTGGGCGACCTGGCGGTGCCGGCGGCGGGCGTGGTCTGCGCGCTGGCGGTGGCGGTCGGCACGACGCTGACGGCGCGCACGGCCCGCCGAGGACACGGGCAGGGCGGGACGGCCGGGCCGGCCGGGACGAGCGCTACGGAGAGCCCGGACGGCGACGCGAGCGGGGGGACGGCGTCCACTCCGGCCGGGTGACCGGGCGGAAGGGGCACACCATCCGGACCGGGCGGAGGGACGGACCGGGCGGTGGGTGAGCCGGACGGTGGGCGGTGCCCTGAGCCAGGACCCCGGCTCGGGAACAGGCCCAGGATCCTGGCGGAAATTCCGGCCGCGCGAGACTGGAGACATGACAGTTGACGCGTTGACGGACGTCATCGGGGTGCGGGTGGGCCACGCGACCCTCACCGGGGACGGCAGGCTCACCGGGACGACGGTCGTCCTCGCACCGGAGGGAGGGGCCGTCGCGGCCGTGGATGTGCGGGGCGGCGGGCCGGGCACCAAGGAGACCGACGCGCTCGACCCGCGCAATCTCGTCGAGAGGGTCGAGGCGATCGTCCTGACCGGCGGCAGCGCCTACGGGCTCGACGCGGCGTCCGGGGTGATGGCGTGGCTGGAGGAGCGGGGGCGCGGAGTGCGGGTCGGCCCCGATCCCGCGCACGTCGTGCCGGTGGTGCCCGCCGCGTGCGTCTTCGATCTGGGCCGGGGCGGCGACTTCTCCGCCCGCCCCGACGCGGGCACCGGCAAGGCCGCGGTCGAGGCGGCGGCGGCGAGCGCGCTGGGCGCGGCCGTGCGGGAAGGGTGCGTGGGCGCGGGCACCGGCGCCGCGGTGGGGCAGCTGAAGGGCGGGGTCGGCACCGCGAGCACGGTTCTCGACTCGGGGATCACGGTGGCGGCGCTGGTGGTGGCCAACGCTGCCGGGTCCGGGGTCGACCCCGAGACGGGGGTGCTGTACGGGGAGTTGTTCCAGGGGCGGGTGCGGTATCCGGAGAGGCGGGTGCACGAGGCGGCGGGGCGCCGCCTGGCGGAGATCGCGAGGACGAACGGCCGCCCGCCGTTGAACACGACGCTCGCCGTCGTCGCCACCGACGCGGACCTGTCGAAGGCACAGGCCCAGAAACTGGCGGGCACCGCCCACGACGGCATCGCGCGCGCCGTACGCCCGGTGCACCTGCTGCACGACGGCGACACGATATTCGCCCTGGCCACCGGCCGGCGCCCGCTGGGCACCGACTCCCCGCTCGCCCTGAACGACATCCTCGCAGCGGGCGCGGACACGGTGACCCGCGCCATAGTCCGAGCGATACGCGCGGCCGACTCGGTGACCGGCCCAGCGGGAACGTGGCCTTCGTACGGGGAGCTTTACGGGGAGGGGTGAGGGTGGGGAGGGGCGGAGGGTGGGAGGGGCGGAGGGGGAGGGGGGAGGGGGGAGCCCCCCCCCAGTTCAGCGCCGTACCGCTCGCGCCCACCATTCCCCGGCCGACTCTGCTCTCGGCCCCAACCCCGCGCCGCCCCACCCCCACTCACGCCCCACCCCCACCCCCACCCCTGCTCCCGCCCCGCACCGGGCGCCCCCGCACCCGGCGCCCCGCGCTCGGCGTTTCCACACCCGGCGTCCCTGCACCCGGCGCCCGCGCCCGGCGCCCCCGCGCCCCCGTTCCCTCGCCCGATTGTCCCGGTTCTGTCACGTCGGGGGTTTTTCGGTGGGGGGAGGCAACCCCGGGCCTCGGTTGTTCCCTCTTTCCTGACGTACATGAGCGGATCACCCACATCACTTGAACCTGGAGCAGCCCGTGACAACGCCGGACATAGCAGCGCGGCGCGCGCTGGGGGCCTGTGCCGTCCTGATGGTCGGCGCCCTCACCCTCACCGCCTGCGGTGGCAACGCCAACGCGAACTCCGGCAAGGGTGACGGCAAGGGCGGCCAGGGGTCGTCCAAGACGTCGTCGGCGACGATCGCCATCTCGGCCAAGGACGGCTCGACGAGCGCGTCGATCAACTCGACCGGCGTGAAGGTCAGCGGCGGCAAGCTGACCGACGTGAAGATGACGGTGGCCGGGAGCGGGAAGGCCGTCGCCGGGGAGATATCCGCGAACGGCGGGAGCTGGAAGCCCGCGGAGCAGTTGGAGCGCGGGACGAAGTACCAGATCTCGGCGACGGCGAAGGACGCCCAGGGGCGTACCGCGGCGGCCAACTCCATCTTCACGACGGTCACTTCGGCCAGCAGTTTCATAGGGACGTACACGCCGGACGACGGGACGACGGTCGGCGTGGGGATGCCGGTGTCGTTCACCTTCGACAAGGCGATCTCCGACAAGAAGGACGTGCAGTCGCACATCACGGTCACTTCCAGCAGCGGCCAGAAGGTGGTCGGGCACTGGTTCGGGGAGCAGCGGCTCGACTTCCGGCCCGAGGAGTACTGGAAGGCCGGCTCGAAGGTCACGACGAAGATCGACCTGGACGGCGTCGAGGGCGCGAACGGCGTCTTCGGGGTGCAGAAGAAGTCGTTCACGTTCACCGTCGGGCGGGCGCAGGTCTCCACGGTCGACGTGAACACGCAGACCATGACGGTCGTCCGGGACGGCTCGACGCTCAAGTCGATCCCGATCTCGTCGGGCAGCGCCCAGCACACCACGTACAACGGGCAGATGGTGATCTCGGAGAAGTTCCGGCAGACGCGGATGAACAGCCAGACCGTCGGCCTGGGCGGCGAGTACGACATACCGGATGTGCCGGACGCGATGCGCCTGACCACCTCGGGGACCTTCATCCACGGCAACTACTGGTACAACAAGGCCAATCCGCCGTTCGGCCGCGAGGGCACGAGCCACGGCTGCATCGGGCTCGCGGACGCGCAGGGCGCGCAGAGCGACACCCCCGCGCACTGGTTCTTCGACAACTCGCTCGTCGGGGACGTCGTGGTCGTCAAGAACTCCCCCGACAAGACGGTGCCGCCGGACAACGGCCTCAACGGGTGGAACATGGCGTGGAGCGAGTGGGTCGCGGGCAGCGCGGTGTGACTCGGGGCCGACGACGTCCGTGCGGGGCACCTGTCCGGGGCGTCTGTTCCGGAGCCTCTGTCCGGGGCGTCTCTCCGGGGGCGTCTCTCCGGGGCGAGTGGCCGGTGATCGCCCCGGGCGCCGTCGCCGCCGGGCGGTTTGAAGGGCGCTTGACCGTCACATGACCGTCCCAAGGGACCTTTGAGCAGCGTTTTTTGACGGAACGCCGAGCCGCGCGGGAACTTCCCGCGCGGTCGGCGCGTTTTCCGGGCGTACGTTTTCTCGGTTCCCGGACATGATGTCCGACCGAGGGGCTACGGTATGCACCCACAAGGTGACATGCAGCAACGCCGGGAGAGACCTTGAGCGTTCCGTACGAGACGGCAGCGCACGAACCACCCGAGTCGCCCGAGTCTCCGGAGGAGCACCTCGCGCGACTGCTCGGCCGTGCGCTGAATTCTTTCGAGCTGCCCGACGAGACGATAAGGCGGCTGGACTGCGCGCTGGCGCACGACAGTTCGCTGCACTCCGCGCACCACAGCGCGGGCCGGCACCGGGAGACGTACCGGCACACCTGGCTGCTCGCCGACGGCACCGCGCTGACCCTCTGGGAGCTGGTGCACGATACGGCGTCGACCCGCGAGGTCCAGCACGAGGTGTACGTCGACGAGGAGGAGCTGCGCACCGCCACCGCGCGCCTGCCCCTGCCGCCGGACGCGCCGGACTTCGAACTGCCGGTGACGGTCCATCTCTCGCCGCTCCCCGAGCCCCGGCACACCTATGTGCCGGACGACTCGGCGGACCACGCGCGTCGTCTGCTGCGGCGCGCGGAGAACGGCGACCGGCCGGGCGCGGAGACGGCCGCCCTGCTGACGACCGCGTTCGCGCACCAGATCACGCAGGCCTTCGGGCGCTCCTGCCGGGCGGGCCGGGCGGGCTTATGTTTCTCGCTCTACGAGCACGCGTTCCTGCTGGACGACGGCTCGGAGATCTCCCTGTGGGAGGTCGAGCACACGGCGACGCCCGACGGGCGGCACATGTGCGAGGTGTACGTGAGCGAGGACGCGGCCCGGGACGCCATGGAACGACGGGCCACACAGGTCTTCTGAGTCGCTCCGGAAGCACCACGGTCCGCGGACACAGCGGTTCCACGGACACAGCGGTTCCACGAACACCGCGGTTCCATGGACACCGTGCTCCGCGAACCCCACGGTCCCGCGGACACCACAGTTCACGGACACCACATCGCGAACACCACGGTCCGGGACTCTCGTCCCGGACCGTGATCCACTGCCCCGCTCGCGTGGCCATGCACTGCCCCGCTCGCGTGGCCTCACGCGGTCTCACGCGGCGATCGGCTGCCTCTTCTCCGCCGTCGCGCCGCCCGCGTCGTCCGCCGATCCGCCCGGAGCCTGGCGCCGGGTGCTCTTGAGGACGACGACCAAGGCCGTCGTGACACAGACGCCCGCCGCGATGGCGATCAGGTAGAGGAACGGGTTGCCGATCAGCGGGACCACGAAGATGCCGCCGTGCGGGGCGCGCAGGGTGGCGCCGAAGGCCATCGACAGGCCGCCAGTGATCGCGCCGCCGACCATCGAGGACGGGATGACGCGCAGCGGGTCGGCCGCCGCGAACGGGATGGCGCCCTCCGTGATGAAGGAGGCGCCCAGAACCCAGGCGGCCTTGCCGTTCTCGCGCTCGGTGCGGTTGAACAGCTTGCCCCTGACGGTCGTGGCCAGCGCCATCGCCAGCGGCGGGACCATGCCGGCCGCCATGACCGCGGCCATGATCTTCATCGCGGAGTCACTGGGGCTGGCGACCGCGATACCGGCGGTGGCGAAGGTGTACGCGACCTTGTTGACGGGTCCGCCGAGGTCGAAGCACATCATCAGGCCGAGCAGCGCGCCGAGGAGGATGGCGTTGGAGCCGGTGAGGCCGTTCAGCCAGTCGGTCATCGCCTTCTGGGCGGAGGCGATGGGCTTGCCGATGACGACGAACATCAGGAATCCGACGATCGCCGAGGAGATCAGCGGGATCACCACCACCGGCATGATGCCGCGCAGTGCCGCCGGGATCCTGGCCCTCTGGATCGCCATCACCACGCCACCGGCGATCAGACCGGCCGCGAGGGCGCCGAGGAAACCGGCGTTGATGGTGAGGGCGATGGCGCCGCCGACGAACCCCGGGACGAGCCCCGGCCGGTCCGCCATGCCGTACGCGATGTAGCCGGCCAGGACCGGGATCAGGAAGCCGAAGGCGACGCCGCCGATCTGGAAGAGCAGCGCGGCCCAGCTGTCGGTCTGGGTCCACACGAAGTGGTCCATGACCGACGGCGCCTTGTTGATCTGGTAGCCGCCGATCGCGAAGCCGAGGGCGATCAGCAGACCGCCCGCCGCGACGAACGGGACCATGTAACTCACGCCGGACATCAGCCACTTGCGCAGCTTGGTGCCGTAGCCCTCGGCGGTGTCACCGGAGCGTTCGACCGGCGTGGGTGCCGTGCCGCCGGTCGCCTCGCCGCGCTCCGCCTTCTCCTGGACCTCGGAGATGAGGGCGCCTGGGCGGTTGATGCCGGCCTTCACGCCGACGTCGACGGTGGGCTTCCCGGCGAAGCGGTCCTTGTCGCGCACCGGCACGTCATGGGCGAAGATCACGCCGTCCGCCGCCGCGATGACGGCCGGGTCGAGCCGGGTGAATCCGGCTGACCCCTGCGTCTCGACGACGACCTCGACGCCCGCGTCCCGGCCCGCGTTCTCCAGCGACTCGGCGGCCATGTAGGTGTGGGCGATGCCGGTGGGGCAGGAGGTGACCGCGACGATACGGAAGGGACGCGCGGCGGACGGGGAGGCGGGGGAAGCGGGGGAGGCAGGGGCCTCGGACTCCGCGGAAGTCGCCGCCGTCGCCGTCTCCTCCGCCGTACTCGTCTCCTCCGCCGTACTCGTCGCCGTCGCCGCCGTCTCCGTCTCCGCCGTGCTGCCCGCTGCGGCGCCGGCGGAGGCCGCCCCCGGCGACGCAGCGGTGTTCTCCGAGGTGCCCTCGGCACCCGCGTCGCCCTGGGTGCCAACGTCGGCGGCGCTGCTCGCGGTGTCGGCGCTGCTCGCCGTGTCGGTCCGCGCGTCGCCGCGGATCAGGGCCGTCGCCGTCTCCGCGTCCTGTGCCGATCGCAGCGCCGTCGTGAACTCGGCGTTCATGAGCTGTCGGGCCAGCGAGGACAGGATGGTGAGGTGGGCGTCGTCGGCGCCCGCCGGGGCGGCGATCAGGAAGATCAGGTCGGCGGGGCCGTCCGGCGCACCGAAGTCGACGCCGTCGGCGCTGCGGCCGAAGGCGAGGGTCGGCTCGGTGACGTGCGCGCTGCGGCAGTGCGGGATGCCGATGCCGCCGTCGAGGCCGGTGGGCATCTGGGCCTCGCGGGCGGCCACGTCGGCGAGGAAGCCGTCGAGGTCGGTCACCCGGCCCTTGGCCACCATGCGCTCGGCGAGGGCGCGCGCCGCCGCTTCCTTGGTGTCGGCGGACAGGTCGAGATCGACCAGGTCCGCGGTGATCATCTCGCTCATCGCGGGCTCCTTCGCACGCGTATCGCCCGGGGGGTGAGGTGGGCGGGGACAGGGACGGGGGTGAGGGTGGGGACGGGGGTGGTCGGGGGCCTGCGGCTCATGGCACCGGTTCCGTCAGGGCGCGGTCGAGGGGGACGGCCGTCGTGACCGTCACCGCCGCGGGGTCGAGGTCGGCCGGGGTGGGCATGACGCTGCCCGGCAGTTGGACGGCGGCGGCGCCGTGCGCCACGGCGGAGGCGAGGGCGTCGGGCCCGCTGCCGCCGGCGATGAGGAAGCCGGCGAGGGAGGAGTCGCCGGCGCCGACGTTGCTGCGGACGGTGTCGACGCGGGCGCCGGCGAACCAGGTGCCGGCGTCGTCGACGAGGAGCTGGCCGTCGGCGCCCAGGCTCGCGAGGACGGCGCGCGCGCCCATCCCGCGCAACTCCTCGGCGGCCTTGACGGCGTCGCCCACGGTCGTGAGGGGGCGTCCGACGGCTTCCGCGAGTTCCTCGGCGTTGGGCTTGACCACGTCGGGCCGTTCGCGCAGCGCTTCGAGGAGAGCGCGCCCGGAGGTGTCGAGGGCGATCCGCGCTCCGCCCGCGTGTGCCCGCGCGACGACGTCGGCGTACCAGGCCGGTGCGAGCCCCCGGGGGAGGCTGCCGCAGCAGGCGATCCAGTCGGCGTCGCGGGAGTGGACGCGGACCGTCTCCAGGAGGAGTTCCTGTTCGGCGGGGCTCAGTTCGGGGCCCGGCGCGTTGATCTTGGTGAGGACGCCGTCCGCCTCGGCGAGGGCGATGTTGGAGCGGGTGGCTCCGGCGACCGGCACGGGGGCGACCTCGATGCCCTGCGCGTCGAGCAGTTCGGCGACGAGCGCGCCCGGCGCACCACCGAGGGGCAGGACGGCGACCGTGCGCCGTCCGGCCGCGTTGACGGCGCGCGAGACGTTGACGCCCTTGCCGCCGGGGTCCATGCGTTCGCCGGTGGCGCGGATGACCTCGCCGCGGTCGAGCGAGGGGACCTCGTAGGTGCGGTCGAGGGACGGATTGGGGGTGACGGTGAGGATCATGCGCGTACTACTTCCGTGCCGCCGCGTTCGATGACGGCGGCGTCGTCCGGGCTCAGCCCGCTGTCGGTGATCAGCAGGTCCACGTCGTTCAGGTCACCGAAGCGGGCGAAGTGCTCCTGGCCGTGCTTGGTGGAGTCGGCGAGCAGCACCACGCGCCTGGCCGCCGCCATGGCCGCGGTCTTGACGGCGGCCTCGGCGAGGTCGGGGGTGGTGAGGCCGTGCTCGGCGGAGAAGCCGTTGGCGGCGACGAAGAGGACGTCCGCCCGGATCTCGCCGTACGCGCGCAGCGCCCAGGCGTCGACGGCGGCCCGGGTGCGGTGCCGTACCCGGCCGCCGACCAGGTGGAGCTGGATGCCGGGGTGGTCGGCGAGCCGGGCGGCGATCGGGAGGCTGTGGGTGACGACGGTGAGGGAGGACTCCAGCGGGATGGCGGCGGCGAGTCGCGCCACCGTCGTACCGGCGTCGAGGATGAGGGTGCCGTCGGTGGGGAGTTCGGCGACGGCGGCCTGCGCGACGCGGTCCTTCTCGTCGGCGGCGGTGCCCTCGCGTTCGGTGAGGTCGGGCTCGAAGCCGAGGCGGCCGGCCGGGATGGCGCCGCCGTGCACCCGGCGCAGCAGTCCGGCGCGGTCGAGGGCCTTCAGGTCGCGGCGGATGGTCTCCGCGGTCACCTGGAACTCCTCGGCGAGCGACACCACGTCCACCCGGCCGCCGTCGCGGGCGAGCCGCAGGATTTCCTGCTGACGCTCGGGTGCGTACATGTCCGCCTGCCTCCGACTGGATGTCCGACCGTTTCCGTTCGATGCCCGAACGTGTGGTTTCAGTCGGGAGGCTACGCACAGATTTCCAAAAAGTAAACAGGTTCGGAGACAGGCGGACACAAACGGGCATCCGGGGGGCGAGGGGGAGGCTGGCGCCCCACCCAGGCAGCCACAGGCAAGGCCGCGCCCGGCACCTTCACGGTGCCGGGCGCGGCCTCGGGTGGCATGCCCGGCGCCCTCTCGGTGCCGGGCGCGGCCTCGGGTGCCTCGGGTGGGGTGGTCCGAGGGGCGCGGCGGTGCCTCAGGCGGGCACGCCGGCCGCTCCCGTCGTCACCGCCGTGTCCGCGGAACCAGCCGTCCCATCCATCCCGTCCATCTCGTCCAACCTGTCCGCCACATCCGGCCCGCCCGGCTCGTCCGTCCCGGCGCCCTCCAGGTGCTGGGCCGGGCGCTTCGGCAGCGCGAACATCAGGACGAAGATCGCGGCCATCACCACGGCCACCCAGCCCAGCGCGTTCTGGAAGGCGTCCACGAAGGCGGGGCCCATCTGGGCCGGGGTCAGCCGGTCGCCGATCTCGCCGAAGAAGACCACGGACACCAGGCCGAGTCCGAGCGCGTTGCCCATCTGCTGCACGGTGTTGATGAGCCCCGAGGCGGACCCGGCGTGCTCGCGCGGGACGCCCGACAGGACGGCGTCCGTCAGCGGCGCGACGATCAGGCCCATGCCGACGCCCATCACGACCAGCGGCAGCGCCATCTGCCAGGAGGTGATGCCGAGCCCGTAGTGGCCGGCCTCCCAGAGGTAGGACAGCACGCCGAGGCCCATCAGCAGCGCGCCCGCCTGGAGCACCCCGCGTCCGAAGCGCGGCACCAGCTTCTGCACGGACAGCGCGGCGGCCGTGGAGACGGCGATCGAGAACGGCACGCCGGTCAGCCCGGCCCGCAGCGCGCTCCAGCCGAGGCCGACCTGCATGTACAGGGTCCACACCAGGAAGAAGATGCCGAGCCCGATGCCGAAGACGGTCTGGACGGCGATGCCCGCGGCGAAGCTCTTGACCTTGAAGAGGGACAGCTCGATCAGCGGGGAGCCGTCCCGCGCCGCCTTGCGCCGCTCGTACGCCACCAGCGCCGCGAAGACGCCGAGCGCGCCCGCCATCGACGCGTAGCCCCACAGCGGCCAGTCCAGCTCCTCGCCGCGGGTCAGCGGGTAGAGCAGCATCAGCAGTCCGAGGGTGACGAGCGCGACGCCCACCAGGTCGAGGCGGAGGGCGCGGGGCGCCTTCGACTCGGTGATGAACCGGCTGCCGAGGATCAGTCCGACGACGCCGACCGGCAGGTTGATCAGGAAGATCGGGCGCCATTCGAGGCCGAAGAGGTTCCACTCCGTCAGCAGCGCGCCGAGCAGCGGCCCGGAGACCGCGCCCAGGCCGACGATCGCGCCGAAGAGGCCGAAGACCTTGCCGCGCTCGTGCGCGGGGAAGGTGGCGTGCACGATCGACAGGACCTGCGGGACCATCATCGCCGCCATGGCGCCCTGGAGGATGCGTGAGGCGACCAGCATCTCGGGGTTGGCGGCGAAGCCGCAGAGCGCGGAGGCGACCGTGAACCCGCCGATACCGAGCAGGAACAGGCGTTTGCGTCCGTGAATATCACCCAGGCGTCCGCCGGTGATGAGCCCGGCCGCGAAGGCGAGCGCGTAGCCGGCGGTTATCCACTGGATCTGGCTGAAGGTGGCGCCCGTGTCCCGTTCGATCGACGGGATGGCTATGTTGACGATCGTGACGTCGACGAGGTCCATGAAAGCGGCCGTCATCACGATCGCGAGAGCGAACCAGCGCCGCCGGTCCGTGGCGTCGGCGGGCGGGTCGACGGGCACGTCGGCGGGCGGGGTGACCGGTGCGGCGACCATCTCCGCAGGGGTCTCGGGTGAAGTCATACCGTGAAGCTAGGAGCCGCTTAGGTCAGATCGTGTCCTAGTTGTCGGGCATCCTCGACTGTATGACGACCGACACTCCGGCGCGGCTCCTCCAGCTCCTCTCGCTCCTCCAGACGCCCCGCGAATGGCCGGGCGGCGAGCTGGCCGACCGGCTCGGCGTCTCCCGGCGCACGGTCCGCCGCGACATCGACCGGCTGCGTGAACTGGGCTATCCCGTCCAGGCGTCGAAGGGCGCGGACGGCGGCTACCGGCTGGTCGCGGGCAAGGCGATGCCCCCGCTCGTCCTGGACGACGAGGAGGCGGTGGCCATCGCGGTCGGGCTGCGCGCGGGGGCGGGGCACGCGCTGGAGGGGGTCGACGAGGCGTCCGTGCGCGCCCTCGCCAAGCTGGAGCAGGTGCTGCCGTCCCGGCTGCGCCACCGCGTCTCCACCCTCCAGGCCGCGACGACGCCGCTGACCAGCGGGGACGGCGCGAGCATCTCCCCCGAGACGCTCACCGTCATGGCGTCGACGGTCGCCGGGCGGGAGCGGCTGCGGTTCGCCTACCGGGCCGGGGACGGCACCGCGTCGCACCGGGTCACCGAGCCGTACCGGCTGGTGTCGACGGGCCGGCGCTGGTACCTCGTCGCGTACGACCTCGACCGGGCCGACTGGCGCACCTTCCGCGTCGACCGGGTCAGCGACCCCTTCGCCACCGGCGCCCGCTTCACCCCTCGCGAGCTGCCGACGGGCAGCGCGGCGGAGTTCCTGCGGCGCTCGATGCGGGGCCTGCACGAGTCCTACGTCTTCGCGGCCACGTTCGCGGCACCCGCCGACCGCCTCCCGAGCTGGCTGGGCAGCCCCGAGCCGCTGGGCGCGACCCACTGCCGGGTCAGCGCCACGACCGACGACGCCCCGCGGTGGCTCGCGGTCAAGCTCGCCATGCTGGGCCACGAGTTCACGGTCCACGAACCGGAGGAACTGAAGGACGCGATAAGGGAGTTGGCGGGCCGCCTGACGAGAGCGGTGACGGAACCCTCCTGAACCGGGGCGATCGATGAGGCGCAGGAGTCACCCGCGCCTCATCGGTCCCTCGCGCCCCATCAGTCCCTCGCCCTCGCCCCCGCCCCCGGCCCCCACTCTCGCCCTACCCCTACCCCTACCCCTCACCCTCGGCCGAGGTGGCGGAGGACCCTGAGGCCCGTTCGCCCCCGGCCGGCGTTGCGGGCCCCTCCGCGCTCCCCCACCCGAACCCCCGCAGGGACTCCAGGTTCCGCAGCGCTCCGGCCGCCGGGCCCGCCGCTCCGGAGGCGGGCGACTCGTCGGCCGCCCAGCTCTCCACCGCGACCCGGACGACGGCCCCGGCGACCGCCGCCGCGAACCTCAGCTCCCCGTTGCCAACGTTGTCGCCGCCCTCCGCACCCCCGGAACCACCGCTGCCGTCATCGGCGCTCCCCCGGCGCAGGCGCTGGGCCAGCACCTCGACGAGCCGTTCCTCCGACTCAAGGCAGACCTCCGCCCAGACCCGGGCCAGCGCCGGGCTGCTGTCGGTCAGCCGGATCAGGGTGCGCACGAGCTGCCAGGAGGCCGCGGAGACCCCGGCGCCCGGCGTGAACGTGTACCGGACCGCGTGCGCCAGCGCCTCCGGGACCGTCAGGTCGGCGGGGGCCGTGCGGACCGCCTCCGCCCAGCGTTCCGCGCCGGCCGCGTAGAGCGGGGCGACGGCCTCCTCCTTGGTCGCGAAGTACCGGTAGAAGGTGCGCGGGGCGATCCCCGCGGCCCGCGCGATGTCCTCGGCGCGGGTGGCCCGCAGCCCCTGCCGTACGAACAGTCCGGCCGCCGCGCGGGCGATCTCGATCCGGGTGGCGGCCTTGCGCCGCTCGGTCAGCGAGCCCTGCGCCGAAGGTGCCTCGTCGGGTGGCCCGGAGGGCGGTCCTGAGGGTGGCTCGGCCGGGAAGGCGGGGTGGGGATTCCGTGCGGGGGTGGGGCTGCTCACGTCGGCAGGCTATGCCCATGTGACACAATCTGCCATCCGGCGGGCCACCCCGGGGTTCAGGTTCGGGGTGCCCCGCCGTCCAGGCTTCGGACGGCGACGGGACGGCGTCCGCGGGGCGATTACAGGCGGAATGACGGCGCCGCCCGGCACTCACCCGGCGAGAAGTCCGCGGACGCGGCACCCGGCCTTCGGCCCCCTGCCCCCTGCCCCCGGCTCCCGGCTCCCGGCTCCCGGCAAGGAGAGAGCCGGGCCTCAGCGCCCGGGGGGAGGGGCGCCGAAGCCCGGCTCACGGAAGGTCCCGGCGCCGGGGGGGATGTGCGTCGGGACGCGTGGTCCAGGAGGGGCCCTCGGGTGGTCGTTCTCGGGCCCGGTGTGGTGGGGCGGTGGCCCCAGGGGTCAGTGCGGTCTGCTCGTCCGGTGCTCCACGGTCCGCGGTCCTGGGACGGTGCGATCAGCGAGGGCGGTGGGCGTCCGCGGTGCGGTGCGGTCTGCGAGGGCGGTGGGTGCCCCGGTGCGGTGCGACTCCCCGGGACCGGTCCGCGTCCCCGGGAGGGGCCCGATCCTCGGGCCCTGTTGTCTTGTTTCCCGCGAGTCGAACACTTGAAGCGACGACTCAGAGCCATGTTTGCGCGGTCTTTCGCCACCCGGCGTACGCGGCGGGCCCAAAGCAGGCCCCGTCCCTCCCTCAACCATGCCCCACTCCCCCTCCGTCGGCCCTCACGGCCGCCGGTTCCCGGCCACCCGCCCTCGGGGGCCGTCCGTGCCCCGGACCCGGTCCTGGCCGACTCAGACACGCGCCCCTGTCAGGCCGCGGCCAGGTCACGCCGGGGCCAGTTCAGGCCGGGGCCAGGCCACCCCGGAACCAGGCCACCTCGGGCCAGGCAACCTCGGACCCAGGTCAGGCCGCGGCCTCGAAGCCCGTGTCGCGGGCCAGCTTCTTCAGTTCGAGCAGGGCGTGCTTCTCGATCTGCCGGATGCGCTCACGGGTCAGCCCGTGCTCCTTGCCGACCTCGGTCAGCGTGCGCTCACGGCCGTCGTCGATGCCGTACCGCATCTTGATGATGGACGCCGTTCGCGGGTCGAGACGGCCGATGAGGTCGTCCAGCTCCTCGCTGCGCAGCAGTGTCAGCACGGACTGCTCGGGGGAGACCGCCGACGTGTCCTCCAGGAGGTCGCCGAACTGCGTCTCGCCCTGGTCGTCCACCGCCATGTTCAGCGAGACCGGGTCGCGGGCCCAGTCGAGCACGTCGACGACACGCTCGGGCGTCGAGCCAAGCTCCGTCGCCACCTCGGTGGGCTCCGGGTCACGGCCGTGCTCGCGGTTGAACTCGCGCTGCACACGCCGGATCCGGCCCAGCTCCTCCACCAGGTGGACGGGGAGGCGGATGGTGCGGGACTGGTCGGCTATCGAGCGGGTGATCGCCTGACGGATCCACCAGGTCGCGTACGTGGAGAACTTGAAGCCCTTGCGGTAGTCGAACTTCTCCACCGCGCGCACCAGGCCGGCGTTGCCCTCCTGGACGAGGTCGAGCAGCGGGAGGCCACTGCGCGGGTAGCGGCGTGCGACCGCGACGACCAGCCGGAGGTTGGAGCAGATGAAGATGTCCTTGGCCCGCTCGCCGTCGGCGATCAGGGCGTCCAGCTCCTCGCGGGTGGCGGTGGCCCTCGACTCCTCGAACCCGTCGAGGACCTGTCGCGCGAACACACCCGCCTCGATCATCTGAGACAGCTCGACCTCCTTGGCGGCGTCGAGCAGCGGCGTACGCGCGATCTCGTCGAGGTACATGCCGACCAGGTCACGGTCGGCGATCTCGCCGGTACGGGCGCGAACACTGCTTGCCGCGTCGGCCGTCTCGCCGGTGGCGGACTTACGACGGGCGACGGCACGGGTTGCCATGCGAGCTCCCTTGCGATGGTGGGCTGGCGGGTGGTCCTTCAGACACCCGGGCACTCGACGTGGAGTACCCGTCGGCACCTTTTCGGGTGCCCAGCATCTGATGGAAACAACGACTGGAATCCGGACAGAATTCCCAACCCGACCCCCGATTTTTCTGATCATGCAGTACCCTGTGCCGCCCCGGAGGCCCGCGTGACGGTGTCGGAACCCACAGAGGCGCAGGTCAGGCCGGGAGCAGAGAAGGATCTCGACGCTCTCGCCGACCTCTGCCACCCCTATGTACGTGAGACGTCCATCACGTTCGATACCACCGTTCTCCGTAGCGAGGAGCGCCGATCGCGGCTGCTCTCCCACCCTGAAGACGGTCCGTACCGGCTGATGGTTGCCGCGGATGCGGACACACAGGAGATTCTGGGCTACGCCATATGCGGTCCTTATCGCGCCAAGAGCGCGCACCGGGCGGCATCCCGGTAGCGCCCGGCCTTGCGGCCCACCTCGCGGCCCACCTTGCGGCCCACCTCGCGGCCCCGCGCCGGCGACTGGGAGCCGAACCGTTCGCGCAGCCGGGTGGACGCCTCGTCGGGCTGCGCGACGGCGCGCCCTCCCCGTCTCTCAGCCGAACTGCACCGACCGCTTGGCCAGCCCCAGCCAGAACCCGTCGATGACGGACTTCTGGGCGTCCAGGTCGCCGGTCGCGTCCGCCGCGCCCATGGTGACGAACAGCGGTGCGAAGTGCTCGGTGCGCGGGTGGGCGAGCTGTCCCGCGGGCGACTTGCGCGGGAAGTCGAGGAGCGCGTCGACGTCGCCGGCGTCGAGCATCCGGTGCCCCCAGTCGTCGAACTCGGCCGACCAGCCGGGCACCCCGGGGCCCTGGTGGCGCAGCGCGGCCAGGTTGTGGGTGAAGAAGCCGGAGCCGACGATCAGGACCCCCTCGTCGCGCAGCGGTGCGAGCCTGCGTCCGATCTCCATGAGCCTGACGGGGTCGAGGGTCGGCATGGAGACCTGGAGCACCGGGATGTCGGCGGCCGGAAACATCTCGACGAGCGGCACGTAGGCGCCGTGGTCGAGGCCGCGGTCGGGGATGTCCTGGACCGGGGTGCCGGGGGCGCGCAGCAGCTTCCGTACCGACTCGGCGAGCGCGGGGGCGCCCGGGGCGTCGTAGGTCACCCGGTAGTAGTGCTCGGGGAAGCCCCAGAAGTCGTAGACGAGCGGGACGGCGGTGGTGGCGCCGAGGGCGAGCGGGGCCTCCTCCCAGTGGGCGGAGACCATGAGGATGGCCTTGGGCCGCGGCAGGTCGGCCGACCAGGCGGCGAGTTCGCCGGGCCAGACGGGGTCGTCCGCGAGCGGCGGGGCGCCGTGGCTCAGATAGAGGGCGGGCATGCGCTCCTGGGTGGCGGCGGACATGGCGGCGACTCCCTACTTGAAACCTAAAACGTATGCGCACAGCCTACGCCGCACTTGTTTAACTTTCAATGAGGGTGCTCGTACAGTGGAGCCCATGAACACGGCATCCGAGAACCCCCGCTGGCTGACCGACGAGGAACAGCGAGTCTGGCGCGCCTACCTGCACGCCAGCACCCTTCTCGAGGACCACCTCGACCGGCAGCTCCAGCGGGACGCCGGTATGCCGCACGTCTACTACGGGCTGATCGTCGCGCTCGCCGAGGCCCCGCAGCGCCGGCTGCGGATGACCGAACTGGCGATGAAGGCGAAGATCACCCGCTCCCGCCTCTCGCACGCCATCGCCCGCCTGGAGAAGAACGGCTGGGTGCGCCGCGAGGACTGTCCGTCCGACAAGCGCGGCCAGTTCGCGGTCCTCACCGACGAGGGCCTGAAGGTTCTGGAGCAGACCGCTCCCGGGCACGTCAGCGCCGTCCGGCAGGCGGTGTTCGAACGTCTGACGCCGGAACAGCAGAAGTCCCTCGGCGAGATCATGCAGATCGTCGCCGAGGGACTCCAGCCGAACGAGGCGGGCGCGGACCTGCCCTGGCTGCGGTAGGCGGCCGGGGACACCGGCCCCGGCCGCCACGTCAGGGCGACACCGCCGACACCGGGCCGTGGTCAGCGGCCCGCTGCCCACGGCCCGCGGACGGACGCCACCCGCGGCTCCCGCCCGTCACGGCGGCCCCCGCCCGTCACGGCGGCCCCCGCCGTCCGCCCTGCCGCTCCCGTCAGTGGGCGATGACCGGTATCGGCAGCTCGTCGTCCTGGCCGGTGCCCGCTCCCGGGCCGGTGGTGACCACATGGGCCCCGGGCCGGCCCGCGTTCACGAACACCGAGACGATGACCGCGGCCAGCAGCAGCATGCCGACGGCGAACCAGATCGCGGCCGTGTAGCCGTGCACCATGCCCTGCAACTGCACGAGCTGCTGCTGGGACTTGGAGCCGGCGCCCACGATGTGGTCCGCGATGTACCCGGTCGTCGCGGAGGCGGCGATCGTGTTCAGCAGGGCGGTGCCGATCGCGCCGCCCACCTGCTGCGAGGTGTTGACCATCGCGGAGGCGACACCGGCGTCCCGGGGCTCGACGCCCAGCGTGGCCAGGGACATGGCCGGCATGAACGCCGTACCCATGCCGAGGCCGAGCAGCAGCATCGCGGGCAGGATCGTCGAGGCGTACGACGAGCCGATCTCGAGCCCGGTCATCAGCAGCATGCCGACGGCGGCGACCACGAAGCCGGGCGCCATCAGCATCCGGGCCGGGAGCCGGGTCATCAGCCGGGTGCCGATCTGGGTGGAGCCGACCATCATGCCGACGACCATCGGCATGAAGGCGAGGCCGGTCTGGATCGGGGTGAAGCCCTTCACGACCTGGAGGTAGTAGGTCAGGAAGAGGAACGTGCCGAACATCGCGATGATCGCGATGCCGAGCGAGAGGTAGATCCCGCCGCGGTTGCGGTCGGTGACCACGCGCAGCGGCAGCAGCGGCGCCTTGACCCGGGCCTCGGTGACGACGAACGCCAGCAGCAGCACGGCCGACGCGACGAACAGCGAGACGGTGAACGCGTCGCTCCAGCCGTCGGACTCGGCGCGGGTGAAGCCGTAGACCAGCGAGACCAGGCCGAGGGTGGACAGGACGACGCCGGGGATGTCGAGCGGGGAGCGGTTGCGGCTGCCCTCGGGCTCCCGGATCACGAAGTACGCGCCGAGCGCGGCCACGATCGCGAACGGGATGTTCACGAAGAACGTCCAGCGCCAGTCGAGGTACTCGGTGAGGACACCGCCGAGGATGAAGCCGACGGCGCCGCCGCCACCGGCGATCGCGCCGTAGATGCCGAACGCCTTGGCGCGCTCCTTCGCGTCCGTGAACATCACGGCGAGCAGGGAGAGCGCGGCGGGCGCGAGGAGCGCGCCGAAGACGCCCTGGAGGGCGCGGGCGCCGAACATCATGGCGCCGCTGGTGGCGGCGCCGCCGAGCGCGGAGGCGAGGGCGAAGCCGGTGAGTCCGGTGACGAAGGCGCGCTTGCGTCCCCAGAGGTCGGCCAGCCGCCCGCCGAACAGCAGCAGTCCGCCGAAGGCGAGGGCGTAGGCGGTGACGACCCACTGCCGGTTGCCGTCGGAGATGCCCAGGTCGGTCTGGGCGGAGGGCAGGGCGATGTTCACGATGGTGGCGTCGAGGACGACCATCAGCTGGGCGAGCGCGATGAAGACGAGCGCTTTCCAGCGGTTGGCGTCGCCGCTCTTGTCGGCGGCGCCGCGGGCCGGGGCGGCTGTTTCTGACATGGAGGTACCCACTTCGGGACTTTCGGGACGGAAAAAGGTGGCGTGAACGCGGAAAACGTGGCGTGAAGGCGGAAAAGGGCGTGGCGGACTACGGGACGTCGACGGTGACGGCCGCGAGGGCGTGGACCGGGTCGGCCGGAGTGCGGGCCGGGGCCGGAGTCCGAGGGGAGCCGGCGCCTGAGTGGGAGCCGCTGCTGCCTGGATGGGGCCGCAGTCGGTCAGGACGATCAGCCGGGCCGGACGGTGGGACGGTGAGACGGGTCGGACGGTGTAACGGTTCGGACGGTGAGACGGGTCGGACGGTGGGACGATCCGCCGGGTGGGACGGTTCGGACGGTGGGAGGTCCGGACCGGTCAGCCGGGCGCGGGAGCGCGGAAGCGCGGGCGGCCGGCCGGGTCGCGGGGGCGGGGGCAGGGGCGGGGGCGGGGCGGGAGACGGTCAGGACTGTCGGAGGTCCTCCATGGTCACGGTCGCCCCCGGCAGGACGGAGCGGGCCGGGGCCCGCAGTCCGTCGAGGAACAGTTGCAGATGGCGGTGGACGAAGCCGTCGACGCTGAGGCAGGCCGCACCGGCCGGGGGCCGGCTGAGCTGCGCGACGGCGACCATCACGTCGCCGACACCGACGTCGGGACGGAGCTGTCCCGCCGCCCTGGCGCGGCCCATGATCTCCCCGACGATCTGCTCGACCCGTCGCCGGGCCGCCTCCAGGTCGGGGTGGTTCTCGTCGAAGGCGCTGGAGATCATCGGGCACAGGGCGCTGATCCGCTCGTCCCCCGCGGTGTGCACGAAGCGCTCCAGCGCCGCGAAGGCGTCCCCGCTGGCCGCGAGCGCCGTCTCGGCCGCCTCGGACGTCCGGTCCATGACGGAGCAGACGACCTCGCGCACCAGCGCGTCACGGTCGGGGAAGTGGCGGTACACCGTGGCGTTGCCGACGCCGGCCCGGCGGGCGATCTCGTCGAGCGGGACATGGGGCCCGTGTTCGACGAACATCTCGCGGGCGGCGGAGACGATCCGCTCCCGGTTGCGCTGAGCGTCGGCACGCGGCCGGGTCACCTTGCGCACGGGACTTGCGGTGGCCGTCACGGCGTACTCCCTGGGTCGATGGTCGGTGCGGTGGTCGGTGCGGGCGCGATGCGGGGAAAGCGTCCCCGTTTCGCTCGGACACGAGTTCAAACGGGGAAAGGCTCCCCGGTTATTTCCGGCCGCGCGGAAACTTCCAGTGACCTGAGTCACACGCGATCCCGGGGACGTCACACGCGATCCCGGGGGCGGCGACACGCGCCGGTATGCCCGCCTTTCAGCCACGTTCGGGCGCTTCCAGCGCGCGCCCACGCGCCCCCCGAACGAGGGTGATCGGAAGGGGGCAGCCGGTGACCGGTGGCTGCCGTGGACGAAGGGCTCGCCCATGCAGCAGCCGACCAGACGTCGGATACGCCCGCGTCGCGTGGCCGCCCTCGCCTCCGTGACCGCCCTGACCCTCACGGTCAGCACCTCGGCCGGTACCGGACACCTCACGAGGGGGAACTCGGGCTCGGGCGCCGGCCCGATAGCCATGGCCCGCGGCACCGCGCTCGACCCCTGCATGATCAACGGAGGGCACGCCGTCCAGATGTCCGAGGGCGTCCCGACCACCGGCGGCTACTCCCGCTCCACCGGCACCGTCCGCGCCCTGACCCTGATGGTCGACTTCTCCGACGCCCCCGGCCAGGGCGACGCGCTCGACCGGTTCAGGGAGTTCTTCCCGCAGACCCAGGAGTGGTTCCGCACCGCGTCCTACGGCCGCCTCGACTACCGCCCCGAAGCCCCCGTCGCGCGCTGGCTGCGGATGCCGAGGTCGTTCAAGGAGTACGGGATAGAGCGCGGCGCCCCCTTCGACCCCGCCTACCGCGACCTCGTCCAGGACATCGTGTCCGCCGCCGACCCTCAGGTCGACTTCCGCTCGTACGACTTCCTGAACGTGCTGGTCACCCCCAACGCCGGCCCCTCCGCCCTCGACACGGTCCTGTCGGTGACGTTCGCGGGCAACCCGGACGCCCCGGTCGCCGACGGCGTCCCGATCGCCAACGCGTCGTTCGTCTACTCCCGCCAGGACGACGGCTCGGGCTCCTACGCCCGCACCGGCTACCGGGTGCTGCCGCACGAGAACGGCCATGTCTTCGGCCTGCCCGACCTGTACACCCAGGAGGGCGGGGGCGCGGTCGGCCACTGGGACATCATGAGCGAGGACTGGGGCGCCGACAACGACCTGCTCGGCTGGCACAAGTGGAAGCTGGGCTGGCTCGACCCGTCCCAGGTGAGATGCGCGTCGGGGCGCGGCAGGTCCGAGTTCACGCTGACGCCGCTGGCCCGCAAGGGCGGCCCGAAGCTCCTCTTCGTCCCCCTCGGCCGCGGCTCCGGATACGCCGTCGAAGTGCGCACCCGGGAGGGCAACGACGAGGCCGTCTGCCGCCCTGGGGCGCTGATCTACAAGGTCGACGCGGGCGTCGACACCGGGATGGGCCCGGTGAAGGTGCTCGACTCCCACCCCGACAGCGGCGGCTGCACCCGCAGCCCGAACGTCCACGCGGAACTCTCCGACGCGCCCTTCACCCGGGGCGAGGTCTTCAAGGACCCGGGCCGCGGCATACGGATCACGGTGACGGGGACGGACCCGCAGGGCGCCTACCGGATCGCGGTGACCCGGGGGTGAGGCCCCTGGAGAGCGTGGCCCCCGGAGCGGACGTCCTGACGGGCCAGGTCCGCGCACTACCGTAGGCGTGCCCTGATCGCCGTACCGGAGAGCCGATGCCCGCGAACCCTGAACCGGAGCCGCCCGCCGTACCGGCGGAGGCGGTCGCGCCCCTGATCCGCGGGGTCTCCGTGCTGCGGGCGCTGACCGAGGCGGGCGGCGCGCTGAGCCCGAGCGGCCTCGAACGGGCGACGGGCCTGGCCCGTTCCACGGTGGACCGGGTCACCGCGACGCTCACCCGGATGGGACACGTACGGATGGACGGCCGCGACGCGGTCCTCGCCCCGGGCGTGATGCGGCTGGGCAACGCGTATCTGGCGGCGCTGCGGCTGCCGTCGCTGCTGGGCGGGCACGCGGACGCCCTCGCCGACGAACTGGACGAGTCGGTGTCCCTGGCGGTGCCCGACGGCGACGGCGTCCGCTTCGTCCACCAGGCGACGCGACGCCGCGCGATGTCCCTCGCCTTCCGCATCGGCGACCTCCTGCCGTCCGAACGCACCGCGCCCGGACCGCTGTTCGCGACCGAGTGGACGGAGCGGGAGTGGCGGAGCTGGCGCGACCGGAGCACGACGGACGCGAGGGCCAGGGACTACCCGGCGCTGCCGCAGGAGGAGTTGAGACAGCGGACACCCGAAATCCCGTACGGCGCTGAGACGTTGAACGCAACGTTTTCCCGCCGGGTGAAGGAGGCGGCGGAGACGGGCTGGGCGCTCGACGACCAGTTGATCGAACCGGGTCTCGTGGCGGTCGCGGTGCCGGTGCGGGACCCGCGCGGCGGCCGGATCGTGTGCGCGGTGAGCGTGGTGAGCCACACCAGCAGACACTCGGCGGCGGAGCTGCGGGACACGCTGCTGCCGAGGCTGCGGTCGGCGGTGGCCCGGATGGAACGGACCCTGCGGACGGCGGGCCCGCCGCAGCAGACGGCGGCGCCGTCCGGGCTCGCGACCTGGACGGGGTCGTCGAAGCAGGAACTGGGCCGGGAGTTCGTGGAGTCGCTGGCCCGCGGACTGACGGTGCTGACGGCGTTCGGGGAGGGCCGGGCTGCGCTCACCCTGACGGACGTGGCGAAGGCGACGGGCCTGGCACGGGCGACGGCCCGGCGCGCGCTGATCACCTACGAGCACCTGGGCCTGGTGGCGCCGGGCGAGGACCCCAGGACGTTCACGCTGACGCCGCGGGTCCTCTCGCTCGGCTATCCGCCGCTGTCCCGCACGACGCTGCCCCAGATCGCGACCCCGCACCTGGCGTCGCTGTCGGCGCGGACGAACGAGTCGTCGTCGCTGGCGATCCTGGTACCGGGCGCGGGCGCCCTGGCCGAGATCCAGTACACGGCGCGGGTGGCGACGACGCGGGTGATGAGCGTGAACATCGCGGTGGGCACCCGCCTGCCGGCGTACGCGACCGCACTGGGCCGCGTCCTCCTGGCGGACCCCCCACCGACACCCCCGCCCCCACACGGGCCGACGCCCGCAACCCCCCTCCCCCGCCTGACCCCACACGGGCCGACGCCCCCAACCCTCCTCCCCCGCCTGACCCCGCACACGGTGGCGGCCCCGACGCCCGTCTCCGCGCCCCTACCGCCCCGCCTGACGTCGCACGGGTCGACGGCCCCGACGGCCCACGCGGCGCCCCTCCCGCGCCTGACCTCGCGGACGGTGACGGACCCGACGGCCCTCTCCCGCCTCCTCGAACGCGCCCGCGCGGATGGATTCGCCCTGGTGGAAGAGGAGTTGGAGGAGGGCCTGCGCTCGATCGCGGTCCCGGTCCGCGACCGCGCGGGCCGAGCGGTGGCGGCGGTGAACATCGCCCTGCACGCGTCCCGCCACACCCTGAGAGAGTGCGAGACGAACCTCCTGCCGGCCCTGCGCCAGACGGCGACGGACATCGAACGCGACCTGAGAGTGGCGAGCCGCTTCACCCGTGTACCACTGACGTGAGGAGCGGTTTCCTCGGTGACGGGAGCGGTCCCGTGCGTCGGGAGTGGTCCCGTGCCGTCGGGAGCGGCCTCGTCGCGAAGGCACCGGTCCCGTCCCGACTGGAGTGGTCCCGTCACGAACGCGTCGGTCTCCTCCCGACGGAGCCTGTCCCCTCAGCACCGGTCTCCTCCCGACCGGACCGGTCCCCTCCAGTGACCTGAGCCCGGCCTCTCCCACGACGGCCAACCCGCTACACTGACGGCGGTGGCTCGGCCCTGGGGCAGTCCCACCAAAGCTGCCGGAGCAGGCCAAGGGGTGCGCAATCCCTTCCCTCCGACAGACCCCGCCTTCGTAGCTCAGGGGATAGAGCACCGCTCTCCTAAAGCGGGTGTCGCAGGTTCGAATCCTGCCGGGGGCACACGATCGACCAGGGCAGAGGCCCCGGAATCCCAGCTCACTGGGGGTCCGGGGCCTTTTTCATGGCCGGACCCGGGAGTGTTCCTACGGTCTGGCTGCGCCCTGAAAACACCTTCCCTACGTGGCGCCAGCTACCAAAAACGGCGCCGCCCTCTCAAGCCGTCGGCCGCCTCGGGCCATGGATCGGCACATCCGGCATCTACGCCAGGTGGTACCCGAGCACGTGGGTCAGATCGTCGAAGACCCCGCCTTCGACGCCCTCGCCGCGGCGGAGGCGGAGGCCGCTGGCCACAACGCGTCCGCCGTCCTCACCCGGCGCACCCTGGACGACGCCCACAGACCGGCACGAGCACTGGCCTGGCTCATCCACCGTCTCGCCAGACAGACCCCAAGCAGGCCCACCACGCAGGCAGTAACCCGTGCGCCTCGCATTGCAGTGCCCTCCACGCTTCGGCGGTGCTGATCACCTCTGTGCTGGGCCCCCGCCGTCCGATGTGGGTGGCTGGGTCTTGCGGTGCTTGCCGGTGCCGGAGCCGAGCGGCTTCGGCACCGGCCCGGTCGGCGTCGGCGTCGGCTCATTGGTCTCGGGATGCAGGAGGGCCTTGGCCTCCGCCAGGTTGGCGACGAAGCCGTACGGCTCCCATGCGTGTCCGTTCCAGCGCTCGATGGCTCGGGGTGCGTCCGGGTGCAGGTGGGATGCCTTGGGGCCATCGCCGGAGACGATCGGTAGGGCGCGAAGTCGGCCGATCTTCGAGTCGCGGCGTTCCGCCCACTCCTTCAGCGGCTCGTCGTCCATCCTGCGTTCCTCGCGTCGGTGGTGGTGGCTGTTTCAGGAGGGTAGCCGCCACTGTGGGCCGCTCGGGTTTCCGAGCCAGACGACCTGTCTGTCGCGAGAGACGGTCACTCCGAACGCGGCGGTGCTCGGTGTGCCGTGCTCCTCCCAGGTGGCGATGGCCGACTCGATCATGTCCCAGAGACGTCGGGGGCCGCCCTGCCGGACCTCACAGCCGCTGTCGGCAGCGGTGATTACGGCGAAGGAATCGGTGACGCTGTCCAGTACGAACGTGCTGAGCGGGCCGCCGTCGACAGCCAGGGAGAAGAACCGGGCATCGGGTGCGGCGAGTTGGGCCATGAACGCCGGCCCGGAGTCGGTGAGCGCCTCTGGCCCGTGCGTGGTCTTCCGGACCGTACCGTCGTCGGGTCCCGGGACCATGCCCAGGTTCTCCGGTGCCTCCTGTTGGCGCGCGATCATGAAGCTCGGGTCGTCCTCGCTGAACCAGCCGCTCGCGCTGTCCCCGGCGGTGATGAGTTTGACCAGGCCGAGGGAGCGCATCCAGCCGCGCAGGGTGGTGAGGATGACGCCGCCCGGCCGTACCTGTTCCAGCCAGGAGGGTGGGATGTTGCGGAAGCCGCAGGTGGCGATCAGCCGGTCGTACGGCGCTCCGTCCGGGTGGCCGGCGCGGCCGTCCCCCACCAGCAGGTGCGGGCCGTGGCCGGACTCGGTGAGGGCCTCGCGGGCCCTCCGCGCCACGCCCTCGTCCGTCTCGATCGACGTCACGTTCCCGCTGCCGAGCCGGTGGCACATCAGGGCCGTCGAGTAGCCGGTGCCCGTGCCGATCTCCAACACGTCCATGCCGTCGTGCACGTCCAGATCTTCCAGCATCCGAACGACCAGGCTCGGCAGGGTCGATGACGAGGTCGGGGTCGCGTTGCTGATCGGCTTCGGATCGGTCCAGTCGATGTCGTGGCCGTCGAACTGGGTCATCCAGGTCTCGTCGGTGTAGACGAGCCGGAGCCACTCATCCTGGCCGGCGGTCTCCGGCGTCACGGGCTCCCAGGTGGTGACGCCGGGTGCGTCGTTCTCCCGGTAGAAGCGCGGAAGGAAAATGTGGCGGGGCACCGCTTCGACGGCGGCTCGCCACTGCGGCGACCGCAGCCGGGCGTCCTCCTCCAGCCGGTGAGCGAGCCGAAGCCGTAGATCGGCAGCGGCCGTCTCGATAGCGAGCTCACTGGCCACGGATGCCTCCTTCCAGGAGATCGGCGAGGGCGGCGGTCATGGGCAGACCGGTGGGCGGCTCCATCCACGCCCACTGGCCAGAAGGATTGCACTCGATGAAGATCCACTCGCCACAGTCGGTCAGAGCGAAGTCGAACGCTCCGAAGACGAGCCCGAAGTGCTCGAGATAGGCACGCATCGACCGTGCCACCGCGGGCGGGGCCGCGAGCGGCGTGTACGTGTGGGTGCTGTAGTCCGTCCGCCAGTCGAGCAGACCGGAGTCGATTCGCACCGCGAAGGTCTGCTCGCCGAGCACCGTGACCCGGATGTCGGCGACCTTGTCCACGCGCTTCTGGAAGAGGTGCATGGTGCCGGTGACGGAGTCGTCGATCTCGTCGGCGCACACCTCCGTCACGGGGACGGTCTGCGCGTGGCCGTCGACCAGATAGAGCGGAACCGAGATCGGCTTGAAGATGGCCGGGCCGTGCTCCTTGAGGAAGGCCCGTGCGTCTTCCGGAACGTTGGTGATGAGCGTGGGCGGCACCGTGAAGCCAGCAGCCGCCGCTGCCGCGAGACCGACGGGCTTGTACTCGGCGTCGCCGATGCGGTTGGGGTGGTTGACGTAGAGGCAGCCAGGCAGGGACGTCAGGATGCCGCCGAGCCCGTAGCGGGCCTGGGCCACGGCGAACCGTTCGTCCTGCCTGTCGAGGTGAGGGAAGGCGAACCCGGAGGGGCGCCAGTAGTACATGGAGCGCACGGCGCCCAATTCGGCATGTCGGCTCGGGGTCCGCACGCTTCCCCGCCAGCCGTCGGTGTCACCGCCGATGGTGGCCGAGCACGACAGGGTGGCCGGGAAGTCACCGGAGTCGAACCGCACGACCGGGACACCCCGGTCGTGCAGCTCGGCGATCACGAAGTCCGCGGTCGGGTCGTCGAGGTTGGTGACGATCAGGACCGGACGCTCGTCGTTCTTCACCACAGTCACTGGTCGGTGTCGTTGCCCGTGTCGCTGTCCGGGGAGTCGCTGTTGCGGTCCCCCTGGCCGGTCGTGCCGGTCTTGGGGTTCGTACCGGAAGACGTGCCGTGGCCGGGGGACATGGTGGGCGCCCCGGAAGCGTCGAAGTACCGGGCGGTCTGCGTCGCCGGGTCCAACTCCACCGTCGCGTGACCGGAGTCCTCGACGGGCGGGTACGGGGCGATCCGGCGCAGGCCCCATGGGACGGCGGTCAGGTGTCCCTGTGGCAGCGGGCTGCCCGTGGGAAAGCGATCCATGTGGTTGAACACAATCTTCCTTTCGTGGTGGAGGTACGTGGGTGATGACTGTCTTGCTTGCCCGCCGGCCACCTGCGGCTGTCATGTGCCCAGCGGGAGCGGTGAGGCCGGTCGCCGACATACACGAGGTCAGACCGGCACGAGAACTTGCCGTCGAAGGCCCTCAAGCACTCGCGTGAGCAGGACTGCTTCCGGCTCCCCGGCCTCGACGGCTTCTCGGCCCTCGGCGTACCAGCGGCCGAGATGCCGCTGCCACGCGTAGTCCGCTCGAACCACCTCGGCGCGCATCTCCCCGAGCGCCAGGTCGGACTCCATGCGCAGCCGGAGGAGATCGGCAGGTGTGATGCGCAGCGGCTCGGCGAACTTCGGCGGATCGCAAGCTCCTGCCGACTGGAGTGGACCGAGGGTGATGTCGACGCAGGCGTCCGGATTCGGGTCAGCCACCAACTCGTGGGCCCCCATGAGCCGTAACGAGATGCGGGGCCTCACCGTGCGACCGGCGCTTCCGCGCCCGGCACTTTCAGCTCGGCCCACACGACCTTGCCCCGGCGCTTTCGGTCGTAGCCCCATCTCCAGCTGAGGGCCTCGACCAGGAGCAGGCCGCGCCCTCCCTCCGAGTCGTCGTCGGGGTCGCCCGGCTCGGGAGTGTCCCGGCAGTTGTCCGCGACACCGATGCGCACCACACCCTCGGCCGGCCGCGTGACCCGGACCTGGACGACACGGCACCGCGTATGACGGACCGCGTTGTTGACCAGCTCGGCGACGACCTGGACCCCATCCCCGGCCAACTCACCTATGCCCCAGGCGTCCAGGACAGCGGCGACGAGCAGACGGGCCCGGCGAGCGGATTCCCGCTCACACGGCATCGTCTCGGTGTACCCGGGTGCGCCGGTCGCAGTAGGTCGAGCTGCGGTCATGGTCACGAGAACATCCCTCCAAGGGTGGGACGCCCGCCCCGCCGACGGGGTGACGACGGAACAGGCCCTTCTCCATGCCGTCGGAAGGAAAGGAGAAGGGGGACCTTCCGACGGGCGATGACCAGTCAACGACCCGCGGCAGGAAGGGAACAGGAAAGGTCGCTCACTCGCCGGTCGCCTCGAACCGGAAGACTTTACGGTCCCGTGACCTGTGGGCTGGTTCGCTCGATGCTGCCGGTCTACCGTCGAAGGCATGGCAGCGAACGCCATCCTCAAGAACCGGATGGCCGAACTCGGGCTCACGCAGGACGAATTAGCAGGTCGGATGAACACGGCACTCGCGGACATCACCGGCCGACCCGGCGACGTCTCCGCCCGGACGGTACGCAACCTGCTGAACGGAACCTCGCGCCGGCCCATCGGACGCACATGCGCCGCTCTGGAGCGGGTGTTCGGCTGTCCGGTCGAGGATCTAGGGTTCAACGCACCACGCACCACGCACCACCCGCAGGAGGAGGATCCCGTGCGGCGTCGCACCTTCATCGCCTCAGCCACCGGGACCGCAGCCGCAGCCGTCCCCTTGGTGGCCCAACGCCGCGCCGTCGGCCTGTCGGACGTGGCACGCGCAGCCGCCGGAATGAACGCACTCGTCGAGGCCGACGACCGCCAAGGCGGCCACTTCGAACTGGAAAGGGCAGCCGCCACAGGCCGCGACGGCGTTCTGGAGTTGCAGCAGCGCAACGCCAGTGAACGCGTCCGCCGCGCCCTGTACGCACTGGCCGCCGAGTACACCACCATCGCGGCCTGGTCCTGCATCGACGCCCGCAATCTCGACCAGGCGCAGAAGTACCTGAACGAATCCGCGACGTACGCCGGTCTCTCCCAGGACGGCCCCACCGAGATCCGGGTGTGGGTCAACCTCTCCATGCTCGCCTACCAGCGGCACAACTGGCCCGAGGCACTCGCGGCGGCACAAGCCGCCCAAGTTTCCTACGCAGCCCGCCGGGACCCGTTCTTCGACTCACTGGGCCGAGTCCGCGCCGCCCTCGCGTACGCGGCCCTCGGGGACGGACGGGCCGGCCTGCGGTCCCTGAAATCTGCCCAGGACACCTACACCAGGACGATGGAGCGCGAACGCCCGCGCTGGACGGCCTTCTACGGCCAGGCCGAACTCGACCACCTCGCCGCCGTCGTGCAATTCAACAGCGGGCGCCCCGCCCACGCCGAGGCCATGGCCCACCGTGCCCTGGCCCAGATCCCGGCAGCTTTCCGGCGCAACAAGGCCCTCGCCACCGCACAGCTCGCCCTCGCTCAGCTCCAGCAGGGCGACGCCGAGCAAGCCACGGTGACCGCCTCCGACGTCTTCACGATCATGGACGGTGATCCCCTGCCGGGCCGCATGCGCACGCTCATCGGCGACTTCCACCGGGACCTGTTCGTCCGGGCCCCCTCCACCGCCTACGCACGAGACTGGGCCGACCGCATGCGAACCGAATGGAGCCGAGCGTGACCGACCTGCGTCATCACCAGCACGGAAACCTCCCCGAAGGCTTCCGGCAGATGCTCATCGACGTACACGCCGACGCCTACGCCGACCAGATGGACGACCCCTTCCACCAGCGTTTCGCCTGGTTCGCCGACCACTGGTCCGGCATGGACGGCTTCTCCTGCGTCGTGGCCTACGACGGGGACGAACCGACCGGCTTCGCCTACGGCGCCCCGCTCACGCCCGGCCGCGAGTGGTGGCGCTCCACCGGCTACCAGCCGAACAACGGCTACTCCTCCACTTACGCCGTGTCCGAGGTCATGGTGCGCCCCCGCTGGCGCAAGCAGGGAATCTCCGAACGACTCCACGAAGCGCTCCTGAAGGAGCGAACGGAAGACCTCGCCGTACTCCTCGTCGACGTGACCCACCCCAAGGTGCAGGCGCTCTACGAGTCGTGGGGGTACGCCAAGGCCGGCGAGCAGCAACCGTTCGCGGACTCACCGGTGTACGCCGTCATGGTCAAGCCGCTCCGTCGACTGGCCGGGCCGGTTGACGTCGCTTCAGGTGTCGACCACCTGGCCTCCTGAGCCACCCTTGCTCGCCTCGGAGATCGGCCTAGGCTGCTTGAGGGCCTGGATGCGGGCGACGGGCGACGCTACGAGCGGTGGAGAGGCCGACCGGTCTGCTGCCAGCCGTGTTCGGTGAGTGGGCCGCTGTCGTCGAGGTAGCCGCGCAGGCCGGCCTTCGGGTACTCGATGATGTCGTCGGGCAGGTCGTGCACGGGGAACCACTCAAGGGCGAGGCATTTCTCGGGCTCCTTGTTGACGGGCCGCCCTTCCCATTCGGTGGCCTCGAAGAAGAACCCGATCCGCTCCGTACACGCGTCCTGCCGGTGATGCACGGTCTGGACCAGGCGGAGGTGAACCGGGACGACGGTGATGCCGGTCTCCTCGTACAACTCCCGTGCGGCGCCGTCGGGAAGGGACTCGCCCTGGTCGAGCTTGCCCGACGGCATGTGCCATCGGCCGTGGCCGTAGGGGCCGTTACGCCGCGACAGAAGGACCTGGTCGCCGTCGCGGACGATGACGTGAGTGTCGATGACGGGCCGTGCCAGTTGTCCGCTCATGTTCCTTGGGGGCCGGACGGGCAGGTGAGGTGAGGTGGTGACCGAGGCTATCGGCAGGGGCGGGGTTCCGGCGGCGATTCGTCGTGCCACGTCCGATGGAGTGGCATTGCCGGTGTCGAGAGGCAGCACCTTCACGCCCTGCCTCATCAGCCGGTACGCGGCATCGGCGTGGAGATCGGCTGCACCGCGCCGCAGCGTCAGGCACTCCCGGCACGTCGTGAGTACCTGTTCCTGAGGCCAACATGACATGTCGCGGTTCGTCAGCCTTCGTTGGCTCCGATCAGCGTCCGTCGAGGTGATCAAGGTGGTGGAGGAGCAAGGCGAGCGACTCCCGCGGGTGTTGGCCGGCCGTGTCGACGACGAGGTGCTCCCGGTCCCAGGGCTCGTAGTCGCGGCTGAGGACCTGCTGCCAGTCGAGCAGGGGCAGATCGGGGATGTCGATCGACCGTGTGGTCACGCGGCCTCGGTGCTCGTCCGGGTCTGAGCAGACGACTTCCACTTCGACGACGGGGACGGCCGCCTTGGACCCCACGTTCTTCCAGCTGTCGCGGGTGACGGCCAGGGGGTTCACGGATTCCGCGATCACGGTCAGCCCTTGCTGGAGATGTTCTTCGGCGAGGGCGTATCCGATGACGTAGCCGGCCGGTCCGACGGGATGCTGTGCCAGGCCGGAGCGGACGATGGCCTGTTCGATGGTGTCGATGCGCAGGTGGACCGCGCCGATGCGTGCGGCCAGCAGCCGCGCGAGCGTGGTCTTGCCGGTGCCGGGCAGTCCGCCGATCACGATGAGCATGTGCTCATCCTGCCGGAGCGAGAGGGAGGGACGAAGCGGGCGGTGTTGTGGAGGAGTTGCTGCCGGTCCGGGTGGGGGTGCCGGCCGTGAACTGGAGAACGATCAGTCCCGGTTGGCCTCGCGGGAGGCGGCCAGCCGCTCCAGTTCGCCGTCGCCGGTCCCCTCGATCTCCTCGGGCACCGTTCTCACCTCAACCCGTGGGCCGGGCAGGGCCGTTGACCGTGACGGGACGCGGCCCGCCTCTCGAACCCGAGAGTCGGACTTAAGATCCTACGATCACGACGATTGACCGGTGATGATTGTTTTTGATCGGCAGTAAGGTCCGGAGGTGTTCGCGCAACGGTCACCGTGACCGTTCGCCGTACGAACCCTTCCCGGGCCCTCCAGGCCCTTGTCACGCACCGCCGTGAGCAGTGGACGGCGTTCGGCCGCCGGTCCACCCCCACCACCCAAGTCGCCTCGCAGACCGCGGACACACAGCCGGCCTGGGTGCCGAGGCTGCCCGGAGCCGGAGATACGGAACAGGCACTGCGAGCGCACGGCGGGACCGGCCGGGCCCCGTGGCACGTGTGTCGGTCCGGGGTTCGGGGGTTCGGGTCGCGCCACACTGGCCCGGATCGGTCGTCGCGACGCCCGGTTCGGTGGGATCTCTGCCGCGGTGGCCGGATCGGGCCGCCGTCTGCCGGCCCCCTGTCGGCCGCGCGGCGCGCTCTGTTCCGTGACGGTCGCGGCCGGCCGCGGTGCTACGGGAGGAGCGGGACGTCATGAGTGGTGGCCACGCCTGGACCGGGGCCGCGGTCGCGGCCGTCACCGCTGGCTATGGGCTGTTCTCGCGCCGCCTGGCCTCGACACCGGTGTCGGCTCCCCTGGTGTTCACCGGCTTCGGCGTGCTCATCGGGCCGATCGGGCTGGGAATTCTCGACCTGGGTCACGACGCCGGTCCGGTGCTGACGTTGGTCGAGGCGGCCCTGGCCCTGATGATCTTCACCGACTCGATGGCGGTACGCGGAGGTGACCTGCGCACCGGCGCCTTCCTGCCGCTGCGGCTGCTGGTGATCGGCCTGCCGTTGAGCATCGGAGCGGGATGGCTGCTGGCGTGGTCCCTGCTCCCGGGGCTGACCCTCTGGGAGTTCGCGCTGCTCGGCGCGGTTCTCGCCCCCACCGACGCTGCGCTCGGCAAGACCGCCTGCTCAAGTCCGCGTGTCCCGGCCCTCGTACGCCACGGGCTCAACGTCGAGAGCGGTCTGAACGACGGCCTGGTGCTGCCGTTCTTCCTGCTGTTCCTCGCCGCGATCCCCGGCACCGTCGCCTCCCAGGAGGGCGTGGGCGGAGTGTTCTGGCGGTCGTTGGTGGTCAGCGGCGTGGTGGGGTTGGGCCTCGGGCAGGTCGGCGGACGGCTGCTGTCCCTCGCGCGGGTCAGGGGCTGGGTGACGGACGAGTGGCGGCAGGTCGTCGTCCTGGCGGTGGCTCTCTGCGCGTACGGCGTGGCGGCGGCCTTGGACGGGAGCGGCTTCATCGCCACCTGGGCGGGCGGCTTCGCGTTCGGCGCCGCGCTGCGCGGGAGCGAACCCGCGGACGGTCGGCCTGCCGGGGAGCGGCCCGCCGACCTGGCCGAGTACCTGGGCGGGCTGCTGGGGAACCTGAGCTTCCTGGTGTTCGGGGCGGTCCTGCTCGGCCCGGCACTCGAGCACCTCGGCTGGCGGATCGTCGTCTACGCGGTGCTCAGTCTGACGGTGGTCAGGATGGTTCCGGTGGCCCTCGCGCTCGCCGGTAGCGGCATGCGGCTGCCCACCGTGGCGTACGTCGGCTGGTTCGGGCCCCGCGGCCTAGCCTCCGTGGTGTTCGGGCTTCTCGTGGTGGAGGACTCCGTGCCCGGGACCGCGCTGCTGGGGCAGGTCGTCGCCGTCACCATCGGCCTCAGCGTCCTGCTGCACGGCATGTCCGCCCCCGGCCTCGCCGACCGCTACGGGAACTGGTTCGACGTCGCGAAGGCCACCACCCCCGAGCCGCGCGAGGCCCAGGCCCAGGAGGGGCGGGCAGCCACCGGGACGGCGCACGGCGGCTCACGACGCCTGCGCTGACGACTCAGGCAGACGGCCACGGGGCTCGCCTGGTGGCGGAGGCCCGCGGCCGTCGGCCGGAGCGGTGGACCTTCGTCGGGCGGAAGGGCCCCCTGGGCCCCTGCGTCGAGCCCGGATGCGTTCTACCGTGAAGAGGGGCCCACCTTTTCGTGGATCCGTGCCCCCATCCCCCGACCGGAGGAACACACCCCGAAGGACATCAACCATGACCACCGCATCTGACACCCCAGTCCTGGACACCCTCACCGCCATGGCGGTCGACTCGGTCGAGCGCTGCGGCCTCTCCCCCGACATGCTGCTCCTCGCGCGCGTCGCGGCGCTCGCCGCCTCGGACGCCCCGCCCATCTCCTACGCGGCCCACATCGATCCCGCCCTGGAGACCGGCGTCACCGCCGACCAGGTGCAGGACGTCCTGGTGGCCATCGCGCCCGTCGTGGGCACCGCCCGCGTCATGACGGCGGCGGGCAACATCGCCAAGGCGCTCGGCATCGCCATAGCCGTCACCGATGCCGAGGTCGGCGGCCGGCGCTGAGCAGCCGGCCCGTCGGTCTCGTCGATGACATCGTCCGCCGGGGCCGTGCGCGGGCCCCAGCGGCCAGGCCCGGCGCCCGGCACCGGCCGCCCCAGGCTCAGCCCTCCACCACCCGGACCCCCTCCGGTGCCTCCACCGTCACCGTTCCGTCCGCGGTCACCGTGATGTCCAGGCGGGCGCCCGCGATCCGCAGGTCCGTCAGCGTCAGCGGGCCGTAGGTCGACGCGAAGGTCGGGGTCACCGTGAGGGTTCCCGCGGGGGCGTCCGCCTCCAGGCCGAGGGCCGACTGGAGGACCGCCACCGATGCCGCCGCCGCCCACGCCTGCGGGCGGCACGACGCCGGGTAGGGAGCCGGGTCCTGGGTCTCCCGCGCGCCGTGGCCCGCGAAGAGTTCCGGGAGGCGGGACGCGAAGGACGTCGACGCCGTCAGCAGGCCCTGCGAGAGGGACGCCGCCGCCGCCGGGAAGCCCGCCCGCACCAGGCCCCGCACCGCGATGGCCGTGTCGTGCGGCCAGATCGAACCGATGTGGTAGCCGTACGGGTTGAAGCCCACCGACTCCGTGCTGAGCGTGCGCAGCCCGTGCCCCGAGTCCAGGTCCGGCGCGGCCAGCCGGGCCGCCAGCAGGGCGCTCTCCTCGCGGTTGAGCAGCCCCGTGCCCAGCAGGTGCCCGAAGCCCGAGGTGACCGAGTCCACCGGGCGGCCCTCGCCGTCCAGGGCCACCGCCGGGTAGCGGCCCCGCTCGTCCTCGACCCAGAAACGGGCCCGGAAACGGTCCGCCAGCTCCTCGGCCCAGCGGTCCCACTCGTCGGCGCCTGGCCGGCCGAACGCCCGCAGCAGGGCCGCTCCGCCGCGCGCCGCCTCGTACGCGTACGCCTGCACCTCGCAGAGCGCGATCGGCGTGCTCGCCAGTCGGCCGTCGCGGTGTCTGATGGAGTCCTCGGAGTCCTTCCAGCCCTGGTTGGACAGGCCGTGACCGGTCTGGTCGACGTACTTCAGGAAGCCGTCGCCGCTCGCGTCCGCCTGCTCGCGCATCCAGGCGAGGGCCGCCTCGGCGTGCGGCAGCAGCTCCGTCACCTCGGCCTCGGGCAGGCCCCAGCGCCAGGCGTCGTGCAGCAGCGTGATCCAGAGCGGGGTCGCGTCGACGGTGCCGTAGTAGACGGGCGGCAGCGAGAGCGCGTCGCTGAAGTGCAGGGACGCCCTGCGCACTTCGTGCAGGATCTTGCCGGGCTGCTCCTCCGTCGCCACGTCGGTGACCGCGCCCTGACGGCGGGCCAGCGTCCGCAGCGTGCCGGCCGCCAGCTCGGTGCCGAGCGGCAGCAGCATCCGGGCCGCCCACAGCGCGTCCCGCCCGAACAGGGTCAGGAACCAGGGGGCGCCCGCCGCCAGGAACTGGTCCGGGTGCGCCGGGTCCGACGACATCGCGTCGGTCAGCCGCAGCCGGTCGAGGTCGGCCAGCGACTGCACGAGCCAGCGGTCGAGGGCGCGGTCCGCGCTGCGCAGCTCCGGGACGCTCCACGGCAGCCGGTCGGCCGGCGGGGGCGGGAACTGGTCACCGTCCGTGTAGGCCGCCGCGCAGGTCAGGGTGAGGGACCAGGCGTCCCCCGGGGCCAGGCCGATGTCGTACGACAGGCGGACGGCCGAGTCCTCGTCGAGGTCGACGGCGGTCGGGGCCAGGTTCGTCGAGAGCCTGACGGTGAAATCGTCCGACCCCCAGGTCAGACCGGCCACCGCCGCCCGCTCCGGGCGCCGCGCCGCGTTCGCCCCCGCCGCACCAGTCGCCGCCGCACCAGTCACCTCCGCACCAGCCGCCGTCACACTCGCCGTCCCCGCACCCGCGCTCCCCGCACCCGCGGTCGCCGCGCCGGTTGCCGACGTCGTCCCGCCGGCCGGCGTCCCCGGCCACAGTGGTCCCTCGCCCGTCGCCAGGTTCGGGAAGCGGCCCGACTTCACCTGTTCCATCGGGGCCAGGTCCGTGCCCGCCGTGACCGTCAGCCGGAACAGCACCGGGCGGGTGCCCGCGTTGGTGACCTCGAAGGTCTCCTCCAGGCGGCCCGCCCCGGTGGCGCGGCTGCGGCGCAGGGCGACGGCCGGGTCCGGGGTCACCTCGCCGAGCCCGCGCAGGATCGACCGGAACTCCGCCCGGTCCGCGCCGCGCAGGCCGCCGCCGACCGGCGCGACGGGTACGCCCTCGGCGGCGACGGTCAGCCGGGAAAGGGCCCGGCGGTCACCGTGGTAAAAGCCGTCCGCACCCTCGCTGAGCTGCCCGTCCGCACGGGAGACGACCAGGCTCGGGGCATGCAGCGTGACGACCGCGTCATGCAGGAACGGCTGGAGTCCGGCGACTTCGACGGGGGACGCCGTGACCGACCCGTTGGTGTCCTGGGGCTTGACAGTGGTGTCCAAGTGAGTAGAACCTCTCAGCGTTAGATCGTTCCAAAGACAGTAAGTCGCTCCTCAGCGCGCTGACAATGCTTTTGGAACGCTAAAACCAGCAAGCAAGATCCAAGCTTCAAGATCCAATCCACACGATCCGATCCGCATGATCCGATTCGCACGAACAGATCCGATCCGTACGATCCGATCGATCCGTACGATCCGATCCGCGCGATCCGATCGATCCGCATGATCGAGGCATCAAGGTCGACGCCGAGATCCGAGCCGCAGTACCGTCCGCACGTCCCGCTTCTCCTCCCGTACGTCGGAGCCCCCGCATGCCCCGCTCCAGCAACAGCCCTCCGGCCAAAGGCGGCCCGGTGACCCTCGCGATGGTCGCCCGCCGGGCCGGGGTGTCACCGCAGACCGTGTCGAACGCCATCAACTCGCCCGACCTGCTCCGCCCCGAGACCCTGGACCGGGTCAGGCGGACGATCGACGAGATGGGCTACCGCCCCAGCCGCGCCGCGCAGACCCTGCGCACCCGCTCCAGCAGGCTCATCGGCTACGGCATCCAGCCCTCGCCGTTCAGCTACCCGGTGCTCGACCGCTTTCTGCACGCCGTCTCACAGGCCGCCGACGAGGCGGGCTACCGCATCCTGCTGTTCGCCTGCCCGCCCGGCGGTCCGACGCTGGACGGCTACGAGGAGCTGCTCGACCAGCACGAGGTGGACGCCTTCGTGCTGAGCGGCACCGAGCACGGCGACCCCCGGCAGGCGTGGCTGGCCAAGCGGAGCGTGCCGTTCGTCAGCTTCGGACGGATGTGGTCGGGACGGCAGATCGGTGACTGGGTCGACGTCGACGGCGCCTCCGGGACGGACGCCGCCGTCGAGCACCTGGTCGCCCTCGGGCACCGCAAGATCGCCTTCCTCGGCTGGGAGCGCGGTTCGTCGGGCGCGGGTGACGACCGGGCCGCGGGCTGGCAGCGGGCGATGCGACGGCACGGTCTGTCCACCCGGGGACGGCGCGGGCAGAGCGTGAACGACATCGACGCGGCGGGCGCGGCGGCGAAGCCGCTCCTCGACGCGGGCGCCACCGCCGTCGTCGCGGCGAGCGACATGCTGGCCCTCGGCTGCTACCGGGCGCTGCGCGAGCGCGGCGCGGTGCCCGGCCGGGACGTCTCCGTCGTCGGCTTCGACGACTCGCCGACCGCCGAACTGCTCTCCCCCGAACTGTCCTCACTGGCCCAGCCCCTGGAGCAGGTCGGACGGGAGTGCGTACGGCTGCTGCTCGCCCGGCTCGCCGCACCGGACGCCGAGGCGGAGCGCATCCTGCTGGAACCGTCGCTGGTCGCCCGCGACAGCACGGCCGGACCACCGCCGCCCGGCGGGTAGCCCCGGCCCCGGCCCCAACGTCGGCGACCGGCCTCGGCACCCGGCTCCGGCCCCCGACTCCGGGAGCCGACGGCAGGAGCCACCGCCGGGAGCAACCACCGGGAGCCACCACCGGCGGTCGACGACGACGGCAACGGCGACGGCAACGTCAACGTCAACGTCAACGTCAACGGCCAGTCGACGGCGGGCCACCGCCCCACCCGCGACCCGGCCAACCCGGCCAACCCGACCCGTCGGCCACCCGGCGGGAGCCGATCACCGTCACCCCGCGGAAGCCCCTTCAGGCGACCGCACCGCCCCGGGAAACCGTCCGACCCGCGCACCCCTCGGCCGGCGTTCCCTCGGCAGTGCCCGCTTCAGAAACGTTTCTGCACAGCCGTCGACCACAGCCCCACCCCCTCAGCCCCACCTCAAAGCCGCAACCCCCACCCCCACCCGTTCCCCTCCTCCATCCCCACACCCCGGGCCCGTGCCCCAGTGCCCCGCCCGGGTGGAGCCGCACACGAACCACCCCTGATCCACGGAGGATTCCATGGCACACCGTACGGCCGCCGCGGCCCTTGTGAGCTGCGCGGCGCTGCTGGCCGTCACCGGCTGCTCGTCAGGTTTCGACAGTGACGAGAAGACCCAGCAGGACAGCAGCTCGAAGCAGAACCTCAAGATCCTGATCGCCTCCTCGGGCGACGCGGAGACCAAGGCCGTGCAGGACGCCGTGGCCGCGTACGAGAAGGCGTCGGGCAACAAGGTGACCGTGGACGTCGCCAAGGACATCAACCAGCAGCTCGCGCAGTCCTTCGCCGGGCACAAGCCGCCGGACGCGTTCTACGTCAACTCCGACCAGTTCGCGAACTACGCCAAGGGCGGCTCCCTGTACGCCTACGGCGACAAGGTCTCCGACGCCGACGACTTCAACGAGGGGCTGCGCCAGTCCTTCACCTACGACGGCAAGCTGACCTGCCTGCCCAAGGACGTCTCCACGCTCGCCCTGGCGATCAACACCGACCTGTGGAAGAAGGCCGGGCTGACCGACAAGGACTACCCGACCAGCTGGGCCGAGCTGAAGAAGGTCGCCGACAAGCTGACCGGCAAGGGCACCACCGGTCTGGTCGTCGGCGCCGAGTACGCGCGGCTCGGTGTCTTCCTGAAGGAGGCCGGCGGCTGGATCACCGACCCGGACCAGTCGAAGATGACCGCCGACAGCAGCGAGAACGTCGAGGCGCTCACCTACGTCAAGTCGCTGCTGAAGTCCGGCTCCCTGAAGTACGCCGCCCAGGTCGACACCGGGTGGGGCGGTGAGGCGCTCGGCAAGGGCAAGGCCGCGATGACCATCGAGGGCAGCTGGCTGACCGGCGCCATGAAGACCGACTACCCCGACACCGGGTACACGGCCGTGCCGCTGCCCGCCGGGCCCGGCGGCAAGGGCACCCTCGCCTTCAGCCAGTGCTGGGGCGTCGCCGCCGAGAGCACCCACCAGTCCGCCGCCGTCGACCTGGTGAAGTACCTGACCTCCGCGAAGCAGCAGCTCGCGAACGCCGACGCGTTCGGTGTGCTGCCCTCCCGCACCAGCGCCCAGACCGAGCTGGCGAAGAAGGACCCGAGCGCGAAGGTGTGGCTCGACGCCAACGCCTACGCGCAGGGCCCGGTGACCGTGGCCGGCTTCGACAAGGTCCTCGGCCAGTTCAACACCGACCTCGCGGCGCTGGCGAGCACCGACCCGAAGACCGTCCTCGGCAACCTCCAGCGCAACGGCGAGCAGGCGCTCACGAAGGCGAAGGACAACTGAGCCGCCATGTCCAGTACGTCCAGTACGTCGAACCACCTCAAGCCCGCCCCGCGCACCCGCGCGGGCTCGGGCCCCCGTACGGCCGACCCGGCGGGCGCACCTGACGCGCCCGGCGGGCCCGGCCCGGCCGCGGCGCCCCGCGCCACCCAAGCCCCGCGTGCGGGGCGCCGCGGCGAAGGCGCCTGGGGCTGGCTCTTCGTCAGCCCCATGGTGATCGTGCTCGGTCTCTTCCTCGTCCTGCCGATCCTGATGGCGCTGTGGGTGAGCCTGCTCCACTGGGACGGGCAGTCCAACCCGTTCAGCGGCCAGGCGAAGTTCGTCGGCCTGGACAACTACAAGGCGCTGCTGGTCGACGACGGCCTCGACCGGACGCTGTTCGCGACGTCGCTGCGCAACAACGCCTACTACGTGCTGCTGACGGTGCCGGTCCAGACCGTGCTCGCGCTCGGGCTGGCGATCATCGTCAACCAGCGGCTGCTGCGGGCCCGTTCCGCGCTGCGCACGGCGTTCTTCTTCCCGTCGGTGACCAGCTCGATCGCGGTCTCCACGATCTTCCTCTTCCTGTTCCAGGGCAGCGGCGCGGTCAACACGGCGCTGTCCTGGATCGGGGTGAAGGGACCGAACTGGTTCAACGATCCCCGGGGTGTGCTCAGCATGCTCCTGGGCGGGCTCGGGCTGGTCGACACCGGGCACCCCACGGGTCTCCTCGCCGACCACTCGTTCCTCGGCCTGTCCTGGTTCGAGTGGCTGGCCGGGCCGTCCGTCGCGATGTGCACGATCATCCTGCTCGCCGTGTGGACGACGTCGGGCACCTTCATGCTGATCTTCCTCGCGGCGCTCCAGGACATCCCGCGCGAGCTGGAGGAGGCCGCCGCGATCGAGGGCGTCAACCGGCGCCAGATGCTGCGGTACGTGACGCTGCCCGCGCTGCGTCCCGTCCTCTTCCTGGTCCTCACCCTGGGGCTGATCTCCACCTGGCAGGTCTTCGACCAGGTGTACGTCATGAGCCAGGGCGCGCCGGGCAACACCACGCTCACGCCGGCGTTCCTCTCCTACTCGTCCGCGTTCGACGACGCCGACTTCGGGCAGGGCGCGGCCATCGCGTTCATCCTGCTCGCGCTGATCCTGATCATGACCGGCGCCCAGCGCTACCTGATGCGCGAGCGCACGCCCCGCAACCGGAGGAGCCGATGAGCACCCCGACCCCGGCGTCGCCGGTCCTCCCGCGCTTCGCCCGCCCGCTGCGGGTGCTCGGCTACACGGCCGTGGCGGCGGTGGGGCTGCTGTACCTGCTGCCGTTCGTGATCCAGTTGGTGACGGGGTTCAAGACCGACCCCGACGCGGCAGCGCACCCGCTCGGGCTGCTGCCCACCACCCCGACCACCGCCGCCTACCAGCGGCTGTTCGGGCTGAGCCAGTCGGCGAGCGGGGTGCCGTTCCTGCGCTGGCTGGGCAACTCGGCGTTCGTCGCGGTCTTCGTGACGGCGGGCCGGGTGCTGTTCGACGCGATGGCCGGGTACGCGCTGGCCCGGCTGCGGTTCCGCGGCCGCGGGGTGCTGTTCGGCTTCGTGCTGGCGGTGATGGCGGTGCCGGGCGTGGCGCTGCTGATCCCCCGGTTCCTGGTGCTGAACACGTTCGGTCTCTTCGACACCTACACCGGCATGATCCTGCCGCTGATGGTCGACGCGGCCGGCATCTTCATCATGAAGCAGTTCTTCGAGTCGATCCCGAAGGAGGTCGAGGAGGCGGCGCGGGTGGACGGCGCGGGCGTGTTCCGCACCTTCTGGTCGGTGGTCCTGCCGATGGCCCGTCCGGCCCTGCTCACCCTGACGATCCTCTCCTTCCAGGGCTCCTGGAACGAGTTCACGCACTTCCTGGTCTCCACCCAGTCGAGCCAGTACGAGACGCTCACCGTGGGTCTGGCGCGGATGGTCTCGGGCGGTCTCGGCGGGGGCACCCAGTACCCGCTGAAGCTGGCGGCGGCGCTGCTGGCGACGATTCCGGTGGCGGCGCTGTTCTTCTGCTTCCAGCGGTACTTCGTGCAGGGAGCCAACGCGGGCGCGGTCAAGGAGTAGCCGAGGGAGCGGGGGCGGGGGCGGCGGAGCGACGGCGGGTCCCGGCCAACGCCAGCAGGCCCGTCACCGTCAGCGACGCCACCGCCATCGCGGTCATCGCCCGTGCCGGTGAGGTGAGTTGGGCCACCGTGCCCGCCAGTGTCGCGGCCACGCCCTGCATCGTCAGCATGCCTGCCGAGTGCAACCCTAGGGCGTGGCCGCTCAGTTCGTCGGGGGTGTGCGCCATCAGCCGCTCCTGCTGGACCAGGCTTGCGCCGAAGCCGACCGAGGCCAGCGTGACCGCGACGGCCGCCACCGGGACCGTCGGGCGCAGCAGGAACAGCGTGTAGGGAGCGGCGAGGAGCACCAGGAGCGGGGTCGCGAGGCGGCCCCGGACCGAAGGCGGCAGCACCCGGCCGACCAGGACGTCCCCGACGAACATGCCGGCCGCGGCGCACGCGAAGAGGGTGCCCGCCGCGTGCGGGGCGTACGCCACGTACAGCGACTCGCAGCCGACGACCAGGCCGTTGGGCAGCCAGAGCCCGAGGAACGTGAGCCGGCGCGAACGGTGCGACCAGAGCAGGGCGTTGGCCCGCCAGGTCGCGCGGATCGAGGGCCGTCCCGAGGCCCTGGGCGGACGGCGGCCGAGACCGAGGCGGGTGCCGAGCGCGGCCAGCAGGTACAGCAGCGCCGCGAGGAGCAGGGCGGCGCGCGGCGACACCACGGCCACCAGCACCCCGCCGACCGCGAACCCGGCGACCTGGGTGAGCCCGTTCGCCATGTTGAAGACCGAACGCCCCAGCAGATAGCCGTCCTTGGGCAGGATCTCGTTCAGCAGTCCCCACTGGACGCCGCCGCCGAGCGAGGCGACGAGACCGAGGGCGAGGGAGATCCCCAGCAGGGCGGCGACCGGCAGTCCCGGCAGGGTCAGGGCCGCCGTGCCGACGGCGTACGTCAGCGCGATCAGGGTGAGGGCGGCGCGCGGCGCGATGCGGTCGGCGGCCGACAGGAGCGTCGTCGCGCCCACCACCTGGGCCAGTTGCGGGGTGAACATGCTGACCGCGGAGAGCAGCGGCGATCCGGTGCCCATCCAGACCAGCGTGCCGAGGGCGGGCCCCGCGACCGTCCCGGCGGCCCAGCGGAGCGACGTCGACAGGAACAGCGGGGTGAACTCCGGTACCCGGAAGAGGGCTTGGTAGCTGCGCATGCGGGGAGTCTGCGGGGCGCACCGGACTGCCGGTACTCTTTCGCGCCCACGCGAAACGAACACCCGCGAGCCCACGCGAAAACGGATCGGCCCCGCGCCGGGCCCGCGGGGCGGGGGTAGACGGAGGGACTTCATGGGCTGGTGGCTGCTGGACGCCGACACCCTCGCGCGCGGCCGGTTCGTGGTGTCGCCGTTCGCCGAGACGGTCGCCTGTCTGAAGCTGCTGCACGAGGGGACGGGCGCCCACCCGGGCGAACAGGAGTGGCTGCGCCGTGTGTTGCCGGGGCACCGGGCGCGGCTGGCCGCCGATCCGGTCACCGCGCTGCTGGTGCGCGCCGGGCTCGGGCGGTACTGGACCGCCGACTTCCTCACCCCGACGCCCCGCGACGACGAGCCCTTCGAGGAGACGGTGGCCCGGGTGCGCGCGGTGCGGCCCGAGGACGCGCACACCCATCTGCGGACCTCCCTCGCCGGAAGCCACCCCGATGTGCTGGCCGCCCTCGCCGACCGCGACGACCTGCCGGAACGGGCCGCCACCCTGCTGGAGGCCGTGTGGGAGACCGGTGTGCGGCCCGACTGGGACCGGCGACGGCGGGTCCTGGAGGCCGATGTCGCGGCGCGGACCGCGCGGTTCGCCCGCGGTGGCCTGGCCGCCGTCCTCGACGCGCTGCGGCCGGGGACGCGCTGGCTCGGCGAGAGCCGGTTGCAGGTCAACGGGCACGAGTATCCGCCCCGCGCGATCTCGGGCGCCGACCTGCTGCTGATGCCGGTCACCCCGCAGCGGCGCGGCTGGGTCTCCTGGGACGACAGCGCCCGGTACGCGGTGGCCTATCCGTGTGCGGGCACCCTCGCCGACGCCCCCTCCCGTACGGTGCCCGCGCCGCTCGGCGCGCTGCTCGGACCGGCCCGCGCCACCGTGCTGACCCTGCTCGACTCCCCTGTCAGCACCAGCCAGTTGGTGGCCGTGACCGGGCTGGCGCTCGGCTCGGTCGGCCGGCACCTGCGGATCCTGCTGGACGCGGGTCTCGTGGAGCGGCGGCGGGCGGGCCGCTCGGTGCTGTACTCGCGGACGGCGGCGGGCGAGGTCGTCGTCGCGGCGTCCCCGGCGGACGGCGGGCGGCCCGCGCCCCGGCCCGCGGGCGACCGGAGTTAGCATCCGCTCATGACGACTTCAGACAGCGAAGGCACCGCACCCCTCGACGTACGGATCGACGCCCTCAAGGGCGGTTCCGCGGACCTCGGCCAGTACGCCGGCCGGGCCGTGCTCATCGTGAACGTGGCCTCCAAGTGCGGCCTGACCCCGCAGTACTCGGGCCTCGAACGCCTCCAGGAGCGCTACGCCGACCAGGGTTTCACCGTGCTCGGTGTGCCCTGCAACCAGTTCCTCGGGCAGGAGCCGGGCAGCGCCGAGGAGATCGCCGAGTTCTGCTCGGCGACCTACGGCGTGACGTTCCCGCTGACCGAGAAGGTCGAGGTCAACGGCGACGGACGGCACCCGCTGTACGAGCGCCTCGTGGGCTTCGCCGACGCCGAGGGCCACACCGGCGACATCCGCTGGAACTTCGAGAAGTTCCTCATCGGCCGGGACGGCAGGGTCGTCGCCCGGTTCTCCCCGCAGACCGAGCCGGAGTCCGCCGAGGTCGTGGCGGCCGTCGAGGGCCAGCTCGGCTGAACGGCCGTTGACCTTGCCCCTGGGGCAGGGATGAGCCTCCTTCTCACCGGGCGGAAGGACCGTCCGGTGACGGAGGATGCCAGGGTGGACGACGAACTGCTCACCATCGGCGCTTTCGCGGCCAGGTCGCGGCTGTCGCCGAAGGCCCTGCGCCTGTACGACCGCCTCGGGCTGCTCGCGCCCGCCCAGGTCGACGAGGTCAGCGGCTACCGCCGCTACCGCGCGGGGCAGGTGGAGCGGGCCCGTCTGGTGGCGCTGCTGCGCCGGCTCGACATGCCGCTGGCACGGATCGCCGAGATCCTCGACGCGGCCGACGGGCCCGACGGGGACCGCGCGGCCGGGCTGCTGAACGCCTACTGGGCGACCGTGGAGCGCCGGATCGCCGGGCAGCGCACGCTCACCGGGTACCTCCGTGGCCGTCTTTCGGGCAGGAGTCACGAGATGTACGAGAACTACGTGGTGGAGACGGTGGACGTGCCGGAGCTGGCCGTGCTCACCGAGACCCGGCACACCCTGGCGGACGAGCTGCCTGCCTGGATCGGCGCCTCGCTGACCAGGCTGGAGGCGGCCGCGGCGGAGTGCGGGGGTGTGGCGGCGGCGCCGTTCGTCGTCTACCACGCCGAGGTGTCCATGGAGAGCGACGGACCGGCCGAGGCGTGCGTGCCGGTGGCCGACGCGGCGGCGGCCCGCGCGTGGGCCGCGGCGAACGGGCGGTCCCGGCAGACGACGGTGCGGGTGGAGCCCGCCGGGCGGCTGGCGTACACCAGGATCACCAAGGCGCAGGTGGCGCATCCGCAGATCCTGGCCGCCTTCGAGGCGGTGGAGCAGTGGCTCGCCGGGCAGGGGCTGCGGCAGGCCGGGCCGTGCCGCGAGATCTACTTCACGGACTTCGCGGCGGCGGGCCCGGACGACGCGGTGTGCGACATCGCGTTCCCCGTGGAGTGAGGTTCGCCGGGCGGCGTCGCGTTCCCCGTGGAGTGAGGGGTGCTCCTGCCCCTCACTCCGGCTGCTTCAGTTCGTCGGGGCAGGGGGTGCCGCGGGGCAGCGTGTAGGGGGCCGCCAGCCGGTAGGTGCCCGCCTTCGGCGCCACCAGCATCGTCCACTTGTCGCCCTTCGCGTCCTTCTCCGTCTCCATCAGGCAGCCGTCGACGTTGTCGTACGTCTTGGGGGTGCCGTCGTCGCGGTGCTTGGACTCCTCCGTCTCCTGGGGCGGCGGGAGCTTCTTGCCCTCGGCGTCGACGATGCTCAGCCACGGCGAGTACGGGATGCGGATGAGGACGCGTCCGGCCTTCTTCACGCGCATCGTCATCTCGCCCTGCTCGGCCCGGTCGACGATGGCGTTGGGCTCGGCGAGCGGCGCCGGGTCGGTGACCTTGAACAGCTGCCAGTTGGCGTCGCCCCAGATCTGCCTGAGGAACGGCATGCCGCGCTGGACGAGCTGCCGTTCGCGTTCGCCGCCGTCGCCGTCCGGCTGGTCCTTGGGCAGCACGACGAAGTGCACGGCCCACCGCTGCAACCACTCGTGGTAGTTCGCGGAGTTGAGGGTGTCGTCGTAGAAGAGGGGGTTGCGTTCCATGTCGGCCTGGCGGTTCCAGCCACGGGCCAGGTTGACGTAGGGGGCGAGCGCGGACGCCTCGCGGTGCGAGGCCGCCGGTACCACCTCGACGCGGCCCTTCTCCGCGCCGACCATCTGCAACTCGTTGACGAGCGGGGCGAGTTCGCGGGCCCAGGAGGCGGTCGGGGTGGTGTGGACGACGTCGTCGACGGACTTGAAGCCGATCCAGCCGGTGAAGACGGCGGCGGCGAGCGCGGTCGTGTACCACTTGCGGGAGCCGCGGACCGTGAACGGCAGCGCCGCCACCAGCGCCACCCCGCCGAACAGCATCGCGAGGCGGGTGATGTTGGAGCCGATCTGGGAGTTGACCACCCAGACCGCGACGACGCCGAGCGCGTAGACCCCGGAGGTCAGCCGGACCGTCGTCCACTCCTTGGGGACGAGGACCACGACGAGGACCGCGAACAGCAGCGGCAGCACCACCGAGCCGAACTTCATCGGCTGGGTGCCGGAGAACGGGAACAGCCACGCCGAGACGGCGACGACGGCGGCCGGCGCGAGGCCGAGCGCCCAGGCGCCCGGACGCCGCTTCTGGAGGAACATCGCCACCGCGACCAGGCCCACGAAGAGGCCGGCCACCGGGGACGACATCGTGGCGAGCGCGGCGAGCGGGGCCGCGCACAGGGCCTTCGCCCAGCGCTTGTGGCGCCAGCGGTACGGCCAGCAGAAGACGACGGCGACGGCGCCGAGCGCGAAGACCGTGCCGAGGCCGAAGGTGACCCGGCCCGAGGCCGCGTTGCAGAGGAAGGCGAAGACTCCGGCGAGGGACGCCCAGAGCGGATTGCGGACCGAGCGGCTGCGGATCAGGATCATCGTCAGCAGCCCGGCGGAGACGGTTCCGGCGATCATCATCGTCGTCCGCACGCCGAGCAGCGACATCAGATACGGCGACACCACGCTGTAGGACACCGGGTGCATGCCGCCGTACCAGGCGAGGTTGTACGCGGAGTCGGGGTGCCTGCCGACGAACTCGGCCCACGCGTCCTGCGCCGCGAGGTCCCCGCCGCTGTTCGCGAACGTGAAGAACCAGACGATGTGCAGGACGCCGGACAGCGCCGTGATGGAGAGCACCGGGTGTCGCAGCAACCGCTCACGCAGGGCGAGCAGTGCGCGGGTGAAGGGCCCGGCGGGCACGCGTATTCGCGGGCCGGTTCCCGGGCCCGGTTCGGCGTCGTCGGCACGTGTCGGCTCCGCAGTGGCCACCTGTAGGCACTCCCCGTGGTGTCCCGTCTTCATCTGTCACGGGGCAGTCGCCGCCGTCCGCCCGTTCGCGGGCACGTCCCGGGGGTCACCGGGTCGCGTCCCGTGCGCGACGGCCTGCCCCGTTTCGTGACGCTAGCACGCAGCCCGCCGGGGGGCGCCGCGGTGGGCGTCCCGGCGGGCTGCGCGACGGTCAGGTGATCCGCGTCAGCTTGGCGCCGAGGCCGGGTTCGGCCAGCTCCCGCTGGAGCTGGACCGGGACCTTGACGGCGCCGCCGTCACCGTCGCCGACGGTGAGCGTGCCCACCGTGGTGCCGGCCTTCGCGGTGTGCGGGATGTCGCCCGCGTCGAAGGAGAGCTTCACCTTGAGGCCCGACCAGCCGACCGCGCTGACGTCCTTGGTGACGACGATGGGCGTGTGGCCGCCGAGCCGGTCGTCCACGTACCCGACGACGTCGCCCTTCTTGAGGATCTTCGCCGACTTCAGGGCGTCCTGGGCGGCGACCATCGCGGTCTTGCTGACCGCGTTGACGGTGTCGATGATCGGCGCGGTGTGCTGGCCGAGGATCGCGCCGACGACGGTGACGGTCTGGCCGTCGACGTCCTTGGTGGCGGCGAAGAGCAGGTTGCCGCCCGCCTTGGTGGTGGTGCCGGTCTTGATGCCGAGGGCGCCGTTGTAGGGGACCAGGCGGTTGTAGTTCTGCCAGGTCTGGCCCGACGGGTCCTTCCAGCTGGGCAGCCGGGTGATCTCCATCAGCGCCGGGATCCGCACCAGCTCGTTGCCCAGCTTCACCTGGTCCTCGGCGGTGGAGACGGTGGTCTCCTTGAGGCCGGAGGCGTCGGTGTACGTGGTGTTCTCCATGCCGAGTTCCTTGGCGGTGTCGTTCATCTTCTTGATGAACTCCGCCTCGGAGCCCGCGTCCCAGCGGGCGAGGAGCCGCGCGATGTTGTTCGCCGACGGGATCATGATGGCCGACAGCGCGTCCCGCTCGGTGAGGACGTCACCGGCCTTGACGGTGTTGAGCGTGGACTCACCGTCCTTGTCGTAGCCGCCCTCCTTCTCCGCGAGGGCGTCCACCTTGATCTTCTCGCCGTCCGAGCCCGACTTCATCGGGTGGTCCTTGAGGACGATGTACGCCGTCATCGCCTTCGCGACGGAGCCGATGGCGACCGGCGTCTGCTTGCCGAAGGCGCCCATCGTGCCGATGCCGTTCACGTCCATGCTGCCCTGTCCCTCGGACGGCCAGGGGAGCTGCGCCTGGCTGCCGTCGAAGGTGTAGGAGTCGGCGGCGGTGAGCGCGAGGGTGGGCGTCGGCAGCGGCCGGAAAGCCTGCGCGATCGCGAACACGAGGATCAGGAGCAGGACCAGCGGGGTCCAGATCTTGACCCGCCTGACCAGAGTGCGGACCGGGGTCTGCGGGGGCGGCGGGGTGTTGGTCAGCTCGGCCAGCAGATCCAGCGGCGGCTTCGGCGGCAGCGGCTGCTGGGTGGTCAGCTCCGGGCCGACCTGCGGCACGGACCTGGTGGCGCCCGCGGCGGGCGGGCGGCCCTGCGGCTCGTCGAGCGGCTTGAGCGCGACGAACTTGCTGGCCCGCTCGGCACCGGTACCGAGCTTCAGCATCGTGGTCGGCTGATCGACCTCGGGCTTCGCCGGCCGGGGCGCCTTGAAGACGGTGGTGGGGTGGTCGAGGGGTTCGGGGGCGGGGTCGTCGCCGGGGGCGATGCCTGAGTCCGGGTCGGTGTCGGTGTCGGTGTCGGCGGCCGGGGCGGTCTTGGCGTCGTCGCCCGGGGTGGCCTCGGTGGGCTCGGGCTTCTTGGCGGCGGCCTTGGGCTGAGACTCGGGCTCAGGCTCGGACTCGGGCTTCGCGTCCGTGGCGCCGGACTTGGGCGCGGGGGACGGCGCCTTCGGGGCGTCACCGTCACGGTCCCCGTCACCGCGGTCGGCGGACTCGTCGGCGGCGGGCTCGGCGGCGGAGGCGGCGGGAGCGGCGGCGCCGGGGGCCGTGGGGGCCGCGGGAGTCGCGGGAGTCGCGGGGGTCTTGGCCGCCTCGGGCGCCTCAGCGGTCTTGGCCGCCTCGGGAGTTTTGCCGTTCCCGGGAGCCTTGCCGTTCGCGGGAGCCTTGCCGTCCTCGGGGGTGTCGGTGTCGCCCGGGGCGGGCCCGGTGCCGTCCGTAGCGGGCCTGGTGCCGTCCGTGGCGGGCTCGGAGGGGCTTGACGGGGTCTCGTCACCCTCGGCGGCGTCAGCGGGCGCTGTGGGCGCCTCCGGGGCCTCTGGTGCCCCGGTGGCTTCGGCGCCGGGGGCGGTGGGTGCGGTGGGGCGCGGCGCGGCCTTCCCCGCGTCGCCCTTGCCGGCCTTGCCGGCCTGCGTGTCCTCGTCGCCCTTGCCGGCCTGGGTGTCCTCGGCGCCCTTACCGGCCGGCCCGGCGTCGCCCCGCGCGGGGGCGGGGACCTTCGCGCGGGCCTCCGCCTTGCCGCCGGCGTCATTGCCGGCCTGGGCGGCCTTGCCGTCGGTGGGCTTCGCGTCGATGGACCCGGGGGCCTCGGCCGGTTCGGGCGCCTCGGGGTCGGCGCCCCGGCGCACCCACGCGGCGGCGACGGCCTCCGGCACCTCGGCGCCGCCCGCGCCCGTGCCGGTCTCCTCGGGGCGCTCCTCGTCGGAGGCGGCCATGTCCGCGTCCCGTACCGCGAAGACGCGGGTCGCCGTGTCCACCCCGCCCGTGCGGGCGGCCCCGGATTCCGGTTCCCTCGTCATGCCGGCGCGCGGATCCTGTGAACCGCGGCCCTCGTTCCTGGATCCGGGAACCGAACCCTTGCTCCCCGACGTCGGTTCTGCCGACGACTCGCGCTGCTTCGACCTGTCGGGGGACTCGCCCGCCACCGATGCCTCCTCATGCCGCACGACGTGTGCGGTCTACCGAACAGTGAACCGCCGCCCGCGACAGCGCTCCAGCGCGCTGTCCGAACCATGTACCAGTGTCCTGTGTGTGGACCTGGCTGAAGCGGTAGACGAGAACGACATACCTACCGGTTCCCTTACGAACAGGTCACGCACCCTCGACAGACCAATGTGAGAGGGGTCACCCTGTCTGTCATCCACGCGGGGAGGCATGGATGGGCAGGAGCCGCAGAACAATTCCGGAAGAGCTTCTGTTGCTGGCTTTGGACCCGGCCACGGGTACCACCGCACAGCCGCAGTCGCTCGACCTCGGCCTGGCCGGAGCGCAGCTAGTAGAGCTCGCGCTGGCCGGTCGGATAGCCCCAGACGGGGATCGTATCGCCGTGGTGGCACCACGGCCGACCGGAGATCCGACTCTGGACTGCGCGTTGGAGCTGCTGCGAAGGCGTGGCGCTCCGGTCCGGGCGGTCCATTGGATCGGCGGGCCCCGACTGGGGCTGCGCCAGACGTACCTCTCGCATCTGGAACGGTGCGGCATGGTTGCCGCCGTGCCGGGACAGATGTGCGGAGTGCTGCCGACGACTCGTTACCAGGCGACGGACACCGCCATCAGCCGGGAGATCAAGTCCCGGCTGGACTCAGCGATCCGCACCGGCGTCCCGCCGGACCCGCGGACCGCGGCGCTCGCCGCCCTGGCCCACGCTGTCGGCCTCGGCAAGCACCTGTATCCGGGCAACGAGGGTCGCTCCTCGCGCTCCCGGCTACGGGATCTGATCAGGCACGACCCGATGGGCGGCCTCGTGGCGCACGCCGTGATGGACGTCCAGAACGGCGCGGTGGCACAGCCTCGTCGCAATCCGGCCCCGGCCGGACCGACCAGGCCGTCCGCACCGGAGCCCGCGCGCGGTGTTCCGATGCAGCCGCGCCGGGGTTCGATGGCGCGCGTCGTGGCTCACTGAGCCGCGGTTCAACGACGCACGGCGGCGAGAGCCGTCACACAGTTCCATACGCCGTACCCGAGTCCCCATGATCCGGTTCGGGAGCCGCCGGTCCGCGCGGGCGGCGGGATCGCACGTCGGCCGTCCACGAGGGCGGCCGGCGGAAGGTCCCGCCGACCCGCGCGGCCGCATGGGCGCGGCCGGCCGCCAAGGCCCTTTTTCCTCGCGCCTGTTGTCCGGCGGGTGCCCGTCCGGTGCCGTGAACTGGCGTGTACGCACCGCATATCAACCGTTTCCCAGCGGTAGTGAGCACCTTGGTGGCAGTCTGCTCAACAGCAGATACGCAAAGTGGCAGGTATGTGGCACGTAGCCGGAGGTGCACGTCTCGTGGCGTCCAATGTCAATCCCACCGTCCGGCGACGGAGGCTGGGTCAGGAACTTCGTCGGCTCCGCGAGATCAAGGGCATGACGGCGGAAGAGGTCGCCGAACGCCTGCTGGTCTCGCAGTCGAAGATCAGCCGGCTGGAGAACGGCCGGCGCAGTATCAGCCAGCGCGACGTGCGCGATCTGTGCGGGGTCTACGAGGTGGAGGACCACCGGATAGTCGACTCCCTGATGCAGATGGCCAAGGACTCGCGCCAGCAGGGCTGGTGGCACTCGTTCGGTGACATCCCGTACAGCGTCTACATCGGTCTGGAGACGGACGCGGCGAGTCTGCGGGTGTACGACCCGCAGGTGGTGCCGGGGCTGTTGCAGACCCGGGAGTACGCGGAGGCGCTGATCGCGGGCGCGCTGCCCGAGACGGCGCCCGCGGATGTCGAGAAGCGGGTCCAGGTGCGGATGCGTCGGCAGGAGCGGATCACGGCGGTGGACAATCCGCTGCGGCTGTGGACGGTGATGGACGAGGCGGCGCTGCACCGGAAGGTGGGCAACAACGCGCTGATGCGGGCCCAGTTGGACCTGCTGGTCGAGCACTCGCAGCTGCCGCATGTGACGGTGCAGGTGATCCCGTTCGACATGGGCGCGCATCCGGGGCTCAACGGGCAGTACGCGATCCTGGAGTTCCCCGACGCGGCGGACTCGAACGTCGTCTACATCGAGGGCGTCACCAGCGATCTGTATCTGGAGAAGGCGAACGACGTCCAGAAGTACAGCGTGATGTACGAGCACTTGAGGGCGCAGGCGCTCAACCCGGACCAGTCGCGGCAGTACATCGCGGACGTCGCGAAGACGTACACGCGGTGAGGGCCCCCGGCCACCGGGAGGGTCGCGCAAGGTACACCTTCCCGGGCCGGGAGCGGAAGACCCGATTGGAATATGCCATCCGGTCGAGTGAATAGTCTCTTCGTAGACCAGGGAGTGCGAGTAGCTTCGAATCACGCCAGCGAGCACCGAGGTTGGCGTGAACCGCGGTGGCGGTTCCGACTCGGACCCGGCACTCGGTGACAAGCAACTCACCAACTGGCAATGCGGAGCAAAAATGGCTATTCGTCAGGGCGCCACGGACACGTGGACCAAGTCGTCGTACTCCACCGGAAACGGCGCGTGCGTCGAGATCAAGTCCCCTGTCGTCGCGGCGATGGCCGTGCGCGACTCGAAGGTGACCGACGGGCCGACGCTGGCCTTCCCGGCGGACGCCTGGAACACCTTCGTCACCTCCGTCAAGGGCTAGGCAGACGGCGCTACCGATTCCCGGCCGCCCTTCACGGCGACAACTTCACACGCAGCACAGCATGAGCCCTCTCGACCAGCCCGCCGTCCTTGCCGAGGGGGCTCGGCCTGTGCCCGCCGACGACGCGTGAGCGGGCGGGTTGCCTAGCGCAGGCGGTCGACGTAGCGGTCGGTGCCCGGCACGGTCGGGATGAACGGTGCCACCAACTCCAGTCTCCCCAGGCCCGTTTCGGCGATCGTCTCGTCCAGACCGGTGAAGTGGTCGTCCCAGCACTCGCGCGGGTCGCGTTCGAGGAACCACAGCAGGGTCAGCCGGGTGTCGACACCCTCGACCTGCTTCACGTACGTCATGCGGTCGCCCGGCAGCGGGGTCGGCCGGAAGACGGTCACCATCGCCGCGGGTGAGCCCGCGAGCCGCCTCGGCAGCAGGCGTGAGCGCAGCCGGTCGAGCAACTCCGGGCGTTTCTCAGGGGTTTCGGCGTCGATCACTTCGAGGACGAGGCCCGCGTAGGGGTGGTCGAGGGCGTGGAGGTCGCGCGGGCCCGCCGCGCCGTCCCGGTAGAGCGTCGTCTCGCGGTCCTGGAACGCGGTGAAGACGTGGGTGCGCTCCTGGTGGACGCGGGCGTCGCGGTTGAGGCGGCGGTTGATCGCCACGGTCCACTTCATGTGGTCGGCGTACCGGCCCTCGGTGATCCAGTACGTGGAGAGGTAGCAGCCGGCCGTGACCGGCTGGGCGATCGCCGACTTCTCCGGGTAGCGCAGGAGTTGCAGGTCCCTGGTGGCCACCCAGCGGCGTCCCGCGTACATCCAGGGCATGGCCATCGCGCCGGCGTAGTAGTGGTCGTCCTCGTACCAGCGGTTGTACGCGTACTCGTGGCCCGGGTGCGGTTCGACCAGGGTGATCAGGGCGTGCCCGGGACGCACTCCGTACGGCCCGACGGCGGCCAGTTCGCCGTAGGTCTCGCTGCGGGTGTCCTCGCTCATGCGGTTCCCCTTTCTCGCGGTCGCCCATACTCTGACGCTCCGTCAGATGATTGGCCAGGGCCGTAGGGCGCCCGATCCGGGGAGGTTTTCGATGTCGCTGCTCACGGGCAGGACGGTCGTGGTGTCGGGGGTCGGGGCGGGGCTCGGCCATCAGGTGGCGGCGGCCGTGGTGCGCGACGGCGGGAACGCGGTGCTCGGGGCGCGCACGGAGGAGAACCTCGCACGGAGCGCCTCCGCCATCGACCCGCGGGGCGCGCACACCGCGTACCGGCCGACGGACATCACCGACGAGGCGCAGTGCGAGGCGCTGGCGGCGCTCGCCGTGGAGCGGTTCGGGCGGATCGACGCGGTCGTCCAAGTGGCGGCCTGGGACAGCTATTTCGGTGGTCTCGAGGATGCGGATTTCGCCACCTGGCAGTCGGTGATCGACGTGAATCTGCTGGGGTCGCTGCGGATCGCGCGGGCGTGTCTGCCGGGGCTGCGGGCGGCGGGCGGCGGGTCGGTGGTGTTCATCGGGACGCAGTCGTCGGTGGCGGCGCCCTCGCAGGTGCGGCAGGCGGCGTACGCGGCGTCCAAGGGGGCGCTGACGAGCGCGATGTACTCGCTGGCGCGGGAGTTGGGCCCGCACCGGATCCGGGTGAACACGGTGCTGCCGGGCTGGATGTGGGGGCCGCCGGTACGGGCCTACGTGCAGTTCACCGCGGCGACCGAAGGGGTACCTGAGGAGGAGGTGCTCGGCCGGCTGAGTTCCCGGATGGCGTTGCCCGACCTGGCGACCGACGGGGACGTGGCGGACGCGGCGGTGTTCCTGGCGTCGGACCGGGCGCGGGCGATCACGGGTCAGTCGTTGCTGGTCAACGCGGGGGAGTTGATGCGTTAGGCGCTTCGGACGGCATCCTCAGTTCATCCATATCCGTGAACACGGGCCATCGTCCGGAACATTTTTACTGTCTCTTGACCTTCCGCTCGGTTGCCGTGAGCACGTCACCCCGCCCAGAGTTCACATGCCCGAACCGGCGGTGAACCTGGAAGGGGACCCATGAACAGTCTCGACTGGGCTGTGCTCATCGGCTACTTCGGCGTGATGATCGCGATCGGTGTCTGGTCCCACAAGCGGGTCGACGACGTCAGCGACTTCTTCACCGCCGGCGGCAAGATGCCCTGGTGGCTGTCCGGCATCTCGCACCACATGTCGGGCTACAGCGCGGTGATGTTCACCGGGTACGCCGGTATCGCCTACACCTACGGCGTCACGTCGTTCATCACCTGGTCCTTCCCGATCGCGCTGGGCATCGCCATCGGGTCGAAGCTGTTCGCGCCGCGCGTCAACCGGCTGCGCTCCCGGCTGCACGTGGCCTCCCCGCTCGAATACCTCAAGAACCGCTACAACCTCGGCACCCAACAGGCCCTCGCCTGGTCCGGGATGCTGCTGAAGATCGTCGACGTGGGCGCCAAGTGGGCCGCCATCGCCACCCTGTTGTCGGTCTTCACCGGCATCTCCCTCAACCAGGGCATCCTCATCACCGGCGCAATCACCGCCGTCTACTGCACGATCGGCGGCCTGTGGGCGGACGCGCTCACCGAACTCGGCCAGTTCGTCATCCAGTTGCTGGCCGGGGTCGCGATGTTCGTCGCCGTCGTGCTGAAGCTGAGCGACAAGGGCATCGGGTTCCTCGGCGCCTGGGACGAACCCGCCCTGCACGGCCACGGCAAGCCGCTGGTCGGCCCGTACGGCACCGTGTTCCTGCTCGCGTTCCTGTTCATCAAGCTGTTCGAGTACAACGGCGGCATGCTCAACCAGGCCCAGCGCTACATGGCGACGGGCAGCCCCCGGGAGGCCGAGCGCTCCGCGCGGCTCTCGGCGATCCTGTGGCTGGTCTGGCCCATCGTGCTGTTCTTCCCGATGTGGATGTCGCCGCTGCTGGTCCAGGCGGAGAAGCCCGACGGCTCCGACGCGTACGCCCTGATGACCGAACAGCTGTTGCCGCACGGCCTGTTGGGCCTGGTCATCGTCGGCTTCTTCTCGCACACCATGGCCATGTGCTCCTCCGACGCCAACGCCATCGCCGCAGTCTTCACCCGGGACGTGGCACCGGTGCTCTCCCGGCAGGCCCGGGGCTGGAACGCGCGGTCGGGGCTGATCGCGGCCCGCGTCACCACCGTCGTCTTCCTCGGTCTGTCGATGGCGGTGGCCACGCAGGTCAACTCCCCCGCGTTCAAGGACATCATCACGGTCGTCATCAAGTGGGTCGCCGGTCTGATGGGCCCGATCGCCATCCCGATGATGCTCGGCCTGCTGCGCCCCTTCCGCCGCTCGGGACCGACCGCCGCGCTCACCAGCTGGGCCATGGGCCTGCTCGCGTTCTGGCTGGTGAACTACCCGATCAACTGGAGTGTGGACGGCGGGGTCCCGCTGGAGTACCAGGTGTCGATCCCGCTGGCCGTCTCGCTCGTCCTCTACGTCCTGATCGGCTACCTGAAGCCGGAGGACACCCCGGAACGCCTGGCGATCATCGAACGCGTCAACACGGACGGCGACTCGGCCGCGGCGACGGTACCGGCCCCGGCGGGCGCGGCGGACGGCACGGTGTCCGCGCGGACCCCGGAGTGACCGCCGGGTGACCCGAGGACGACCGTCCGGTGACCCGGGGACGACCGCCGGGTGACCCCTGAGTGAACCCTGCCAGCCTCCGCTATCCCCTCGGATAGCGGGCGAGCCAGCCGGGAGAGGCGCCCGCGGGGCCGTGCAGGGCGGGCCCCTGGGTCATCTCCATGGCGAAGTCGTCGGCGAGTTCGAGCATCGTGGGACGGCCCTCCAGTTCGGCCAGCCAGGCCGGTGGGAGGGCCGTCTCGCCGTGCAGGGCGCCGAGCAGCCCGCCCGCGAGCGCGCCGGTGGCGCCGGAAGGCCCGCCCTGGTTCACGGCGAGGCACAGCCCGTGCCGGACGTCCTCCCCCACCAGCGCGCAGTAGACGGCGGCGGCGAGCACCCCGTCCGCGGTGCCGTCGCCGACGAGTTCCTCCACCCGGCCCGGGGCCGGCCTGCCCTGCCGGACGGCGCCCAGCGCGTGCTGGAGGCCGTCGGAGACGATCTGGTGGCCGGGGCGCGCGGACAGCAGCGCCAGGGCCCGCTGCACGGCCCCGTCGAGGCTCTCGCCCCGCGCCAGCGCGTGCACGATGACGGCGTACGCGCCCGCCGCGAGGAATCCGGTCGGATGACCGTGGGTCTGCGCGGCGCACTCCACCGCCAACTGGACGACGAGTTGGGGCTCCCAGCCCACCAGCAGCCCGAACGGAGCGGAACGCGTGGTGGCCTCCGGGCCCGGCTCGCCCGGGTTCTTCGGGGACTCCAGGGTGCCCATCCGGTCGTCGCCGAACCCCATCAGCAGCGCCCGGGTCGGCTCACGGCGGGCGTACAGCCACTCCTCGCGCGCCAGCCAGCCGTCCTCCTTGCGGCGCTCGTCGGGTCCCCAGTCGCGCTGGGTGGCCGCCCAGCGCAGATAGGCCCGGTGCAGATCGGTCGGCGGATGCCAGGCGCCGGTGTCCCGGCGGACCTGGGCGCGGATCAGTCCGTCGACGGTGAACAGGGCGAGCTGCGTGAGATGGGTGACGGCGCCGCGCCGCCCGAACCCCAGGCCGAGATCGACGAGGCCGTCGGCGCCGTGTGCGGCCCGGATCTCGTCGAGGGTCATCCCGTCGACGGGGGCGCCGAGCGCGTCGCCGACGGCGGCCCCGAGAAGGGTGCCGCGCACCCGGCTGCGGAAGTCCTGCTGTTCGCTGCGGCCCCAGACGGCGCCGGCTGTCGCACCCACCAAGACCTCCCCAACGGCACCGCCCGCCCGCACGACAGCTCAGCACTGTAATCGAACGGGGACGGTGAGTTGAGGGGTCCGGAGGGTGGGGGAACTGTGAGGCATGGAGCCCCAACCTGCCCCAACCTGTTCGAAACCGGCGGCTTGGGTCCCGACCCGGCGGCGCTCCCGCCGTCGCACAGGTGAGGATGGGACGTCAGGAACACTTCCACGCAACCGCGTTGACCTGTCACCCGATCCGACGAGGGAGAACATCATGTACGGAACGATGAACACGGGCTCCGTGGTGGCGATCGTGCTGGTGGTCGCGCTGATCGCGGCGGGCGTCACCGCGGTGGTCGGCCGCTACCGGAAGGCCGCCCGCGAGGACGCGCCCAGCGACGAGTAGCGGCCGTCACCGGGCGGGGGCCCGGCCGTCACGGCCGCCCCCGCTCCGGTACGAGTTCGGCCCAGACGGTCTTGCCGGGGCCCGGCGCCCGGTCGACTCCCCACCGCTCCGCGTACGCCGCGACGAGCAGCAGCCCGCGCCCCGACTCCGCGCGCGCGTCGACCGGGTCCGGGAGACGCGGAATCCGGTCACCCCGGGCGTCGGTCACCTCGATACGGAGGACTCCGTCGCCGTCGAGCCGGAGCGTCAACCTGAAGTCGCGTCCGGGGACCCGGCCGTGCAGCACGGCGTTGGCGGCGAGTTCCGCGACGACGTGCAGGGCGGCCTCCGACGGTACGCCCCAGTCGACGAGTTGACGTTCGGTGAGGAGCCGGGCGAGACGGGCGCCCCGTCGCGTCGAGGACAACTGCACGCTGAAGGGCCGCGCCGGGGCGGCAGCGTGGGTGATTTCTCGGTTCACGTCACTCAGCGTGGCCGCTTCCCCCTACCCTGAACAGCACTGACGTCGGTACGCAGAGCGACTGTCCGGACGCGCTCCGGAGTCGTCCGGCTGGTGCACGGGAGGTGGACGGGGTGGAGGACGAAGAGGCCACGGCCGTACTCAAGGCGGTGGGCCGCCAGATCAAGGCATGGCGGGAGTCGGCGGGGCTGCGCCAGTCGGAACTGGGGGCGGCCGTCGGCTACAGCGAGGAGATGGTGTCCTCGGTGGAACGGGGGCGACGGGTCCCGAAGCCCGACTTCCTCGACAAGGCGGACAAGGCACTCGGCGCGGGCGGCAAGCTCGCGACGATGAAGGAGGACGTGGAGAAGGCGCGGTACCCGAAGAAGGTCCGTGATCTGAAGCAACTGGAGGACGAGGCGGTGGAGATGGGGGCGTACGCGAGCCATCACATCCACGGGCTGCTCCAGACCCCTCAGTACGCCAGGGAGTTGTATGTCATGAGACGTCCCGCGTACTCGGAGGAGGAGATCGACCGCTACGTCACCGCCCGCGTGGCACGGAAGGCGGTCTTCGAGCGAACACCCCTGCCGCTTCTCACCTTTGTCCAGGAAGAGGTGACGCTACGGCGCCCCCTCGGGGGCAGAATGATTCTGCGGCGGCAACTCGAACACCTTCTGGAGATGAGCAAGTTGCGGCACGTCGAGATTCAGGTGATGCCAAACGACCGCGAGGACCACGCAGGCATGGGCGGCTCGCTCCAACTGCTGAAGCTTCAGGACGGCAAAACACTCGGGCACTCGGAGGGTCAACTCGCCAACCGCCTGATCAGCGACCCCCGAGAAGTCCAGATCCTTGAGATGCGCTATGGCATGATCCGGGCGCAGGCACTCACGCCCCGAGAGTCACTGGCCTTCATCGAGAAAGTCATGGGAGAAGAGACATGACCCCCGCGCTGAACTGGTTCAAGAGCAGCTACAGCAGCAACGACGGCCCAGAGTGCGTCGAAGTCGCCCTGGCCTGGCGCAAGAGCAGCTACAGCGGCAACGACGGTCCCGATTGCGTGGAGATCGCCGTAGCCACCACCTCCGCCACCATCCACGTCCGCGACACCAAGGACCGCCACGGCCCGCAACTCGCCTTCGGGGAGCGCTCATGGACCGGCTTCATCCAGAGCTGCTCGGCGGCATCATGACCACCTCACTGACCTGGTTCAAGAGCAGCTACAGCAGCAATGACGGCCCCGCGTGCGTCGAAGTCGCACTGAACTGGCGCAAGAGCAGCCACAGCAGCAACGACGGCCCCAACTGTGTCGAGGTCGCGATAACGCCCGCCGCCGCCACCGTCCACGTCCGCGACACCAAAGACCGCCGTCGCGCGCCGCTCGTCTTCGGGGGGTCGGCCTGGGGCGAGTTCGCCGGTCAGGTCGGGTAGGTCCGCTCCGCCTGGTGGTTCTCCAGGGCGGCCCGCGCTTCTCCGAGGGCGATCAGGGCCTGGGCGTGGCCGGGATCGCGTTCCACCACCTGGCGCAGGTCCTCGATCGCGCCCTCGGCGTCGCCCAGCCGCCGTCTGGTCCGTGCCCGGCGCACCAGCGCCCACGTGTAGCCGGGTGACAGTTCCACGGCCTGGTTCAGGTCGGCCAGCGCCTGCTGGTCGCGGCCCAGTTCGTAGTGGGCGGCGCCCCGGCCCGCGAGGACGGAGGGGTAGTCGGGTTGGAGCGTGAGGGCTCTGCCGAATTCCGTGACCGCCTCCTCGAAGCGGCCCGCACGGCGGTACGTCTCTCCGCGTTCCGACGCGACCCACGCCGAGCCGGGTGCGGCGCGGACGGCCCGGTCGAGGTCGGTGAACGCCCGCTCCCAGTCGCCGAGTTCCGCTCGCAGGCGGGCTCGGCGGACCAGCGGCCAGAGGCGGGTCCCGTCGGCGCCCACGGCTCGGTCGAAGTCGGCGAGTGCCTCGTCGTACCGGCCGAGGGCGTGCAGGCAGACGCCTCTGGACGAGAGGGCGTCGCTGTCGGTCGGGTCGAGGGCGACGGCCCGGTCGAAGTCGGCGACGGCCTGCGGCAACCGGCCCGCCAGCCGGTGGGTCTCCCCTCGGCCCGCGATGACCCTGGCCATGCCGGGGGTGAGTTCGTCCGCGCGGTCGAAGGCGGCCAGGGCCGCCGGGAGGTCTCCCAGGAACCGCAGGGTGAGTCCCCGGTTGTGGTGGGCCACGTCCAGGTCGGGGGCGTTGCCGACGGCCTGGTCGCACTCGCGCAGCGCGCGCTGGTGGTCCCCCGCGTGACGGAGTTCTATGCCCCGCAGGGTGTGGGCGAGGGCCCGGCCGCGCGCGCTGGTCGCGGGGTGGGCGAGGAGCAGGTCCATCGCGGGGGTCGCCCCGGTGTCGTCGTCCACGAGGAGTCGCGCCAGTCGGCGTCCGAGGTCCTGGAGGTCGGGCGCGGCGGCGGCGTCTCCCGCCTCCTCCAGCATGCGGGCCCAGCGCCGGCCGGCCGCGCGGTCCGTGCCGCAGACCACGATCAGGTCTTCGATCGCCGCCGGGAGCGCGGCCGAGGGGCGGGCGCACAGCGCGTGGTACAGCTCCTCGATCCGCAGCTCGCGCCAGTGCTCCTGATCCCACTCCTGGTGGGGGCGCAGCCCGTCCGCCGCCTCGGCGCGCCACCGTCCGAACTCCGCGGCGAGCCGCTGGTGCCGCTCGGTCCAGCCGCGGGGGGAGCGGCGCCGTTGCAGCCGGAGCATCGGGCCGCGGACCAGGCCGTGGTAGCGCAGGCGGTCCCCGCGGTCGTCGACGAACGCCAGTCCGCGCAGCCAGCCGAAGAGGGCGTCCGCCTCGTCGTCGGGGCACTCGGCGGCGGCCCGGAACACGTCCATGTCCAGGCTGCGGGGCAGGGCGCAGGCGAGGGCGAGGGCGCGGTGTGTCGGGTTCTGCTCCCACTTCAGGAAGCGTTCGACGGCCGTGGCGCTGAAGTCGCCCACGTCGTCGGGGTCGGTGGGGCGCTGTTCGGCCAGGGTGGAGACCAGGACCGGGAGGCCACCGGTGAGCCGCAGGACCTCCTCGACGACGGGTTCCGCGACGACGCCTCTGTCGGCGAGCAGGCCGCGCGTCTCCGCCTCGGTGAACGGGCCGAGCGGCAGGTCGGCGACGAAGTCCGCGAAGCCGCCCCAGCGGGCGGTGTCGAAGGGGTGCTGGCCGGCGGTCACGACGACGACGGTGGCGGGCAGGGCGCCGTGCCGGTCGGTCGTCATCGTCTCGTGCAGCCAGCCGTCGAGGAACGGCCCGGTCCGCTCGTAGGTGTCGAAGAACAGGACGATCCAGGGGGCGGACGAGGCCGCGTCGGTGAGTTCGGTGAGCAGCGCCGGGGTGAGCACCCGCTCGGGCGACAGGACCAGTTGGACGTCCTCCTGGTTGCGGAAGCGGGCGCTGAGCCCCGCCCGCACCCGGTCGGCGTGGTGGGCGAGCCGCTCCGCGTCGAGCGCGCCGGCGAAGGCGCCCACGCCCGGCACCATGCCGAGGCCCACCAGCCCGGCCCGCGCCACCAGCACGCTGCCCGTGGACGGTCCGTCCGGCTCCGGGTCCGTCGGCCCGGGTCCGGCCGTCACGACGGCCTCCGCCTCGTGCCGTCGGTCGCGGTGCGCGGCCAGCAGCCGGTCCAGTTCCTTGAACCGTGCTCCCTGGGCGCCGAGTTGGCGGCTGATGGCGCCCATCGCCTCCGCCGCGCTGGCTCCCGCGCTCTCGTCGACGTAGGCGGTCAGGGCGCCCTTCTCCCGGGCTATCTGCTCCAACTCGCGGACCAGGAAGGTCTTTCCGACGCCCGCGTCGCCGTGCACATGGAAGAGGAAGCGGTGCCGTTCGTCCTCGGGCGCGGTCTCCAAGTTGGCGCGGAAGGCGGCGCGTTCGCGACCGCGTCCGACGAATCCGGCGCGGCTGCGCTGCCGGATCAGCTCCTGCATCGAAGGTCGCGTCGACCCCATCCCGGCCCCACCCCCGCGGTTCGCCCGCTCAGAGTCTGGCAGAGTCCGCGGGGCGGGGAGAGGCCGGAACGCGCACCCACCCGCCGGTGGTCTGGCCTGAAGTCGATGGGGAGGGTGGTGGGGCCAGTGGGCAGGACCACCTCATGACGCCCACCACCCCCACCGCCCGCACCACCACGACCGCCCCCGCCGCTCCGCCCGTCTCGCGTGCCCTGGTGCTCTGCGCCGGGGTGCTCACCGGCGTCCTCGCGCTGTACATCGCGCTCGTGGCGTTCGGGAACGTCACCGACTTCGGGACCAATCAGCAGTTCGTCCGGCATGTGCTGGCCATGGACACCACGTTCAGGGACGACGACGTGATGTGGCGGGCGATCACCAGCCGTCCGGTGCAGGACGCCGTGTACGTCGCGATCATCGGGTGGGAGGCCGTCGCCGCGCTGGCGCTCGCCGCCGGGACCTGGTTCTGGGGGCGGCGGGACGTCGCGCGGGCCCGGCGGTGGTCGACGGGCGGGCTGCTCATGCTGATGCTGCTGTTCGGCGCCGGGTTCATCGCCGTCGGCGGGGAGTGGTTCTCGATGTGGCAGTCCAAGGACTGGAACGGGCTGGAGGCCGCGACCCGGGTCTTCCTGCTCAGCGGGGTCGCGCTGCTCTTCGTCCAGCTCCCCGAGGGGTTCGGGCGCGCGCGGTCCTGACGCGCGGTCCATCCCCTCCGTCGCGTGGCGCCACTCGTGTGGGTGAGACGCCGTGTCCGCGCTCCCGGGCGCGCGGGTCGGGCCGCGAGACTGGTCGGACCTATAAGCCGCATAACCGAAGGAACGTCATGGCGGAAGAGCTGTACGCGACCTTGAAGACCAACCAGGGCGACATCGTGGTCCGGCTGCTGCCGGAGCACGCCCCCAAGACGGTGCGCAACTTCGTGGATCTCGCGACCGGCGCCCGCGAGTGGATCGACCCGAACACCGGCCGGCCGAGCAGCGAGCCCCTCTACGACGGGACGGTGTTCCACCGGGTCATCGAGGGTTTCATGATCCAGGGCGGTGACCCGCTGGGGAACGGATCGGGTGGGCCCGGGTACAAGTTCGCCGACGAGTTCCACCCGGAGCTGGCCTTCACCAAGCCCTATCTGCTCGCCATGGCCAACGCGGGCCCCGGCACCAACGGTTCGCAGTTCTTCATCACTCTCGCGCCCACCACCTGGCTCACCAACAAGCACACCATCTTCGGCGAGGTCGCCGACGACGCCGGCCGCAAGGTCGTCGACGCGATCGGTACGACGGCCACCAACCCGCGCAACGACCGCCCGGTGCGGGACGTGATCGTCGAGAAGGTGACCGTCGAGAAGCGATGAGCCGCCGACCGGCCGGCCCGCGCGCCGTCCAGGCGCCGGAGGACGGCGGTCGTGCTGGTCGAGCGCCGGGACGGCGGTCGTCCTAGTCGACCACGGCCACCTTCGTGCCCGTCGTCCCGAACGCCCACAGTGCCGTCCCGTCCGCCGTGCGCAGGCGGATGCCGCCGGTCCCGGTGCCCGCCGGGGCCGGCGGCGGGGACGAGCCGTCCACCGCGTTGGAGAAGGCGAGGTTCACGCCCGCCTTCTTGCCGAAGTAGAGGATGTGCTCGATCTTCACGCCGTCCGAGCCGGTGATCACGCCCGGATTGCGCAGGGAGACCGTGTAGCTGCCCGCGTCGGGGGCGATCGTGCCCGGCCACACCGCGAAGGTGCGGCGGGCCGCGTCGCTCGCGTCGACGAGCCAGACGCGGTGCTGCGCCACCGAGTAGACGATCCTGCGGCCCACCCCTGAGCCGTCCGGCACCACCGTCGGCGTCGGCTTCGGGGACGCCGGGGCCGACACGCTGGGGCGCGGGGTCGGGCTCGCGGCGGCCGTGGGGGCCGGGTGCGGGCCCCGGTCCGCCTGTACGGCCAGGGCGGCGACCGCCGCGACCGCTCCCACGGTCAGACCGGTGACCCAGACCCACGAAGGCAGTCGGGCTGGCACGGGCACGCAACTCCTCAGCTACACGTCCTCGTCAAACAGAGGTCGGATCATCGTACTCACTCCAGCACGGGCAGAAGTTCCGGCAGATGCCCGTCGGAGGCGGCGGCGGCCCGCTGCCGCTCCTCGGAGACCTCGCCGTACAGCGTCGTGCGGGGCTTCGCCGGGCGTCCCGCCGCGTCCGCCACCGCGATCAGGTCCCGCACCGACTTGTAGGAGCCGTAGGAGGAGCCCGCCATCCGGGAGATCGTCTCCTCCATCAGCGTGCCGCCCAGGTCGTTCGCGCCGGAGCGCAGCATCTCCGCCGCGCCCTCGGTGCCGAGCTTCACCCAGCTCGTCTGGATGTTGGGGATCCAGGGGTGCAGCAGGAGGCGGGCCATCGCCGTCACCGCCCGGTTGTCCCTGATCGTGGGGCCGGGCCTGGCGATGCCCGCGAGGTACACGGGCGCGTTGGTGTGGATGAACGGCAGGGTCACGAACTCCGTGAAGCCGCCGGTGCGTTGCTGGATGCCGGCCAGCGTGCGCAGATGGCCGAGCCAGTGCCTGGGCTGGTCGACATGGCCGTACATCATCGTGGACGACGAGCGGATGCCCAGCTCGTGGGCGGTCGTGATGACCTCGATCCAGGTCGCGGCGGGCAGCTTGCCCTTGGTGAGGATCCAGCGGACCTCGTCGTCGAGGATCTCGGCCGCGGTGCCGGGCACCGAGTCGAGGCCCGCCTCCTTGGCCGCCGTCAGCCACTCCCTGATCGACAGGCCGGTCCTGGTCGCGCCGTTGACGACCTCCATCGGCGAGAACGCGTGCACGTGCATGCCGGGGACGCGTTCCTTGACGGCCTTCGCGATGTCGAAGTAGGCGGTGCCCGGCAGGTCCGGGTGGATGCCGCCCTGCATGCACACCTCGACCGCGCCGACCTCCCACGCCTGCTGGGCGCGGTCGGCGACCTGGTCGAGGGAGAGGGTGTAGGCGTCGGCGTCGGTGCGGCGCTGGGCGAACGCGCAGAACCGGCAGCCGGTGTAGCAGACGTTGGTGAAGTTGATGTTGCGGGTCACGATGTACGTGACGTCGTCGCCGACGGCCGCCCTGCGCACGTCGTCCGCGATGCCGGTCAGCGCGTCGAGGGCCGGGCCGTCCGCGTGCAGCAGGGCGAGCGCCTCGGCGTCCGTCAGCTTCGTCGGGTCGTCGGCCGCCGTCGCGAGGGCGGCCCGGACGTCGGTGTCGATGCGCTCGGGCGCCATGCCGGGCACGGCCGCCTCGCGCAGCGCCTCCCAGTCGCCGTACACCTCGTCGAAGTCGTCGCGCCGGTCGCCGGTGCGGCCCTCGGTGTCGATGGACGTGTGCAGGTCGGTGCGGCCCGAGGAGACGAACGCCTCCTCGGGTTCCTGCCACGGGTGGCCCTCGACCACCGCGTCCGGGCGGGCGAGCCCGGTCTCCGGGTCGGCGAGGGCGGCCACGTGCGGGCGCAGCCTCGGGTCGAGCCACGGCTCGCCCCGGCGCACGAACTCCGGGTAGACGCAGAGCCGTTCGCGCAGTTCGAAGCCGGCCGCGCGGGAGCGTTCGGTGAGTTCCTCGATCTGCGGCCAGGGGCGTTCGGGGTTGACGTGGTCGATGGTGAGCGGGGAGACCCCGCCCCAGTCGTCGATGCCCGCGCCGATGAGCCGCTCGTACTCGGAGTCGACCAGGTTGGGCGGCGCCTGGAGGCAGGCGGCGGGGCCCATGATGAGCCGGGCGACGGCCACCGCGGCGACCAGGTCGTCGAGTTCGGCGTCGGGCATGCCGCGCATCGCGGTGTCGGGCTTGGCGCGGAAGTTCTGGATGATGAGTTCCTGGACGCCGTGGTAGGCGCGCGCCACCCGGCGCAGCGCGAACAGGGAGTCGGCGCGCTCCTCGTACGTCTCCCCGATGCCGAGCAGGATGCCGGAGGTGAAGGGGACGGAGGAGCGCCCCGCGTCCTCCAGGACCCGCAGCCGGACGGCGGGTTCCTTGTCGGGGGAGCCGTGGTGCGGGCCGCCCGGCTCGGACCAGAGGCGGGTGGCGGTCGTCTCCAGCATCATGCCCATGGACGGCGCGACCGGCTTCAGCCGCTGGAAGTCGGTCCAGGACAGCACCCCGGGGTTGAGGTGCGGCAGCAGGCCGGTCTCCTCCAGGATGCGGACGGAGATGGCGCGGACGTAGGCGATGGTGTCGTCGTAGCCGTGCGCGTCGAGCCATTCGCGCGCCTCGGGCCAGCGCTCCTCAGGCTTGTCGCCGAGGGTGATGAGGGCTTCCTTGCAGCCGAGGGCCGCGCCCTTGCGGGCGATGTCGAGGACCTCGTCGGGGGACATGAACATGCCGTGCCCGTCCCTGCGGAGCTTGCCGGGGACGGTGACGAAGGTGCAGTAGTGGCACTTGTCGCGGCAGAGCCGGGTGAGGGGGATGAAGACGCTCTTGGAGTAGGTGATGACGCCGGGCCGGCCGGCCGCTTCGAGGCCCGCGTCGCGCACCCTGGCGGCGGAGGCGGTGAGGTCGTCGAGTGCCTCGCCGCGCGCCTGGAGCAGGACGGCGGCCTCGGTGGCGTCGAGGGCCACGCCGTCCCTGGCTCGTTTGAGGGCGCGACGCATGGAGTTCTCGGTGGGGCCGGTTCCGGAGGTCGCGGAAGTCGTCATCCTTCGAGCATACGAGCGCCCTGAACTGCGCAGACAGGCGCCGTCCGATTCGTCCCCGCGCGGCGGGCGTTACACGGTGCCCCTGGCAGCGGGCAGGAAGGCCGCGTACCCGTCCAGGGCGCGCAGCACCTCGCTCTCGCCGGCCGGCGGCAGCTGTACGACGACCTCCTCGATGCCGAGGCCCGCGTAGTGGTCGAGCTTGCCCGCGGTGGGGAAGACGGCGTACGGGACGACCTGGAGGGCGGCCGGGTCGCGGCCCGCGTCGGCCCAGGCGGCGCGCAGCGCGGGCAGTGACTCGCCGAGTCCGCGCCCGCCGATGGGCAGCCAGCCGTCGGCGTATTCGCAGATGTGGGCGAAGAGGCGGGGTCCGGCCGCGCCGCCGACGAGGGTGCGCGGGCCGACCACGGGACCGCGCGGCTTCTGGGCGGGCTTGGGGTGCGCGAAGCTGGCCCGTACGCTCCCGAACTCGCCCTGGTGGGCGGTGGGTTCCTCGTTCCACAGGGCGCGCATCAGCGCCATCCGGTCGCGGACCAGCTCCCGCCTGCCGCGCCAGGCGACGCCGTGGTCGGCGGCCTCCTCGACGTTCCAGCCGTAGCCGAGGCCGAGGGTGAACCGGCCGCCGGAGAGGTGGTCGAGGGTGGCGACCTGCTTGGCGAGGTCGATCGCGTCGTGCTGGGCGACCAGGGTGATGCCGGTGCCGAGGCCGAGGCGTTCGGTGACGGCGGCGGCCTGGCCGAGGGCGACGAACGGGTCGAGAGTGCGGCCGTACTCGCGCGGCAGGTCGCCGCCGGCCGGGTAGGGGGAGGTGCGTTCGGTGGGGATGTGCGTGTGCTCGGGCAGATAGAGGCCCGCGAAACCGCGCTGTTCCAGCTCACGGGCGAGCCGGGTCGGAGTGATCGTCTCGTCGGTGAGGAAGATCGTTACGGCGATACGCATGCCCCTTCTCTACCGCTCCCCCGGCCAGATGTCCATACCGACCGGTCGGGATCGCCGGCGTCGCGCTGGCGTGAAAGAGGGCTGCCCGGGGTGCGTACATGCCCTATCGTCACGCCGATCCCCTCTCTGACGACGGGAGTTCACCCCCGTACCGGAAGGTGGCCCGCATGTGTGACGACGCCCAGGACACCCCCGAGGACCCGGCCCGCGGCATCGGGCGGCGCGCGCTGTTCGTGACGGGTGCCGCCGCCGCCCTCACCGCGGGGAGCGTGACCTTCGCCGCGGCCGCGGGCGGGGACCGGCAGACCCGCACGATCCGCGGCACCCTGCCCGCCGGAGCCCCGGACTTCGTCTATGTGCCCGTCGAAGTCCCCACCGGGGTGCGGGAGTTCAGGGTCTCCTACCGCTACGACCGGCCCGCGGTACCGGCCGGGACCGCGGGCAACGCCCTCGACATCGGACTCTTCGACGAGCGCGGCACCGCCCTCGGCGGCCGGGGGTTCAGGGGCTGGTCGGGCGGCGCCCGCACGGAGTTCCTCGTCCGGGCCGACGACGCGACGCCCGGCTATCTGCCGGGACCGGTGCGGGCCGGCACCTGGCACATCGCGCTCGGCCCCTACACGGTCGCCCCGCAGGGCCTGGCGTACGAGCTGACGGTGACCCTCGAACACGGCGAGCCCGGCACCACCCCGTCGCCGCGCTACCCGCCCGAGCGGGCCGGCGGCCGGGGGCGCGCCTGGTACCGGGGCGACTGCCATCTGCACTCCTGGTACTCCGACGGCCGCCGCACCCCGGCCGAGATCGCGGCCCTGGCCCGTGCCGCCGGGCTCGACTTCATCAACTCCTCCGACCACAACACGCACGCGGCGCACCCGCACTGGGCCGACGCGGCGGGCGAGGACCTGCTGATCCTGCTCGGTGAGGAGATCACCACCCGCAACGGCCATGTGGTGGCCCTCGGCACCGACCCCGGCACCTTCGTGGACTGGCGCTACCGGGCCCGCGACCACCGGTTCGGGGCGTTCGCGCGGCAGATCCGCCGGGCCGGCGGACTGGTGGTGCCGGCCCATCCGCACGCCACCTGCGTCGGCTGCGGCTGGAAGTTCGGCTTCGGCGAGGCGGACGCGGTGGAGGTGTGGAACGGCCCGTTCACCGCCGACGACGAGGTGACGCTCGCCGCGTGGGACAACCTGCTCGTCGCGGCGGCCCGCGGCGGACGGCGGGAGTGGCTGCCCGCGATGGGCGGCAGCGACGCGCACCGCGACCCGGACGTGGTGGGGCTGCCGCAGACGGTGGTGCTCGCCGACGACCTGACCCGGCGGGCGATCCAGGACGGCATCCGCGCGGGCCGCTCCTACGTCGCCGAGTCCAAGGACGTCTCCCTGTCGTTCACCGCCACCGGCGGCCGGGGCCTGCGCGCGGGCATCGGCGAACGGCTCCCGGTCGCGCCCGACGCGCCGGTCACCGTCCGCCTCGACGTCCGCGGCGCCCCCGGCTGCGTCCCGCGCCTGGTGACCGACGAGGGCGTCCTGCTGACCGGCGATCCGCTGCCCGCCGACGGGGCGGGCACCCTGGAGTGGCGGACGACGGCGGCCTACGCGGCGTACGTGCGCGCGGAGGTCCGCCACCCGCAGGCGGTCCCGCAACTCCCGGGCGCACCAGCCGCGTTCACCAACCCGATCTTCCTGGGCGAAGGCTAGGGACGTCCGGCGATTCCCGTCGAGCTGCCGGGCCCTCGTCAGGGCCGCCGCTCCGGTGCCGTCGTCCCCAGGTCGGCGACGACCGCCGTGTGGTCGGAGGGCCAGACGCCGTCGACCGGGCCGTGGCCCGCCCGGCGCACCCGCAGGACCGTGCCGAGGCCGCCGGGGCCCGCCGGGCCGCCGACGTGGATGTAGTCGATGCGGGCGCTGGGGCCGAGGCCGGGGTGGACGTACGGGTTGTCGTGGTCCCAGGTCGCGGCGGGCGCCGTCGGGTCCGCGTACTCCCAGGCGTCGAAGAAGACCTGGCCGGGCACGGCGGGCGCGGTGCGCACACCGCCGAAGAGGCGGATCTCGTCGGAGTCCGGCGGGGCGTTGAAGTCGCCGGTGACGACGGGCGGGAAGCCGGTGCCGTCCCGGTGGGCGGCGACGAAGGCGGCGAGGGCGGCGACCTGGTCGCGGCGGACGGCCGAGGCGTGCGGCGGCGAGGTGAGGTGCGCGGTGAAGAACGGCACCGGGGCGCCAGGGGCGTCGAGGCGGGCGTACAGGGCGAGCCTGCCGTCGTCGAGGTCCGCCGGGGCGGGGAGCCTGAGCACCGCGCGGTCGGTGACCGGCCAGCGGCTGAGCACCGCGTTGCCTACCTCCACGCCGCCGCGCCCTATCCGGCGCTGCCAGCGCTCGGAGGCGTCGGAGGCGGCCCAGGTCCAGTGCAGGCCGAGTTCGTCGGCGAGCCACTCGGCGAGGTTGACGCCGTCCGCCGACCACACCTCCTGGAGGCCGACGACGTCGGGGCGCAGCTCGCGCAGGACCGTGAGGACGGCTTTCTGCCGCTCCTCCCACGGGCCGAAACGCCACCACAGATTCCAGGTCACGATCCGCATCGGCCACCGTCCCCCGTCGTCGCTCGGCGAAGCGCCCGCCCCGTCCGCGCGCACCGGCGCGGAAGGTCATGAACGGGCACAGACGTCGTCCCCTGACCGGGGTCGGGGAAAACCCGGCAGGTCGGGTCAGCCGGGCCAGACGATCGACTGGACCTCCCCGTAGGCGTGCAGGGCGTAGGAGCCCACGTCCCGGCCGACGCCGCTGCGCTTGAAGCCGCCGAAGGGCGCCTCCATGTTGCGGCCCACGGTGTTGACGCCGACCCCGCCGGCCCGCAGGCGGCGGGCGGTGCGGAAGGCGCGGGCGACGTCGCCGGACCAGACGTAGTCGATCAGGCCGTAGTCGCTGTCGTTGGCGAGGGCGACGCCCTCCTCGTCGTCGTCGAAGGGGATGACGACCACGACCGGGCCGAAGATCTCCTCGCGGGCCACCCGCATGTCGTTGGTGCAGCCGGCCAGCAGGGTGGGCGCCACATAGAACCCGCTCGCGTGGGGAGGCCGTTCGCCGCCGGTGACGACCGTCGCGCCTTCCTCGCGGCCGAGTTCGACGTACGCCTCGACGCGGTCGCGGTGGGCGGCGGAGATGACCGGCCCGACGACCGTGTCCCGCTCCCTCGGGTCGCCCACCTTCAACCGGCTCGCGTAGGCGGCCAGTTGCTCCACCAGCTGGTCGTGGACGGCGCGCTGGGCGAGCACCCGGGTGGGGGCCGTGCAGATCTGGCCGCTGTAGAAGGAGAAGGTGGTGCCGATGCCGGCCACCGCCGACGCGAGGTCGGCGTCGTCGTGGACGACGGCCGCGCCCTTGCCGCCCAGCTCCATCAGCTGGCGTTTCATCGACCGCCCGCACACCTCCGCGATGCGCTGTCCGACGGCGGTGGAGCCGGTGAAGCTCACCATGTCGACGTCCGCCGAGGCGACGGCCGCCTCGCCGACGGCGACGTCCCGCCCGGAGACGACGTTCACGACCCCGGGCGGCGCCCCGGCCGCCTCCAGGGCCGCCGCCATCCGGTACACCGACAGCGGGTCCTGCGGCGCCGGTTTCACCACCACCGTGTTGCCCATGGCGAGCGCGGGCGCGACCTTGCCCGCCGGGTTGGCCCACGGGTTGTTGTACGAGGTGACGCAGGTGACGACGCCGACCGGACGGCGGGCGGCGAGCGCGCCGAGCACCCCGGCCCGGCCCATCGGGCCCGCCTCGTTGATCTGCGGCTCGATCGCCCACTCGTGGCGCTCCACCCGCGCGTAGCGCCGGAACCGGGCGGCGGCCACCGCGACCTGCATGCCGCGCGCGGTGGCGAGGGTGGCGCCGGTCTCCGCGGCGGCGAGGTCGGCGTACGGGCCGGCCTGGGCGCGGATCAGGTCGGCGGCCCGGCCGAGGACGGCGGCCCGCTCCTCGGGCGGGGTCCGCGACCAGGGCCCGAACGCCTCCTTGGCGGCGGCGCAGGCGGCGCGCGCCTGCGCGGGCGACGCCTCGGGGGCGAGGCCCACGGTCCGTTCGGTCGCCGGGTCGACGACGTCGTAGAAGCCGCCGTCGGGCTCGGTCCAGGCGCCGCCGACGAAGAGGCGCTGCGGTGGCTCGGTCACCGGGTGCTCACCGTCCTGGTGTCCCGCCCCGAGCGCAGCACCCGGCCGGGCACCGCGCCGCTGACCGCGTCGTCGCGGATGGCCTCGACGCCGTTGACCCAGACGGCCCGCACGCCGAGCGCCCTGGCGTCCAGGCGGGGGCTGTCGCCGGGCAGGTCGTGCACCAGGGTGGCCTGGCCCGCGTCGATCCGCTCCGGGTCGAACAGCACCAGGTCGGCGTGGAACCCGGCCTCGATCCGGCCCCGTTCGCGCAGTCCGAACAGTTGGGCGGGGTCGTCGGTGAGCATCTTCACGGCCTGTTCGACGCCGACCAGCCGGCGCCCGCGCAGGCAGTCCCCGAGGAAGCGGGTGGTGTACGGCGCCCCGCACATCCGGTCGAGGTGGGCGCCCGCGTCGGAGCCGCCGAGCAGGACGTCCTCGTGGCGCCAGGTCTCGGCGCGCAGCGCCCAGGAGGCGGGGTCGTTGTCGGTGGGCATGGGCCACAGCACGGTGCGCAGCCGGTCGGCGGCGCAGATCTCGACCAGGCAGGCGAAGGGGTCCTGGCCGCGTTCGGCGGCGATGTCCTCGACGACCCGGCCGGACAGCCCGCGGTTGGCGTCGCTGTAGGTGTCGCCGATGACGTACCGGCCGAAGTGCGCGAGCCGCCGGAAGACGCCCGCCTCCTTGGAGTCGGCCCGGCGCAGCATCTCGGCCCGCACCTCGGGGTCGCGCAGCCTGGCGATGCGCTCGGGCACCGGCAGCGCGAGGATCGGCCCCCACCCGGGGATCAGGTTCAGGGCGCAGAAGGTGCCGAGGGACATGTTCATGGGGGTGAGGATCGGCATGGTGAGGGCGACGACCCTGCCGCCCGCCTTCCTGGCCCGTTCGCTCGCGTACAGCTGCCGGGGGACGCGTTCGGGTACGGCGGCGTCGACGGTCAGGACGTTCCAGTTCAGCGGGCGTCCGGCGACCGCGCTCAGCTCGGCGAACAGGTCGATCTCGGCGTCGCTGAACTGGTCGAGGCAGCCGGCCGTGATCGCCTCGATCTGGGTGCCCTCGTGCTCGCCCACCGCCCGTGCCAGCGCGAGGAGTTCGGCGGGCCTGGCGTGCCGGGAGGCGACGGGCTGTCCGTCGCCGTCGGTGTGGGTGCTCGACTGGGTGGTGGAGAAGCCCCAGGCGCCCGCGTCCATGGCCGCGTGCAACAGCCGCAGCATCTGGTCGAGTTGCTCGTCGCTCGGCTGTCCGCCGACGGCGTCGGCGCCCATCACGTACCGGCGCAGCGCGCAGTGCCCCACCATGAAGCCGGCGTTGACGGCGATGCGCCCCTCCAGGGCGTCGAGGTACTCCCCGAAGCCGTGCCAGTTCCAGGGCGCCCCCTCTTCGAGGGCGACCAGCGACATGCCCTCGACCTTGGACATCATGCGGCGGGTGTAGTCGGCGTCCTCGGGGCGGTCGGGGTTCAGGGGCGCGAGGGTGAAGCCGCAGTTGCCCGCGGCGACGGTGGTCACCCCGTGGTTGAGGGACGGGGTGGCGTACGGGTCCCAGAACAGCTGGGCGTCGTAGTGGGTGTGCGGGTCGACGAACCCGGGGGCGAGCATGAGCCCGGTGCCGTCCTCCCGGCTCCGGGACTCCTCGTCGGCCCCGATCGTCCCGATCCTCGCGATGCGCCCGCCGCGCGTCCCGACATCGGCGACGAAGGCGGGCCCTCCGGTCCCGTCGACGACGGTGACCCCGGCAATCACATGATCAAACATCCGGAAACCTCCTGACCGGCAGACGGCGGACACGCTCCGAAGGGGCCGCGGGGTACGGCACGAGCGACCGTGCCGCACCGGCACCCCGCGGCCGGGCTGACCCTGGGGACGGAACCCGGCGCGCCTACACCGCCGCGCGGAACCGCGAGGTCCGGTGGACGGGGTCCGTGTCGATCTTCGGAATCACGTGCTCGCCGATCAGCCGGATCGTCCGCAGCGTCTCCTCCTTCGGCACCCCCACCGGCAGCCCGAAGCTCAGCTGGTCCGCGCCCGCCTGCTCCCACCGCTTGCACTGGGTGAGCACCTCGTCCGGGTCGCCGCAGATCAGCAGCTCCTCCTCGATGAGCAGCTCCACGAACTCGGGCGTGTACTGCGGCAGCGTCTCCGGCCACTCGGGGAACCCCTCGGGCCTGGGGAAGGTGTCGTGGTAGCGGAAGACGAGCGACGGCAGGTAGTGCAGGCCGCCCGCGACGGCGGTCGCGATGGCCTCGTCGTGGGTCGGCGCGCAGATCGCCGTCGTCGTCACCATCACGTTGTCGTTGACGAAGTCGCCGATGGGTTCGGCGTTCACGATGGCGCTCTTGTACTGGTCGAGCACCCACTCCATGTCGGAGACCTTCTGGATGCTGAAGCCGAGCACGCCGAGCCCCTTGCGCGCGGCCATCGCGTACGACGGCGGCGACCCGGCCGCGTACCACATCGCCGGGTGCGACTTCCCGTACGGCTTGGGCAGGATCTTGCGCGGCGGGAGCTGCCAGTGGGTGCCCTGGAAGCCGACGTACTCGTCCTGGAGCCACATCTTGGGGAACTCCGCGATGGTCTCCTCCCAGATCTCCTTCGTGTGGTTCATGTCGGTGATGCCCGGCAGGAACCCGAGGATCTCGTGGGAGCCGGCGCCGCGTCCGCTGCCGAACTCGAAGCGGTTGCCGGTGAGATGGTCGAGCATGGCGACCTTCTCTGCGACCTTCACCGGGTGGTTGACCTGGGCCAGCGGGTTGAAGATCCCGGAGCCGAGGTGGATGCGTTCGGTGGCGTGGGCGAGGTAGCCGAGGTAGACGTCGTTGGCGGAGAGGTGCGAGTACTCCTCCAGGAAGTGGTGCTCGGACGCCCACGCGTACTTGAAGCCCGAGCGGTCCGCCTGGATGACGTACTCGGTCTCCTCCATCAGCGCCTTGTGCTCGGCGAGCGGGTCGGTCTCGGCGCGCTTGCCCACGTATCCCTGTACAAAGAGCCCGAATTCCAAGGAGGTTCACCGTCCCCTGTCGTCCGCAGTTTCTGACGCTCCGTCAGATACGGTCTGCCGCCCGACTGTGGCACCGGCCGCATGCACCGTCAATACCTGATGGGCGGTCAGCTATGGGTTCACAAGATCGAGACGCCGGCCAGCCAGCCGCCGTCGATGACGAACGGCTGCCCGGTGACGTACGAGGAGTCCTCGGCGGTGAGGAACAGCGCGAGCCTCGCCACCTCCTCGGGCCGTCCGACCCGGCCGAGCGGCACGAGCTTGCGGTACAGCTCCTCCAGCGCCCGGCCCATCTCCTCGGGGTCCGCGTCCGGGTCGAGCCTGGCCGGGTTGGACATCGCCGTGTCGATCGCGCCGGGGCAGACCGCGTTGACCCGGATCCGCCGGTGCGCCAGCTCCAGCGCGGCCACCCGGGTCAGCCCGAGGATCGCGTGTTTGGTCGCGGCGTACGCGCCCACCGCGGCCATGCCGGTGACGGCCGTGTAGGACGCGGTGTTGACGATGGTGGCGCCGTCCTCAAGGGCGGGCGCGACGGTCCTGATGCCGAGGAAGCAGCCGACCTGGTTGACCCGCACCACCCGCATGAACTCGTCGAGCGGGGTGTCCACGAGGGCGTTGAAGCGCAGGATGCCCGCGTTGTTGACGAGCCCGTCGAGGTGGCCGTACCGCTCCCTGGCGGTGTCGACCGCCGCCCGCCAGTCGTCCTCCTCCCCCACGTCGAGGTGGACGTACAGCGCGTCCAGCTCCTCGGCCAGCGCCCGCCCCTGGTCGTCGAGGACGTCGGCGACGACGACGTCGGCGCCCTCCGCCCGGAAGAGGCGGGCCTCCTGCTCGCCCTGCCCGCGTGCCGCGCCGGTGACGAGCACCACGCGGCCGTCCAGCTTGCCCATGCCTGACTCCTAGAGGTGGGGGGCCACGTCGGCGCCGAACGCGGCCATCTGGTCGATGAGTTCGGCCCGCCCGCGGCTGCGGAAGCGCACCTGGATCTGGTCGACGCCCATCTCCCGGTAGGCGCGCAGGGAGGCGGCGAGCGCCTGCGGCGGGCCGCTGAGCGTGCGCCGGCCGACGTCGTGCGCCGGGGTGCCGACGTACAGCGGCTCGGTGATCGCGCCGGTGGTGAACGGCCCCTCGACGCCCGCCCGTTCGCGCAGCTCGCGGATGCGGGCGAGCTGGGCCGGCAGCCGGTCGCGGGGGTCGCCCTGCGGGAGCCAGCCGTCGCCCTTGAGGGCGGCCCGGCGGACGGCCGCGGGCGAGGAGCCGCCGACCCAGAGCGGGACCCGGCTCTGGGCGGGCCGGGGGCGCTGGCCCAGGCCCTCGAAGTCGTAGTGCTCGCCGTGGTGTTCGGGGAACTCCTCGGGGCCGAGGGCGGCGCGCAGGGCGTCCACGCACTCGTCGAGGACCTGACCGCGCCGCGCGAAGTCCGCGCCGAGCGCGTCGAACTCCTCCCGGACGTGCCCGGCGCCGACCCCGAGGACCAGCCGGCCGCCGCTGAGGTGGTCGAGGGTGGCGTACTGCTTGGCGGTGAGCAGTGGGTGGCGCAGGCCGACCACGGCGACATGGCTGAGCAGCCTGACCCGTCCGGTCACCCCGGCCAGGTAGCCGAGGGTGGCGACGGGGTCGTACCAGACGGTGCTCATCGCGGCGGCGAGGCGGCGCGGGATCGCCACGTGGTCGCAGCAGGCGACGTAGTCGAAGCCGGACCGGTCGGCGGCGCGGGCGATCTCCGCGAGGTCCTCGGGACCGGCCGACGCCTCCCACGGCTCCGCGTACAGGGCGCTCTGCGACTGGACGGGCAACTGGATGCCGTACGCCGGCGCGCTCACCGCCACAGCCCCTCGGGGGTGAGCCCGAGCAGGTCGATCGCGTTGCCGCGCACGATGCGCTCCACCACGTCGGGCGCCAGGTGGCCCATCTGCGCCTCGCCGACCTCGCGTGACCTGGGCCAGGTGGAGTCGGAGTGCGGGTAGTCGGTCTCGTACAGGACGTTGCCGACGCCGATCGCGTCGAGGTTGCGCAGGCCGAACGCGTCGTCGAAGAAGCAGCCGTACACATGGTCGGCGAACAGCTCGGACGGCGGGCGGTGGACCTTGTCGGCGACCCCGCCCCAGCCGCGGTTCTCCTCCCAGACCACGTCGGCGCGTTCCAGGATGTAGGGGATCCAGCCGATCTGGCCCTCGGCGTACATCACCTTGAGGTTCGGGAAGCGCTCGAACTTGCCGCTCATCAGCCAGTCGACCATGGAGAAGCAGCAGTTGGCGAAGGTGATGGTGGAGCCGACCGCGGGGGGCGCGTCCTCGGAGGTGGACGGCATCCGGCTGCTGGAGCCGATGTGCATGGCGACGACCGTGCCGGTCTCGTCGCAGGCGGCGAGGAAGGGGTCCCAGTCGTCGGTGTGCACGGAGGGCAGCCCGAGGTGCGGGGGTATCTCGGAGAAGGCGACCGCGCGCACCCCGCGGGCCGCGTTGCGGCGGACCTCGGCGGCGGCCGACTCGGCGTCCCAGAGCGGGATGAGGGTGAGCGGGATCAGCCGTCCGCGGGCGTCGGGCCCGCACCACTCCTCGACCATCCAGTCGTTGTAGGCGCGCACCGACAGCAGCCCCAGCTCCCGGTCGGCGGCCTCGGTGAAGGTCTGGCCGCAGAAGCGCGGGAAGGTCGGGAAGCAGAGGGCGGACTGCACGTGGTTGACGTCCATGTCGGCCAGCCGCCGCTTCACGTCGAAGGAGCCCGGCCGCATCTGCTCGTAGGTGATGACCTCCAGGCGGATCTCGTCCCGGTCGTAGCCGACGGCGGTGTCGAGGCGGGTGAGCGGGCGGTGCAGGTCCTCGTAGACCCACCAGTCGCCGACCGGCCCCTCGTCTCCCGGGCGCCCCATCACCGGCTTGAACCGGCCGCCGAGGAACGTCATGTCCTTCAGCGGGGCGCGGACGATCCGCGGACCGGTGTCCAGGTACTTCCTCGGCAGCCGGTCCTGCCACACGGTCGGGGGCTCCACCGTGTGGTCGTCGACGGAGATGATCAGCGGAAACGCGGCGTCGGTGTCCATGGCCTTCACGGTAGCGCCGATCTGACGACCCGTCAGCTACGCGGACGGCCCGCTCCCCACCCGCCAGGCGCGGACCGTGTGAGGGGTTGGTGACATCCCGCGGGCCCGCGTGTGATTGCGCTCTCCAGAGCTGACGCATCTCCCGCGGACAAGGCAAACTGGCGGAGTTGCTCACAGTGTTTAGGGGGACGGCGATGGACGTACCGCGGGAGCCAGAGGTACCGCGCGTACCCGAGCAGAGGCGTCCAGGCCCGTCGGCCCCGACCGCTGCGACCGGCTTCGGGGTGCTCGGGCCGGTACGCGCCTGGCGCGACGGGGAACAGCTGAACACCGGATCGCCGCAGCAACGCGCCCTGCTCGCCGCGCTGTTGCTGCGTGAGGGCCGCACCGCGACCTCGGCCGAACTGATCGACGCCCTGTGGGGCGAGGAGTCGCCCTCGCAGGCGCTGGCCGCGGTGCGCACCTACGCCTCCAGACTGCGCAAGGCGCTCGGACCCGACGTCCTGGTCAGCGAGTCCGGCGGCTACGCGGTGCGCGGCCTCGGTGACGGCGCGCTCGACCTGACCGTCGCCCAGGACCTCGCCGCCGGGGCGGAGAAGGCGCGCGGCGCGGGCGATCTGCACCGGGCCAGGCAGGCGCTCGGCCGGGCGCTCGCGCTCTGGGACGGCGAGGCACTCGCCGGAGTGCCCGGACCGTACGCGGAGGCGCAGCGGGTCCGCCTCGAGGAGTGGCGGCTCCAACTCCTGGAGACCCGGCTCGACATGGACCTCGAACAGGGCTTCCACGCCGAGGCGGTCTCGGAGCTGACCGCGCTCACCGCCGAGCACCCGCTGCGCGAACGCCCGCGCGAGCTGCTGATGCTGGCCCTGTACCGCAGCGGACGGCAGGCCGAGGCGCTCGCCGTGTACACGGACACCCGGCGGCTGCTCGCCGAGGAGCTGGGCGTCGACCCGCGCCCGGGGCTCAGGGAGCTGCAGCAGCGCATCCTGCGCGCCGACCCGGACCTCGCCGACCCGCCCACGCCCCGCGCCGCTCCGCCGCCCGCCCCGACCCGGCCCGCGCAACTCCCGGCGAACGTGCCCGACTTCACCGGACGGGACGCCCATGTGCGGGAGCTGGCGCAGATGCTGACGTCGGTGGAGGGCCGGGTGATGGCGGTGTCGGCCCTCGCGGGCATCGGCGGCGTCGGCAAGACCACCCTCGCCGTGCATGTCGCCCACCGGACCAGGGCCGCCTTCCCCGACGGCCAGCTCTACGTCGACCTCCAGGGCGCCGGGGGCCGCTCCGCCGAGCCGGAGGCCGTCCTCGGCTCCTTCCTGCGCGCCCTCGGCACCCCCGACACCGCGATCCCCGACTCCCTCGACGACCGGGCCGCCCTGTACCGCTCGACCCTGGACGGGCGCCGGGTGCTGGTGCTCCTGGACAACGCGCGGGACGCGGCGCAGGTGCGGCCGCTGCTGCCGGGCACCGACGGCTGCGCCGCGCTCGTCACCTCCCGGGTGCGGATGGTCGACCTCGCGGGCGCCCACCTGGTCGACCTGGACGTGATGTCCCCCGACGAGGCGCTGGCCCTCTTCACGAAGATCGTCGGCGCGGAACGGGTGGCCGCCGAGCGGGAAGCGGCCCTGGACACCGTCGCGGCCTGCGGTTTCCTGCCGTTGGCGATCCGGATCGCCGCGTCCAGGCTGGCCGCGAGGCGGACCTGGACCGTCTCGGTGCTGGCGGCCAAGCTCGCCGACGAGCGCCGCCGCCTGGACGAGTTGCAGGCCGGCGACCTCGCCGTCAAGGCCACCTTCGAGCTGGGCTACGGGCAGTTGGAGCCCGCGCAGGCGCGCGCGTTCCGGCTGCTGGGGCTCGCCGACGGCCCGGACATCTCGCTGGCCGCCGCGGCCGCCGTCCTCGATCTGCCGGACGAGGAGACCGAGGACCTCCTCGAAGCGCTCGTCGACACCTCGCTCCTGGAGTCGGCGGCGCCCGGCCGCTACCGGTACCACGACCTGGTCAGGCTCTACGCGCGTGCGTGCGCCGAACGCGACGAGTGGCCGCCCGACGAGCCGGCCGCCGCGCTCTCCCGGCTCCTCGGCTTCTATCTGGCGAGCGCCGCCGCCGTCTACGCGATCGAGCGGCCCGGCGACCGCCTGGTGGACCACCTGGCGCCCGCCGACCACCCCGGGCTCGCCTTCACCGACCGGCACTCGGCGCAGGACTGGCTGTACGCGGAGGCGATCTGCCTGCTGGCCTGCGTCCGGCAGTGCGCCACCAGGACCGGCGGTCTGACCCGCGCCGTCGACCTGCTGTGGGCGGCGCACGACCTCTCCGAGTCGGGCGCCAACGCGCGGGCGTACGAGGCCACCGCCGAGGCCCTGGTGGAGGCCGCGCGCCTGGCGGGCGACCCGCGCGCCGAGGCCCGCGCCCTCACCACCCTCGTCAACGTCCGCCATGTCAGCGGCCGGTTCGAGCAGGCCGACCGGGACGCGGAGCGCGCCACCCGGCTCGCCCTCGCCGCCGACGACCTGCTGCCGGTGTGCTGGACCCGCAACGCGCGCGGCATCATCGCGCTCTACCAGAACCGGCACGACGACGGCGAGGAGCACCTCTCCGGCGCCATCGAGCACTTCCGCACCCTCGGCGACCGACCCGGCGAGGCCAGCGCCCTGTGCAACCTCTCCCGCATCCACCTCGCCACCGGCCGCACGGCGAGCGCCGTCGCGCTGGCCCGGCAGGGCATCTCCGTCTACGACGCGATGGACAACGCCCTGCGCGGCGCCAACGCCCGCTACGCGCTCGGGCTCGCGCTCACCCAGAGCGGCGAGCTGACGGCGGCGGCCGACCGGCTCCAGGAGGCGCTGGAGGTGTTCCGGGACAGCAGGCAGCGGCTGTGGGAGGGGATGAGCCTGTTCCGGCTCGCCGAGGTCGACCTGGCGGCCAGGCGCCCCGCGCAGGCGGCGTCCAACGCGGAGATGGCGCTGACCGTGCTGCGCGGGATCGGCGGCGCGTGGCGGCGCGGCAACGTCCTGACGGTGCTCGGCCGGGCGCTCGCGCTGATCGGGCAGACCGGGCGGGCGCAGGTGTGCTGGCAGGACGCGGCCCGCATCTACGAGGAGCTGGGCTCACCCGAACTCGCCCAGGTGCGGGCCCTGTTGGCCCCTGCGCGCGCGGCCTGACGGCAGCCGCCCGGGGGCGCGGGCGGCGATCCGCCGTGGAGTCCCAGGGGGTCGGGCGGGGAGCAGGTGACCGTCCCGTGGGGGGCGTTCATCATTCGTTTATGCACGTGAGGCATGCTTTTCCCAGTCGATCCGTCGCGTCGGGGGGCAGACGGATCGCCGCAGGGACGTCACGCGCACGCAGGCGGTGAACGGCCCGAAAGGCCCGCCTGGTCACCCCCGGGGGAGTGACCAGGCGGGTGCTGTCCCACCGGCCCCCTGGACGAATTCAAGGGGAGTTGACCCATGAGCGAGACGATCGAGCCCCAGGATCTGCACGCCACCGACAAGTCCGCCGACGCCGCCGCGGCCAAGGCCGCCGTCGAGTCGAAGGACCTGCACGCCACGTCGGAGCCGGCCGCGCTCGGCCTGCACGCCGTGCCGAAGCCGGACGCCGAGGAGCAGGTGGAGACGGAGGACCTGCATGCCACGTCGGAGCCGTTCAAGCCGACCAGGTGACCAGCACGTCGTCGGGGGACGACCGGCCGCGACAGCCCGGAGGGGAGCTGTCGCGGCCGTGGTGCGTCACAGGCCGCCGCGCCCGCGCAGCTCGCCCTTGACGACCTTGCCGCTCGCGTTGCGCGGCAGCCGGGCCACGAACTCCACCTGCCGGGGCACCTTGTAGTTGGCCATCTCGCGGCGCGACCAGGCGATCAGGTCGTCCGCCGTGCTGCGCGCGCCCGGCCTGCGCACCACGTACGCCCTGCCGACCTCGCCGAGCCGGTCGTCGGGCACCCCGACGACCGCGATGTCCGCCACGTCCGGGTGCAGGCCGAGGAGTTGCTCGATCTCCGCCGGGTACGCGTTGAAGCCGCCGACGATGAACATGTCCTTGATCCGGTCGGTGATCCGGAGGTTGCCCGCCGGGTCCAGGATGCCCACGTCCCCGGTGCGCAGCCAGCCGTCACCGCTGACGGCGTCCGCCGCCGCCCCCTCGGCCGCCTCGCCGTCGCCGCCGTCCCCGCCGTCCCCTCCTTCGTAACCCCGCATCACGTTGAAGCCCCGCACCAGCACCTCGCCGGGGCGGCCGGGCGGCAGCGGGGTGCCCTCCGGGTCGACGACTTGTACCTCGGTGCCCGGGATGGCGCGGCCCGACGTCGACGCCACGACCTCCGGCGGATCGCCCCTGCGGCACATCGTGACGATGCCGCTCGCCTCGGAGAGGCCGTAGGCCGTCAGGACCGTGCCGACGCCGAGTTCGCCGCGCAGCCGCTCCACGAGACGCAGCGGGACCACGGCCGCGCCGGTCACCACCAGGCGCAGCGCCGACAGGTCGTGCGCCTGCCTCGCCGGGTGGTCGAGGAGCGACTGGTGCAGGGTCGGCGGTCCCGGCAGCACCGACACCCGCTCCGCCGCGATGTTCGCGAGCACGGCGTCGACGTCGAAGACCGGCTGCGGGATCATCGTCGCGCCCCGCATGAGGCAGGCCAGGACGCCCGCCTTGTAGCCGAAGGTGTGGAAGAACGGGTTGACGATCAGATAGCGGTCGCCGCGGCGCAGCCCCGCGAGGTCGCTCCAGATCTCGTACGCCCGCAGCGTCTGCGCGTGGGTGATCGCCACGCCCTTGGGGCGGCCGGTGGTCCCCGAGGTGAAGACGAGGTCCGACGGCCGGTCGCCGCGCACCGCCGCCGCCCGCGCCCGCACCTCGCCCGCCGCGACCGTGCCGCCGCCGGCCAGGAACTCCTGCCAGGTGCGGAAACCGGCGGGCGCGTCCCCCGACAGCACCACCACCTCGCGCAGCTCGGGCAGTCCCGGCAACGGCCCCCGGCCGGGCCCCGCACCGGCCGCGCGGCGCAGCGCCGCCACGTACGAGGTGCCCAGGAACGCCCCCGTCACGAACAGCAGCCTGGCCCGGCTCGCGCGCAGCGCGTAGGCCGCCTCGGCGCCCTTGAAGCGGGTGTTGAGCGGCACCAGGACCGCACCGGCCGAGACCGCGCCGAGCGCGGCGACGATCCAGTCGAGCGAGTTGGGCGCCCAGACCGCGACCCGGTCGCCCGGCGCGAGGCCGTGGGCGACGCAGGCCGCCGCCGCGCGCTCGACGCGGGCGCCGAGTTCGCCGTAGGAGATCCGGGTCCTTCCCTCGACGACCGCCTCGGTGTCGGCGTACCGCTCGGCCGCCGCGCGGACCAGTCCGGGGATGCTGCCCCACTCCACGTCACCACGCACGACCGGCCTCCAGCCCTCCGCACACCCGTAGCTGACGGACCATCAGATTAGCTGTAGCCTGACGACCTGTCAGCACACGGTGCACGGCACGGAGGTGGGCACAGCATGGCCGCAGCGGGCATCAAGGACGCGACCGCCGTCGTCGGCATCGGACAGACCGCCTTCGCCAGACACCTCCCCGAGGACGAACGCACCCTCGCCTGCCGCGCGGTGCTCGCCGCCCTCGACGACGCCGGGATCGCGCCGGGCGAGGTCGACGCGCTCGCCTCCTACACGATGGAGGAGACCGACGAGGTCGAGCTGGCCAAGGCGGTGGGGTTCGGCGACCTCACCTGGTTCGGCAGGATCGGCTACGGCGGCGGCGGTTCGTGCGCGACGGTCGCGCAGCTCGCCGCCGCGATAGCGAGCGGGCAGGCCAGTGTCGGCGTCGCCTGGCGCTCCCGCAAACGCGGCAGCGGCGCCCGCCCCTGGACCGACACCGTCCGCCAACTCCCCACGCCCGCCCAGTGGACGCGCCCCTTCGGGCTGCTCAGACCCGTCGACGAGATCGCCATGCTGACCCGGCGCTATCTGCACGAGTACGGCGCCACCCGCGACCACCTCTTCAACGTCGCGCTCGCCTGCCGCAACCGGGCCAACCAGAACCCGGACGCGATGATGTACGACCGGCCGCTGACCCGCGAGATGTACATGACGTCCCGGTGGATCAGCGAGCCGCTCTGCCTCTTCGACAACTGCCTGGAGACGGACGGGGCGTTGGCGTGCGTGGTGGTCGGAGCCGAGCGGGCGAGGGACTGCCGGCGCCGGCCGGTGCTGATCCACGCCGCCGCCCAGGGCCTGCCCGCCCAGCACCACGGCATGGTCAACTACTGGAACGACGACCCGCTCACCGGACCCGCCTGGGCCGCCGCCCGGCACCTGTGGAAGCACGCCGACCTGACCCCCGAGGACGTCGACGTGGCGCAGATCTACGACGCGTTCACCGCCCTGGTCCCGCTCTCCCTGGAGGGCTACGGCTTCTGCGGGCGCGGCGAGGGCGGCGCGTTCACCGAGCAGGGCGCCCTGGAGACCGGCGGCCGGCTGCCCCTCAACACGGGCGGCGGCGGCCTCAGCGAGGCGTACGTGCACGGCTTCAACCTCATCACCGAGGGAGTGAAACAGCTCCGCGGCACCAGCACCGCTCAGGTGCCGGGGGCGACGACGTGCCTGGTGACGGCGGGCGAGGGGGTGCCGACCTCGGCGCTGCTGCTGCGCGCGGGGGACTGACCGTGGCCGCGGTCACCACACGGAGGTCCAACAGCACGTTCACGGAGAGGAGTTGATGGCGTTGCTGACCCCGGTCGTCGACCCCGACGGCGCCCCCTTCTGGGAGCACGCCCGCGCGGGCCGGCTGCACATCCAGGCGTGCGCGGACTGCGGCACGTTCCGCTTCCCGCCGCGCCCCTGCTGCCCGCACTGCCAGTCGTTCGGCCAGGAGTGGCGCCGGGTGAGCGGCCACGGCCGGATCTGGTCGTACGTCGTCCCGCACCCGCCCCTGCTGCCCGACTACGCCGCGCAGGCCCCCTACAACGTGATCGTCGTCGAACTCGACGACGCCCCGCGGGTGCGGCTGGTCGGCAACCTCGTCACGGAGGCCGGGGCGCGGCTCGACTCGGTACCGCCCGAGCAGATCAGGATCGGGGCCAGGGTGCGGGTGGTGTTCGACGGCACGGGCCTGCCGCAATGGGTGCGGGAGCGGCCGTGACGGTACGGCTGGACACCGACGCCTCGACCGGCGTGGCCGTCGTCACCCTGGACCGGCCGGACCGCCTCAACGCGATCGACCTCGCGGCCCGTGACGAACTGCGGTCCGTGTGGCGGGCGTTGCGGTTCGACGCGGCGGTGCGGGCGATCGTCCTCACCGGGGCGGGGGACCGGGCGTTCTGCACGGGCATCGACCGGAGCACCGAGGTCCCGCAGCCCGACTCGCCCTACATGACGGACGATCCGCTGCTGCGGGCGGGCCCGAAATCCAACGACCTGTGGAAACCGGTGATCGCCGCGGTGACCGGCATGGCCTGCGGCGGGGCCTTCTACCTGCTGGGCGAGGCCGAGTTCGTGGTCGCCGACCCCGGCGCCACGTTCTTCGACCCGCACACCACGTACGGGATGGTCAGCGCGTACGAGTCGATGCTGATGGCGGCGCGGATGCCGTACGGGGAGGTGGCGCGGATGGCGCTGCTCGGCACGGCGGAACGGATCGGCGCGGCCCGCGCCCACCAGATCGGCCTGGTCTCCGAAGTGACGTCGCCAGGAGGCGCGTTGGCCGCCGCGGTGCGGAGCGCGACCGTCGTCGCCGGGTACCCGACGGTGGCCGTGCAGGGCACGGTGCGGGCGCTGTGGGCGGCCAGGGAGACGGCCCTCGCCGCCGGCTTCGCCCAGGCCCCGCACCTGATCGCACTGGGCAACCTGCCGGCGCGGGAGCAGTCGGCGCTGTTCGGCGCGCGGGGCACGGAGTTCGAGGTGCGCTGAGGCGGCGTCCGGGGGACCTGAGCGGCGCGGCGCGGCGCAGATCGGAGCGGAGCGGAGCGGGGCGGCGCGGATCGGAGCGGCGCGACGGCGACCGGAGCGCTTTCCTCCGCGCATAGGGTCGACGGTATGAAGATCGCAACGGGGAGGGTCGCGGTGGCGGCGGCTTCAGGGGCGGTGTTCGGGGCGGCGACCTCGCTGGCGAACGCGCTGTCGTCGCCGTACTCCCGGCTGGGAGCGCCACTGACGGGCACCGTCCCCGGCCGGACGGCCAAGGTACTGAGTCTGCTGCTGGACGCCGGCTGGTCCTGGGCAGCGCTCGCGGTCCTGGCGGGGGCGGGAGCGGCAGCGGGGCTGGGGGTAGCAGGTTCGGTCCGGGGCGCGGGGGCGGGGACGGGGTTGAGAGCCGCAGGGCCCGCCCGGGGCACGGTGGCGGGGACGGGGGCGGGGGCGGGGGCGGGGCTGGGGATCGCCGGTCTCGTCCGGGGCGCGGCGGCGGGAGTGGTGTCGCTGGCGGTCGCCTCGACGGCGTACTACGCCATGGACACGGTGGTCTTCGACGGCGGCACGGACACCCTCCTCTGGGTGATGGTGTCGGTGCCGTTCGGCTCGGTCCTCGGCGCGATCGGCGCGGCGGCCCGACGCCCGGGAGCGGTCGGTCTGCTCGCCGCGCTGACGGTGCCTGCGGGCGCGGCGGCCCAGATGCTGCTGATACCACCCAGGCCGCACCTCACCGTGACGGCGTCCATCGTGGTCGCGGAGACCGTCGTCTGGACCGGGGCCGCGCTGGGCACGGCCCTGGCGGTCCGCCAGTTCCTGCTCCAGCGGCGCACCTCACGGACCACCACCCCGGCCGACGCCACGGCGCTCCCGACCCTGTGAGACACACCCCAGGGGGCCGGGCCCGGGACCGCCGTCACGGAGGCGGCCGGGGTGGGGACACCCGATGGCGGGGCGGACGGAGCGGACGGCGCGCCTGACGGTGTGGCCGACGGGGGCCCTGGCAGGGACTCTCTCCGCGGGCGGGCCACGCCTACCCTGACGGTATGGACAACCGGGCCGAAATCCGCGCTTTCCTGAAGTCCCGCCGCGACCGGGTCACGCCGGAGCAGGCCGGTCTGCCCGTGTACGGCAACCGCCGGGTGACGGGACTGCGCCGCAACGAGGTCGCCCTGCTCGCCGGGATGAGCGTGGAGTACTACACCCGGCTGGAGCGAGGCGGTCTCGGCGGCGCCTCGGACGCCGTCCTGGACGCGCTCGGCCGAGCGCTGCGCCTCGACGACACGGAGCGGGCGCACCTGTACGACCTGCGCGCCACCGCCTCGGGCTCCGCGCGGGCGCGGCGGGGCGCCCCGGCGCGTCCGGCGGTCCGGGCGGGGGTGCGGCGGATGCTGGACGCGATGCCGACGCTGCCGGTGCTGGTGACGGACCAGCGTTTCGACGTCCTGCTGGCGAACCCGCTCGCGCGGGCCCTGTACGCGCCGGCCTTCGAGGACGCCTCGGGCAAGGCGGCCAACACGGCCCGCTTCTGCTTCCTCAGCCCGGCGGCCCGGCAGTACTACGTCGACTGGGAGCAGATCGCCCGGACGGCGGTGGGCGCGCTGCGGGTGGCCGCCGCGAAGGACCCCTACGACCGCGCGCTGTCCGACCTGATCGGCGAGCTGTCCACGCGCAGCGACACCTTCCGGGTGCTGTGGGGCGCGCAGGACGTACGCGTCTTCCGGGACGGGACGAAGCGGTTCCGGCATCCGGTGGTGGGGCGCCTCGACCTGGACCACGAGACGATGTTCCTGGCCGCCGACGACCAGGTGTGCGTGGCCGTCTACAGCGCGGCGCCCGGCAGCGCGTCGGAGGACGGCCTGAAGCTGCTGGCGTCCTGGGCGGCGACGACGGGCGACCGGGCGTCAGAGGGATCAGAGGGATCAGGGCAGTCGGAGGCGCCCGAGGAGACGGACGCGGAAGGCTGACCCGGCACCCGGCACCCGGCCCCCAGAGCCGCCCGTCCCCAACGGGACAGAGCAGAGCAGGGCACTGAACTGCATGGATGCCGATCGGACACCGAACCGATGGGAGTCCCCGCGGGTACCCCTCACGGCGTGGACTCCCACATCCCCGCGGCCCCCGGTTGCATGGTGAGGGCGCGGTGCCTCTCCCCTGAGGCGCCGGATCGCCCGCACACCCCACCCGCACCCCTGGAAGGAACGGAAGCGATGAAGTACCGCACGCTCGGTCGTTCCGGTGTCGCCGTGTCCAAGCTGGCCCTCGGCACCATGTACTTCGGCACCGAGAACACCGAGGAGGAGTCGTTCGCGCTGCTCGACGCCTTCGTCGAGGCAGGCGGCAACCTGGTCGACACCTCGGACGTCTACTCCGGCAGCGTCTCGGAGCGGATCATCGGCCGCTGGCTGGCGGCCCGGCCCGCCGACGTCACCGACCGCGTCGTCCTCACCTCCAAGGGCCGCTTCCCGACCGGCCCGGACGTCAACGACCTCGGCCTCTCCCGCCGTCACCTGAGCCGCGCCCTCGACGCCTCCCTGCGCCGCCTCGGTGTGGAGACGATCGACCTGTACCAGTTGCACGGCTGGGACGCGCACACCCCGGTCGAGGAGACGCTGTCCTTCCTGGACGACGCGATCCGCGCCGGGAAAGTGCACTACGCCGGGCTGTCCAACTTCACCGGCTGGCAGCTCCAGTTGACCGTCTCCACGGCCAGGGCGATGGGCGTCCACGTCCCGCTCACGCTCACGCTCCAGCAGCAGTACAGCCTGCTGTCCCGGGAGAGTGAGTTCGAGATGGTCCCCGCCGCCCTGCACAACGGCATCGGCCTGCTGCCCTGGTCCCCGCTGGCGGGCGGCTTCCTCACCGGCAAGTACCAGCGCGGCACCACGCCCGCCCCCGACACCCGGGCCGGCTCGGCCAACGAGCTGTACCAGTACGTGTCGGCCGAGTACGCGTCCCTCGACCGCAACTGGGCCACCATCGGCGAGGTCGTGCGCGTCGCGGGAGAGAGCGGCGCCACCCCCGCCCAGGTGGCCCTGAGTTGGATCGCCGACCGGCCCGGCGTCACCGCACCGATCTTCGGCGCGCGCACCCTGGCCCAGCTGCACGACAGCGTCGCAGCCGCCGACCTCACCCTCGACGACGAGGCCGGCGCCGCACTCGAGAAGGTCAGCGCCCCCGCGCCGGGCGGCTACCCGTACGGCGCGTTCGGCACCACCCAGCGCGACCGCCGCCTGCGGGGCGGCTCCCAGGCCCAGGGAGAACTCGTCGCCGAGGGTTCCGACCATCCACTGGGCCGCGCCTGAGCGGGAACGCCCACGTCCACCTACCTGATCTCCGCCCGCCGTTCGACGACGCAGTGGTCGACGGCCGCGACCAGGTCGTCCGGGGCCTTCACCCGGACGGTCGCCGTGTCCTTCGCGGCGACCGTGATCGTGGCCGAGCGGGTGGCGAACGCCAGGTCCGCGGAGTTCTCGAAGTCGACCCGGACCGCGAAGGTGCCCTTGCGGCCGTTCGGGTTGGTGACGGCGACCGTGGTGTACGGGTCGCGGGTGGTGGCGCAGCTGACCAGCTTCGCGGTGCCGTCCGCCTGTCCGCTGCCGCCGGTCGCGGAGGAGGCGGTGGGGGTGGAGCGGTATCCGGGACGGCGGTTCGTGGGATCGGTGGGGGCGCCGGCGCCCCCGGTGCCGTAGCTGTCGCCGTAGCCGTAGTCGTCGTCAGCCGTGGCGCTGCGGCCCGCGCTCGTGGAACTGTCGTGGTCCTGGCGTGAGTTGCTGCATCCGCCGCCGGTGCTGTCGCCGTGGCCGTGGTGCCGGCTCCCGTGCCGGCCGGTGGAGAACCCGGTCAGCGCGAGAACCGTGAGCGCGGCGACCGCCGTGTACTTGATCGTGCTTCCCCGTGTGTGCATGGGGGCACTGTAGGGACCGACTGTCACGGTCATGTCACCGTGATGGGGGCACCTGGAGGAGATCCCGGCGGCCGCTCCCCCTCACGCCGTCCTGGCTGTTCCCGTCCCCTTCTCCGCGTCCAGCGCGTACACGCAGCGGTCCTTGCTGCAGGCGTAGACGACGCCGTCGCGGACGACAGGGGAGCCGGTGATCTCGCCGCCCGTGGCCAGTTTCCAGCGGAGGCGGCCGTCGTCGGCCTTCAGGGTGTAGAGGAGGTGGTCGGTGGAGCCGAAGTGGATACGGCCCTCCGCGACCGCCGGGGCGCCCACGATGTCGCCGCCCGACTGGAACCGCCATTTGGGTGTTCCGGTGACCGCGTCCAGGGTGTAGAGGCCCTTGCCGCTGCCGACGTGGACATGGCCAGCGGCGACCAGGACGGGGTCGATGGAGGCGCGGGACTCGGTGGCGATGCGCCAGCGGTCGCGGCCGTCGGCGGCGTCGAGGGCGTAGACGGTGCCGAGGTAGTCGGCGAGGTAGACCCCGCCGCCGGTGACGGCCGGGCCCGGCACGAAGGCGGGCGGCGAGAGGAACGCCGCCGGGGCCTCGAAGTGCCACTTCACATGGCCGCCCGCGACCTCGATGGCGAGCACCCGGGTGCCGGCCGAGACGTAGACGTAGCCGTCGGGGGCGTGCGTGAGGCGGACCGGTACGCCGCCGCAGGAGGCCGCGTCGCCGATCGGGTAGGACCAGCGTTCGTCGCCGGTGCGGGCGTCAAGCGCGCGCAGCCGGGCGTCCTGCCAGATGTAGACGGTGCCCTCGTGGACGGCGGGTCCCGCCTCGGGCGACTCGAAGTCGGTCTGGCAGCCGGTGGCCTCCCACAGCTTCTGGCCGCTGGACGCCTCCCACGCCTGGACCCCGCCGCCGCGGCTGCCGGTGACGACCGTGCCGCGGTCCGCCTGGATGGAGTACACCCACGCGTCGGTGGACAGCCGCCACAGGTCGGCGCCCTCGCGGGCCTCCAGGGCGAAGAGGGTGGGGCCGTCGGAGGCGTGGATACGGCCGTCGGCGACCGCCATCGACCAGGCGACGTCGCGGGTCTTGAAGCGGCGGCGGCCGGTGGCGACGTCCAGGGCGTGCACCTCGAAGGAGGTGACGTAGACGAGGTCGCCGTCGACGGACGGGGTGCCCCAGACGTCGTTCGACATCCGGAACCGCCAGGGGCGCCAGGCGCCGTTGACGGTCTCCGGGGGGAGCGCGGGAGGCGCGGGGACGACGGGGTCGGCGCCGTTCACGCCGGGGCGCGGTTTGGACCAGGAGGCGGCGAGCGCCGACTCCGGGGGCGGCGCCTTGACGGCGGCGGCGCGGACGTCCGAGACCCGGGGTCCTGGGCCGATCGGCACCTGGGCGCCGGCCAGCCTGACCGGTCCCGGCGCGGGGGCGCCGACCGGGACCGGGGGCGCAGGGACGACCGGGTCGTGGGAGGGCGGGGGCGGGATGGGCAGCGGCGCGGGTCTGGCCGCGCCGGCGCCGCGGGCGGGCGGCTGGCCCGGCTTCGGGGCGGGACGGCCGTTGCGGCGGGCCTCGATCAGTCCGACCGCGCGCTCGGGCAGCCACGCGGACGCGGTGCCGCTGTCGTCGGAGCCCGACCCGAACAGGTGCGGGGCGAGCTGGGACTGGAGGTCGGCCGGGTTGGGGCGGCCGGTGGCCTCCATCTGCATGCAGGAGTCGATCAGCGGGCGCAGTTCGTCCGGCAGGCCCTCCAGGTCGGGCTCCTCACGCAGCAGCATGAAGACCGTCTCGACCGGGTTGGCGCCGTGGAACGGCGGGTGGCCGGTGGCGGCGAAGACCAGCATCGAGCCCAGCGAGAAGACGTCGCTCGCGCCGGTCACGCTGCGCGAGTCCTTGGCCTGCTCGGGGGACATGTAGGCGGGGGTGCCGACCGCGACGTTCGTCATCGTCAGACGGGTGTTCGAGACGCCGGAGGCGATGCCGAAGTCGATGACGCGCGGGCCGTCCTCGACGACCAGCACGTTGGACGGCTTCAGGTCACGGTGCACGAGACCGGCGCCGTGGATCGACTGGAGCGCCTCGGCGACCCCCGCGGCGAGCCAGCGCACGGCCTGCGCCGGCATCGGCCCGCACTCGTTCACTATCTCCTCGAGCGACGGCGCCGGCACGTACGCGGTGGCCAGCCAGGGCACGGCGGCGCGGGGATCGGCGTCGACCACGGCCGCCGTGTAGAAACCCGAGACCGCGCGGGCCGCCTCCACCTCGCGGGTGAAGCGGACCCGGAACAGCTGGTCCTCGGCGAGTTCCGTACGGACCGTCTTGATCGCCACGCGGCGCCCGGACGCCGAGCGCGCGAGATAGACCAGCCCCATGCCGCCCGCACCCAGCCGTCCCAGCACCTCGAACGGCCCGATCCGCCGCGGATCGTGCTGCGTCAGCTGATCCACCACTTGCCTGCCACCTCCCCGTACGGGCCGCGCCACCGACTTATGGGCGCGACCCCGTGCAGCGTCTCACCACCGCACCGCCATGGCGGCACGCACCCTGATTCTTCCTGTCCTGGCCACAGGTTGCGAACCCGGGCACGAATCTGGGTGCCTGCCCCCATACCGAGACAAAAGATGCCTGGTCAGCGCTGGAGGACGGCGAACGACGCCCCTTGATTGTCGATGACGACCGCCACTTTTCCGTACGACGTCTCGAACGGCGGCACCTGGACCCGCCCGCCGAGCCTGACGACGGTGCGCACGGCGGCCTCGCACTCCTCGACCCGGAAGTGGACGACGAAGTGCGGGGGCATCTCGGCCGCGAACGCCTCCCCGACCGAGGCCCGCCCGAAGTCGGGCTCCGCGCCGGGACCGAACAGGGCGTCGTGGAAGAGGCCGCCGTAGAAGTCGTTGGCGGTCTCGGTGTCCCGCGCGTACAGCTCGGCCCAGGCGAACGTGCCCGGCTCGTGCCGCCGCCCGAAACCGGGGTGCCGGTTGGGCTGCCAGAGCCCGAAGACGGCGCCCTCCGGATCCGCCACCAGGGCGGTGACGCCGAGGTCGGCGACCGGCAGCGGCGCGGTGACGACCTGCCCGCCGGCCGCCCAGACCCGGTCGGCGAGCGCCTCGGCGTCCGGGGTGGCGAAGTACACCGTCCAGACGGTGGGCATCCGCCCGTCCTTCTTCGGCGCGAGCGAGGCGACGGGTTCCCCGCCGAGCCGGGCCACGACCGGACCGCCGGGACTCCCGAAGCCCGCCGAGGCCCCAGCGGCCCCAGCAGCCCCAGCGGTCCCAGCGCGCCCAGCGCCCGGAGCACCCTCGGCGCCCGGAACGCCCTCGGCTCCCCCAGAGCCCTCGGCGCCGCCCCCAGGGCCCTCGGTGGCCTCGGGGAACGTCCACCCGAAGAGATCACCGTAGAACCGCTTGCCCGCGGCGACGTCGGGAAGCTGCGCGTCCACCCAGCAGGGGACGCCCTCTCCGTATGCGGATGCCCTATTTTCGGCCATAGCGCCAAAGTAACGGCGACGCGCGCACCCCGCAGACCAGGCACAGCCCCCTCCGGGACCTCGTGCACCCCATTTGCAGTCGGCCGAATCGCGCTCCCATCACCCCTCGGTAAGCTGACGGCATGACAGGACAAGTGCGTACCGTCGACGGCCGCGTGGCCGGCCGACGTGGGCAGGCGACCCGGCAGAAGCTGCTCGACTGCCTCAGCGAGATGCTCAGCTCCTCCCCCTACCGGGACGTCAAGGTCATCGATGTCGCCCGGAAGGCGGGGACTTCGCCCGCGACCTTCTACCAGTACTTCCCGGACGTCGAGGGTGCCGTCCTGGAGATCGCCGATCAAATGGCCGCCGAAGGAGCCGGGTTGACCGAGCTGCTGGCCGGCCGCAGCTGGGTGGGAAAGGCCGGCTGGCAGACAGCGCAGGAACTCGTGGACGGTTTCCTGGAGTTCTGGCGGAAGAACGACGCGATCCTCAGGGTCGTCGATCTCGGCGCGGCCGAGGGTGACAAGCGGTTCTACAAGATCCGGATGAAGATCCTCAACTCCGTCAACAACTCCTTGGCCGACTCCGTCGCGGAGTTGCAGTCCAAGGGCAGGGTCGACAAGGACGTGAACCCGGCGGCGGTCGCCGGTTCGCTGGTCGCGATGCTCGCGGCGGTCGCCTCGCACCAGAAGGGATTCCAGAGCTGGGGTGTGAAGCAGGCCGAACTGAAGCCGAACCTGGCCTTGTTGGTTCATCTGGGCGTGACCGGAAAGAAGCCGACCAAGTAGCCGTGCGGACGGCTACTGGCCCGAGTCCTGTCAGGCAGGCGGCGGTTGTCCCCGAAACGGGCCGCCGCCTGCCGCGCTGTCCGTGCGGCCGACTCGACACCGGGGACCCGTTCTCTCCCCAGGGCGCCGTCGGGACGCCTCAACCCCTCGCGGACCCGCGCCGACGAGGACGGGCTCACCCCTCCGCGGGGACGGCCCAGACCTCACCCTGCGGCCCGTCGAACCAGACGCGCTGCCCTGACCGGTCGACGGCGAGCCCGAACCGGCCGACCTCGGGGGCGCCGCGCTCCCGCCACCCCAGGTAGGCGGCCAGCACCTCGCCCCACAGCCGCCGCGGCCCCGACTGCCACACGGAGGCGAGCCGCTGCCCGTACCGGTGACCAACTTCTCCTCGGTGACGTCCGTGACGCCGCGCTCCGCGTCCTCGAAAGGGCCCGCCAGAAGATGTCCGTCATGGTGGACGCCCGGACCCCGCTCCGCCCTGGCCTTCATGAACTCCACGGCACGCAGGAACGGCCCCTCGGCGATGTCCCCCTGACCGTCAGGCGCAGGACGGCGTCCGCGTTCCCGTAGGACGTGCCCCAGGGCACGAGGATCACCCCGCCCGACCGGGTCTGCCCGATCCACGCGGGAGGCACCCGGCGCACCCCGGCGGTCGCCATGACGCGGTCGTAGGGACCCGAGTCCGCGCAGCTGAGCAGCCCGTCACCCACGACGACGCGACGCGCTTCGCCCCGGCGAAGGAACACGAAGGCCGCTCAGCATGCCCCGCGCCCCGCGCACGACCGGCATGCCCCGAGTTCCCACGAGTGCCCCGGCTCGTGACCGTCGAAGAGATGGCACACCGTGTCCTCGCGGGGGCCGCGCGCGGGACAGGGCGGCAGCAGGGCGTACGTGAACCCGGCCGCGTCCCACAGCACCCACAGTTGCGTGTCGGGGTCGATCTCGCACAGGTAGGCGGCATGGCTTCCGCCGTGCCCCGCCACCGGCTCGCACGCGACCTCCCCCTCGTACGCGTGCGGTTCCCCGAGGTCCTCCCCGACGCGACGGAGCTGCCGGAGCAGTTCGTCGAGCGGGGGCCGTCCGACTGCGTCACAGGGCCTCATGACGCGTCCTCCAAGGCCCCGGGGAAGGCAGGCCCGACGAGGTGGACCCCGTGCGCCCGCCCCCACCCCGCGCCGGCCACCCGAAGACGCGGCGCGAGGTCGACGGGATCAACGTCCCTCTCCCTGGCGCCCGTTACGGGACACAGGCACCAGCGACCGCACAACTCGCCCCGGATCCTCCCGACCCGCTCCCGCGTGTGCACCAAGAGGGCACCGAGGGCCGGGGCGGTCGAAAGAGCTTGCCGCTCGGCGGAAACACCGTCGACAGACATGATCAGCTCCGCTCTGTAGTCGTTCCACTACTGGGAGCGCTCAGAGTGACCTAGAGTCAGCGTGTCTTCAACGTTCTGAAATCGGAGGACACGTTGGTAAACCGTAGGGAGTTGAATCCAGAAGCAAGTCCGCGAGCAGCCTTCGGCGCCCGCGTACGCACGGCACGCGAAGAACATGGCTGGCTGCAGGACGAACTGGCCGAGGTGGTCGGCTACTCCGGCCGACATATCTCTGCGATCGAAACTGGCCGCAAGCCGCCAACTCTCCGTTTTTCGCGCAGCCTGGACGCGGCACTGGGCCTCGCAGGAACGCCCGAATCATTCGAACGCGCCTGGAGGGAACTGCGGAACGGCAGCTTGCTGGAGGGTTTCCCGGAGTACCTGGCACACGAGGTCCGTGCCGCAGAGATCCGACTCTTCGACGTGGGAGTGATCCCAGGGCTGCTTCAGACACCTGAGTACGCGAGAACCATTGAAGAGGGACACGTGAGGCGGGGCACACTCACTACCGAACAAGCCCTGGAGCGTGTGGAGTCCCTGGCGGAACGGCAAGCAGCTCTGACGCGGCGCATCGCGCCCATAGTGATCGTGGTCCTGGACGAGAGCTGCATCCATCGCTCGATCGGAGGCGCGGAGGTCATGCGACGGCAGTTGGCGCATCTGATCGAGTTCGCCGAACAGCCGCACACCGTCCTCCAACTGGCCCCTTTCGCCATAGGCGAGCGCCGTCCGTTCAACAGGCTGGTGAACCTCTTGACTCTGCCCGACCGCTCCGTGATGTCCTACGTCGAGTCCGAGACCAACGGCCATCTGGACAGGGAGATCACTTCCGTATTGCCACTGGTGAGGGCCTACCATCAGCTACAGGCCGAAGCACTCTCCCAAGCGGCCTCCGTCGCCGCGATCAACGAGGCACGAAAGGGCACACCGTGATGATCGACACTCCCTCCTCCCCATGGATCAGGTCCTCGTACAGTGGCAGCGGCGGCTCCTGCGTCGAATGGGCCCCAGCGCACACGACCAGCACCGGCATAGTCCCCGTCCGCGACTCGAAAGACCCGCGCGGACCCGTGCTCGCCCTCCCGATCACCGCGTTCGCCGCCTTCGTCGCAGGCGTCAGAGACGGGGAGTTCGGCGCCGTCTGAGTATCGGGGCGTGGTTCGGTGCCCGTCCGTTCACACCGTGACCTCTCCTCCCTCGAAGAGACGCGCGCTGTCCGCCGCGTGCGCCCGCAGTCGGTGGGCAGGTCCGAACAGCAGCTCGTCGCCCGCCGCGCGCTTGAAGTACAGATGCGCCTCGTGCTCCCAGGTGAACCCGATCCCGCCGTGCAGCTGGATCCCCTCGGCGGCGGCGCACCGCAGCGCGTCGAGCCCCTGCGCGAGCGCCAGCCCCCCGACCCGCCCCACGCCTCCCCCGGCAGGCGCGGCGGACCCGCCGTCCACGTCCGACGCCCCGGCCGGCCTCCCCGGCGTCCCGGCAACGCCCTCCGGCGCCCCTTCCGGCCTCCCCTTCGTTCCGGTCGCGCCCTCCGGCCGTCCGCTCGCCCACGCCGCGTAGTAGGCCGCCGAGCGGGCTGATTGCAGGCGGACGTACACGTCGGCCAGGCGGTGCTTGACGGCCTGGAAGGAGCCGATCGGGCGGCCGAACTGTTCGCGGCGGGCCACGTGTTCGACCGTGGTCTCCAGCGCGCGCCCGGCGGCTCCGACGGCCTCGCAGGCGAGCACCGTCGCCGCCCGGTCCCCGACGGCGGCCAGCGCCCCGAGCACATCGGCGTCCTCCTCGCCCAGCAACTCGCCCTCCACATCGCGCAGTTGCACCCGCCCCTGGGGCCGGGTCGCGTCGAGCGCGGTGCGCCGGGCGCGGGTGACGCCCCGCGCGTCCCCGCGGACCAGGAAGATCAGCGTCCGGGACCGGGCGAAGCCGCCGCTGTGCGCGGCGACCAGCAGCAGCGCCGCGCTGTGCCCGTCGAGCACCTGGTCGACCTCCCCGTACAGCCGCCACCCGGTGCCCGTCCGGCGGGCCTGCACGCCCCCCGCGCGGCCACCGCCGGCCCACTCGTCGCCGGCCGCGCCGGTCAGCGCGAGGGCGGTGGCGAGCGCCGGTCCCGGCACCGCGAGGGCGGCGGTGAGGCTCCCCTCCGCCAGCCGGGGCAGCAGCCCCGCGCGCTGCGCCTCGGTGCCGAGGGCCAGCAGCAGCGGAGCGGCGAGGACGGTGGTGGCGAGCAGCGGGGACGGCGCGAGGGCGCGGCCGGTCTCCTCGCAGGCCAGGGCGAGGTCGGCGAAGGGGCAGCCGACACCGCCGTACCGCTCGGGGAGGGCGAGCGCGGGCAGGCCGAGCTGTCCGGCGAGGGCGGCCCACAGGGCGGGGTCGTGGCCGGACGGCCGGTCGACGGCGGCGCGCAGCTCCTCGGGGCCGCAGCGGCTGCGCAGGAGTTCGCGCAGGGTACGGCGGATCTCGTCCTGTTCGGCGGTGAAGCTGGCGTCCATGGCACTTCCCTCCGGATCTGACGGTCCGTCATATTAGGAGCCGGGGCACGAGTTGGACAGAGGAGAGCGGGAGGTGACCGCGCATGGCCGAGGTCGGGACGTCGGGCGGCCGTAAGGTCGCGGTGGTGGGGGCGGCGCTGTCCGACTGCGGGCGTCTGGACGACGCGACCCCGTACGGGCTGCACGCGCAGGCGGCCCGCAGGGCGCTGGCGGACGCGGGCCTCGACCCCCGCCAGGTGAACGGGTTCGGCTCGGCGGGCCTCGGCACGCTGGCCCCGGTCGAGGTGGCCGAGTATCTGGGCCTGCGTCCCACCTGGGTCGACTCCACGGCGGTCGGCGGCTCGACCTGGGAGGTGATGGCCGCGCACGCCGCGGACGCCATCGCCGCCGGCCACGCCGACGCGGTGCTGCTGGTCTACGGCTCCACGGCCCGCGCCGACATCAGGGCGGGCCGGCGCACCGGTGACCTCTCCTTCGGCGCCCGCGGCCCGCTCCAGTTCGAGGTCCCCTACGGGCACACGCTGATCGCCAAGTACGCGATGGCGGCCCGCCGGCACATGGTCGAACACGGCACTACGATCGAGCAGTTGGCGCAGGTCGCGGTGCAGGCGCGGGCGAACGCGGCACTGAACCCCGAGGCGATGTTCCGCACCCCGCTCACCGTGGACGAGGTGCTGGCCGGGCCGATGATCGCCGATCCGTTCACGAAGCTGCACTGCTGTCTGCGCTCGGACGGCGGGGCGGCGGTGCTGCTGGCGGCCGAGGAGTACGTACGGGACTGCCGGACCGCGCCGGTGTGGGTGCTGGGCACCGGCGAGCACGTCTCGCACGCGGCGATGTCCCAGTGGCCGGACTTCACGGTCTCCCCCGCGGCGGTGAGCGGCCGGCTGGCCTTCGAGCGGGCCGGGGTGCGCCCCGAGGAGATGGACTTCGCCGAACTGTACGACGCCTTCACGTACATGACCCTGGTGACGCTGGAGGATCTCGGGTTCTGCGCGAAGGGCGAGGGCGGCGCGTTCGTGGAGCGGGGACGGCTGCGGGTGGCGGGCGGTGAGCTGCCCGTGAACACCGACGGCGGCGGTCTCTCCTGCCAACACCCCGGGATGCGGGGCCTGTTCCTGCTGGTGGAGGCGGTGCGGCAACTGCGCGGCGAGGCCGGGGAACGCCAAGTGCGGGGACGGGACGGACAGATCGCGCGCCTCGGGGTGGCGTCGGGGACCGGAGGGTGGTTCTGCTCGTCGGGGACGGTGGTGCTGGGCCGGTGAGGGGGTGGCGGTCCTGGGTGAGGGGGTGGCCGGGCCCGGTGAGGGGGTGGCCGGGCCCGATAAGGGGGTGCGGCTGCCCCTCCCCACCCGCCGCTCCGTGGACAGGGCCCGCGCCGGTCGGCGGAAGGTCATTCACAGGTCTGTCGGCCGTCATCCCGGCCCTGCACAATCGCCGTATGACGACCACCCCGGTCACGCAGCCCGCGCGCGTCACGCCCGCCTCCGCCGCCCTGGGCTTCCTCACGAGCGGTGTGGTCGCGGCGTCGCTGACCGCTCTCGTCGTGGGTGTGGTCCTGGAGCGGGTGCCGCTGATCCTCTCGGGACTCTGCGCCCCCGTGGTGTACGGGCTGCTGTACCTCCTCGCGGGGGCGCCGCGGCGGGCCAGGGAGGCGGCGATCCCGCCGGCGACGGCCCTCGCGGTGATCGAGAGCCTGGAGGCCGTCGGGGGCGAGTCGGGTGACGTGCCGGTGCGGTTCGTTCTCACCGTCGCGCCCGACGACGCCCCGGCCTACCGGGTCGAGACCAGGCAGGACATCAACCTCGTCGACCTGCCCGACTACCGTCCGGGCGGTGTCCTGGTGGTCCAGTACCCGACCCAACGGCCCTGGCGGGTGAGGATCGTGAAGCGTCCCACCCCCGAGTGGGAGGAACGGGCGGCGGGCGCCCGGATCGACTCGGTGCCCGGCCCCGCCCTGGTGCGCGACCCGTCACCGACCAGGGCGCCGTGCCTGGTGGTGCTCCTCGGCCTGGTGTGCGGTGCGGCCGCCGTGCTGATGCCCTTCCGCGCCGACCTGTCCGACGCGGGCAGCGCCGAGCCCTCCGCCGCGCCGCCGTCCGTGTCGTCCACGACGTCGAGCACGGTCGTCTCGTCGTCGTCCGGCACCGTCACCCTCGGCCCCGGCCAGTCGTTCCTCGACGAGGGTGAGCTGGGCCGGGCCGTCGACGGGCTCACCGGGGACGGCGGGAGCCACGACGCGCTCACCGTCGTCGTGCAGGAGCGCCTGCTCACGGTCGTGTTCGCGCCCACCGGCAGCCGCGCTCCCGGGTTCGACCCGCGCTCCCTGCCCGCCGCGCGCGTGCCCGCCCTGGTCGAGGAGGCCACCGGCACGCTCGGCGTGCGCACCGCGCGGACCTGGCAGGTCGTCGTGGACGGCGTGGGCGGCTCGGTCAGGATCAGGGTCCTGGTGAGCGGGTCCGAGGGCACGGCCTCGCTTGAGGCGGACGGGGACGGCCACGTGGTGCGGCGCACCCGGGCGGGCTGACCTCCGTCACGGGACCGGCGCGGGAGGGCGGCGGCATCGCGGACACGGCGGGAGAGGGCACATGGACCGGTACGGGTATCTGGCGCTGTGGTGCGCGGTGTTCGGCGTGGCGGCGCTCGTCGGGTACGGGAGGTCGCTGACCGGGACCAGCGGGGCGCAGCGCGCGGTGCGGGTCATGGGCCGGATCGAGCGGGTGCGCGAGCCCCGGCACGGGGGGTCGCCAGGCGACGGGATACCGGTCGTCGTCTCCTTCCACGACCCGTCCAGCGGGCGGGAGTTCACCGTGACGAACGACGGTGACCACGGCGACACGGTCACCGCTGCCTGGGTGGGCCGGGAGATCGGCGTCCGCTACCCGCCGGGCCGCCCGCACGCCTTCCGCTTCACCGACGACCCGGACGAGAACCGGCGCGGGCTCGCCCGGCCGAACCTCGCGGTCCTCCTCGCCTACGTCGGCGTGGTCGTCGTCGTGTCGGTCGACCGGGGCCGGCCCTGGGCGCTGCTCGGCGCCGGGGTGCCGTGGACCGTCCTGATCCTCTGCCACCTGCCGGGGAACATCCGTGGGACGCGGCGCGGGCTGGCGCGGCCGGCCGCGATGGCGGCCGTCCCCGGCCGGGTCGTCGCCGTGCTGAAGCGGGCCGGCACCGACGGCGACGGCAACACCTTCACCACCCTGGTGCCGGTCGTCGCCTTCACCACGCGCGAGGACACGGCCGTCCTCGCCTGCTGCCCCACCGGGCTGCCCGACCCCGGGGACGCGCGGGGCCGGGACGTCACGGTCCACTACGCGCCCGACGACCCGGCCGTCCTCACCATGGATCCGGCCGCCCAACTCCGAGCCGCAAGGCTGGACTTCGTCCTCAACGCGGTGGCCCTGGCCATCGGGACCTGCCTGGTGGTCGCGGGGGCGCTGGCGCTGTGACGGGCGCGACGGCGGCCCCGGTGTCCCGTCCCGGTCACGGCCACAGCAGCACCCGTCGCCAGCCGCCGGTGCCGGCACCGCCGTCGTCGGCGCCTTCGCCTGTGTCCTCGTAGCGGAGCCGGACGTGGCGGCGGTCCGGGTCGCCCTGGAAGAACTCGACCTCGGTGGGGCGCAGCCGGTACAGGGTCCAGGTGGGCGACGGGGTGCCCGGCTCGGCCCTGGCCCGCTCCCACGCCTCCCGCGAGCGTCTCTCCAACTCGCTGAGGGAGGCGAGGGGTTCGCTCTGCCGACCGGTGAGGGCCGCCGCGAGCGCGCCCGTCGTCCTGGCGTGCAGATCGGCCTGGCCCTCCTCGGACGGCGCCGCGACGACGGGCCCGCGCACCCGCACCTGGCGGCCGAGTACCGGCCAGTACAGGACGAGGGCCGCGTGCGGCTGGGCGGCCAGTTGACGGCCCTTGCGGCTGGTGGCGTGGGTGGCGAAGGCCCAGCCGTCGGCGTCCGCGCCGTGCAGCATCACGATCCGGGCGTCGGGGCGGCCGTCGGCGTCGGTCGTGGCGAGCGACATGGTGTGCGGCTCGGGCTGCCCGGCCGCGACCGCGTCCGCGAACCAGCGGGTGAAGAGGGCGAGCGGGGTCGCGGGGGCCACCGCCGGGTCGAAGGGGCGCAGCTCGGTGGCGTCGGGGGCCCAGACGCGCACGGATCTCAGCAGGGTGTGGAGGTCGGTTTCCGGCATGCGCCCGAGTATCACTCGGGGCCTGGCGGAAACCGCGCCATCAGCACGCCGTGCGGCACGCGTCCACGAACCGGCAGGCCGACGGCGGGCCCGAGCGCCGGCTCGGCGGGCGGGCCCGGTGAGCTTCGCCCGCGCGCACCCGGCGTGACCGGTCGGACGCGGCCCACATCGCCGTCCGCGGGGAGGGTGGTGGGGTGCGGCGGGGCGAACGGTGACGTTCCCGTGGGCGGCGCCGGGCGCGCACGGCGCGTTCGTCGGCGTCGATGGGGCGCGCGCCGGTGGTGTCACGCCCCCTGGGCGGGCCCGCCGTCCCCGCCGCCGTCCCCGTCCCCTCCCCCGTCCTCGACGTACGGCTTCAGCTCGGGCTCCGGGTCCTGGGCGGTCCGCCCGTGCAGGTGCATGTCCCGGAACCGGTCGACCCGGCCCGCCTCGAACATCGCGCCGCGCAGTGTCCCCTCGTACGGGTACCCGCACCGCTCGGCGACCCGGCAGGACGCCTCGTGCCCGATGGCGTGCCCCAACTCAAGTCGCTGAAGCCCCAGTTCGGTCAGCGCCCAGCGGGAGACGATGGCCAGGGCGCGGCTGGCGACCCCGCGTCCGCGCGCCTCGGGCAGCACCCAGTACCCGATCCGGCCGGTCCGCATGACGGGGTTGATCGCCTCGACCGATATGTGTCCGAGGGTCGCGCCGGTGGCCGCGTCCGTCACGCAGTACGTGGCCGCGGTGCGCTCGGCGGCGGCCAGCGCCTTCTCGGCGAGCGACGCGCGGGCGTCGACGAGGTCGTTCATCTCCTTGAGCGGGGTGTTCCAGCGCTGGAACTCCGGATCGGTCCTGCCGCGCAGCCACGCCTCGACGTCGGCCTCGTCGGCGTGGTCCCAGTGGCGCAGGCGCAGTCCGTGCCCGTGCAGGACGGGGAAGGGCGAGGACGGCACACTCAGCGCGCGGGGCGGGGACTGCCGGGACTGCGGGGACAGCGGAGACCGCTGGGGCTGCTGGGGCTGCGGGGGCTGCGGGGGCTGCGGGGGCTGCGAGAAGGAGTGCTGTTCCATGGAGGCCATCAGCCCATTCAAGCCGTTGCCGGACATTCCCGCCCCCGGATTGCCGCCCGGACCACCCGCCGCCCCTGGTCACCGGCGGCCGGGATCGGGCACCCGCTGCACCGGGGCCGCCCCCGCCCTCCCGGGTCCGGTCGCCCGCCCTTCCGGGCCCGGTCGCCCGCCCTGCCGGGGCCGCCCCCCGCTCCTCCGGGCCCGGTCGCCGCAGACCTCACCCGCCCCTCCCTCTCACCCCCTTGCTCACCCGTCTCCCGCCCGCATCACGAACACCGGCACCCCCTCCCGGAACGTCACCCGCAGTTCCGCCCCCGCCCGCAGGTCGCCGTCCGCCGCTCCCACGACCTCGGTCATCATCCGCGGCCCCTCGGCCAGGTCGACCACCGCGGCGACGTACGGGGTGCGCCCCTTGAAGGGCGGCAGGTCGTTGCGGTGGACGACGGACCAGGTGTAGAGGGTCGCGAGGCCGCTCGCCCGCTCCCAGCCCACGTCCTCGCTCCAGCAGTGCGGGCAGAACTCGCGCGGGTAGTGGTGGGCCAGCCCGCACGCCCCGCAGCGGCGCAGCAGCAGGCGCCCCTCGGCCGCCGCCTCCCAGTAGGCCAGGGTGAAGGCGTCGGGCTCCGGCCGGTCGTGGCCCGGGGCGTCGGGCGCCGTCACCGGAACAGTCCGAGCGCGCTGTCCACGGACCAGGTCTGCCAGGCCATCGCGAAGAGGGCGACCGCCGAGGCGAGCGCCATCATCGCGTTCTGCCCCTGCTCGGCCCAGTCGTGGATCATGAGGGTGAAGTAGAGGACGTTCAGGAGCAGCCCGCCGGCCAGGGCGACCGGGGTCAGGAACCCGGCCACGAGGCCGAGGCCCAGGGCGAGTTCGGCGTAGACGACGACGTACGCCATCGCGCGCGGCCGGGGTGCGACGACGGTCTCGAAGCCGGTGCGGACGGCGCTCCAGCGGTGCTTGGACGCCACGTCGGCGGCCCAGGCGATGCCGGTGCCGCGCTCGAACCAGCCGCGCTTGTCCTTGTGCCGCCAGCTCTCCAGCCACCACAGGCCGAGGCCGATGCGGAGTATCGCGAGCCACTCGGCCCCGTCGAGCCAGATCGCATCCATAAATCTGACGGTACGTCAGATGCGCTGGATTGCCGAGAGGGAAGTCGCCGTCACCGAAAATCCCGCACCCCCCGCCCGGCCAAGGGGCAGGCGCGAATACGCCCTTGGGGCCGCGGGCGCGGACGGTTCGCCGTAGGCGCGCCACCCCCGGCGCGCACATCCCCCTCCCCCAGGCGTGATCAATCCGCAACCAATTCCGGTCTTGACCGAGACCCATCAACCCGGTGCGTGATTACGCTCGCGCTCATGGCCGACTCCTCACCGTGCGCACCGACCGCCGGACCGAAGCACGCAGACCGTCCCGTATACGTCATCGGCGGCGGCCCCGGCGGACTCTCCGCGGCGTACGCGCTGCGTGCCAGGGGCGTGCGGGCCGTGGTCCTGGAGCGGACCGACGCGGTCGGCGCGTCCTGGCGCGGCCACTACGACCGGTTGCGGCTGCACACCACACGGCGGCTCTCGGCGCTGCCCGGACTGCCGATACCCCGGCGGTTCGGGCGCTGGGTGGCCCGGGACAACGTGGTGCGGTACCTGGAGAAGTACGCGGAACACCACGAGTTGGAGATCGTCACCGGGGTGGAGGTCTCCCGGGTGGAGCGCGCGCCCGACGGCGCGGGCTGGCTGCTGCGGGCCACCGGCGGGCGGGAGCTGACCGGCTCCGCGGTCGTGGTCGCCACCGGCTTCAACCACACCCCGCGCCTGCCCGACTGGCCCGGACTCGACGGCTACACGGGCGAGTTCACGCACGCCGGGCAGTACCGGAACGCGCGGCCGTACGCGGGCCGTGACGTCCTCGTCGTCGGCGTCGGCAACACCGGCGCCGAGATCGCCGTCGACCTCGTGGAGGGCGGGGCCGCCCGGGTCAGGCTCGCGGTCCGCACCACCCCGCACATCGTGCGCCGCTCCACCCTGGGCTGGCCCGCCCAGTACACCAGCGTGCTGATCAGGCGGCTGCCGGTGCGGCTGGTCGACCGGCTGGCGAAGCCGGTGAGCCGGATCAGCGTCCCCGACCTCACCGCGCGGGGCCTGCCCCGCCCGGACACCGGCCTCTACAGCCGGGTCAAGGAGGGCGCGGTGCCCGTCCTCGACGTCGGCCTCGTGGACGCCGTCCGCACCGGGTCCGTCGAGGTGGTGGCCGCCGTCGACGGCTTCGAGGACGGCAAGGTGCGGCTCGCCGACGGCACCCTGCTCTCGCCGGACGCGGTGATCGCGGCCACCGGGTACACGCGGGGCCTCGAAGGGCTCGTCGGCCATCTCGACGTCCTCGACGGGCGCGGCAGGCCGGTCGCCCACGGGGCGCGCACGGCGGCCCGCGCGCCGGGGTTGCACTTCACCGGGTTCACCAACCCGATCAGCGGCATGCTGCGGGAACTGGCCCGCGACGCGGAGAAGATAGCGAAGGCGGTCGCCCGGGATCGGCGCCGGGCCGCCCGCCGCGAGGACGCGTCCGCGAAGTAGCGCCGCCGGTCGTCGGGCGACGACCTGGGCGGACGCCGGACGGGCGTCCGCGGGACGGTTGACGTGCACGTGTCGTGTGCGGGCTTCTTTCGTTGGTGCGGGTGCGGTCCGGGTTGGTCCGGCCGATCTGACCTGTACGGACACCGGGGCACGGCCCCGGACGGAGGAGCAGCGCGATGGGCATGACCACGTGGAGCGCGGGCGGCGCGGAAGCGGGCGGCGGTGCTCGGCGCGGTGGCCGGGGTGACACTGCTCCCGGCCGGGGCCGCGCACGCGAACGTCATCAGGGTCGGCCGTGCCACACCGTCCTGTCCCTCCAGAGGGTCACCGCCGAGCGGCCCACCGGTCCCGCCCGGTCCCGCCGGGCGGGGAGGCGGGGTGGCGCGGGCCCGGTCGGCCTGCTCAACTTTGCGTGCACAGCAGTTCCTGACGGCTTGTCAGTTCAGTAATCTGACAGAGCGTCAGGTAATGGCTGTCAACAGGAGCGGGCGGACCGATGCTTGGATCAACCCACGGCACCCTCACCACCGACTCCCGCCGGGCCCGGGTCATCGCCTGTGGCGAGCAACCCGGGCCCGCCGTCCACGGCAGGCCCGCCGACGTCGGCGATCTCGACGTCAGCGGCCGGCCCCTCTACGCCGACGTGCCCGACCTCGACCGGTTCTTCCGGCCGGAGTCGGTCGCCGTCGTCGGCGCGTCGGACGCCGAGGGGCGCCCGAACACCGGCATCACCCGGCAGTTGGTGGAGTGGGCGGGACGGGTCGGCGCCCGGCTGCACCCGGTGCACCCGACCCGGCCGTCCGTCTTCGGCATCCCGTGCCTGCCGTCCGTCGCCGATCTGCCCGAACAGGTCGACCTGGCGGTCCTGTTGGTGTCCGACCCGGTTCCGGTGATCGAGCGGCTCGCCGAGGCCAAGGTACGGTTCGCGGTCGTCTTCGCCTCCGGCTTCGCGGAGACCGGCGCCGACGGCCTCGCGGCCCAGGACCGGCTGACCGCCGCCGCCCGGCGCACCGGCATCAGGCTGCTGGGGCCCAACACCAACCTGAACGCCTTCGAGCGCTTCCGCGACGACCTCGAAGGACCGGCGATCGCGCTGATCACCCAGTCAGGGCACCAGGGCCGCCCGGTCTTCGCCCTCCAGGAACTCGGTGTCCGCCTCTCGCACTGGGCGCCCACCGGCAACGAGGCCGACCTGGAGAGCGCCGACTTCCTCTCCTACTTCGCCGAGCGGCCCGAGGTGGGCGCCGTCGCCTGCTACCTGGAGGGCCTCAAGGACGGCCGGTCGTTCCTGCTCGCCGCCGACCGGGCGGCCAGGCGCGGGGTCCCGGTGGTCGCCGTCAAGGTCGGCCGCACCGAGACCGGCGCCCGCACCGCCGCCTCCCACACCGGCAAACTGACCGGCGCCGACACCGTGGTGGACGCGGCCATGCGGCAGTTCGGCGTGATCCGGGTGGACGCACTCGACGAACTCCAGGACACGGCAGCCCTGTTGGCGCGGGCCAGGCCGCCGCGCGCCGACGGCGTCGTCGTCTACTCCATATCCGGCGGCACCGGCGCCCACTTCGCCGACCTCGCCACCGAGGCGGGCCTCACCCTGCCCGCCCTCTCCGCCGCCAAGCAGGCGGAACTGCACCAGTGGATACCCGGCTACCTGAACGTCGCCAACCCGGTCGACAACGGCGGCCACCCGGTCGGCGACCACCGCGGCCGGAAGATCATCGACGCGATCCTCGACGACCCGTCGGTCGGCGTGCTGATCTGCCCGGTCACCGGGCCCTTCCCGCCGCTCAGCGACCGTCTGGTGCGGGACCTGGTGGACGCGGCCGAGCGGACCGACAAGCTGGTGTGCGTGGTGTGGGGCTCCCCGGTCGGCACCGAACCTGCCTACCGCGAGGTCCTGTTGGGCTCCTCCCGGGTGGCGACCTTCCGCACGGTCGGCAACTGCATCACCGCCGTCCGCGCCTACCTCGCCCACCACCGCTTCACGGCCGGCTACCGCTCGCCCTTCGACGAGGCCCCGCGCACCCCCTCGCCCTCCTTCCGCAAGGCCCGCGCCCTGATGCGCCCCGGGCAGCAGCTGAGCGAGCACGCGGCCAAGCAACTGCTGCGCGCGTACGGCATCCGGGTGCCCCGCGAGCAGTTGGTGACCAGCGCGGCGGCGGCCGTCCGGGCGGCCGGTCTGGTCGGCTACCCGGTGGTGATGAAGGCGTCCGGCGCGCGGATCGCCCACAAGACCGAGCTGGGCCTGGTCAGGATCGGCCTCACCTCCGCGAGCCAGGTCCGCGACGCCTACCGGGAGTTGACGGACACCGCCCGCTTCGAGGGCGTCGTGCTCGACGGCGTGCTGGTCTGCCAGATGGTCGAGCGGGGCGTCGAGATGGTCGTCGGGGTCACCCACGACGAGCTGTTCGGGCCGACGGTGACGGTCGGGCTCGGCGGTGTCCTGGTCGAGGTGTTGCGGGACGTCGCGGTGCGGGTACCGCCGTTCGGCGAGGACGAGGCCAGGAACCTCCTCGGCGATCTGCGCGGACGGGCGCTGCTCGACGGCGTCAGGGGCCGCCCGCCCGCCGACGTCGAGGCCCTCGTGGAGGTGGTCCTGCGGGTGCAGCGGATGGCCCTCGAACTCGGCTCGGACCTGGCCGAGTTGGACATCAACCCGCTGGTGGTGCTGGAGCGCGGGCAGGGCGCGGTGGCGCTGGACGCGCTGGCGGTGTGCCGATGAGGATCCCGGTCCGCCATCAGGTGAGCGACCAGGTCGCGACCGTCGTCCTGGACCGCCCCGAGGCCCTCAACGCGCTCACCCCCGGCGCCCGGGACCGCCTGATCGAGCTGTTCACCGACTTCTCGGCCGACCCCGAGGTCAGAGCGGTGGTCCTGACGGGCACCGGACGGGGCTTCTGCGCGGGCGCGGACCTGCGCGGCGGGACGGGGGCGGGGACACCTGGGACGCCTGGGACACCTGGGACGCCTGGGACACCTGGGACGCCTGGGACGCCTGGGACGCCTGGCACACCTGATACCCCGCCCCCCGAGCGCGTCGTCGGGGACGTCTCGCGGGTGCTCAGGCGTGGTGCGCAGCGGCTGATCGGTGCCGTTCTGGACTGCGAGAAGCCGGTGATCGCGGCCGTGAACGGCACGGCGGCGGGCCTCGGCGCGCATCTGGCGTTCGCGTGCGATCTCGTGCTGGCCGCCGAATCGGCCCGGTTCATCGAGGTGTTCGTCCGCCGGGGCCTGGTCCCGGACGCGGGCGGCGCCTATCTGCTGCCGCGGCTGATCGGTCCGCGGCGCGCGAAGGAGCTGATGTTCTTCGGCGACGCGCTGAGCGCGGCGGACGCGGAGCGCCTCGGCCTGGTCAACCGGGTCGTCGCGGACGACGAGTTGGCGGCGACGGCCGGACAGTGGGCGGCCCGGCTGGCGAGCGGTCCGACCCGCGCCCTGGCCCTGACCAAGCAGTTGGTCGACTCCTCCCTGGAGTCGGACCGCGCGGCGGCGTTCGCGGCGGAGGCGGCGGCGCAGGAGCTGAACATGGCGACGCGGGACGCCCAGGAGGGCATCCGGTGCTTCGTGACCCGTGAGACCCCTCGGTTCAGGGGCCGTTGACCCCGCGCGGCCCTAAAGCCGCCGACCGGTCCCGAAGTACCGGGTCCGCCCGCCTTCCCATCTGACGTACCGTCAGTTTCAATGAAGGTGTGATGGGACAAGCGGGAACGGCCGAAGCGGCAGTGCGCTATCTCAGGTCGGCCCCCGGGGCGGCCCGCCGGGCGACCGGTCTGCGCTGCGTCCGGCAGGACGAGCGGGCCCCGGTCGACCGCACGGAGTTCCGCCGCGTCCTCGGCCATTTCGCGTCAGGGGTCACGGTGATCACGGCGCCGCCTGCGGGCCAGGACCCCGGTCCCGCGGGCTTCGCCTGCCAGTCCTTCACGTCGCTCTCCCTCGACCCGCCGCTGATCGCGTTCATGGTGGGCCGCACCTCGGCGACCTGGCCCCGGATCGCCCGCGCCGGCGTCTTCTGCGTCAACGTCCTCGCGGCGGACCAGGGCCCGCTGTGCCGGGCGTTCGCGGCGAGCGGCACGGACAAGTTCCTGGGCGTCGCCCACACCCCGGCCCCGCGCTCCGGGTCACCGCTGCTCACGGGCGTCCTCGCCTGGATCGACTGCACGGTCCACGCGGTGCACACCGGCGGCGACCACCTGATCGTGGTGGGCCGGGTGGACGCGCTGGGCGCCGAGGGGGAGACGGCGGAGCCGCTGCTGTTCCACCGGGGACAGTTCCTGAGCTGACCTCCGCGCCCCACCCTCCACGCCGGGCCAGGCCGGGCCACGCCCCGCCCTCCGCACCCCACCCCCACACCGGGCCACGCCCCACCCGTCCCGCCAGACACACCCGCCCCACCAGACCCCGGGTAACGAGTGCGTTACCCCGGTTAATTTCCCGCGCCCAGGTCTTGGCTGGAAACCGCCCTCCTCTTATCGTTCACGCACTGCACTCAATCGTTCCGTTGAACGAATACGGACCGGTCCGTGCGAACGACAAGCGAGAAGGACGGTCGGTCCATGCCCGACATCCACCACCCGGGACGGCGGTCGGTCCTCGCCGCGGGCGCCGCCGTCGGCGCGTCCTGGCTGCTGTCCGGCTGTACGGGGGCCTCGGCCGCCCCCGTCCTGCCGACCACCGCGCTCCGGGGCGCCCCCGACCGCGGCGGCGTCCTGCGCGTCGCCAGGCCGCCCGCCTCCGAGGCCGAGACCCTGGACCCGGCCAGTTCCCTGTCCGCGTACGAGTACCTGGGCGCCCTCTACAACCGGCTGGTCCGGGTCGGCCCGGACGGCGAACTGGCCCCCGACCTGGCGGAGAGCTGGGAGCCGGACGCGCGGGCCCGCACCTGGACCTTCCGGCTGCGCGCGGGCGTCACCTTCCACGACGGGCGGCCCTTCACCTCCGCCGACGCCGCCTACACCCTGCGCCACATCCTCGACAAGGCCACCGGCTCCCCGCAGGCCGGCGTCCTCGCCCCGCTCCTCGACCCGGCCGCGCTGCGCACCCCGGACGCCCACACCCTCGTCGTCCCGCTCAAGAGCCCGAACGCCGAGTTCCCGAGCCTGCTCACGCACTACAACTGCTACGTCGTCCCGGACGGCAGCGCCCGCTCCATCGGCCGCACCGGCATCGGCACGGGACCCTTCAAGCTGGAGTCCTTCGCCCCCGCGGGCCCCGGCCGGGTCACCGCGCACGCCGACCACTTCGCGGGCCGCCCGGTCCTCGACGCCATCGACTTCTACTCGGTCGCCGACATGTCCGCCCGGTCGAACGCCCTGCTCGCCGGGCAGGTCCACCTCCTCTCGCAGACCAACCTGGACTTCGCGACCGCCCGCGTGGTCGCCGCCTCCGACCGGGCCACCGTCGCCCGCGTCAAGGACGCCCAGTGGTACGTGCTGCCGATGCTCACCACCGAGAAGCCCTTCACCGACGTACGGGTGCGGCAGGCGATGAAGCTCGCCTACGACCCCGAGCACGTCGTGAAGGTCGCCCTCCAGGGCGCGGGCACCGCGGGCTGGGACAACCCGGTGCCGCCGTCCGACCCCGCGCACCTGGCCGGGCACCCCGAGCACGACCCGGAGAAGGCCAGGTACCTGCTCAGGCGGGCCGGGCACGAGGGGCTCGCCGTCGACCTGTACACCTCGTCCTACGATCCGCTGTTCACGCCGATGGCACTCGCCTACCAGGACTCGGCCAGGCGGGCCGGCATCCGGGTCAGGGTCAGGACCGCGGCGGCCGACTCGTACTACACGCAGATCTGGATGAAGAAGCCGCTGATGGCCACCTACTGGTTCACCGGCAGACCCGTCGACCAGCTCTTCACGCAGATCTTCCGCGGCGGCTCCTCCTACAACGAGACCGCCTGGAGGGACCAGGACTTCGACGCCGTCCTCGACCGCGCCCGCGCCGAGACCGACGACCGCAGACGCGCCGAACTGTACGGCGAGGCACAGACGTTGGTGATCGAGCGGGGCGGCGCGATGACCCCGATGTTCGCCGACCGGCTGGTCGGGATCTCCCGCCGGGTGCGCGGATACGCCGAGCACGGCTTCGAGTTCGACTACCTCGGCATCGGCCTGAAGGGAGCCTGACCGTGCTCACGTTCCTCGCCCGGCGCCTCGCCGCCGCCGTCGGCACGCTCCTGCTGTCGTCCGTGCTCGTCTTCCTCGCCGTCCAGGCCCTGCCAGGCGACGTCGCCACCCAGATCCTCGGCAAGGACGCCACCCCGGACGCGGTCGCCGCCCTGCGCTCCACCCTGGGGCTCGACCAGCCCGCCTGGGAGCGGTACCTGCACTGGATCGGCGGCGCGCTGCACGGCGACTTCGGGACCTCGCTGGTCTCGGGTGACGCCGTCGGCGGCGACGTCGCGGCCCATCTCGGCAACTCGGCGCTGATCGCCGGCGTCACCGTGCTGTTCGCGGTGACCGGTTCGATCGTGCTCGGCGTGCTGGCCGGCCTCTACCGCGACCGCTGGCCCGACCACCTCGTCTCGACGGTCAGCCTGGTCGGCATGAGCGTCCCCGAGTTCGTGGTCGCCACCGTCCTGGTGCTCTGCTTCTCCGTCGCCCTGCCGTGGTTCCCCGCGGTCGTCCTGTACGGTCCCGACGCGAGCGCCGGCCAACTCCTGCCCGCCGTCTGGCTCCCCGCGCTCGCGCTGGCGATCGTGATGGCCGCGTACATCGTCCGGATGACCCGCACCTCGGTCATCGACGTGATGGCGAGCGAGTACGTCACCACCGCCCGGCTCAAGGGCCTGCCGACCTGGCGGGTCGTCACCCGGCACGCCCTGCCGAGCGCCCTGCTGCCCACCCTGCACGTGATCGCGCTCAACGTGGCGTGGCTGGTCGGCGGGGTCGCCGTCGTCGAGAACGTCTTCAACTACCCGGGCGTCGGCAAGCTGATGCTCTCCTCCGTGCAGAACCGCGACCTGCCCGTCATCCAGGCCATCGCCCTGATCAGCGCGGTCGTCTACGTCGTCTGCAACCTCGCCGCCGACCTCGGCGCCCTGGCCCTCAACCCCAAGCTCCGTACGCGCGGGAGGACTTGATGACCACGCCAGAACCGGCCGCCACCGCGACCGCCGCCGTCTCCGCCCCGCCGCCGGGCCGCGCGGTCCGCGCCTGGCGCACGGCCCGCTCCTCCCGCACCGCCCTCATCGGCCTCGCGATCATCGCCGTCCATGTCCTGATCGCGCTGCTCGCGCCGCTCCTCACCTCCTGGGACCCGATCGCCAACGACTCCGCGCGGGCGCTGCTCGGGCCGAGCTGGTCCCACTGGGCGGGCACCGACCAGTACGGGCGCGACGTCCTCGCCCGGGTCCTGTACGGCGGCCGGTACGCCCTCGGGGTCTCGGTGGCGGCGACCGCGGTGACCGTCGTCCTCGGCACCGTCGTCGGCTGCGCGGCGGCGCTGCGCGGCGGCTGGTTCGACGACGTCCTCGGCCGGGTCCTCGACGCGGTGCTGTCCGTGCCCTCGATCCTCGCGCTGCTCGTCATCGTCACCGCGCTGGGCACCGGACCGCTGGTCATCGTCCTCGCCATCGCCGTCGTCTACGTGCCCCAGGTGGTGCGGGTGGTGCGCGGCGCCGCCCTCGCCGTCGTCCCGCACGACTACGTGACGGCCGCCCGCGCCCGCGGCGAGAGCACCTGGACGGTGCTGCGCCGCGAGGTGCTGCCCAACATCACCGACGTGGTGTGCGTGGAGTTCGCGATGCGGGCCTCCTGGGTGGTGCTGCTGATCTCCTCACTGTCCTTCCTCGGCTTCGGCGCCGACCCGCCCACCCCCGACTGGGGGCTGATGGTGGCCGAGAACCGCACCGCGATCACCGTCGTCCCGATGGCGAGCCTCGCGCCGATCGTCGCCCTGGCCACCCTCGTGGTCGGACTCAACCTCGCCGCCGACGGCCTCTCCAAGGCGTGGGGCGTCGACCGGATCAGGGAGGGCCTGTGATGGCCGCACCGTCCGCATCACCCACGACACCCGCACCGGCCGCCTCACCCGACCCGCTCGTCGTCGTCGACGCGCTCTCGGTGGCGTACCGCTCCGGCGGGCGGGACGTGCCCGTCGTGCACGAGGTGTCCCTGCGGGTCGCCGCCGGGCAGACCCTCGCCCTCGTCGGGGAGTCCGGCAGCGGCAAGTCGACCGTCGCCGCCACCCTGCTCGGCCATCTGCGGCACGGATCGCGGATCACCGGCGGCGCCGTGCGGGTCGCGGGCGCCGACGTCTTCGCCCTGCCCGCACGGGAGTTGCGCGCGCTGCGGTCCCGCACGGTCGCCATGGTCGGGCAGAACGCCGGGCACGCGCTGACCCCGACCCTGCGCGTCGGCCGGCAGATCGCCGAGGCCGGCGGGGACGTCCCGGTCGTCGAACTGCTCGACCAGGTACGGCTGCCGCGCCCCGCCGAACTCGCCCGCCGCTACCCGCACGAACTCTCCGGCGGCCAGCAGCAGCGCGTCGCCATCGCCATGGCCGTCGCCGCCCGCCCCCGGGTCCTGGTCCTCGACGAGCCGACGACCGGACTCGACGTCGTCACCCAGCGCGGCGTCCTCGACCTGATCGGCGCCCTGCGCGACGAACTCGGCCTGGCCGCGGTGCTGGTGAGCCACGACCTCGGGGTCGTCGCGCACATGGCCGACGAGGTCACCGTGCTGCGCCTCGGCCGGGTGGTCGAGTCGGCGCCCACCCGCAGTCTCTTCGCCGCGCCCCAGGAGCCGTACACCAGGCGCCTGTTGGCGAGCGTGCCACGGCTCGACGACGCCGGTCTGGTGCTCGTCGGGGAGGGCGGTGAGCGCGAGATCCGGCCCAAGCCGGTCGTCGCGGCGGACGCCCCGGTCGCCGTGCGGGCCCGGGACGTCACCGTCGACTACGGCAGGAGCCGGGCCGTGCACGGCGTCTCCTTCGACGTCAGGCGGGGCGAAGTCGTCGCGCTGGTGGGCGAGTCGGGCAGCGGCAAGTCGACGCTCGCCTGGGCGCTCGCCGGGCTGCGGGCCACCTCGGGCGGCACCCTCGCGCACGAGTCGGGCGACCTCACGGGACCCGCGAGGCGACGGCCGCTCGCGCTGCGCCGCCGGATCCAGCTCGTCTTCCAGAACGCCGACACCTCCCTCAACCCGCGTCGCTCGGTGGGCGACGCGATCCGCCACCCGCTGCGGTTCTTCGGCACCGTGACCGACCGCGCCGAGGCCGCCGAGCGGGCCCGCGCGCTCATCGCCGACGTCCGTCTCGACCCGGACCTCGCCGACCGGCTGCCCGCGCAGCTCTCCGGCGGCCAGCGCCAGCGCATCGGCATCGCGCGGGCGCTGGCCGGCGGGCCCGATGTGCTGATCGCCGACGAGATCACCACCGCCCTCGACGTGTCGGTGCAGGCGGAGGTGTTGCGGCTGCTCGACGACCTGCGCAGGGAACGCGATCTCGCCTGCCTGTTCATCAGCCACGACCTGGCCGTCGTGCGGGGCATCGCCGACCGGGTCGTGGTGCTGCGGCACGGCGTCGTCGTGGAGGAGGGCCCCACCGAGCGGGTCTTCGCCGACCCCGGGCACCCCTACACCCGGCAGCTGATGGCCGCGGCCCTGGAACCGGACCCGACGGCGGAGCCGTTCGTGTCGGAGGCGCCCGACTGGACGGACGCCGCGGGACCCGACGGCCTCTGGACCGACCACGGCGAAGGCCACCGGGTCCGCCGCTGGCGGGAGGCCGCCACCACCGCAGGGGCGGCACGACCCACAGATCCCACAGGTCCCAGAGAACCCAGAGATCCCGCAGATCCCGCAGATCACGCAGATCCCGCAGATCACACAGGTCCCGCAGAGCACAGAGAGCACGCAGCACCCGCCGGACCCACCGGACTGACCGGACCCACCGACCCCGCCGACCCCGCCGAAGGAGCGTCGTGAAGTACCGCGAGCGGTTCGACCGCCGAGTGATCCGCGAGGACGTCTGGATCCCCACCCGGGACGGCCGCACCCGGCTGCACGCCCGTGTCTGGCGGCCGGCCGACGCCGAGGCCGACCCGGTGCCCGCGCTCCTCGAATACCTGCCGTACCGCAAGAGCGACTGGACCGCGCCCCGCGACGCCCAGCGCCACCCCTGGTACGCGGGCCACGGCTACGCCTCCGTGCGCGTCGACATCCGCGGCCACGGCGACAGCGAGGGCGTGCCGGGCGACGAGTACGACGCGCAGGAGCTGCGGGACGGCGTGGACGTCGTCAACTGGCTCGCGCGGCAGCCCTGGTGCACCGGCAGGGTCGGCATGTTCGGGATCTCCTGGGGCGGCTTCAACTCCCTCCAGATCGCGGCCCTCGCGCCCGAGCCGCTCAAGGCGATCGTCACCGTCTGCTCCACCGACGACCGCTACGACAACGACGTCCACTACACGGGCGGGGCGGTCCTCGGCATCGACATGCTCGCCTGGGCGGGCACCATGCTGGCGTTCGCGGCCCGGCCGCCCGACCCGGCGAGCGTCGGCGCCGAGCGGTGGCTGCCGATGTGGAAGGAGCGCCTCGACTCCCTCGAACCCTTCCTGCACACCTGGCTCGACCACCAGCAGCGGGACGCGTACTGGCGGCACGGCAGCGTCTGCGAGGACTACGGCGCGATCAAGGCGGCCGTCCTCGCGGTGGGCGGCTGGTTCGACCCGTACCGCGACACCGTGCTGCGCCTCGCCGAACACCTCCCCGCCGACCGGGTGCGCGGACTGATCGGCCCCTGGTCCCACCAGTACCCCGACCGCGGCCTTCCCCCGGGACCCGCCATCGGCTTCCTCCAGGAGACCCTCCGCTGGTGGGACCACTGGCTCAAGGACACCGACACCGGCGTCATGGCCGAACCCCTGCTGCGCTCCTGGATCAACGACCCGGTGCCGCCCGCCACCTCCTACGACGTCATGCCGGGCCGCTGGGTGGGCGACGACGCCTGGCCCTCGCCGCGCGTCGGGTGGAGCGAACGCCCGCTGGGCACCGGCGCGCAGCCCGTCACCGTCCGCTCGCCGCAGCACACCGGGGTCGACGCCGGGCGGTTCTTCCCGTTCGGCAACGCCTCCGACCTGCCGCCCGACCAGCGCGAGGAGGACGGCCGTTCGGTGTGCTTCGACTCGGCGCCGCTGGACGCCCGCGTCGAGATCCTCGGCCGCCCCCGTGTGCGGCTGCGCCTGGACAGCGCCACCCCGCGCGCCCACGTCGTCGCCCGGCTCTGCGACGTGGCGCCCGACGGCTCCTCCACCCTCGTCACCCGGGGCGTCCTCAACCTGCTGAGCAGGCACGGGCGCGACCGGGCCGTGGAGTGGACGCCCGGCGAGTGGGAGGACGTCGAATTCGACCTCACCGGCATCGGCTACGCCTTCCCGCCCGGACACCGCGTCCGGGTCGCGGTGAGCGACGCGTACTGGCCGTGGGTGTGGCCGCACGGCGAGCGCGGCGCCCTGCGCGTGCGGCCCGCCGACAGCGCGCTGCTGCTGCCGGTGCGGGAGCCGGGCGCGGAGCCCGCGATCCGCTTCGAGGAGCCCGAGCAGGCACCGCCGCTGGCCGTGACGTACGACGCGCCCGCCGAGCCGCGGCCCGAACGCCTGGTGACCCGGGACGTCGCCACCGGCGAGTGGGTCCTCGATGTCGACCCCAACTACGGCGGCTCGCGCACCTATCCGGACGGGCTGCGGTACGAGGAGAGCGCCCGGGAGACCTACCGGATCCGCTCCGACGATCCGCTCTCCGCGTCCGCGGTGTCCGAGTGGACGATCCGGCTGCGGCGCGGGGAGGATGGGGACGCCGAGGTCAGGACGCGGACCCAGCTGCGGGCCACGGCGACCGAGTTCATCATGGACAGCCGCCTCGAAGCGCGGGCGAACGGAGAGACAGTGGCCGAGCGCACCTGGCACCGCACCACCCCGAGGACGTCGGGATGACGGCCGCCGAGCGCCCGCCGTCCGCGGCACCGGCCGGGTCGGGGCGCGCGCCGCGGCGCGCGGTCACCGCCGCCGCACGCACCCGGCAGCCCACCGAGGTGCGGCGCAGGCTGATCGTGGAGGCCGCCGTCCCGCTGATCGGCGAGCGCGGCTACGCGTCCGTGGGGGTGCGGGACGTGGCGGCCGCCGCCGGGGTGTCGGTCGGGACGGTCACCTACCACTTCGGCAGCGTCCAGGAGATCCTGTCCGAGGCGATGGTCCTGCACATCGAGCGCTACTACACGGCGCTCAGCGAGGCCGCCGACCGGGCGACGAGCGGCGCCGAGGCGCTGCGGCTGCTCGTCGACGCGCTGTTCACCGAGGACACCGACCGGCACTGGCGGATGTGGTTCGACTACTGGAACGCGGGCGAGCAGGGCACCGACGAGGCGTTCGCGCGCGGTCAGGCGCACCGCTACGAGGCGTGGCACGGGCAGATCCGCGCGCTGGCCGAGCGGGCGGCGGCCGACGGCCGGCGGGCCGCCGTCGACCTGGACGGCTTCACCATCAGGTTCGCGGCCCTCGCGGACGGCCTGGCCCTGCAACGTCTGCGCCAGGCGCCCCCGCTGACCATGGAGGCGGCCCGCCGCCACCTCAACCACCTGATCGAGACGGAGCTGGGCCCGGCGCCCTCCGCCTGACAGCGGCGCCGCTGTCAGGCGAGGACCGGCCCGGTCGCCGGGCGGCGCCTGATCACCAGCGCCATCAGGGCGGCGGCGGCGCAGAGCGCGCCCGACGCGTACCAGACCATGTCGTAGCTGCCGAAGGCGTCCCTGGCCACGCCGCCGAGGAAGGCGACCAGGGCCGCGCCGACCTGGTGGGAGGCGAGGACCCAGCCGAAGACGATCGCGCTGTCGTCGCCGTACTGCTCGCGGCAGAGGGCGACGGTCGGGGGGACGGTGGCGACCCAGTCGAGGCCGTAGAAGACGATGAAGAACAGCATCGGCGGGTGCACGCTCGGCGCCAGCAGCATCGGCAGGAACAGCAGCGAGATCCCGCGCAGGGCGTAGTAGACGGCGAGCAGCCTGCGCGGCTCGAAGCGGTCGGTGAACCAGCCGGAGGCGATGGTGCCGACGACGTCGAAGACGCCGATCACGGCGAGCAGCGAGGCGGCGGCCGTGACGGGCATGCCGTGGTCGTGGGCCGCGGGCACGAAGTGGGTCTGGACCAGGCCGTTGGTGGAGGCGCCGCAGATCGCGAAGGTGCCGGCGAGCAGCCAGAAGGTGCCGGTGCGGGCGGCGGCGAACAGGACGGTGACGGCGCGGCGGGCGGCGCCCCGCGCGGGCTCGGGCCTGGGCACGAACGCGGTGGCGCCGTAGGGCTTGTGGCCGAGGTCGGCGGGGTGGTCACGCAGCAGCAGCCAGACGAACGGTACGACGGCGAGCGCGGCGAGGGCGACGGTCACGGCCGCCGGGCGCCAGTCGTGGGTCTCGACGATCCACGACAGCAGCGGCAAGAAGATCAGCTGTCCGGAGGCGGAGGCGGCGGTGAGGATGCCGGTGACCAGGCCGCGCCGGGTGGTGAACCAGCGGTCGGTGACGGTCGCGGCGAACGCGAGGGCCATCGAGCCGGAGCCGAGGCCGACCAACAGGCCCCAGCTGAGCATGAGTTGCCAGGCCGAGGTCATCCAGACGGTGGACCCGGCGCCGACGGCTATCACGGTCAGCGCGACGGCGACCACCTTGCGGATGCCGAAGCGGTCCATCAGGGCCGCCGCGAACGGCGCGGTGAGCCCGTAGAGGGCGAGGTTGACGGAGACGGCCGCCCCGATAGTGCCGCGCGACCAGCCGAACTCCTGGTGCAGGGGGTCGATGAGCAGTCCCGGCAGGGATCTGAAGGCGGCGGCGCCGACGATCGTCACGAAGGTCACGGCCGCGACGAACCAGGCGCGGTGGATGCGGGGCGCCCGTGCGGCGGGTCCTGGGCGGCGCCTCGCGTGGTCGGTCACGGCGGCGGAGTCTTCGGTCTGCGTCACGTCCTAGAGCTTCCGGCGGGCGGCGCCCCCGCAGCGAGTGGCCCGAAGGACAGTGTTCGTTAGGATCGGGCCATGAGCCGTGCCTCGCAGTACCGCCCGCACCGGATCGTCGTCCTCGCCCTCGACGGGCTGCTCCCCTTCGAGCTGGGGATACCGCACCGCATCTTCGGCCGCCCGAAGGACGCCGAGGGGCGCCCGCTGTACGAGGTCGTGACCTGCTCGGTGCGCCCGCCGGGCCCGGTGGAGACCGACGCCGACTTCACCGTGCACGTCCCGCACGGCCCCGAGGCGCTGGCCGGCGCGGACACCGTCGTCGTCCCGGCCTCCTACGAGCTGGGTCCGGTCTTCGACGACGGTGTCCTCACCCCGGAGCTGGCCGCGGCCCTGGCGCTGATCCGCCCCGGCACCCGGATCGCCTCCATCTGCACCGGCGTGTACGTGCTCGCCGCCGCCGGGCTCCTCGACGGCCGCCGGGCGACCACGCACTGGGCGGAGGCGGACCGCCTCCAGCGCCTCTTCCCGCGGATCGACGTCGACCCCGACGTGCTGTTCATCGACGACGGCGACATCCTGACGTCGGCGGGTGTCGCGGCCGGCATCGACCTGTGCCTGCACATGGTCCGCCGCGACCACGGCGCCGCCGTCGCCAACGAGGTCGCCCGCCGTACGGTGGTCCCGCCGCACCGCGACGGCGGGCAGGCGCAGTTCATCCGGCATCCGGTGCCCGAGCCCCGGTCGGCGACCACGACGGCGGCCCGCGCGTGGGCCCTCGGCCGGCTGCACGAGCCGCTCCAGTTGCGGGACATGGCGGCCAGGGAGGCGATGTCGGTGCGCACCTTCACCCGCCGCTTCCGCGAGGAGGTCGGCGTCAGCCCCGGACAGTGGCTGACCGGGCAACGGGTGGAGCGGGCGCGGCAGTTGCTGGAGTCGTCCGATCTGTCCGTCGACCAGATCGCGAGGGACTGCGGGTTCGGCACCGCCCAGTCGATGCGCCAGCACCTCCAGTCGACGCTCGGTGTGACGCCGACGGCCTACCGGCGGACGTTCCGGGCGTCCGCCGGGAGCAGCCAGGCGGCACCGCCTCCGACGGGCCGTCAGAAGGTGAGCACCGCGCGCGCCACCCGTCCGGCCTCCGCGTCGGTCCGCGCCTTGTCGAACTCCTCCACCGGGTAGGTCGCGGTGACGAGTTCGTCGAGGAGCAGCCGGCCCGTGCGGTACAGCTCCGCGTAGAGGGCGATGTCCCGCTGGGGGCGTGAGGAGCCGTAGCGGCAGCCGAGGACGGACTTGTCCAGGTAGAGCGAGGAGACCTGGAAGGACGCCTCGGCGGCGGCCGGCGGGACGCCCAGCAGCACGGCCTGTCCGTGCCGGTCCAGGAGGTCGACGGCCTGCCGGATCAGCTCGACCCGGCCCACGCACTCGAAGGCGTGGTCCACGCCGTCCGGCAGGATCTCACGCACCGGCCCGGTCGAGGTCAGGAAGTGGGTCGCCCCGAACTCCCTGGCCACCGCCTCCTTCGCCGGGTTGGCGTCCACGGCGACGATCGTCACCGCGCCCGCGATCCGCGCGCCCTGGAGGACGTTGAGGCCGACCCCGCCGGTCCCGATCACCAGGACGCTGTCGCCCCGGTCGACCCGGGCCCGGTTGAGGACGGCGCCGACCCCGGTCAGCACCCCGCAGCCGATCAGCGCGGCGGACGTCAGCGGGAGGTCGTCGGGGATCCGCACCGCCTGGACGGCCTTCACCACGGTCCGCTCGGCGAACGCCGAGTCGGCCGCGAACTGGAACACCGGCCGCCCGCCCCTGGCGAAGGGCCGCCCGGGGCGCCCGATGGCCCGGCGGCACATGGTCGGCCTGCCCCGGTCGCACTCCGCGCAGGTCCCGCAGTTGGCGAGGGTGGAGAGCGCCACATGGTCGCCGGGCGCCACATGGGTGACGCCGGCCCCGACCGCCTCCACCACCCCGGCGCCCTCGTGCCCGAGCACCACGGGCACCGGGAACGGGATGGTCCCGTCGAGCACCGACAGGTCGCTGTGGCACAGCCCGGCGGCCCGCACGGCGACCAGCACCTCGCCCGGCCCCGGATCGCGCACCTCCAGGTCGTCCACGACCGCGACCCGCGTCCCGTCCCACACCACACCGCGCATCACACGGCCCCCTTCGGCTCCCTCGGCAGCCCGAGCACCCGCTCGGCGATGATCGTGCGCTGGATCTGGTCCGAGCCGCCGTAGACGGTGTCGGCCCGGGAGAACAGGAACAGGTGCTGCGCCGCGTCGAGCGCGTACGGCGTCCCGGGCGTCCAGTCCGCGGGGCCGACCCCGGCCGCCGCGCCCCGCACCTGCACGGCCAGCTCCCCGAGCCGCTGGTGCCAGCCCGCCCACAGCAGCTTGGCGACACTGGGCGCCCCCGCGTCACCCGAACCCCCCAGTGTCCGAAGGGCGTTCCAGCGCATGGCCCGCAACTCGGCCCAGAGCGTGACCAGTCGGTCCCGCAGCACCGGATCGTCGGCGGCGCCCGAGGCGACGGCGGCCCGCACCACCCGCCCCAACTCCTCGGCGAACCCGATCTGCTGGGCCAGGGTGGAGACGCCGCGCTCGAAGCCGAGCAGGCTCATCGCGACCTTCCAGCCGTCGCCGGCGCCGCCCACGACATGCTCGGCGCGGGCCACCGCCCCGTCGAAGAAGACCTCGTTGAAGTCGCTGGTCCCGGTCAGCTGCCTGATCGGCCGCACCTCGATCAGCTCCGGCTGGTCCATCGGCACCAGCAGGAACGTCAGGCCGTGGTGGCGCCGGGAGTCGGGGTCGGTGCGCGCCAGCACGAAGCACCAGTCGGCCTCGTGGGCGAGGGAGGTCCAGATCTTCTGCCCGGTGATCCGGTAGTGGCCGTCGCCCTGCCGCTCCGCCCGGGTCCGCACCCCCGCGAGGTCGGACCCCGCGCCGGGTTCGCTGTAGCCCTGGCACCACCACTCCTCACCCGCGGCGACGGCGGGCAGGAAGCGCCGCTTCTGGGCGTCGCTGCCGTGCGCGAGGAGCGTCGGCGCGAGCAGGTTCTCGCCGATGTGCCCGGACCGCGCGGGGGCGCCGGAGCGCGCGTACTCCTCGGCCCAGACGACCTGTTCGGTGAGGGAGGCGGTGCGGTTGCCGTACCCGGCCTCCCCCCAGCCGAGGCCGATCCAGCCGTCCCGGCCGAGGACCCGCTCCCAGCCGCGCCGGTCGCCCGCACCGGACACGTGCGCCGCGAGCCACTCCCGCGAGCGGGCCCTGAACTCCTCGTCCCCGGCGGCGAATCCAAAGTCCACGAGGTTCCCTTCCTGGCGCCGACGTACCGGACCGAGCGGCGGGGCGTGCCGGTCGCGCGCCCCGCCCGTCATGTGTTCGGCCGCTCCCCCGCCCGCGCGGCCCGCCCCATCTCCGCGACCCGCTCCAGCAGCGGCATCGGGTCCACGCCCACGGTCCCCGGCAGGAACGCCGCGATCCGCTCGGGTGTCCAGGCCCCCTCCGCGTAGGCGGCCCGCAACTCCCTCGGCTGCGCCCACACGGCGAGTTTGGGTCCGGCGACGGTGTACACCTGCCCGGTGATGCCCTGCTCCCTGGCCTGCTCGGACAGCAGGTAGACGACGAGCGCGGCGACGTCCGCCGGCTCGCCGATCTCCGTCAGCTCCATGGGCACCCCGGCCGACATCCGGGTCCTGGCGACCGGCGCCACCGCGTTGGCGCTCACCCCGTAGGTGTGCAGTCCGAGGGCGGCGCTGCGCACCAGCGAGATGATCCCGCCCTTGGCGGCGCTGTAGTTGGCCTGCGACACCGACCCCTGGTGGTTGCCGCTGGTGAAGCCGATGAGGGTGCCCGAGCGCTGGGCGCGCATCACGGCGGAGGCGGCCCTGAAGACGGTGAAGGTGCCCTTGAGGTGGGTCGCGACCACCGGGTCCCACTCCTGCTCGGACATGTTGAACAGCATCCGCTCGCGCAGGATCCCGGCGACGCAGACGACGCCGTCGAGCCGCCCGTAGGACGCCAGCGCGGTGTCCACGAGGCGCTGCCCGCCCGCCATGGTGGAGATGTCGTCGGCGACGGCGACGGCCTCGCCGCCGGCCGCCGTGATCTCCTCGACGACCTGGTCGGCGATGTCGCTCGTGGGGTCGGCGCCGGCCACCGAGACGCCGTAGTCGTTGACGACGACGCGGGCGCCCTCGTCGGCCGCGGCGAGCGCCACCGCCCGGCCGATGCCGCGGCCCGCGCCCGTCACGGCGACCACCTTGCCTGCCAAGAAGTTCCCCACGCCGGCCCCTTCCCGCGGTTTCTGACGGTCCGTTAGATTTTTGACCCGCCAGCCGCCCGGAGACAAGCCCTGGGGAGAGCCGATGTCGCTGCCCGCCGAATTCCACGAGATCGCCCGGCGCGTGAACAACTGGGGCCGCTGGGGAGAAGACGACGAGATCGGCACCCTCAACCTGATCACCGACGCCGTGGTGCGCGAGGCGGCGGCCACCGTCCGCACCGGCCGCCGGATCCCGCTCGCGCTGCCGCTGAAGCAGGACGGCGTGCAGAGCGGGCTGATCCCGGGGCGGGTCAATCCGCTGCACGCGATGGTGCAGATCAACCAGGAGATCTTCGGCCCCGGCACGGTCGCGTGCAGCGACGACGCGGTGACCATGGGCCTCCAGGCGGGCACCCACTGGGACGCGCTGCCCCATGTCTCGCACTCCGGGCGCCTGTACAACGGCCGGCCGGCCGACTCCGTGACCGCGCACGGCGGCGCCGCCTTCAGCTCGATCGCCACCGCCCGGCACGTCGTCTCGCGCGGGGTGCTGCTCGACGTGGCGCGGGCACACGGCACCGACCGGCTGCCGGGCGGGCACGCGGTGACCCCGGAGGATCTGACGGCGGCGGAGGAGCTGGCCGGGACCCGGGTGCGGGCCGGGGACGTGGTGCTGGTGCGGACCGGTCAGGTGGGCGTGTACCTGGCCGGGGACCGGGAGGGGTACGCGTATCCGTCGCCGGGGCTCTCGGTGCGGACGCCCGAGTGGTTCCACGCCCGGGACGTGGCCGCCGTCGCCAACGACACCCTGACCTTCGAGATCTTCCCGCCGGAGATCGAGGACCTGTGGCTGCCGGTGCACGCCCTCGACCTGGTGGAGATGGGAATGCTCCAGGGTCAGAACTGGAATCTCGAAGAGTTGTCCACAGCCTGTGGAGAAAGTCGGCGCTACAGCTTCCTGCTGTCGGCGATGCCCGAGCCGTTCGCCGGGGCGACCGGCACCCCGGTGGCGCCGGTGGCCATCCTCTGACGGCGGCAGGCGCGCTCCCCCGAAAGAACGGAACGGCACGGTCCGGACGGCGGCGCGGCGCTGCCCGCCCCGAGCACGGCACCGCGCGCCGCCGTCCGGTTCGGCGTACCCGCCCCTGGTCCCGCGGAGCCCGCGAGGACCGACGCCGAATCACGACCCACGCTCGCCGAGGGCCCCCGTCACCGGAGCCCTCGCCGTCCCCTCGCGGCGAATCGCTGAACACCAGCGTGATCAGACGGTCACGAGGCGTCAACAGCCGTTCGGGGAATTGTCCCGTGCCCCCGCATCACGACGGCAGCGCACGGAAGCACGGCGGGCGCGCGGCGGGGCGACAGGAGGGGACGGCGGGAGAGGGGTGACCGCGGGGAGAAGGTGGACGCCCGTGCGCCGCCCCTCAGACGGAGATCCCGTCCAGCAGGGACGACAGACCCTCGTAGCTCGGCAGGCCGCCGCAGGGCCGCGAGGACCGCCGGCGCCCCCCGTACCGGTCGAGCTCGCACCAGATCCGCTTGCCGCTGCCCTCCGCGCTCCATCCCCAGCGGTCGGCGAGGCCGTCGACGAGGGCGAGGCCGCGTCCGCCGGTCGCCTCGCCGTCCACGCAGCGGGGCACCGGCGCGCGGGCGCTGGTGTCGGTGACCTCGAGGCGGACGGTGGCCGACGCCTCGGCGGCACCGGAGAGCGACAGCCGCAGCACGGCCGGCCTGCCGGTGTGCACCACGGCGTTGGTGACCAGTTCGGAGACGAGCAGGACCAGCGTCTCGGCGAGGGGCTCGTCGGCCGTTATCCCGCACCCGGCGAGGCGCGAACGGGCCCACCGTCGGGCTCGCCCCACCTCGGCGGGGTCGGGCCGGATCTCCAGTTGCACTTGAAGCACCTGCACCGCTCACACCATCCGAACCGGCGGACACATGACCTCACGCCGCGCACTCGCCGCGTCGAGGGCCACGATCGTAGCCATTTTCTGCATGGCCAGAACAACGGCCAGAGCAAGGGTCACGGAACGTGAATTCCTTGCGAGACAGCATCGTTGACGTACAGTCACCCCAACAAGCGCTTCGGGCATATTCCCGCGCGAAGGAGTACCTGTGCGCCATACTGTGCGACGCTCGCCAGGAGGAGTCGAACAGGCGGGGGCCAGGGCCCGTACCGCCCGGCGAGGACCGGCGCGCACCGCCCGGTCCGGCGTCGCCCCGGGGGCCGCACCGGTACCGTTCGCGCCAGGAACCACTCGCATCTCACCCAAGGTACCGGAGCGACGGCCCGACTCCGGGCGGTGACGACACATCCGGGTCACGCACCCCGAATTGAACGCTGCGTAGTGCCGCCCCGCCACGATCCGCGACATGATCGACAGCGCCGCCGAGGGCCGTGCGGGCAGCGGCCGTTCAGGCGACGAGATCCGCGGCGAGTGCCTCCTCGGCCGCCGCTCCGCCCCCGCCGCGCGCGGCCCGCACCCACGCCCGCTTCAGATGCAGATGCACCTCGGACTCCCAGGTGAAGCCCATGCCGCCGTGCACCTGGAGGCAGTCGCGGGCGCCGTCGACGGCGGCCTCGTCGGCGAGCAGCCTGGCCGCGGCGATGTCGGCGCCCGCGCCGGTGACGGCGGCCGCGTAGACGGCGGCGCGGGCGGTCTCGGCCCGCACCAGGAGCCCCGCGCACAGGTGCTGGACGGCCTGGAAGGCGCCGATGGGCCGTCCGAACTGCTCACGGCTCCGGGCGTGTTGCACGGCGAGATCGCACACACGGACGGCGGTGCCCAGTTGTTCGGCCGCGGTGAGCAGCACGGCGACGGGATCGACGGGGGCCGGGTGGGCCACCCGGTGCAGGGGCGTGAGCGGATCGAGGGACCGGACGGCGACGGCGCCCGCCGCGCCCGGCCGCACCACGTCGGCCGCCGCCAGCCACTCCACCGTCCGCCCGTCGGCCGCCGCGACGACGGTCTCGCCGCTCGCCGCGCCCGGTACCTTTCCTGCGGCCCGGTGGGTGGCGATCAACGGGCCGGTGAGCAGGGCCCGCCCGGCCTCCTCGAACACCAACACGGCCTCGGGCAACCCCAGTCCGACCCCGCCGTCGCGTTCCGGCAGGCAGAGGGCGAAGAGTCCGGCGTCCCCGAGCGCCTTCCACAGCGCCCGGTCGAGGCCGGGCCTGGCGACGGCCGCGCGCCGGGTTGCCGCGTCGAACCGCCGGTCGAGCAGGTCGCGGGTGGCGCGCCGCAAGGCCCGCTGGTCCTCGGTGAGTTGGAAGCGCATGTCATCTCCCTCTGGGCAGCCCGAGCATCCGTTCGGCGACGATGGTGCGCTGGATCTGCGAGGTGCCCGCGGCGATCGTGTAGGAGAGGGACGAGAGCCGGTCGAGGACCCAGGGGCTGTCGAGGTCGAGGGCGTCGGGGCCGAGGACGTCGGCTGCGGTGTCGTAGAGGTCCTGACGGGCGTGCGAGTAGCGGAGCTTGAAGACCGAGCCGCCGACGCCGGGGACGCCGCCGGTGGCCGCCGCCTCGCTGACGTTCCACTGGGTGAGCCGCCACAGCGCCCGGAACTCGGCGTTGAGCCTGCCGAGTCGGCGCCGCACCACGGGGTCGTCCCAGCGGCCGTTCTCCCGTGCCGTCGCGGCCAGTTGGCGCAGCACCCGGCGGCAGGCGACCACCTCGCCGACGAAGGCGGTGCCGCGTTCGAAGGAGAGCGTCACCATCGTCACCCGCCAGCCGTCGTTCTCGGCGCCGACCCGGTTGCCGACCGGGATCGGCACGTCGTCGAGGAACACCTCGGCGAACTCGGTGGAACCCGCGAGGGTGCGCAGCGGCCGTACGGTGACGCCCGGCGCGTCCATCGGCATCGCGAGCCAGCTGATGCCCCGGTGCCGGGGGGCGTCGGGGTCGGTGCGCACCAACAGCTCGCACCAGTCGGCGACTTCGGCGTGCGAGGTCCAGATCTTGGAGCCGCTGACGAGGTAGTGGTCGCCGTCGCGGCGGGCGCGGGTGCGCAGGGCGGCGAGGTCGGAGCCCGCGCCGGGTTCGCTGAACCCCTGGCACCAGACCTCCTCGCCGCGCAGGATCGGCGGCAGCCACCGCTGTCGCTGCGCCTCGGTGCCCTCGGCGGCGATGGTGGGTCCTGCGTGCAGCAGCCCGACGAAGTTGGCGCCGACGTAGGGCGCCCCGGCCGCCTCGGTCTCCTCCAGGAAGATCAGCCGGGTGGTGGGCGAGGCGTCCCAGTGCAGTTCGCCGTAGCCGGCGTCGTACAGGGTGCGCTGCCAGCGGAGGTCGTGGGCGCGGCGGGCGGGCCAGTCGGCGGGGGCGGGCGGCGGGGGCAGCGTGGGCAGTGTCCTGGCGAGCCAGGCGCGCAGCCGGGCCCTGAACTCGCGCTGCTCGGGCGGGTCGTCCAGGTCCATCAGCGGTACCTGGGGTGGTCCAGTCGGAGCAGCCGGATGGCGTTGCCCCGCATCAGCTTGAAGACGGTCTCGTCGTCGAGGCCCTTCACATGGTCGAGGGCGACCTCCTTGGTGTGCGGGAAGGTCGAGTCGACGTGCGGGTAGTCGGTCTCGAAGGTGGCGTTGTCGCGCCCGACGGCGTCGAGGGAGGCCACGCCGTGCTTGTCGCGGAAGAAGCAGCAGAAGATCTGCCGGTAGTAGTACGAGGACGGCGGCTCGGGGACGGTGTCGCGCACCCCGCCCCAGGCGCGGTGCTCCTCCCACACGTCGTCGGCGCGTTCGAGGGCGTACGGGATCCAGCCCATCTGGCCTTCGGAGTAGGCCAGTCGGAGGCGGGGGAAGCGCACCAGGACGCCGCTGAAGAGGAAGTCCATCATCGACGCCATCGCGTTGTTGAAGGAGAGCGCGGCCTGCACGGCGGGCGGTGCGTCGGGGGAGGCGGCGGGCATCTGGGAGCTGCTGCCGATGTGCATGTTGACCGAGGTGCCGGTCTCCTGGCAGGCGGCGAAGAACGGGTCCCAGTAGCCGCTGTGGATGGACGGCAGGCCGAGGTGGGTGGGGATCTCGGAGAACGTCACGGCCCGTACCCCGCGAGCGGCGTTGCGGTGGATCTCGGCGACGGCCAGGCCGATGTCCCAGAGCGGGATCAGGCAGAGCGGGATGAGGCGGCCGTCGCTGTCCCCGCACCACTCCTCGACCATCCAGTCGTTGTAGGCGCGCACGCAGGCGAGCGCGACCTCCTTGTCGTGGGCCTCGGCGAAGGTCTGTCCGCAGAAGCGCGGGAAGGTGGGGAAGCACAGGGAGCCCTCGACGTGGTTGAGGTCCATGTCCCTGAGCCGTTCCTTCGGGTCCCAGCAGCCGCGCCGCATCTCGGCCCGGGTGATGCCCTCCAGGGTCATGTCGTCCCGGTCGAAGCCGACGGCGGCGATGTTGCGCTTGTACGGGAACTGGAGGTCCTCGTAGATCCACCAGTCGGTGGGCGGGCCCTCGGGGTCCATGGTGATCCGGTACTTGCCCGCGACGTAGGCGAGTTCGCCGATGCCCGCGGTGAGCGGGCGGGGGCCGCGGTCGCGGTACTTGGCCGGGAGCCAGGTCTCGAAGAGGTGCGGGGGTTCGATCACGTGGTCGTCGACGCTGATGATGCGGGGCAGTTCGGTCATGGTCCCCACTCCCTGTGCTGCGGGCCCATATCTGATGGACCGTCAGATGTACCGTCGCCAGCAGGCTAGTGCCCCACCCCTGGACCGACAAGGCGCCCGGCTCTACGCTCTGCGCACGATCTGACGGAACGTCAGCCACAGGGGGCAGCCGCCGTGAACGAAACCGCCCGCGCGCTCAGCACCGCCCGCACCCTGTGGGAGCTGCTCGCCCGCCGCGCCGACCTCACCCCCGACCGCCCGGTCCTGCTCCAGGACGAGCGCGTCCTCACCTTCGGCGCCCTGCGCGAGCGCGCCGAGCGGGTCGCGGCGGGCCTGTACGACATGGGGGTGCGCCCCGGCACGGTGGTCGCCTGGCAGCTTCCCACCCGCGTCGAGACGGCCTTGCTCTCCTTCGCGCTGGCCCGCCTCGGCGCCGTCCAGACACCGGTCATCCCGTTCTACCGGGACCGTGAAGTGGGTTTCGCACTGCGGGAGTCGAAGGCCGAGTACTTCGCGGTCCCGGGCACCTGGCGCGGCTTCGACCATCTGGCGATGGCCCGACGCCTCGGCGCGAAAGGCGTGTTCGAGGCGTACCACGGACGGGACCTGCCGGACGGGGACCCCGCGCTGCTGCCGCCCCCGCCCGCCTCGGGCACCGCGGTCCGCTGGATCTACTGGACCTCGGGGACGACGTCCGAGCCCAAGGGCGTGCTGCACACCGACCGTTCACTGATCGCGGCCGGCTCCTGCCTGGCCCACGCGCTCGGCCTGAGCGCGTCCGACGTCGGCTCGATGGCGTTCCCCTACGCCCACATCGCGGGCCCCGACTACACGGTGATGCTGCTGCTGTACGGCTTCCCCGCGGTGATGTTCGAGCACTTCGCGCTGCCGGACACGCTCGCGGGCTACCGGCGGCACGGGGTGACGGTGGCGGGCGGCTCGACGGCGTTCTACACGATGTTCCTCGCCGAGCAGCGCGCCAGGCCCGACCGGCGGCTGATCCCGACGCTGCGGCTGCTCGCGGGCGGCGGCGCCCCCAAGCCGCCCGAGGTCTACCACGCCGTGGTCCGCGAGATGGGCGTCCAGCTCACCCACGGGTACGGCATGACCGAGGTTCCGATGATCACCATGGGCTCCCCCGACGACACCGCCGAGAACCTCGCCACCACCGAGGGGCGGCCACCGGAGGGCATGGCGATCCGGATCGTGGACGGCGAGGTCAGGCTGCGCGGCGAGGCGGTGTGCCAGGGCTATCTGGACCCGGCGCAGACCGCCGCCGCCTTCGACGCGGACGGCTTCCTGCGCACCGGCGACCTGGGCCGGCTCACCCCGTCGGGCCATCTGGTGCTCACCGGCCGGATCAAGGACGTCATCATCCGCAAGGGCGAGAACATCTCCGCGAAGGAGATCGAGGACCTGCTCGCCGCGCACCCGGCGGTCGGCGACGTCGCGGTGATCGGGCTGCCGGACGCGGAGCGCGGCGAGTTGGTCTGCGCGGTGGTCGAACAGCCGCCGGGGGCCGAGGTGTTGACGCTGGAGCAGGTGGTGGCCCAGCTGCGGGCGGCGGGCCTGGCCCCGCACAAGCTGCCCGAGCGCCTGGAGGTGGTGGCCGCGCTGCCGCGCGGCGACACCCTGCGCAAGGTGCTCAAGCACCGGCTGCGGGAGCGCTATTCGGGCACGGTGAAGTAGCGCGCGAACGCGGAGATGACCTCGGGTTCGCCGACCCGGCCGTCGCCGTCGGTGTCGAGGGCGGTGGCCGCGGTGCGGGCGACCTCCTCGGGGACGTGGAAGACCCGCAGCACCCGGGCGGTGTCCGCGACCGTGGGGTGGGCGCCGGGGTCGGGGGCCGCGACGGCGAGCGCCGCGTGCAGGAAGGGGCGGGCGATCTCCGCGAACCGGTCGGGGTTGTCGCGCAGCCGCTTCACCGCGCCGGTGACGAACTCCTCGCGGGTGATGCGCTGGTCGCCGTCCCGGTCGGCGATGCCCGCCATGCCCTGCCAGAAGGCCTCGGCGCCCGCGTACAGCGCCTGGCCCCGGTCGGAGCGCGCGGTCACGCCGAACTCGGCGAGCAGCGCCTTGGCCGCGCCGCTGAAGTCCTCGCGGTCGATGGAACCGTTGCCGTCCTGGTCGAAGGTGGCGAACCGGGCGGCGATCCTGCGCTCGTACTCGCTGCTGACCATGTCTCTCGGACCGCCTCACATCACGTCGGGTGGGTCTGCGTGGAGCGTACGACGTACCGACCGCGACGGCAGCGGGAAAGCGTCGCTTGTACCAGGACTGGGGAAATTCCTGGACAACGCCGCCGACACCGCCGACTCTGCCGACACGGCCGACTCTGCCGACGCGGCCGACACCGCCGACACCGCCGACGCCACGGCCCGGCGGACGGAGCCGCCCCGCGCCCCGGCCGGTACGGGGGCCGTGATCAGGCCGACAGCGGATCGGCCTCCTCGGTGACCGCCGCGTCCAGGTCGGGGTACACGTCGAAGAGGCGGCGCACGCCCAGCGCGCCGAGCACCCGGTTGACGTGCGAGCCGTCGTCGGCGCCCCTGGCGGGCAGGATCAGCCGCAGCCGGCCCTGGCAGGAGCGGATCAGCCGGCGGGAGGCGATCAGCACGCCGACCCCGCTGGAGTCGCAGAAGAACACCTCGGAGAGGTCGAGGACGAGGCCGTGCCGTCCGTCGGCCACCGCGTCGTGGACCCGCTGGCGCAGGGCCGGTGACGTCACCAGGTCAAGTTCGCCCGACACCTGGAGCACGGTCCATCCGCCCTGCTCGTCGCCGGTCACTTTGAACGCCACTAGATGCCCTTCACTCGCCGGGCCCCCACGATCCGGAAGCCTCTCCTACGCTTCCTCGCAGCGCGGCTGCCCAGCGGCCGTTCCCTGAAACACGGCCCAGAAAACGAGGACCGATCCGAAGAGGCTTGTTTTCGTCGCCTTCGATCCTGTTCGATCGAGATCTGGACACGTTCGGCCAGGAAATGGGCAGACACACCTACACAACTGATCAGACGAGCGCTCCGCTCCCGCACAAGGTAGTGAGTAAGGCCACATATCACCTGCGGCGCCCCAGGGGGCGCGCATTGCCACAAAGGGGCGTGCGCCGTCAGGAGCGCGGACTACATTCGGGAAGACGGTAGCGGCGGACCCGGTCCTGGCAGGCAGGAGCGGCTACGAGCGGCCACCGCGACGACGAGGGGTGAGGTGTCCACATGGTCAAGAAGGAAGCGTCGCCCCGCTGGGACCGCAGGATGCAGCAGCGGCTCGCGCGCGGAGAGGCCGCGGCCCTCGGCGAACTGTACGACCGCTACGCGTCCCTGGCGCACGGCCTCGCACACCGCGTCCTCGACGACGAGCGGGCCGCCGACGCCATCACCCGTGACGTCTTCGCCCACGTCTGGGAACACCCCGAGAGCTACGACCCCAGGCAGGGCTCGCTGCGCACCTGGCTCGCCGTCCTCGCCCAGCGCTTCGCGGTGCGGCGGCTGCGCGCCCAGGAGACGGCCGCCTTCTCCCGGGCCGACGGCGACCGCGCCGAGGACCTGGAGCAGCGGCTGCGCAGCGCCTCGGTCGCGGCCCGCGCCGACTACATCGTGACGGCCATGCCCACCCCGCTGCGCGACGCCCTCGACCTGGCGTACTTCCAGCGCCGCGACTACCGGCAGACCGCCGCCGACCTCGGCGTCACCGAGGACGAGGCCCGCCGCAGGCTCCGCCTGGGCCTCCAGCTCCTCTCCACCGCCCACGACATAGCCGCCCCGCCGGAATTCGGCGGCGCGGCATGACGCCCCCGAGCGGCGCGAACCGCTTCGAGGCGGACGACGGGGGCGACGAACGGGGAGGCGAGGAGAACGGCCACGACAACCGGGGGCCGCACCCCAGGGTAGGGCGGCACGGGAGACGACCGCGGCGCCCGCGACCCCCGCGACCCCCGCGACGGGGCACCGGGCCGCACGCCGGGAGCCGACGGCGGTCCCCGCGGCGGCCTCGGCGGCCGACCGGTCGGCCCCGCGGGCCGGGGCGGTCCCGGCGGCGCCGCCGACCGGGGCGGATCGAGCGGATCGAGCGCATCTGGTGGATCTGGTGGATCTGGTGACCCCGGTGACCCGGCCGGGTCAGGGGCCGCCCCGGGGGACCGTCAGGCGCCGTGGATCCCGTTGCCCCGCGCCTCCGTCGAGGACAGCGGGCGGCCCCTGCCGTCGCCCGCCGAGCTGGGGGAGCCCGCTCCCCCTCCGCCACCGCGCGGGTGGGAGCACTCTGTGTTGACCTCGTTGCTCGGGGCGTGGGCGCTCGCCGCCTGCTCCGCGGAGGAGACCGCGGCCGTCGAGGACCATCTGGGTGACTGCGGGTCCTGCGCCGACGAGGCGCGGCGGCTGCGCGAGGCGGTCGGGCTGCTGCACCGTCCGGAGAGCCTCGACCTGGACCCGGCGCTGCGCACCCGCGTCCTCGACAGCTGCCTTGACCGCCGCCCGCCCCGCATCCCGGTGCCCGAGTGGGCGGCGCCGTACGACGCCGAGGCCGCCCGCCTCGACGCCCTCCTCCAGGACATCCGCGACAGCGACTGGCACACGCCCGTGAGGCTGCGCTGGTTCGAGGACGACGACGCGGCGAGCCGGCGCACCACCGTCGCCGGGGTCATCGCGCACCTGCTGTCCGTCGACGGCCTGGTCGCGGTCGCCCTCGGCCTCGACGACCCGCTGGGCGCGCGGTCGGGCCGCGCCGCGTCACCCGCGGCGCGCACCGAGGCGTACTGGGGCATCTCGCACCTGCCGCCGACCCGGACGGTCCGGGGGCCGTGGCGGGTGCAGAGCCACGACCTGGTGCGCACGGTGTCCTTCGCCGGGTCGGACTCGGGGACGGCCAGGCTGCCCGTCTCCTACGGCGACTTCGAACTGCCGTTGCAGGACGCGATGGTGGACCGGGCGTTCGAGTGCTGGGTGCACGCGGAGGACATCGCGGCGGCGGTCGACTACCCGTACGCCCCGCCGTCGCCGCGCGATCTGCACCGCATGATCGACCTGGCGGCGCGGATGCTGCCCACCGTGCTCGCGGTGCGGCGGCAGGCGGGGCTGGCGGCGCCGACGCACGGGCGGCATCTCGTACCGGCCGGTGAGCCGGGGCGGACGCTCCGGCTGGAGATCGAGGGCGCGGGCGGCGGGACGTGGCTGATCCCGCTCGACTCGCCCGCGGCGACCGGGTCGGCGGAGCACGAGGTGGCCCATATCGCCCTGGAGGGCGTGGAGTTCTGCCGACTGGCCGCGGGTCACGTACCGCCGCGCGAGGCCCCTGCGGGGCGGCTGGGCGACGCGGAGGCGATCAGGGACGTCCTGTACGCGACGGCGTCCATGAGCAGGATGTGAGGAGCGGGGGCCGATCGGGCGGCTCCCCGCGCCCAGGGTCGGTCACCGCGTTGCCCGTGATCAGCCGGCGGGACGGGTGGGCGCCGGTGGGCGCACCCACCCAGGGGCGCGGGGAACCGCGCGCCGAGCCACGGGTCACGTACCGCCGCCCGAGGCCCCTACGCGAAGACCACCGTGCGCCGCCCGTTGGGGAGGATGCGCCGCTCCGCGTGCCACTTCACCGCGCGCGCCAGCGCCTGGCACTCCACGTCACGCCCGATCGCCACCAGCTGCTCCGGCGTCACGTCGTGCCCCACCCGCTCGACCTCCTGCTCGATGATCGGCCCCTCGTCGAGGTCGGCGGTGACGTAGTGCGCGGTCGCCCCGATCAGCTTCACGCCCCGCGCGTGCGCCTGGTGGTACGGCTTGGCGCCCTTGAAGCTCGGCAGGAACGAGTGGTGGATGTTGATGATCCGCCCGCTCAGCTGCTTGCACAGGTCGTCCGAGAGCACCTGCATGTACCGCGCGAGCACGACCAGCTCGACGTTCTCCTCGCGCACCAGGTCGAGCACCCGCGCCTCGGCCTCGGCCTTGGTGTCCCTGGTCACCGGAACGTGGTGGAAGGGCACCCCGTAGGAGCCGACCAGCTCGGCGAAGTCGGTGTGGTTGGAGACGACCGCCGCGATCTCCACGGGCAGCGCCCCGGTCCGCGCCCGGAACAGCAGGTCGTTCAGGCAGTGCCCGAACTTGCTGACCATCAGGACGATGCGCATCTTCTCGTCGGCCCGGTGGATCTGCCAGTCCATGTGGAAGGCGTCACCGATGGCGGCGAAGCTGGCCCGCAGCTTGTCCACGGTCACCGGCGCCTCCGCCGAGAAGTGGACCCGCATGAAGAACAGCCCGGTGTCGTGGTCGCCGAACTGCTGGCTGTCCTCGATGTTGCAGCCGGTCATGAAGAGGTAGCTCGACACGGCGTGCACGATGCCCTGCTTGTCGGGGCAGGACAGGGTGAGGATGTACTGGTCCGTGGAGACGGCGGCGGCGCGGGACGGCTCGTTCATGCAGGACAGGGTCCCATACCCGGCGCCCTCGACCCCAGCGGCCGCTACGCGGACCGTGTCATGATCCGCAGGACGTCCAGGGTGCGCGGCGCGGCGTCGGGGTCGTCGCCGTCGGCGACCGCCATCCGGACGTGCGCGTCCCGGGCCGCGCGGACCGCGTCGGGCCACGCCTGGTGGTCGACGTAGACGGAGACGTGGGCGTCCGGGCCGACCTGGTGCATGATCCTGAGCACCCGCAGCACCGCGGTGTCGACGAGGGCCGCCTCCTGGGAGTCCCGGAAGATCGTGCCGACGTACTTCTCGGCCGACCAGTTGTCGAGCCAGGTGTCCTCGACCAGCCGGTAGACGGCGTCGGTGACGTCCCCGTAGCCGTCGACGCCGGCCAGCCAGACGTTCTGCTGGAAGACCGGGTCGGAGAGCATGTGCAGCGCGGAACGCACGTTGCTGCGCCAGCGCCACCACGGCATGTCATTCAGTGGCATGCCGCCCATGGTGGAGGAGCGACGGCCACGACGGGAAGAGTTCTCCGTACCTTGCACGGTCAACGATCGTACGTTCTTCTGCCCGGCCGTCCCACCGGCCCCCGCAATTCACCGCGCCGTCACCGCCCGACAACCGTCAGTCATCCCCGGGTTGGCGATGTGGCGGAAGCGTGTGTGGACATGACCGGCAGGCGACGCATCCGCAGCCCCTTCCACCGCACCTCCACCGGGCCCGTCACCAGCGCCGTCCGCGCGGCCGCCGCGGTGGCCGCGGGCACGGCCCTGCTCGCCGGCTGCGGGGTGGTGCCCGGCACCGGGGGCGGCGCGGGCGACACCGTCACCGTGATGACCTGGGCGCCGTCCGGCACCAGCGGCACCAACAAGCCGGGCATGCCCGCCTTCGCGCAGGCGTACGCCCGCTGGGTCAACGCCCACGGCGGCCTCGGCGGACGCACCCTGAAGGTCCTGACCTGCAACGAGCGCAACGACAGCGTGGCCGCGGCGAAGTGCGCCCGCGACGCCGTCAAGCGGAACGTCGTCGCGGTCGTCGGCTCCTACAGCCTCTACGGCGACTCCTACCTCCCCACCCTCGAAGGCGCCGGCATCCCCTACATAGGCGGCTACGGCGCCACCAACGCCGAGTTCACCAGCCCGCTCTCCTATCCCGTCAACGGCGGCCAGCCGACCCTGCTGGCCGGTCTCGGCCGGGAACTCGCGGGCGGCTGCGGCCCCGTCGTCCTGGTCCGCCCCGACACCATCAGCGGCGACGAACTGCCCCCGATGCTCGACTCCGGGCTCAAGGCCCGCGGCCACGCACCCGCCGTCGACGAACGGGCGGCCGACGACACCACCGAGTACGCCACGCCGTCGACGCGGGCGCTGACCGCCGCGAGCGGGCAGCCCCCGGAGAAGGGGTGTGTGATCCCCGCGCTCGGCGACAGCACCGGCACCTTCATGGACTCCTTCAGGCGGGCCCGCGGGAAGTTCCCCGCGGTGCGGACCGCGGCGACCCTCGGCAACGTCGACCAGACGGTGATCAACGCGTCCGGCGGGGCGTCGGGGCCGTACGAGGGCGCGTACGTCACCGGCTGGTACCCGGCCTCCTCCGACGCCCGCTGGGACCGGATGAAGAAGGTGATCAGCGAGCAGGCGTTCGGCGACAACCGCATCGACCCGGCCGACGCCGGGGTGCAGACGACCTGGATCGCCTACACCGTGCTCAAGGCCGTCGTCACGTCCCTGGGCGGCGGCGAGGTCAGCTCCGAGACCGTGCGCCGGGCCCTGAACGGCGGCCTCTCGGTCACCACCGGCGACCTCACCCCCACCCTCAGATGGGGATTCCAGGGCGAGTTGGCGGCCATCGGGCTCTCCCGCCTGGTCAACGCCGAGGTGACCCTCCAGGTGGTCAAGGAGGGCCGGCTCGTGCCCGCCCGCAAGGGCGTCACCGACCTGACGGACACCCTCCGCGAGGCCAAGGTCAACTGACCCGCGGGCGGAACGTCACAGCTGGGTCGGCTGGCGCTCCGTCAGGCCGTACGTCTTCGCGATCGCGTTCCAGAGGCGGGCGGCCTCCGCCTTCTGCTCGCTCGCGGTGCCGCTGGCCGCGTTGCCCGCCCGGGTCTGCCCGGTGGTGCGGGCCTGCCCCTTGTGGCAGCCGCGCTTGCCGCCGACCTGGTCGGCCCAGGCCGCGTAGTGGTTGTCGGCGGACGCGGACGCCTGCCACGCCTTGGTGAGCGCGGCGGTCAGCGCCGCGTGGTCGGGCAGCTTGTCGACGGTGATCCCCGACAGCCGGGTCACCAGGCCGGTGCGCTGCTTGGCCGCGTCCCGCAGGTCGGAGGCGGCCCCTTCGAGGTTGCTGCACGTCTTCACATCGGCGACGGCGCTGATCACCGACGCCCTGCTGTCCCCGCTGTCGGCCAGCAACTGGTCGAGGGCGACGGCCTGTTGCTTGACCGGGTCGGCGCCGGGCGACGGCGACCGCTCGTCCGCGGGCGCCGTCGCCGACACCGTCTGGTTGTCGCTGCCGCCGTCGCCGTCGCCCCCGCTGAGCAGCGCGCCCGCGCCCACCCCGAGGACGACGATGCCCACGCCGACCGCGGCGATGAGCGGCACCTTGGACCGCGACCTGGCCGCGCCGCGCCCGCGCGGCTCGTCGTGCCCGCCGTGCCCGCCGGGGCTCTTGGGCGGCTGGTGGTGCCGTGCGGCGCGCGGCCCCGGCGGGGGCGGCGGCTGGTGGTCGACGCGCGGCATCTGCTGGGTGGCCCCGGCCGGGCCGTCCCCGCGGAACAGGTTGTCGAACTCGGCGGGCGGCTGCCGGTCCCCGCCGTACGACGGGTCGGTCACCGGCGGGATGTACTGGGTCGCCTCGGCGTCGGAACCGGACGGCGGCGGCCCGGCCCCGGCCTCGGGCGGCAGCGCGCCGGGACCCACGGGCGGGATCAGCTGGGTGGCGCCCTCACTGGCCGGCACCGGCGGGATGAACTGGGTCGCCCCGTCGGCGCCGGGCACCGGCGGAAGGTACTGGGTGGCGCCCTCGGGGTGCGCGCCGGGCTGCATGTACTGGGGCGTGCCCTCGTCGGCGGCGACCGGCGGGATGTACTGGGTGGCGCCCTCGCCCGCCAACGGGGGGAGGGGCGCACCGAAGCTCGGGGAGGCACCGGGCCCGCCCCGCATGCCCTGCCCGTAGCCGTCCTGGCCGGTGGGAGCGGTGTACGCCGGGGGCGCGGCATAGGGGTCGACGGAGCCGGAGCCGGTGTACGGGGCGGGCGCGGAGCCCTGGTACGGAGCGGGTGCGCCGTACGGGTCCTGGCCGGCGGGCGGGAGCTGCGTGTCCGCCGGCTGCTGGGGTATCGACGGCGGCTGCGGTATCCCCCGGCCCTGGTCGTACGGCGTGCCGTACGGCCCGGGGGTCCGCTGGTCCTGCCCGCTCTCCGGCGGCAGCGCCCGCGCGTCCTGCTGCTCGGGTACGCCCCACTGCGGGCCCGACGGGGTGCCCCAGCCCTCGCCGGGCTGCGGGGCCGGGCTCTGGTACTGCTGCTGGTCGGCACCCCACGGGTCGTTCCAGGTCCGGCCGCCGGACTGCGCGGACGGCGGGGCGGAGTGCCCCGCGTCCTGCTCGCCGCCACCGTGCCGACCGCCGTGCCGTCCGGCGCCGCGGCCACCGCCGTAGCCGTCACCCGTCATGCCCGGCAGCAAGGGCTCTCCGCCGTCGGACGGCAGCACGATGCCTTCGCGCGGCTGCCGTACCGAGGGCTCCTCGCCCTGTCCACTCTGCGTCACCGGGGCTCCTACGAATGGGGGACCTTCGGAATCGTCGGCTCACGCTACCGGGTCCCCTGAGCACCGTGCCACGCAGCTCAGTTCGTGACCTCCCTGTCTGTGACGGCGGTAACAGGACCGGCTCCCCCGCGGACACCGGCCGTTGGCCGCGGGTTCACGCCGCCTGCAACTCCATCCGGGCCCCGAACTCCCGCACCACCGGCTCGTCCCGGTAGGGCTCGAGCCGGAGTTGGAAGTCGTCCAGGTACTCCGCGCCCCGGTTCGACCGTACGGATTCCAGGAGTTCGACCGCCTTCAGGCCCGTGTGGCACGCCTGCTCGATCTCCCGCTGCTGCACCTGCGCGCTGGCCAGCAGCACATAGCCGATGGCCCGCCTGCGGGCCCGTGACGCGGGATGCCCGGCCAGCGCGTCCTGCGCGCACCGGGCCGCCGCCTCGGCCTGCCCGAGGTCGCGGTGGCAGTGCGCCAACTCGTCGGCCAGGTACGCCGCGTCGAAGTGCGCGATCCACGCCGGGTCGTCGCCGCTCGACGGGTCGGCGGCCTCCAGCGCCGTCATCGCCCGCCCGGACGCGGTCTGCGCCGCCCGCGCGTCACCCATCAGCGCGTGGCCGCGGGCCTCCGCCGCGTAGAACATCGCCTCGGCGCGCGGGGTCACCCGCCCCCTGGCGCCCTCCTGGGCCGCCCGCGCCAACTGGGCGATCTCCCGCGGGTTTCCGAGCTGGGCGGCGAGATGGCTCATGGACGCGGCGAGCACATAGCCGCCGTACCCGCGGTCGCCCGCCGCCTGCGCGAGCCGCAGCGCCTGGATGTAGTACCGCTGCGCCAGGCCCGGTTGACCGGTGTCGATGGCCATGTACCCGGCCAGCTCGGTGAGTCGGGCGACGGCGGCGAACAGGTCACGTCCGACCGCCTCCCGGTAGGAGCCGGCGAGCAGCCCCGACACCACGCTGTTGAGGTAGTGCACGACGACCGGGCGCACATGCCCGCTGCCGTACTGGTGGTCGAGGTCGACGAGCGCCTGGGTCATCGCCCCCACGGCCGCCACGTCAGACTGCCCGACCCGGGGGCCCGCGGAGCGCGCCACCTGGCCGTCCGGCGCGGAGATCAGCCAGTCGCGGCTGGGCTCGACCAGCGCGGACGCGGCGACCGAGGACCCGGACAGGAAGTCCCGGCGCCCCACGTCGCTGCGCCACAGCTCGCAGACCTGCTCGATGGCTCCCAGTACCGTCGGCGAGAACTGGAGGCCCACGCCCGAGGCGAGGTTCTTGCCGTTGGCCATGCCGATCTCGTCGATCGTGACCGTACGGCCGAGCTTGCGGCCGAGCGCCTCCGCGATGATCGCGGGCGCCCGTCCCCGTGGCTGCTGACCGCGCAGCCAGCGGGCCACGGACGTCTTGTCGTAACGGAGATCGAGCCCGTGCTCAGCGCCGCACATGTTGACCCTGCGGGCCAACCCGGCGTTGGAACAGCCCGCTTCCTGGATGAGTGCCTGCAGCCGTTCGTTCGGCTGTCGCGCGACGAGTGGCCTCGCGGCCATGGTGTACCCCCTGCGAAACCCCTGGAGCGAAAAGATCCGGCCGTGAAGATCAGTGCCCCGCGAACATGACGAAAATGCGAGGCTTGCGCGGATTGCCGGGGTGAAGGCGGACGCCGACCCCATTTCTGGCTACCCCGCCCATGCGGCGGATCCTCCCGCGCGCCCCTGCACGTGCACCCATGCGCCCCGATCGCGGAATCGATGCTCCTCCCCCGCGCTCGCCGCGCCCGTAACTCCAGGTGGGTGCGGGAGTTGAGTGGGCGTGGAAGAGACGATCGCGGGTACCGAAGCCGTTCAGATTCCGACGCAGCGCGGGGAATCGCTGCTGGAGACAGCCGTGCGCTACGCCGAGGACCGTCACTGGGACGTCTTTTCCGGCACCTGGCTGGAAGCCGTCGACGGGGTGCAGCGCTGCTCCTGTGGCGACACCGCGTGCGCCGCCCCCGGCGCGCACCCGGCGCGCGACGACTGGGCGACCCAGGCGTCCGGCAGCGCGACGGTCGTGCGGCGGATGTGGTCGACGCGGCCGACGGCGTCGATCCTGCTGCCCACGGGGCGGACGTTCGACGCGCTCTCCGTCGCCGAGAGCGCGGGGTTCCTCGCGCTGGCGCGGATGGAGCGGATGGAACTGGACCTCGGCCCCGTGACGTCGACGCCGGACGGGCGGATGTACTTCTTCGTGCTGCCCGGTGCCGGTGCGAAGGTGCCTGAGCTGGTGCGGGGGCTCGGGTGGGCGCCCGGGTCGCTCGACCTCGCCGCGCTCGGGGAGGGCGGGTACGTGGCGGCGCCGCCGACCCGGGTGGGGTCGCGCGGGGCCGTCCAGTGGGCCTGCCGGCCGACGTTGGCGAACCGGTGGCTGCCGGATGTGGAGGAGCTGATCTCGGCGCTCGCGTACGCGTGCGGGAGGGACCGGTAGACCGGTGGGCGGCGGCAGGTAGCGAACCGGGGGCGGGGGACCGGTCGTTCGGCGGGCGAGGGCGGGCGGGGGCGAGCGAGTGCGGGTGGGGGCGAGCGGGTGCGGGCCGGTCGCGCGGTCCCCGCGCCCCCTGCGGCCGTCGGACCGCCGCTCGCGTCGTCCGGGTCGGCCGCGCGGCCCGTAGGGTTCTGGCATGACGATGGGAACAGCGGCCGTACGGGTGCGAGGGCTCTGGAAGCGGTTCGGGCAGCAGGTCGCCGTCGCCGGGGTCGATCTCGACCTGCCCGCGGGGAAGTTCATCGGCCTGGTGGGTCCCAACGGAGCCGGGAAGACGACCACCCTCTCCATGGTCACCGGGCTGCTCCGGCCCGACCAGGGGAGCGTCGAGGTCGCCGGGCACGACGTGTGGCGGGACCCGGTCGCCGTGAAGGCGCGGATCGGGGTGCTGCCCGAGGGACTGCGGCTGTTCGAACGCCTGTCGGGGCGTGAACTGCTCGCCTACACGGGCAGGTTGCGGGGGCTGCCGGGCGACGAGGTCGACAAGCGGGCCACCCAGCTGCTCGACGTCCTCGACCTGGCGGGCGCCCAGCACAGGCTCGTCGTCGACTACTCGACCGGCATGCGCAAGAAGATCGGGCTGGCCGCCGCCCTCCTGCACAACCCCGAAGTGCTCTTCCTCGACGAGCCGTTCGAGGGCGTCGACCCGGTCTCCGCGCAGACCATCAGGGGCGTCCTGGAGCGGTACACCGGCTCGGGCGCCACCGTCGTCTTCTCCTCCCATGTGATGGAACTCGTCGAGTCGCTCTGCGACTGGGTCGCGGTGATGGCCGCAGGCCGGATCCGCGCCACCGGCACCCTCGCCGACGTGCGCGGCGACGCGCCCTCGTTGCAGGCCGCCTTCCTCGAACTCGTCGGCGCCGGAACCCGGGACACCGCCTCCGACCTCGACTGGCTGGGCGGCGGCACCCGATGACGCGCGCCGAAGCCGCCCCCGCGCCCGGCCCGTCGTCCGTCACGGCCGTCTTCGTGCGGCTCAAGCTGTCCCTGCTGCGCAACGGGCTGCGGCAGTCCGGCGGCCGCCGGGCCGCGTTCGTCACGTCGCTCGTGGTGGCGCTGGTGTTCGCCGCGCTCCAACTGCTCGGTCTGATCGCGCTGCGCGGCCACCCGCACATCGAGTCCGTGATCGTGCTGCTGGTGGCCGTGGTCGCGCTGGGCTGGGCGGTGATGCCGCTGTTCTTCCCGAGCGGCGACGAGACCCTCGACGCGACCCGCCTGGTGATGCTGCCGCTGCGGCCACGGCCGCTGGTGCGGGCGCTGCTCGCGGCCTCCCTCGTGGGCATCGGACCGCTGTTCACGCTCTGCCTGCTGGTCGGTTCGGTGATCGCCCTCGCGCACGGCGTGGCCGCGACCGCGGTGGGCGTGGTGGCGGTGGCGCTCGCGCTGCTGGTGTGCGTGGCGCTGGCGCGGGCCGTGGCCGCCGCCAACGTCCGGCTGCTGAGCAGCCGCAAGGGCCGCGACCTCGCGGTGCTGAGCGGGCTGGTGATCGCGGTCGGCGCGCAGTTGGTCAACTTCGGGGCGCAGCGCCTCGGCGCGAGCGGGCTCGCCCAGCTCGCACCGGTGGGGGACGTGCTGAAGTGGGTGCCGCCCGCGTCGGCGATCGCGGCCGTCGACGCGGTGGGCGCGGGCGCCTACGGGACGGCGGCGGCCCAACTCGCGCTGTCCTGCGCGGCCCTGGCCGGGCTGCTCGCCCTGTGGGCGCGGCATCTGACCCGGCTGATGACGGCGCCCGACGGCTCCACCCTGAACGCGGCCGAGCCGTCCGCCCGGCGGCGCGGCGCCGGGGGCCTCGCCCGGCTGCTGCCCGCGGGCCGGACCGGCACCGTCATGGAGCGCAGCCTGCGGTACGTCTGGCGCGACCCCAAGACCAAGGCGGCCTGGGTGACATCGCTGGCCATCGGGCTGATCGTGCCGGTGTTCAACGCGTTGCAGGGCACCGGCTCGATCTACTTCGCGTGCTTCGCCGCCGGGATGCTCGGCGTGCAGATGTACAACCAGTTCGGGCAGGACACGTCGGCGTTCTGGATGGTCGCGGCGACGATCTCCGACGCGCGGGACGCCTACGTCGAACTGCGGGGCCGGGCGCTGGCGCTGCTGGTGATCACCCTGCCGTACGCGGTCCTGGTGACCATCCTGACGACGGCGCTGCTCGGCGCGTGGCCGCGGCTGCCCGAGGTGCTCGGGCTGTCGCTCGCGCTGCTCGGGGCGATGCTGGCGACCGGGGCGTGGACGTCGGCCCGCTTCCCGTACTCCATCCCGCAGGAGGGGTACAAGAACGTGGCCCCCGGCCAGGCCGGGCTCGCCTGGATCTCCATCTTCGGTGGCATGGTCGCGGCGGCCCTGGTCTGCTCGCCGGTGATCGCGGTGACGATCTGGCTGAACGTGTCCGCGGGCGGCGACCGCTACAGCTGGCTGCTGCTGCCGCTCGGCGCGGGGTACGGGGCGTCGGTCGGCTGGGCGGGGCTGCGGCTGGCCGCGCCGCGGACGGCGGCCAGGCTGCCGGAGATCCTGACGGCGGTCAGCAAGGGGTGAGGGGCCGCCGTCCGGGTCGCCGGCCCGGCGCCGCCGGGCGGTCGGGCGGTCGGGACGTCAGGACTTCAGATCGTCAGGACTTCAGGTCGTCAGGTCGGTGAGGATCTGGTCGAGGAAGGGTTCGATCGCCGTCAGCCAGCCCTCGGGCTGGTCGTAGTGGACGAGGTGACCGGCGTCGGAGACCTCCGCGTACTGGCCGCGCGGCAGCACCCGGACCATCTCCTGCGCCTCGGCCCTGCCCAGTTCGCCGTCCAGGCCGCGCACCACCAGGGAGGGGCATCTGACCTGGGCCAGCTCCTCCCAGTGGGCGTCCAGGACCCATGCCTCACGGGAGCTGAGCATCTGCTCGGGGTCGAAGACCGGGTGCCAGCCGTCTTGCTCCTCGCGCATCACCTCGGCGTAGAACTCGCCGCGGGCCCGGTGCGGGCGCTCCACCCAGGGGTCGTCCTCCCCGAACCACTTGCGGACGTCGGCGAGGGTGGCGAAGGGGACGGGCCAGGCCCGGAACCAGTCGGCCCACTCGCGCTGCGAGGCGGCGCCGAGGGCTGAGGCCCGCATGTCCAGGATGATCAGTCCGCTGACCAGGTCGGGGCGTTTGGCGGCGAGCTGCCAGGCGGTCAGCGCGCCCATGGCGTGGCCGACCAGGACGGCGGGGCCGAGGCCCAGCTGCTCGATGGCCGCCTCGGCGTCCTCGACGTAGGCGTCCCGGGTGTAGGTCCCGTCCGCGGGCCTGTCGCTCTGCCCGTGGCCGCGCTGGTCGAGCGCGACGGCCCGGAACCGCCCGGAGAGCCACCGGGCGGTGGACGCCCAGTGCGAGGCCCGCCCCATCAGCCCGTGCAGCAACAGCACACCCGGGGTGTCCTGCGCGGCAGGAGCAACGGGACGGTCGGGGGTTTTGGAGGTTCGGGGACCGTCAGAGGTGGCGGGACCGCCGGGACCGCCATGGCTGCCAGGACCGCCGGGAACCCCGCGGGGCTCGTCGCCGGCAGGGTCTCCGTGGTCCCGCTGGCTCACCACCCGGAGGGTGGGTCCTGGTGGGACGGCCCTGCCCGGGGGCCGTTCGCGGGCCGTGGGCCGCCCGGTCTGCCGGGCGGTGCCCAGCGGGGGCGGCTGTTCCGGTACGACTCCCGCCGGCTCGCCCTTCGGCGGGTCTCCGAACTCCCACGCGGCGAGGCGTACCCCGCCCGCGCCGGTCACCTCGATGCGCCGCGCCATTGGTCCTGGCACCCCCTCGCTTTGGTGGGACCGCTCCCGCTCGATCCGGGCGCCGGGCGATCGGCCCGGTGTGCCCGCTCCGCGTCCGCCGCCGTACCGCGCGGCCCGCCACACCCCCAGATTATCGAATGCGCATTCGAAAATGCTCTTTCTGCGGTCAACACCCCTCGTTCGAGTGACCACCCGCAAGGAATGATCGCCACCGTGGAGGGGAGATCTTCAGCGGGAGGCGGACCGCTCGGGGAAAACGGTCCGAGGGGATTGACCCTGGGAGCTCGGGGCTCCGGGTCAGCACAGGGGAGGACGGGCCCCGGCGCCGCAAGGCGCCGGGGCCTTCACCGTGTCTGCGGCACATCCGCCCGCCCCCTCCAGGTCATATGCCTCACGCGCAAGCCTGGCACGCGAATCGTCCGAGCGCTGCGATTCGACGCACAGAATTCCTTGATTCGACGAGAACGCCGACGGGAGTCACAGAGGACGCCAACCGCCACGTCCCCCACGGCAGTTGACCGGCGCCCCGGAGGGCACCACGCTCCGTGACGGCCGGGCGGTCAGCGCTTGGCGACGAAGACGTGCGACGCGACGTCCGTGTCCAGCTCGGCGGCCTCGCCGCCGCTGCCGACCAGCACGCCCCCCGCCGACTCCGTCACGCTCACCACCGAGCCGGGCTGCACACCCGCCCGACGCAGCGTGTACATCAGCTGCGCGTCGGTCTGGATGGGCTCGCCGATGCGGCGCACCACGACGGTCTTGCCCTCGGTGCCGGGGTCGAGGTCGGCGAGCGAGACCATGCCCTCGTCGAGGAAGGGGTCGGCGCCGTCCTTCTCGCCCAGCTCCTCCAGGCCCGGGATCGGGTTGCCGTACGGCGACTCGGTGGGGTGCCGCAGCAGTTCGAGGACGCGGCGCTCCACGGCCTCGCTCATCACGTGCTCCCAGCGGCAGGCCTCGGCGTGCACCTGCTCCCACTCCAGGCCGATCACGTCGACCAGCAGACACTCGGCGAGCCGGTGCTTGCGCATCACGCGGGTGGCGAGTCTGCGGCCCTCGTCGGTGAACTCCAGGTGCCGGTCGGTGGCGACGGACACCAGGCCGTCCCGCTCCATGCGGGCCACGGTCTGGCTGACCGTGGGACCGCTCTGGTCCAACCGTTCGGCGATCCGGGCGCGCATCGGGACCACACCTTCCTCCTCAAGCTCGAGGATGGTGCGGAGATACATCTCCGTGGTGTCGATCAGTCCGGACATACGTGCCCCTCGATGAGATCTGCCGGAAGCGCGGCGGCTTCCCGGCGCGTGCGCTGGCCCTGACTTCAATTCTGACGCATACCACTGACAACCGTGCCGAGCCAGGAAGCCACGGGCCTTCGAGCGGAGACGCGGCGGTACCGCTCGGCATCCGGGCGGGGTACGGCGGGCGCGCACCGACCACCGTACGCCTCCGTATTGACAGGGCGCTGGTCCAGACCGCACCGTGATCCGCGACACAGGCACGGGCACCGCACGGACACCGCCCCCGAAAGGACCCGCATGAGCGACGCCACACCGGCCGGGCAGTTCTTCGACGCCGCGATCGACCTGCTGCGGCGGGCACGGGACGAGGAGGCGGAGCGGATCGCCGAGGCCGGGGCGCTGCTCGCCGACACGGTGGAGTCGGGGGGACGGCTGTTCGCCTTCGGCGCGGGCCACTCCTCGCTGGCCGCCCAGGACGTCGTCTACCGGGCGGGCGGCCTCGCGCTGATGAACCTGCTGTCGGTGCCGGGTGTCGTCGGCGTGGACGTGATGCCGGCCACGCTCGGTTCGGCCCTCGAGCGGGTCGACGGCCTCGCGAGCGCCGTCCTGGACAGCTCGCCGCTGCGCGCGGGCGACGCCCTGGTGATTGTCTCCCTGTCGGGGCGCAACGCGCTGCCCGTGGAGATGGCGATGAACGCCCGCGCCCTGGGCGTGAAGGTGATCGGCGTGACGTCGGTGGCCTACGCCTCGCAGACGACGTCACGGCACACGTCGGGGAGCTACCTCAAGGACCACTGCGACATCGTCCTCGACTCGAAGATCGCGGTCGGCGACGCGGAGCTGACCCTGGACACCATCCCGGCCCCCTTCGCCCCCGCCTCGACGGTCGTCACCTCGGCCCTGCTCCAGGCGGTCGTGGCGACGGCGGCGGCGACCCTGGCCGACCGGGGCACCGAGCCGCCGCTGCTGCGCTCGGGGAACGTCGACGGCGGCCACGAGTGGAACGGCCGCGTGATGACGGAGTACGGCGACCGGATCTTCTACCGCCGGTAGGAACCACGAAGACCGGCCCGCCGGGCCGCTGGGCCCCGTGAGGACCGGCCCGCCGGGCCCCGGGGGTGCTCCCGGGGTGTTCCCGGGGCCGTTCAGCGGCCGTGGTCCCGCCGGTCCGCGGGGGTCCCGCGGTCCCCGCCCTCCAGGGTCGCCGCCAAGTCGAGGGCGGTGGCGATGCGGACCGCCACGTCCTCCGCGTAGGAGGCGTCGCCCCGTTCGAACTGGGTGCGGCCCGCGCCGCGCAGGAACGTCACGACACCCAGCGTGCGGCCACGGCTGCGCAGCACCGCGCACAGGGCGTGGACGGCGTCCGGGGGCCAGCGGCGGGCGGTGGCCCACTCGCGGGCCTGTTCGGGCGGTGCCGAGCTGGAACCGGCCCTGACCGAGCCCGCGCGCTGCACGCACTGGAGCGCCGGGTGGCCGGGTCCGTAGCGGACCGGGAGGCCCGCGCGGCCGGTGAGCAGGCTGGGCCCGGGGCCGCCCGACGGGGTCGCGGCGACCCGGACCAGGCGGACCGGTCCTGTCCCGTCGCCGTCGGCGAGCGAGCCGCCCGCGATCCGGTCGATCACGGCGTGGTCGGCGAAGCCCGCGAGGGCGAAGTCGAGATGGACGGTGGCCGCCTCCGCGGGGTCCTCGCACTCGGCGGCGGCCCGCGCGGCGCGGTGCAGCTGGTTGGAGCGGAAGCGCAGCAGCGCCGCCTCCTGCTCGCCCTGCTTGGCCTCGGTGACGTCCTCGAAGACCCAGCCCACGCCCAGCGGAACCGGTTCTTCCGCGAGCGGTGAGGCCAGCCGGACGAAGCCGCACCGCCAGCACCTGCGCTGCTCGCCCTCGGCGGTGCGCACGCCCACCCAGAACTCGGCGAGCGCGGGCGGCGCCCCCTCGGAGAGGACGTGGGTGAGGGCGCTCTCCAGCTCCTCGACCCCGTGGGCGAGCAGGTCGCCGAGGGGGCGGCCGAGGGCGGAGCTGCGGCCGATGCCGAGGGCGCGGGCCGCGTGCGCGTTGACCACGGCGGGCCGCAGGTCGGCGTCGATGAGGACGACGCCCCAGGAGGCGTCCTCGAAGAGCGCCTCGCTCAGCGCGATCGAGCGCTCCAGGTCGATCTGGGTGTGCACCTCGCTGAAGGCGCAGTACACGCCCGCGGGCCTGCCGTCGGGCCCGCGCACGGCGGCCGACTGGGTGCGCACGAGGACCCGCCCGCCGTCCTTGGTGAGCAGCGCGAACTCGTGGACCTGGCGGCCGTGCGCGTCCATCGCGGACATCAGGCGCCGCTGGACCTCGTCGGCGTCCGCCGGACGCACCGCCCACCCCGCGAACCCCTTGCGGCCCACGGCCTCGGCGGCGGTCCAGCCGAGGATGCGCTCGGCCTCGCGGTTCCAGTGGGTGACGACGCCCTCGGCGTCGAGCGCGCACAGGGCGGCGTCCATGCCGTCGAGGAGCGCGGCAAGGAGGTCGGAGCCGTCGGGGCCGCCGGGGCTCTCGGGTCCGGCCCGTTCGGGCTCGTCGGGGCCGACTTCGTCGGTGGTCCCACCACGCCGGGAAGCACTCACCTGGACCCCCTGCCAAGCTGCGTCCGCACGTACGGCGCGTCGGTTCGCTCACTCGCCATCATCTAACTGGAACGTGACGCAGCACACACCGAGTTCCCCAAGATTGCAGGTAATCGTTGCGTCACACCGCGCTGGTCCCCGCCTCCTCCGTCATCAGGTCGATCTCCGGGCCGGTCGGGGAACCGGTCCGGGAACCGGCCCGCGAACCGGTCGCCGGCCGGTCGGGAAGCCGGTCGACGGGGTCCGTCCACCGGCCGCTCCGCAGCGGGTTCCCGCCTTCCGGCGCGACCATACGAAGATCAGTCACTTCTTCAGCGAACATCGCCCACCGGCGCACGTCAACGGGGCACCGCGGATCGGTGCCGCGCGCCGGTCCGACGCTCGGGACGATCTTCGTCCTGTCATGTACGCAGCGCTAGTGTCCTGCTCCAGAGTCCTGCTCCCGAGTCCTGCTCCCGAGATGACGGAAGTCTTACGTCCGCGCGTGGGACCGCCCCGCGCGCGGGTGCCGTGCGTACCGTCCGGGACATGCGCGTACTCGTCACCGGAGGAGCCGGGTTCATCGGCTCCCACATCGTCACCGCCCTCACGGCCCGCGGACACGAGCCGGTCGTCCTCGACGCCCTGCTGCCCGCCGCCCACCCCGCCGCGCCGCCCCTGCCCGACGCGGAGTTCGTCCACGCCGACGTACGGGACCCCGACGCCGTGCGCTCCGCGCTGCGCGGGGTGGACGCGGTCTGCCACCAGGCGGCCATGGTCGGCCTCGGCAAGGACTTCGCCGACGCCCCCGAGTACGTCGGGTGCAACGACCTCGGAACGGCGGTGCTGCTGGCCCGGATGGCTGACGCGGGCGTGCGCAGGCTGGTCCTCGCCGGGTCGATGGTGGTCTACGGAGAGGGCCGGTACACGTGCGCCTCCCACGGGACGGTGCGCCCCGGACCGCGCCGGGCCGAGGACCTGAAGGCGGGCCGGTTCGAGCCGCGCTGCCCCGACTGCGGCGCCGCGCTCGCGCCAGGGCTGGTGCGCGAGGACGCGCCCACGGACCCCCGCAACGTCTACGCGACGACGAAGCTGGCGCAGGAGCACCTGGCCGCCTCCTGGGCCCGGTGCGCGGAAGGCCGCGCGGTGTCGCTGCGCTACCACAACGTGTACGGACCCGGCATGCCGCGCGACACCCCTTACGCGGGCGTCGCCTCCTTCTTCCGCTCGGCGCTGGCCAGGGGAGAGGCCCCGCGGGTCTACGAGGACGGCGCGCAGCGGCGGGACTTCGTCCACGTCACCGATGTGGCCGCCGCGAACTCCGTGGCGCTGGAGGCCGTCGCCGGCCTGGCGGGCGGGACGATGACCGCGTACAACACGGGCAGCGGGGAACCGCACACGGTCCGGGAGATGGCCGCCGCGCTGGCGACGGCGTGCGGTGGCCCCGCCCCGGTGGTCACCGGCGAGTTCCGGCTCGGCGACGTACGGCACGTCACCGCCGACTCCGCCCGGCTGCGCGACGAGCTGGGCTGGCGGCCCGAGGTGCGGTTCGCCGAAGGGATGGCGGAGTTCGCGCGGGCCGGTCAGCGGACGTCGGCGGAGCCGGTCGGCCCCGGCAGGCCGTGAGCCCGCGGCCGGCCGGGGCCCGCCTACCCGGGCGCGGGCAGCGTCAGCTCGAACCGGCAGCCGTCGGGGACGTTGTGGACGGCCGCGTGCCCTGAGTGGGCTTCGACGATGCCGCGGACGATGGCCAGGCCGAGCCCGGCCCCCGAGGGCGGGGTACGGGCCTGGCTGCCCCGCCAGCCGGTGTCGAAGACCCTCGGGAGGTCCTCCTCCGGGATGCCGCCGCAGGCGTCGGTGACGGAGAGCACCACGGTGTCCGCGCGGCGCTCCGCGGCGATCGCCACCGTGCCGTCGGCCGGGGTGTGCCGGATGGCGTTGACCAGCAGGTTGGACAGCACCCGCGTCATCTCCTTGCCGTCGACGTGGACCGGCAGCGGGGCGACGCCGCCACCGGCGAGGCGGACACCGTGTTCGCGGGCGAGCGCGTCGGTCCCCGCCAGCGCGTCCCCGACCAGGTCGTAGAGGGAGACACGGGTGGGGCTGAGGGAGAGCGCCCCGGCATGGATGCGGGACAGCTCGAACAGGTCGGTGACCATGGAGTTGAGGCGGTCCACCTCGGCGCGCATCTGGCGGTGGTAGCGGGCCGGGTCGTCGACCACACCGTCCTCCAGCGCCTCCGACATCGCCCGCAGCCCGGCGAGCGGGGTCCGCAGGTCGTGCGAGATCCAGGCCACCAGCTCGCGCCGCGAGGTCTCCAGGGCCCGCTCGCGGGCCCGCGACGCGGCGAGGCGCTCGCTGCTGAGGGCCAGTTCGCGGCTGAGCGCCGCCAGCTCGGCGGGGGCCGGCACGGCGGGCGCCTCGAAGGCGCCGTCCTCCCCGAAGCCGCGTGCCGCGACGACCAGTTCCCGGCAGCGGCGCACCACCTGACGCCCCAGCAGCAGCGTCGTGCCGAGCGACACCGCGGCGGCCATCGCGACGACGGTGGTCACCACGGAGAGGTCGTGCGGGGAGAGGAACATCGCCCACGCGACCGCGAGCGTCCCGGCGAGCATCGCGGACACGGCGACTGCCGCGACCACCGCGAGGGAGACGGCGACGCTGCGCCGGCGCAGGGCCCGCAGCGCCACGGCGCCGAGGAGCCCGGCGGCAGCCGCGCCGAGGAAGGCGTACAGGGCGATCAGCAGCAGGTCACGCACGGCCGCCGTCCTCCGTCCCGGCCGCGGCCGCCGCGCGGTCGGCCGGGGCGGGGCCCGCCTCGAAGCGGTACCCGGCGCCCCAGACGGTCCTGATCAGCCGCGGATCGGCTGGGTCCCGCTCGATCTTGCCGCGGAGTCTGCGGACGTGCACGGTCACCGTGGACAGGTCGCCGAAGTCCCAGCCCCACACCTCGCGCATCAGCCGCTCCCGCCCGCAGACCCGCCCGGGGTGCCGCAGGAAGTAGGTGAGGAGGTCGAACTCCCTGAGCGTGAGGGCCAGTTCGACGCCGTCCCGGGTCGCACGGCGGGCAGCGGGGTCCACGGTCAGGCCGGCCGCAGCGAGCACGGGCTCGTCGGCCGGGGTTGCCGCCGACGCCCTGCGCAGGACCGACCGGACCCGCAGCACCAGCTCGCGCGGACTGAAGGGCTTGGTGACGTAGTCGTCCGCGCCGACCTCCAGGCCGAGGACACGGTCGTCCTCGTCCCCGCGCGCGGTGAGCATGACCACCGCCACGGAACGCCGCCCGTCCTCCCCCGCCCGCAGCCGGCGGCAGACCTCGATGCCGTCCATGCCGGGCAGCATCAGATCGAGGACGACGAGGTCGGGCCTGCGCCCGGCGGCGGCCGCCAGCGCGGCCGGACCGTTGGCGGCCCGCTCCACGGTGAACCCGGCCCGTTCCAGATAGCCGGCCACGACCTCGGAGACGGTCGGGTCGTCGTCCACCACCAGGACGCGGCCCGCGACGTCACCCGGGGCCGGGGGCCGGTCGGTCTCGCTGCTCGATGCCATGCCCCCAGAGTGGCACCGGGCCGGGCCGCGGGACCCGGGCGTGCCGCCGTGCGGCTCGGGCGTCAGCGTTTCGTAAGGTCTTCCGCGCCCTTCTCGGCCCTCCGGTTCCTACGGTGTGGAGGGTGACTTCCTCTGCTTGTCCGCCTGCCGCGGACCTCGTACTGCCCTGCCTCGACGAGGCGGAAGCCCTGCCCTGGGTGCTGGCACGGGTGCCCGCGACCTGGCGGGCCATCGTCGTCGACAACGGCTCGACCGACGGTTCGGCCGACCTCGCCCGCTCCCTCGGCGCCACCGTCGTGCACGAGGCCAGGCGCGGCTTCGGGGCCGCCTGCGCCGCCGGACTCCTCGCCGCACGGGCCGAACTGGTCTGCTTCTGCGACTGCGACGCCTCCATGGACCCCGGTCTGCTCGCCCCGATGGCCGAACGGGTCGCCGCCGGCGAGGTGGACCTCCTGCTCGGCAGGCGCCGCCCGCAGGGACGCGGCGCCTGGCCCGCGCACGCCCGCGCCGGGAACCTCGCCCTCGCGCGGATGGTGCGCCGCCGCACCGGGCTGCGCCTCCACGACCTCGGCCCCCTGCGGGTCGCCCGCCGCGAGGCGCTGCTCGGCCTCGACCTCACCGACCGGCGCAGCGGCTACCCGCTCCAGATGGTCGTCAGGGCCGCCGACGCGGGCTGGAAGGTCGCCGAGACGGACGTCCCGTACCTGCCCAGGACGGGCAGGTCCAAGGTCACCGGGACCTGGCGGGGCACCTGGCACGCCGTACGGGACATGCGGCGGGTCCTGGCCGAGCCGCCGGGCACCCGCGGCGCGGCGGCCGAGGGGATCTCCGCGTGAGCACCCTCCTCGTCATCGCCAAGGCACCCGTCGCCGGGCGCGTGAAGACCCGCCTGACCACGCGCTTCACCCCGCGGCAGGCGGCCGACCTGGCCCGCGCCGCGCTCCAGGACACCCTCGCGGCGGTCCTGGCGACCCCGGCCGAGCGCCGGGTCCTGGTCCTCGACGGGCTGCCGGGCTCCTGGCTCCCGGACGGCATCGAGGTCGCCCCGCAGGGGAGCGGCGGCCTGGACGCCCGGCTGGCCGCCGCGTTCGCCCTGGCCGAGGGACCGGCCCTGCTCATCGGCATGGACACCCCGCAGGTCACCCCCGCCCACCTGGCGCGCGGGCTCGACTTCAGCGAGGCGGACGCGTGGTTCGGGCCCGCCGACGACGGAGGGTTCTGGGCCCTCGGCCTCGCCGCCCCCGACCGGGACCTGCTGCTCGGCGTCCCGATGTCGGTGGCCCGCACCGGCGAGGTCCAGCGGCGGCGGCTGACCGACGCGGGCCTCACCGTGCGGGACCTGCCGGGGCTGTGCGACGTGGACACGCCCGCCGACGCGGAACGGGTCGCGGCCTCGGCCCCGCTGACCCGCTTCGCCGCCCTGCACCACGGCCTGTGCGCGGTGGCCGGGTGACCGCGCAGCTCACCGCGCCCGCCACCCGCACCTGGCAGGCGGACCCGTACGTGGACGCCCTGCGCGCCGGGCAGGGACCGCTGTTCCTGCGCCGGCGCGACGGCTGGCTGCTGCCGCTCGACGTCGAGCGGTGGTGCGCCGGGCCCGACGCGGCCGACGACACCGTCCTGGCCCGGTGCACCGGGCCCGTCCTCGACATCGGCTGCGGCCCTGGACGCCTGGTCGCCGCCCTCGCCGGGCTCGGACACACGGCACTCGGCGTGGACGTCACCCCGGAGGCGGTGGACCGCACCGTGCGGGCGGGCGGCAGCGCCCTGTGCCGGTCGGTGTTCGACCCGCTCCCCCGCGAGGGCGGCTGGGCCACCGTCCTCCTCGTCGACGGCAACATCGGCATCGGCGGCGACCCCGCCGCGCTGCTGCGCCGCGCCGCCGAACTGACCGCCCCCGGGGGCTCCCTGCTGGTCGAGGTGGCCGCCGCCGACGTCGACGAACGCGTCGAGGTGCACGTCGAGGACGGCGCCGGCGGGCGCGGAGCCGCCTTCTGGTGGGCGCGGCTCGGCGCCCGCGCCCTGGACGCGAAGGCCGAGGCCGCGGGCTGGACCCGGTGCGACAGCTGGCAGACGGCGGGCCGGCACTTCTCGCACCTCACCCGCTGACGGCCGCCCCGACCCGCGCGGCGCGCGGCGGGGCGCCCGCCCGGTCAGGGCCGACGGCTCACCCGGCGCCGCACGGCCCGCACACCGGCGTGCCCGAGGGTGAACAGCGCGACGGCGGCCAGGGCGAGCAGCCAGTCGCGCAGGTAGTCGAGCGGCAGCACGGTGGGGTTGGCGACCGCGCCGGGACGCAGCAGCGGCGGAAGGGCGACGGCCGTCAGGGAGCCCGCGACCATCAGGGCCGCGCGCGGCACCCCGCGCGGGCGCCGCCCCACCGCGGCGATGAGCGCGGCGAGCCCGATCACCAGCGGCGCGACGAACCCGTCGTGCAGCACGACCGCCGCCGCGAGCCAGCCGGCGATCCGCCACGGCGCGGGCTGCTGGAGGAGCAGCCACCCGCCCCAGGCCGCGCACAGCAGCCCGCAGCCGCCCACCACCTGACGGAGCCCCATCACGCGACCTCCAGTCGGCCGACCCACTTGGTCTGCAGGACACCGGGCCGGTTCGGGGCGATGATCCGCGCCGGGTAGCCGTGGTCGAGGGAGAGCACCTCGCCGTTCAGCCGCAGCGCCAGCAGTGTGAGCGGACTCTGCGCGTAGCTCCGTCCCATCTCCGAGACCCGGTAGGCGCCGGACGCTTCGAGGGAGACCACGCGGGCCCGCGCTCCGGGACCGCCGCCCGCCCGCTCCAGGAGGTCGCGCACCCGGACCCCGCTCCAGTGGGCGGACGCGCTCCAGCCCTCGACGCAGGCGATGGGCAGGGTGACGTCGTGCTGCGGCAGGGCGCGCAGCTCCGCCAGGGTGAGCGTGTACGGGCGCGGCCCCTCCACGGTCAGCCGCCACCGGGCCAGGGAGGCCGCGCTGACCCCCGCGGCGGCGGCCGTCCGGTTCACGGGCAGCCCCTGGACGCCGTGGGCGGGGCTGCGCGGGGCGAAGAGGTCCAGCGGGCCGAGGGCGGTGAGCGACTGTCCGACCGTGGTGAGCGTGACCGCTCCGACCGAGGCCGTGACGCCGAGGAGGAGGCCGCGCCGGTCGGGCCCGTCGGCCTCGGGCAGGGCCAGGGTGCCCGGGGAGCCGAGCGTGAAGTGGTCGCGGATCCTCGGCCACTCGACGGCGACGTGCAGGATCAGCGAGCCCAGCAGCAGCCAGGCGACCGCGTAGTGGACGGGGACGAAGCTGAACGGCCACGGGTACCACTGGAAGGTGTTCAGCAGCCCGGTGGCCAGTTCGAAGAGTCCGGAGGCGACGAGCACGGCGACGGAGAGCCGCTTCAGCGCGTGCCGGACCGACCGCACCGGGGGCCAGGCGAACAGCCGCGGGTACACCGCCCACAGTTTCGCCAGCAGCAGCGGGATCGCGGCGATGCCGGACGCCACATGCGTGCCCTGGGTGAGCCGGTAGCCCCAGTACGGGCGGCTCGGCAGGGAGTCGGCCAGCCATCCCGGCGGGTGCTGGAGGACGTGGCTGAGGAGACCGGTCGCGAAGCAGACCGCCATCGCCGCGCCGAGCCAGCGGCCGATCGCGGTCGCGGTACGGGCGTCGTGCAGCGGCGCGTCGAAGGTGACGGGCGGTCCGGGGGGCAAGGGGAGACGCATGCCCCCATCACACGCTCCGCGCGGCCCGCGCGGACCGCCTGAACACCTTACGAATCGCGGACATCGGCGGTGGCACGGCCTGCGGAAGGACCGCTTCCTGGAAGGCTTCCGCAGGTGAAAGCCCTCACCTCCGCCACCCCTCGCGGCGCGCTCACGACCACCGCCGTGCTTGCTGTGCTCGCCGCGCTGACAACGGTGCTCACCCTCACCCTCGGCCACGGTGGCCATCCCAGCGACCGCGTCGGGCTGTTCTGCCGGTACGCGGCCTGCTGGGCGGTCTTCGCCGTCGCGCTGCTGGCCCTGCGCCGGGTCCCGGCCCGCCACGCCGTCCCGCTGATCGTCGCGGGCGCCGTCGCCGTCACCGTGACCGGGCTGGTGGGTCCGCCGCGCACCAGCACCGACTCCTACCGCTACGCCTGGGACGGCCGGGTCCAGTCCGCCGGCATCTCCCCCTACGACCACACCCCGCGGGACCCGGCGCTCGCCCGGCTGCGCGACCCCTGGCTCTTCCCCACCGGCGCCGCCTGCGCGAAACCGGGGCTCACACCGCTCCCCCGCGCCGACGGCCAACGCCGCTGCACCCGCCTCAACAGGCCGGGCGTCCACACCATCTACCCGCCGGTCGCCGAGGCGTACTTCCTCGCCGTGGACCGGCTCTCCCCGGCCGGCGCCCGGCACAAGCCGCTCCAGGCGGGCGCCGCCCTGATCTCCCTCGGCGTCACCGGCGCGCTGCTGCTGATCCTGCGGCGGCGCGGTGACGACCCGCGCAAGGCCGCGCTCTGGGCGTGGTGCCCGGCCGTCCCCCTGGAGGCGGTCAACAACGCGCACGTCGACATCCTGGGCGTGCTCCTCACCGTCACCGGCCTCGGCCTCGTCGCCTCCCGGGCCGTGGCCGGACGCTCGGCGGGCGGTCTGCTGATCGGCGCCGCCGTCGCCACGAAACTGATGCCGGCCGTCGTCCTGCCCGGAGCCCTGTCCGGGGTCCGCCGGCTCCGCGACGCGGCCACCGTGCTGCTGCCCGCCGCCGCCTTCGTGGTGATCGGCTACCTCCCGTACGTCCTCCTCTCGCACGCCTCGGTCTTCGGCTACCTCGGCGGCTACGTGGAGGAAGAGGGCTACGACGACGCGTCGGCGGGCTCCCGGTACGCGCTCCTGCGGCTGGTCCTCCCCGACACCTGGGCCCTGCCCGTGCTGGTCGCCGCCGTCGCCGCCGTGTCCGGGTGGGTGATGTGGCGCGGGGACCCGCGACGCCCCTGGAGCGGCGCCCTCCTCGTCACCGGCTGCGCCTTCGTGCTCCTGACGCCCGGCTACTCCTGGTACGCGCTCCTGCTGATCGCCCTCGTCGCCCTGGACGGGCGCTGGGAGTGGCTCGGTGTCGCCCTCGCGGGCGCCGCCGTCTACGTCCTCGGTCCGGCGTTCGGCACCCGGCCGTCGGTGAGCGAACTCGCGTACGGAGCGGCGGCGGCCCTGGTCCTGGTGGCGGCCTGGGCGCGGCGGCGGGCCGCCTCCGACCGGGGGCCCGCCGGCCGGGCCGGGTCACTCCGCGGCTCTCCGGGCTCGTGCCCGAGCACGGGCCGCCTTGCGTTCCGGCCGCAGGCGCAGCCAGGTCCTGACGGCCAGGACCAGCGCCGAGGCGAGGAAGAGGCCCGCGGTGACGAGGAGCCAACGGGTGAGGAACCCGTCCGCTGACAGGGCCGTGTAGGCGGTGTAGTGGCCGCCCTGACGCAGGATCAGCGGCCACCAGACGAGGAACAGGACCCCCGCGACGAAGGCCGGGACGCGCAGGTGGTTCACACCGGGCCGCGGCACGCCGCCTGGCGCGGGGCTCCGGCCGCGGAAGAGGAACTGGGCGGCGCGGTCGGTGAGCGAGTAGGCGGGCAGCAGGACCAGGTCGTGGAGGAGGGCGGCGCCGACGAACCAGATCACCACCCCGACGGTGTCGCCCTTCAGCAGCCGGACACCGGCGTAGAGGGCGACGGCGAAGCAGGCCAGGGTGAGCAGGAGGCGCCGCGGTGAGGCGCCGTAGCGGCGCCCGAAGGCCGCGGCCAGGGCCGTGCCGGTGCGCTTCACGCGGGCTCTCCGAAGGTGAGGCGGGTGACCCATTTGGTGTTGTGGACGCCGGGCGCCGCCGGGATGATCACGCGGGCCGGGTAGCCGTGGTCGGGTGACAGATCGGCGCCGTTCACGCGGGTCGCGAGGAGCGAGCGGTCGTCGCGGGCCTGGTTGGCGGCGAGGACGACGGAGGAGAAGGACCCGCCGCGCTGGACCGACTCGACCAGCACGTGCGGGGTCTCCTCGCCGAGTCCGACGAGGGCGGCGAGGTCGGTGAGGCGGACCCCTGACCACTGCTGGTCGGGGGTCGACCAGCCCTCGACGCAGGCGATCGGCAGCGCCGCCTCCCGCTGCGGCATCGCCAGCAGCATCTCCCGGGTCAGCACCGCCTGGCGGCCCGCGCCGCGCACCGTCAGCCGCCAGGCGGGCCCGATGTCGCTGGGGCGGATTCCGCTGGAGGCCGCGGTCTTGTTGATCTGGAAGCCGTTCGGGCCGCTCCCGGGGTCGCGGCCGTGCGGCGCCAGCAGGGCGGTCCCGCGCCACCAGCCGCCGATGCTCTGCCCCGCCGTCACGGCGAAGAGGGCGAGGGAGCCCGCGCCCACCGTCGCGACCGCGCCCCGCCGGGAGATCGTCGCGGGCGCGGGCCGGGGCGGGACCAGCCCGGCCGCCTCCGCCGAGTCCGGCGCTGGCTGCCACCCGCGGCCGGCCCGGACCGCGCGGACGGCACGCGGCAGCCGCGACGAGACATGGACGACGAACGCGGCGACGAACACCCAGGCGCCGTAGAAGTGCAGCGTGTAGAAGGAGCCGGGGAAGACGTAGTCGAGCTGGATGTTCAGGATGCCGGTGACGAACGTGAACCCGGCCCCGCCCACCAGCAGGAGCAGGGAGATCCGCTCCAGGGCGTGGGCGGCGGAGCGGACCGGCGGCCACTCGAACAGCTTCGGGATCACCGACCACAGCTTGGCGAGGAGGACCGGGACCAGCGTCACGCCCAGGACGGTGTGCACGCCCTGCGTCAGCCGGTACAGCCAGTGCGGCGAGGTGGGCCAGGTGAACAGGTAGAACCCCAGCCAGCCCTTGTCCGGCGTCTGGTCGTTGCGCGCGGCGAGGTCCGGGTTGTAGGCCGCGTACGACAACAGGCCCGTCACGAACAGCACCACGACCCCGACCAGCAGCACCAGTCCGAAGACGCCCGTCAGCCACGGCCCCCGCAGCGGACTGCGCCAGAACCCGGGGCGGGCCGGACCCGGCGGCGGACCCGCCGCCCGCGCCCGTCCGACCGCGCCCCGCACCCGCTCGGCGACCGGTGCGCGCGGCGGCTTCGCGGGTTGCTCGGGCCTCGCGGGTCTCTCGGGCCTCGCGGGGGCGGGCCGCCGCTCGGGCACGCCGTCCGGCTGGTCACTGTCACCGATCGCACCCATCCGGTACTTCTCCCTACACATCCGACTCATCGGGCATGAGCGTCCGGGAGAACATCCCGCGCCCGCGCCCTCCACCGGAGCCGTGACACGCGGCTCTCACCACCGCGCGAGAAAAACGGTTGATCGGGGCGCCGCGCCTTCTTAGGGTGGTCGTACACGAGAAGGGAGGTGGTTCGGCAGATGTATGCAAACCGGACGCGTGAGGTGACTGCGGGCTAGCGGCCCGTCATCACACCGAGTGCGGTGCCGGACCAGCACGTGAGGGATGCGTGCAGCCGGCCCAATCCCAGCAGTCACCGACCCGCCAGCTCGCCGGTACGTCCGGCCGGCTCCTCCCGCCGCGAGGCGGAGGAACCCGAGCTGGCGGGTCGTCCGCGTTCCCGGACCGCGAGCCGTACCGGGACGAGGTCCGCCGCCGAGGGCGAGGGAACGGGCGCCGTTCTCCCGGGTGCCGTGGCTCCCCCGCTCCACCGCTCCCCCGGCTCCCCCCGGCCGCCGCCGCCGTCGCCGCCGTCACCCGCCGCAGTACCCTTCCGTCATGGTTCTGCTCGTTCGGCGTCGCCACGTGGACTTCGTCCGCGTCACGAGCATGGGCTGTCGGCGCTCCGCCTGACCTCGGCCCCTTCCGCCGCACCTCGCGCGGACCGCGCACCCCCCGCGCCCCTCGCACCCCTTTCATCCATCGGCTCCGGTGCCACGCGCCCACCCATGGCCGGCGCCCGGGTCCCCGTACACCCGCGGACACATCTGATGACGCACCTCTCGACGACCCCGTCGTACGACCAGCTCCCGATCATCGACCTGTCGGCCGCCGACCGCGGCCCGCAGGCGCGTTCCCTGCTCCACGCCCAACTGCACAGCGCCGCCCACGACGTGGGGTTCTTCCAGCTCGTCGGGCACGGGATCACACCGGACGAGACCGCCCGCCTGGTGGCGGCCACGCACGCCTTCTTCCGGCTCCCCGAGGCCGACCGGCTGGCGCTCGACAACGTCAACTCGCCGCACTTCCGCGGCTACACGCGCACCGGCGACGAGCGCACCGGCGGCTCCCGCGACTGGCGGGACCAGCTCGACATAGGCGCCGAACGGCCCGCCCGCGCGCCCGGCCCCGACGAGCCCGCGTACTGGTGGCTAGAGGGGCCCAACCAGTGGCCCGCCGCCCTGCCCGAGCTGCGCACCGAGGCGCTGGCCTGGATCGACCGGCTCAGCCTGGTCGCCGCCCGGCTGCTGCGCGAACTGCTGACGTCGATCGGCGCGCCCGCCGACTTCTACGACCCGGTGTTCGGCGCGCACGCCCACCCGCATCTGAAGCTGGTGCGCTACCCCGGCAGCGCAGGCGACGGCGCGGGACAGGGCGTCGGCGCGCACAAGGACTACGGCTTCCTGACGCTGCTGCTCCAGGACCGGGTCGGCGGGCTCCAGGTGCAGCGCGAGGACGGCCGGTTCCACGAAGTGCCGCCGCTCGACGGCGCGTTCGTGGTCAACCTGGGCGAGCTGCTCGAAGTCGCGACCGACGGCTATCTGGTCGCCACCAACCACCGGGTGGTCAGCCCGGCAGGCGCGACGGAGCGGTTCTCGGTGCCGTTCTTCTACAACCCGCGTCTGGACGCCCGGATCGAGCCGCTGCCGTTCCCGCACGCGGCGACGGCGCCCGGCGTGAGCGACGACCCCACCAACCCGCTCTTCGCCGAGTACGGCTACAACGAGCTGAAGGGCAAGCTGCGCGCCCACCCCCCGGTGGCCCGCCGCCACCACGCCCACCTGCTGGCCCCGACCCCGGCCTGACGTCCCACCGGGGCTGTTCCGGGGCGGGCGAAGTGGGCGCGGGGCGCGGGCCGACTGCCCGCGCCCCCGTGACCGCCGTCGTCAGCGGGCGATGGCGTCGAACCCCTCGATGTCGCCAGGACCCCGGGTGCCGGGACCCACGTAGCGGGCGGACGGCCGCACCAGCCGTCCCGTCCGCTTCTGTTCGAGGATGTGCGCCGACCAGCCGGCCGTGCGGGCGCACGTGAACATGGACGTGAACATGTGGGCGGGGACCTCGGCGAAGTCCAGGACGATGGCCGCCCAGAACTCGACGTTGGTGGCGAGGACCCGGTCGGGGCGGCGGCTGTGCAGCTCCGCGAGGGCCGCCTTCTCCAGCGCCTCGGCGACCTCGAAGCGCGGCGCGCCCAGCTCCCGCGCGGTGCGGCGCAGCACCCGCGCGCGGGGGTCCTCGGCGCGGTAGACCCGGTGCCCGAAGCCCATCAGCCGCTCGCCCCGGTCGAGGGCCTGCCGGACGTAGCCCTCGGCGTCGCCGGTGCGTTCGATCTCCTCGATCATCCCGAGGACCCGCGAGGGCGCGCCGCCGTGCAGCGGTCCCGACATCGCGCCGACGGCCCCGGAGAGCGCGGCGGCGACGTCCGCGCCGGTGGAGGCGATGACGCGGGCGGTGAAGGTGGACGCGTTCATGCCGTGCTCGGCGGCGGAGGTCCAGTAGGCGTCGACGGCGGCGACGTGCTTGGGGTCGGGCTCGCCACGCCAGCGGATCATGAAGCGTTCGGTGATGGAGCGGGCCTTGTCGATCTCGGTCTGCGGGACCATCGGCACGCCCTGGCCGCGCGCCGACTGGGCGACGTAGGACAGGGCCATCACGGCGGCCCGCGCGAGGTCGTCGCGGGCCCGGTCGGCGTCGATGTCGAGGAGCGGCCGCAGCCCCCAGACCGGGGCGAGCATGGCCAGCGCGGACTGGACGTCCACCCGCACGTCACCGGAGTGCACGGGGATCGGGAACGGTTCGGCGGGCGGCAGTCCCGGGTTGAAGGCGCCGTCGACGAGCAGTCCCCAGACGTGTCCGAAGTCGACGTGTCCGACGAGATCCTCGATGTCGACGCCCCGGTACCGCAGGGCGCCGCCTTCCTTGTCGGGTTCGGCGATCTCCGTCTCGAAGGCGACGACTCCTTCGAGTCCGGGTACGAAGTCGGACATGCGGCGGCTCCTCGTGGCGTGACGGCTCGGCCTCTCGCACGATATCCCCGAGTGCCACCTTTGGGCACCCCTTGCGGCACTCAGTGCCACCCGAGGGAGGGGTGAAGTGACCCCGTTCCGGGCCGCACATACGGCAAGATGATCGCGTGACCGACCCCGACGCCGTCCCCCGCGGCCCTCTCGATCCTTCCGTGATGCGCGCGCGGTACTCGGCCGAGGGGCTGTCCGAGTCCGCGCTCGCCGCGACGCCGACCGAGCAGTTCGCCCGCTGGTTCGAACAGGTCGTGACCGGGGCGCGGCTCCACGAGCCGAACGCCATGGTCGTCTCGACGTCCGACGCGGAGGGCAGGATCAGCTCCCGCACGGTGCTGCTGAAGCAGTTCGACGCCGACGGCTTCGTCTTCTACACCAACTACGGCTCCCGCAAGGCCCGCGACCTGGCCCAGAACCCGCACGTCTCGCTGCTGTTCCCGTGGCACCCGGTGGCACGGCAGGTCATCGTGACCGGGGTGGCGCGGCGCACCGGGCGCGACGAGACCGCCGCCTACTTCCGCACCCGCCCGCACGGCTCCCAGCTGGGCGCCTGGGCCAGCGCGCAGTCCTCGGTGATCGGCTCGCGCGCCACGCTGGACAGCGCCTACGCCGAACTGGCGGCCCGCTATCCGGAGGGCGAGCAGGTGCCTGTGCCGCCGCACTGGGGCGGGTTCCGGGTGGTGCCGAGCGCGGTGGAGTTCTGGCAGGGGCGGGAGAACCGGCTGCACGACCGGCTGCGGTACGTGCCCGCGGCGGACGGCGCCTGGCGCGTGGAGCGCCTCAGCCCCTGACCCTCGAGCCCTCACCCCCGGCCCCCGTCCCCCGGCCCGCGGTGAGGTCCGGGGCGGGTGGTGCCGGGGCCGGTCAGTCCGCCAGCTCCCGGTCCAGGATGTCCGCCCACTGCGCGACGACCCGGCCGCGCCTGGCGGTGTCGTCGGTGAGGAGGTGGGCGAGGCCGAGCCCCCGCGCCATGTCCAGCAGGCCCTGGACGGTTTCGCGGACGCCCGGCCCGCTCTCGTCGGCGCCGAGCAGTTCGACGGCGGCCCGGTGGCTCTCCCGGCCGACGCGCGCCTCCAGCTCCGTCACCCGCGCGCCGAGCTGGTCCTCGTTCGAGGCGGCCACCCACAGGTGCAGGGCGGCCCGGAACAGCGGACCGGTGTAGAGGTCGACGAGGGCGGCGACGACGGCCCGCCGGTCACCGGCGGCGCCGTCCGGGAAGAGGGCGCGCAGGGCGGTGGAGCGTTCCTCGGCGACGTACTCGACGGCGGCCGTGAAGAGGTCCTCGCGGGTCGGGAAGTGGTGCTGGGCCGCGCCCCGGGAGACCCCGGCGCGCTCGGCGACGACGGAGACCGTGGAGCCCGCCCAGCCGTGTTCGGCGAGGCACGCGACGGCGGCCTCCAGCAGCCGCTGCCGGGTGGCCCGGCTGCGGTCCTGCTTGGGCGAGCGGTCGACTGCGGTCACAGCACCCATGCGGGATCCCGTCGTTCTAGGAAGGCCGTCATCCCCTCGCGCGCGGGCGGTGACGAGAACAGCCGGCCCGAGAGCGCGGTGAGATCGGCCGCGTCCCGGTCGAAGGCTTCGAGCACCCTAGCCGTGAGCAGCTTCTTGGTCTCCGCGAGGGCCTGCGGTGCGGCTCGCCGCAGCCCGTCGAGGACGGGTCCGAGGACGGCGTCCACGTCGTCGCCCGCGGTGGTGAGCAGGCCGAGCCTGACGGCCTCGGCGGTGTCGAACCGCTCGCCGGTCAGACAGTGGCGGGCCAGGGCGCGCGGGTCGGCGCGGGGCAGCAGCGGCAGCGAGATGATCGCCGGGGCCACCCCGATGCGAACCTCGGTGAAGGCGAACGTGGCGGCGGTGCCCGCGGCGGCGATGTCGCAGGCGGCGAGCAGCCCGAGGCCGCCCGCCCTGACATGGCCGGTGACCCGGGCGACGACGGGCCTCGGCAGTTCGACGACGAGCCGCAGCAGCCGCACCAGGTCCTCGGGGGCGGGCGGGTCGCGCAGGTCGGCTCCGGCGCAGAAGGTGGTGCCGGTGTGGGTGAGGACGACGGCGCGCACGTCGTCGTCGTGCGCGCACTCGGTGAGCGCGGCCGTCAACTCCCGCACCAGGGGCGCCGACAGGGCGTTGCGGGTGTCGGGGGAGTCGAGGCTGAGGGTCCGCACGCCGCGCGCGTGGGCGCGGCCGACGCCGCTCACGCCCGGTCCCGCAGGACGCGGCGGAGGATCTTGCCGGTGGCGGCGCGCGGCACGGTGTCGACGAAGGTGACGGCGCGCACCCGTTTGTAGGGGGCGACGCGTTCGGCGACGTACGTCATGACCTCCCCTTCGGAGAGGCCGGTGGCCGCGCGGACCACGTGGGCGTGCGGGATCTCGTCGCCGCGGTCGTCGAGGGCGCCGACGACGGCGGCGTCGGCGATGCCCGGGTGGGTGAGCAGGAGGGCCTCCAGTTCGGCGGGGGCCACCTGGTAGCCCTTGTACTTGATGAGTTCCTTGACCCGGTCGACGACGAACAGCCAGCCGTCGGCGTCGACCCGGCCGACGTCCCCGGTGTGCAGCCAGCCGTCCGCGTCGAGGATCGCGGCGGTGGCGTCGGGGCGGCCCAGGTAGCCCTTCATGACCTGGGGGCCGCGGATGAGGATCTCGCCGGTCTCGTCGACGCCGAGGTCGCGCGCGGGTCCTTCGAGGGGGACGACGCGCATCTCGGTGCCCGCGATGAGCTTGCCGACGGTGCCGGGCGGCGCGTGCTCCATGGCGTCGAGCGGGACGACGTGGGTGCCGGGGGAGAGTTCGGTCATGCCGTAGGCCTGGCCGACCGGCGGCAGGCCGAGCCGGTGGGCGCAGGCCGCGGCGAGGGTGGCGTCGAGGGGGGCGGCGGCGCTGAGGATGTAGCGCAGCGACGACAGGTCGTGGTCGGCGACCGCCGGGTGCTTGGCCAGCGCCAGGACGATCGGCGGGGCCACGTACAGGCCGGTGATGCGGTGGTTCTCGATGGCCGCGAGGAAGCTCTCCAGGTCGAAGCGGGGCAGGACGACGACGGTGGCGCCGGAGCGCAGCGGCGCGTTCATGAGGGCGGTCAGGCCGTAGATGTGGAAGAACGGCAGCACCGCGAGGATGCGCTCACCGGGTTCGACGCGCACCGAGGGCTCCAACTGGGCCAGGTTGGTGGCGATCTGGCGGTGGGTGAGCATCACGCCCTTGGGCAGTCCGGTGGTGCCTGAGGAGTACGGCAGGACCGCCACGTCGGTCACCGGGTCGAGGGTGACGTCGGGTTCCGGGTCCTGGCAGGCGAGCAGGTCGAGCAGGGAGCGGTGGCCCGGCGCGCGGTCGCAGACCAGGATCTCCCGTACCCCGCCCGCGAGTTCGGCGGCCCTGCGGGCGGTGTCGAGGAGCGGGGAGACGGTGACGATCCAGCGGGCGCCCGCGTCCCGCAGCTGGCCGGCGAACTCCTCGGCGGTGGCCAGTGGATGGACGGTGGTGACGGTGGCGCCCGCGCGGGTCGCCGCGTAGAACGCGGTCGGGAAGGCGATCGTGTTGGGGCTGTGCAGCGCGAGCACGTCCCCCTTGCGGACCCCGAGCGCGGCGAGCCCGGCGGCCACCCGCCGGTGGAAGCGGTCCAGTTGGGCGTAGGTGAGAGTGGTGCCGTCGGTGCCGTCGATCAGTGCGGGCCGCTCGCCGTACTCGGCGGCCCGGCCCAGGACCGCTTCGTGGATGGGGAGTTCTACGGGCGGGACGTCGGCGTACTCGCTGCGGAACACGGTTCCTCCTCGCACCACGCGGTGCCGGTCAGTACGACTTGGGCAGGCCGAGGCTCTGGTGGGAGACGTAGTTGAGGATCATCTCCCGGCTCACCGGGGCGATCCTGGCGACCCGGGCCGCGGTGATCAGGGAGGCGATCCCGAACTCGCGGGTGAGTCCGTTGCCGCCGAGGGTGTGCACGGCCTGGTCGACGGCGCGCACACACGCCTCCCCGGCCGCGTACTTGGCCATGTTGGCGGCCTCGCCGGCCCCGACGTCGTCGCCCGCGTCGTACAGCAGGGCCGCCTTCCGGGTCATCAGGCGGGCGAGTTCGAGTTCGATGTGGGCCTGCGCGAGGGGGTGGGCGATGGCCTGGTGGGCGCCGATCGGGGTCTTCCACACGGTGCGTTCACGGGCGTACTCGACGGCCCGCCCGAGCGCGTAGCGGCCCATGCCGATCGCGAACGCGGCCGTCATCACACGCTCCGGGTTGAGTCCCGCGAACAGTTGGAGCAGTCCGGCGTCCTCGTCGCCGACGAGCGCCTCCTGCGGCAGCCGCACCTCGTCGAGGGTCAGCTCGAACTGCTTCTCCGCCGCGTTCAGTTCCATGTCGATGGGGCGCCGGGTGAAGCCGTCGGCGTCGCGCGGGACGATGAAGAGGCAGGGTTTGAGGGAGCCGGTGCGGGCGTCCTCGGTGCGGCCGACGATCAGGGTGGCGTCGGCGATGTCGACCCCGGAGACGAACACCTTGCGGCCGGTGAGCAGCCAGTCCGCGCCGTCCCTGCGGGCGGTGGTGGTGATGCGGTGGCTGTTGGAGCCGGCGTCGGGCTCGGTGATGCCGAACGCCATCAGGCGGGTGCCGTCGGCGAGGGCGGGCAGCCACTCGTCCTTCTGCGCGTCGGTGCCGAACCGGGAGATCACCGTGCCGCAGATCGCCGGGGAGACGATCATCATCAGCAGCGGCGCCCCGACCGCGCCCAACTCCTCCAGGACGATGGAGAGTTCGGTGATGCCGGCGCCGCCACCGCCGTACCGCTCGGGGAGGTTGACGCCGATGTAGCCGAGGGCCGCCGCCTCCAGCCAGAGGTCCTTGGGGTAGCCGCCCTCCTCCTGGACGCGGGTGAGGTAGTCGCGGCCGTAGCGCCGCCCGAAGGCGGAGACCGCGGTGCGTAGTGCCTGGTGTTCGTCGGATTCCAGCAGGGTGGGCATGGGGCTCCTTGGGACGGGGGGACGGGTCTCGCGGTGCGGCGCCTTGCTCCTTGTGCGAGGGGGGAGGGCGTGGGCCGCTACCCGGGGCGGACCACCGCCAGCAGCGTGCCCACCGCCACCTGCCGGCCGGGGGCGACCTCGAGCGCGGTCAGCGTGCCCGTCACCGGGGCCGTGACGCGGTGTTCCATCTTCATCGCCTCGAGCCACAGCAGCGGCTCGCCCGCCTTCACCTCCACGCCGGGCGCCAGCCCCTCCGCCACCCGGACGACGGTGCCCGGCATCGGCGCCACCAGGGAGCCGGGGGCCAGCGGGGCGACCGGGTCGGGGAAGCGGGGCAGCGCGGTCAGGGCGGTGGCGTTCACCTGGACCCGGTCGCCGTACCTGGCCACCGCGAACCGCCGCCTGACGCCGTCGACTTCGAGGACGACGAGAGCGGCGTCGGCGTGGATCACCCGGACGCCGTCGGCGGCCAGGCCCTCCCGGGTGTGCCGGTAGTGGACCTCGTGCTCCTCGCCGTCGACCGCGTACCGCTTGGTCTGCGGCCCGGAGCCGAGGTTGCGCCAGCCGCCGAACCGGGAGCGGCCGTGGGCGTCGGCGAGGGCCGCCGCGAGCGGCGCGTACGGGTCGGGGTCGGGGGCGGTCAGGGCCGTCAGATGGCGGTCGTAGAACCCGGTGTCGAGGCGGCCCGAGGTGAACGCGTCATGGCGCAGGGACCGCACCAGCAGGTCGCGGTTGGTGACCGGGCCGTGGATCGTCGCCCGCTCCAGGGCGCCCGCCAGCGTGCGCAGCGCCTCCGCGCGGGTCGGGGCGTGCGCGATCACCTTGGCGAGCATCGGGTCGTAGTGGACGCCGACGGTGTCGCCGTCGCCGTACCCGCTGTCCAGGCGGACGCCCTCGGGGACGGCGAGGCGGTGCAGGGTGCCGGTCTGCGGGGCCCAGTCGCGGGCCGGGTCCTCCGCGTAGAGGCGGGCCTCGACGGCGTGGCCGCGCGCGGGCGGTGGCGCGCTCTCCAGGGCCGCGCCCTCCGCGATCCGCAGTTGCAGCGCGACCAGGTCGATGCCGAACACGGCCTCGGTGACCGGGTGTTCGACCTGGAGGCGGGTGTTCATCTCCAGGAAGTGGGCGGTGTCGCCGTCGAGCAGGAACTCGACGGTGCCCGCGCCGACGTACGACACGGCGCGCGCCGCCCGCTCCGCGAACGCGCTGATCTCGTCGACGAGTTCGGCGCTCAGGCCGGGTGCGGGTGCCTCCTCGATCACCTTCTGGTGGCGGCGCTGGAGGGAGCAGTCGCGGGTGCCGAGGGTCCACACCGTGCCGTGGCCGTCGGCGAGGATCTGCACCTCGACATGGCGGCCGCCCTCGACGTACGGCTCGACGAACACCTCGCCGTCCCCGAAGGCGCTCGCGGCCTCGGCGCGCGCCGCCGCCAGCGCGCCGTCCAGCTCCTCGACGCGGCGCACCACCCGCATGCCGCGCCCGCCGCCGCCCGCCGCCGCCTTCACCAGGACCGGCAGATCGGCGGCGGTGACACGGGTGAGGGGCGCGATGCCCAGCAGCTCCTTGGCGCGGGTCTTGGACGCCATCGCCTCGATCGCCTCGGGCGGCGGGCCGACCCAGACCAGGCCCGCGTCGAGGACGGCGCGGGCGAAGCCGGCGTTCTCGGAGAGGAAGCCGTAGCCGGGGTGGACGGCGTCGGCGCCCGCGGCGAGGGCCGCCCGCACGATCAGGTCGCCGCGCAGATACGTCTCGGCGGGGGTCGCGCCGGGCAGCCTGACCGCCAGGTCGGCCTCCCGGGTGTGCGGGGCGTCGGCGTCGGGGTCCGCGTGCACGGCGACCGTGCGGATGCCCGCCGCACGGCAGGTGCGGAAGACGCGGCGGGCTATCTCGCCCCGGTTGGCGACGAGCAGGGTGGAGATCATGGGCCTCACATCCGGAAGACGCCGAAGCCGCCGCGCGCGCCCTCGTAGGGCGCGGTGTGCACGGCGGACAGGCACAGGCCGAGAACGGTGCGGGTGTCGCGCGGGTCGATGACGCCGTCGTCGTAGAGCCGCCCGGACAGGAACATCGGCAGCGACTCCGACTCGATCTGCCGCTCCACCATGGCGCGCAGGGCGGCGTCCGCGTCGTCGTCGTACGGCTGCCCCTTCGCGAGCGCGGACTGGCGGGCGACGATCGACAGGACCCCGGCGAGCTGCTGCGGGCCCATGACGGCTGACTTGGCGCTGGGCCAGGAGAACAGGAAGCGCGGGTCGTAGGCGCGCCCGCACATGCCGTAGTGCCCGGCGCCGTAGGAGGCGCCCAGCAGGACGGACAGGTGCGGGACCCGGCTGTTGGCGACCGCGTTGATCATCATCGCGCCGTGTTTGATGATGCCGCCCTGCTCGTACTCCTTGCCGACCATGTAGCCGGTGGTGTTGTGCAGGAACAGCAGCGGGATGTCGCGCTGGTTGGCGAGCTGGATGAACTGGGCGGCCTTCTGCGACTCCTCGCTGAACAGCACGCCCTGCGCGTTGGCGAGGACGCCGACCGGGTAGCCGTGCAGGCGGGCCCAGCCGGTCGTCAGGCTGGTCCCGTACAGCGGCTTGAACGCGTCGAAGTCGGAGCCGTCGACGATCCTGGCGATCACCTCGCGCGGGTCGAAGGGCACCTTGAGGTCGCCGGGGACGATCCCGAGGAGTTCGTCGGGGTCGTACAGGGGCGGCTCGGCCGGACCCGGATCGCCGTACGCCTTGCGGTGGTTGAGGCGGGCCACCACCCGCCGCGCCTGGCGCAGCGCGTCCCGCTCGTCGACGGCGAAGTGGTCGGCGAGACCCGACACCCGCGCGTGCATCTCGGCGCCGCCGAGCGACTCGTCGTCGCTCTCCTCGCCGGTGGCCATCTTCACCAGCGGCGGCCCGCCGAGGAACACCTTGGCGCGCTCCTTGACCATGATGACGTGGTCGGACATGCCGGGGATGTAGGCGCCGCCCGCCGTGGAGTTGCCGAAGACGACGGCGACGGTGGGGATGCCGGCCGCCGAGAGCCGGGTCAGATCACGGAAGATGGCGCCGCCGGGGATGAAGATCTCTTTCTGGGACGGCAGATCGGCGCCGCCCGACTCGACGAGGCTCACGCAGGGCAGCCGGTTGGCGAGCGCGATGTCGTTGGCGCGCAGGGCCTTCTTCAGCGACCAGGGGTTGCTCGCGCCGCCGCGCACGGTCGGGTCGTTGGCGGTGATCAGGCACTCGACGCCCTCGACGACCCCGATGCCGGTGACGAGGGAGGCCCCGACGGTGTACTCGCTGCCCCAGGCGGCCAGCGGGGACAGTTCGAGGAACGGGGTGTCCGGGTCGAGGAGCAGCTCGATGCGCTCCCGGGCGAGCAACTTGCCGCGCTTGCGGTGCCGTTCGACGTATTTGACGCCGCCGCCCGCGAGCGCCTTGGCGTGCTCGGTGTCGAGGTCGGCGAGCTTGCCGAGCATGGCCGCGCGGTGGTCACGGTAGTCCTGTCCCGTGACGTCGAGCGCGGTGGGGAGGACGGTCACAGCAGGGCCTCCGGCAGATCGAGGTGGCGGGCGCGCAGCCATTCGCCGAGCGCCTTGGCCTGCGGGTCGAAGCGGTGCTGGGCGGCGACGCCCTCGCCGAGGATCCCCTCGACGACGAAGTTCAGGGCGCGCAGCCGGGGCAGGACGTGCCGGGTGACGGGCAGTCCACGGCTCTCCGGGATCAGCTCCTCGAACCGCTCGACGGTGAGTTCGTGGGCGAGCCACCGCCAGGCGTCCTCGGTGCGGGCCCACACCCCGACGTTGGCGTCCGCGCCCTTGTCGCCGCTGCGGGCCCCGGCGACCAGGCCGAGCGGCGCCCGCCGCACCGGCCCGGCGGGCAGCGGCTTCGGCAGCGCGGGCGGCGGGAGCGCGGCGAGGGCCAGGGTGGCGGCGGGCGGCGGCACGGGGTGGCGCTGCCCGTCGGGCAGGACGGCCACCTGCCGGACGTCGGACTGCGGCACGTACCCGGCCTCGAAGACGCCGTAGGGCGTGCCCTTCCCCGGCGGCGCGAGGACGTGGAAGCCCGGGTAGCTGGCGAGGGCCAGCTCGACGGCGGCACCGCTCAACGACCGTCCGACGACGGCCTGTTCGGCGTCCCGGACGACGAGCCGCAGCAGTGCGCTCGCGGTCTCCTCGGTCGGCGCGTCGGGCCGGTCGGTGCGGACCAGCTCCCACCGCACCTCCTTCGGGGGCGACTTGGCGAGCGCGTCGGCCATCTGGGCGCGCACCAGGTCGGCCTTGGCGTCGATGTCGAGTCCGGTGAGCACGAAGACGACCTCGCCCCTGAAGCCGCCGAGCCGGTTGCGGCCGACCTTGAGGTCGGGCGGCGGTGCCTCGCCGCGCACGCCCTCGATCCTGACCCGGTCGGGCCCGTCCTGGACGAGCCGCACGGTGTCGAGGCGGGCGGTGACATCGGGCCCCGGGTAGCGGGCGCCGCCGGTCTCGTAGAGCAGTTGGGCGGTGACCGTGCCGACGTCGACGATCCCGCCGGTGCCGGGGTGCTTGGTGATGACGGCGGTGCCGTCCTCGTGGATCTCGGCGAGCGGGAACCCGGGCCGCCCGAGCCCGCCCGGCACCTCGCCGAAGAAGGCGTAGTTGCCGCCGGTGGCCTGCGTCCCGCACTCCAGGACATGCCCGGCGACGACGGCCCCCGCGAGCCGGTCGTGGTCGTCGGGCCGCCAGCCGAAGTGGGCGGCGGCGGGCCCGGTGACCAGCGCCGCGTCCGTCACCCGCCCGGTGACGACGACGTCCGCGCCGGCCGTCAGACAGGCGGCGATCCCGAACCCGCCGAGGTAGGCGTGGGCGGCGAGGCTGCCGGGGTGCGCGGCGGTGAGATCGTCCCCCTCGACATGCGCGACCCGGGCGGGCACCCCGACCCGCTCGGCCAACTCCCGTACGGCGACGGCGAGTCCGGCCGGGTTGAGGCCACCGGCGTTGACGACGATCCGCACCCCGCGCTCCGCCGCGAGCCCGAGCCCCTCCTCCAACTGCCGCAGGAACGTGCGCGCGTACCCGGCGTCGGGGTTCTTCAGCCGGTCCCTGGCGAGGATCAGCATGGTCAGCTCGGCGAGGTAGTCGCCGGTGAGGACGTCGAGTTCACCGCCGGTGAGCATCTCGCGCAGCGCGTCGAAGCGGTCGCCGTAGAACCCGGAGGCGTTGCCGATCCGCAGGGGCGCGGTCACGCGGCGGCCCCCTTCGGCGGGCGTCCGGGCCCCGGCGGGCCCGCGAAGGACTGGGCGATGTCGAGCCAGCGGTCGGCGTCCTGGCCGGTGGCGGTGACCGCCAGGTCGGCGCGGTGGGCGCGCTGGGTGACCAGCAGACAGAAGTCGAGGGCGGGCCCGGTGACCCGCTGCGCGGCGTCCTCGGGCCCGTACCCCCACAACTCGCCGCCGGGAGCCGTGAGTTCGACCCGGAACGGCTCGGCGGGGACGGCCAGCGAACGGGCGGCGAAGGCGAAGTCGCGGGCCCGGACGCCGATGTGCGCGACATGCCGCAGCCGTTCGGTCGGCACCCGGACCACGCCGAGCGCGTCCGCGACGTCCTGGCCGTGGGCCCAGGTCTCCATCAGCCGCCCGGTGGCCATGGACGCGGCCGACATCGGCGGCCCGTACCAGGGGAAGCGGGCGCCGGGCGGGGCGTCGCGCAGGGCCCGCGCCAACGCGGACCGCCCGGCCCGCCACCGCGCGAGCAGCTCGGCGGGCGGCAGCGCGGCCCCTTCCTCCGCACCGGCGTCGACGAACGACTCGGGGGCGGCGAGGGCCTTCTCCACCAGCACACGGAAGCCGTCCTGGTCGGTCACGGCCAGCAGGGCGGAGTGGTCGGTCCAGGCGAGATGGGCGATCTGGTGCGCGATGCTCCAACGGGGCGCGGGAGTCGCGAGCGTCCACGACTCGGGCGCCAACTCGGCGACGAGCAGATCGAGTTCGTCGCTCTCCGCACACAGGTCGTCGATGACGGGCGTCGGGTCGGCCATGAGGGGGAGCATGGCAGGGGCGCGATAAACAAGCAAGCGTGCTTGCATGAATTGATGCGAGGGGGTGAGGCCGGGAGGGGTGGCCCGGCGGGGGCTGGACCTGGCCCACCGGGACCGGGCTCCGCTCGCTTGCCTGCTTGCTTGCCCGCTTGCTTGGAGTGCACTCCAAGGTCATAGCGTCGAGCCGGCTGAACCGCACAGGCGAGGAGGCCGAACCCCACACCCGACGCGGCGACGGCGTCGACGCGTCATCCCGTAGGACCGACAAGCGCTAACAAGCGCTGACAAGCACCGACAACAAACCGACAGGAACGGCGGCACGTGGTGGACCACCCCTTCACACCCCATGCGGAACTCTTCAGTCTGCGAGGAAAGCGCGCGCTCGTCACCGGTGGCACCCGGGGCATCGGAATGATGATCGCGCGTGGCCTCCTCCAGGCGGGCGCCCGCGTGGTCATCAGCTCACGCGACGCAAAGGCGTGCGCTCGGGCGCGAGAACAGCTGTCCGCGTTCGGTGAGGTGCGGGCCGTCCCCGCCGACCTGTCCCGCCACGACGAGTGCCGGCGACTGTCCGACCTGGTCACGGCCGGCTCGGAGCGCCTCGACATCCTCGTCAACAACGCGGGCGCCCTGTGGGACGAGCCGCTGGAGACGTTCCCGGACGAGGCCTGGGACACGGTCGTCGACCTCAACCTGAAGTCGCCGTTCTGGCTGGTCCAGGCGCTGCTGCCGGCACTGCGCGAGGCGGGCACCGCCGACGATCCCGCGCGGATCATCAACATCGGCAGCATCGCCGCCATCCACATCCCCCAGCGGCCCAACTACTCGTACTCCAGCAGCAAGGCCGCCCTGCACCAGCTCACCCGGGTGCTCGCCAAGGAACTGGGACCGCAGCACGTCACCGTGAACGCCGTGGCGCCCGGACCGTTCCCGTCGACGATGATGGCGGCGACCCTCGACGAGTTCGGCGAGGCGATCGCGGCGGCGGCCCCCCTGCGCCGGATCGGCCGCGACGACGACATGGCGGGCGTCTCGGTGTTCCTCGCCGGCCGGGCGGGCGCGTACCTGACGGGGGCCGTGATCCCGGTCGACGGCGGCATCGCCACCACCGCGTAGGCGGCCCAGGGTCACCGCCCTGCGCGGTCGCCGCAGCGGTCGCACAGCGGGCGCTTCACGAGGCGTACTGGTCCGAGATCTCGGTGGCGTAGCTCTTCCAGAGCGGCCCCATGGTCTCGGCGTTGACCGGCTGCCCGGAATCGATCATGGCCTTGAAGTCGCGGAAGTACTGCACGTACAGGTCAGGCGTGAAGGTGTTCAGCATGACGGCGTTCTCGTCGCCGACGTTGGCGAACGTGTGCGGCGCCCCGGCCGGCACGATGACCCAGGTGCCCGGCCCGGCGTCGTGGTGGTCCTCGCCGACGGTGAACCTAAACGTCCCCGCCAGCACGTAGAAACCCTCGTCGTGCTGGGCGTGGCGATGCTGCAACGGGCTCGGGGTGCCCGGCGGGATGGTGACCTCGGCGAACCCCAGCCGGTGGTCGGTGTGCTCGCCGTTCTCCAGGATGCGGATCCGCTGCGCCCCGCTGCCGAGGATCTCGCCCTCACCGGGGCGGACGATGTTGACCTTCGCCATGACGTCTCCTATTGCTCGTGCCTGCCTTGGTCACCACCATCCTTGTCCCGGCCGGCCGGGCGCGTCCTGGTCGTCCGCGCACGGTTGCTGGTCACCAGTGCACGGGCGTTGTAGCCGTACGTCGCCTTGAAGAGCTTGCTGAAGTGGGTGGGGTCGGAGAATCCCCACCGGGCGGCCACGGCGGTGACCGTGCGTCCGCTTCCGGTCAGCTCGGCCCGGCAGCGCTCCAGGCGGCGACGGCGGATCAGGGCCGCGACGGTGAGCGGCTGGTCCTCGAACAGCTTGTGCAGCCGGCGTACGGACATGTGATGGGCGGCGGCGATGCCGGGCGGGGACAGACCGGGATCGGCGAGCCGGGTCTCGATGTAGCCGACGATCCGGCTCCGCAGCCACTCGTCGGGGGCCGGCTGTTCGTCGCCGAGCCGCGACTCCAGTGCGACGGCGATCAGCTCGACGACGGCCGCCGCCGACCGCAGCGCCTCCGCCTCGCGGAACGCGGACGCCGACCGCGCCGACTCCCGGGCCAGCACGGAGACGAGGGCACCCGGGCCGTGGCTGCCGTCGATGCGTCTGCCGACGAGCCGGTCGATCTGCGCGGGCCTGATCCGAAGCTCCCGGCGCGGCACCAGGATGGTGACGTGCGCCGCGGCGGTGCTCTCGAACCGGAGCGCGCGGGTGGGGTCGAGCAGGACCAGGTCGGTCGGCCCGAGGTCGGCGTCGCTGCGCCCCTGCTCGATCCGCGTCCGGCCCCGGGTCATCACCTTGACCGCCAGGTGCTCGCCGTCGGAGGCGTCGCGCTCCCGCCCGACGCAGGCGCTCTCGGGGGTGTCGAGGGAGACCAGCCGCAGCGGCCCGAGGTCACAGGTGGCGATCCCGCCCCGGAAGCCGGCCCCGGCCAGTTTGTTGACCAGCGGCGGAAACCCGCTGGCAGCCAGCTCGTCCTGGAACGACTCAAGGTTGCCGATCACCGGTCCAGGGTAACGACGGCACGGATGCCCAGGCAGGCCGCCGGGCGGGGATCACTCGCCCGAGGCCTGAACCCGACGACCGTCACCGTCGCCCTCGCCCCTGCCCGTGTCCCGGGCCTTCGCCCGCGTCCGGCGCCGCCGTCCCACCTGGGTCCGCACCGCGCCCATGCTGGCCGCGACGACGAACGCGATGGCGAGCGCCTGGGTCGCGGAGAGCGCCTGGTGCAGGACGAGGAAGCCGGCCGTCGCCGCGATCGCCGGTTCCAGGCTCATCAGGACGGCGAAGGTGGAGGCCGGGAGGCGGCGCAGGGCGAGGAGTTCGAGCGTGTAGGGCAGCACGGAGGAGAGCACCGCGACGCCCGCGCCGAGCAGCAGCGTCGTCGGGTCCAGGAGCTTCGAGCCGGACTCGGCGATGCCCAGCGGCAGGAAGAGGACCGCCGCCACGGCCATGGCGAGCGCCAGCCCGTCGGCCTGTGGGAAGCGGCGTCCCGTGCGGGCGCTGAACAGGATGTACGTGGCCCACATGGCACCGGCGCCGAGCGCGTAGGCGACGCCGACCGGGTCGAGGGTGTCGAAGCCTCCGCCGCCGAGGAGGAAGACGCCGACCAGGGCGAGGGCGGCCCAGACGGCGTTGACGGCGCGGCGGGACGCGAGGACGGAGAGGGCGAGCGGCCCGAGCACTTCCAGGGTGACGGCGGCGCCGAGCGGGATGCGGTCGACGGCCTGGTAGAAGAGGCCGTTCATGGCGCCCATGGTGACGCCGAAGACGACGACGGTGCCCCAGTCGGCCCGCGAGTGGCCGCGCAGCCGGGGCCGGCAGACCAGGAGCAGCACGATCGCGGCGACCAGCAGCCGCAGCGAGACGACGCCGAGCGCGCCCGCCCTGGGCATCAGGGAGATCGCGAGCGCGGCGCCGAACTGCACGGAGATCCCCCCGGCGAGCACCAGCCCGACCGGGCCGAGGGAGCCCCGGCGACCGGGTTCGGGGACGTGGGACGCGGCGGCGGAAGGGGAGGACGGCGCCTGGGCGGCGGCTGCGACTGCTGCGTCGGGGGTGCTCACGGGCGTTCCACGGGGGCTCGGGCCTGACGGGCGGGTGCGGTTCGTGCAGTGCGATGGACTTCTGAGTCCAGGGTAGTGGACTCGGTCAGGTGTGTGAACTGATGACACCACTGTCAGGGGTGGCACTCACCACTCACGGAGCCAGCGGGGCGCTGCCGTCACTCGGGCCGGAACTCGTACTCCACCTCGTACAGGTGACCGGCCTTGACCATCACACTGACCTCGATGGGGCGTTCACCGTCGGCGCCATCGGTGTGGACGACCCGGAGGGTGCGCAGGACGGGCAGGCTGCTGGTGAGGCGCAGGGCTTCGTACTGCTCGCGGGTGGGAATCCTCGCGGAGACGCGGTCCACGCTGCGGCGGGGCGGGTGGCCGAGCGCGTCCAGGAGGACCGGAGTGCCGCCTCTGATCTTGCGCCGGTCCATCATGGGCGTACCGCGAGCGATGTCCAACGGGTAGTACGACGAGACGAGTTCGGCGGGTTCGTCGTCGATCAGCAGGAGCTGGGCGCGCAGCAGCGCCGTGCCGTCCTCGGCGAGCCCGAGGGCGGCTCGGACATCTGCGGGCGGACGCCTCTCCCCGACGTCCAGAAGTTCGCTGCGGGCGTGCGTACCGTGGCGTGCCGCCTCGGTGAGCCAGCGGTGCGTCTCGCCGGCTCCGGCGGGCGCGAGGGAGGCCGCCGGACGTACGGTGCGCTGGCGGTGTTCACGGACGGTCACCGCGGCGCCCGCGCGCCCCACCACCAGGTGCTCGTCCTTGAGGAGCAGCAGCGCCTTCTGCACGGTGGCGTTCGAGGCGTCGAAGCGGGTCTTGAGCTGTGCGGTGGACGGGAGACTGGCCCCCGGCGGCAGCTCCCCGCTCATGATGTCGTCGCGCAGGTCGGCCGCGATGCGTTCGTGCAGCGAACGGCGGTCGAAGGATTCCGGGTCGGCCTTGGGCACGATCGTCGTCACCCGATCCTGATCTCGTAGCGCAGCCGTTGCCGTCGTGCGGGCATGACCATGCGGTCGACCTGGAGGGGGCGCTCGTCGCGGTCCAGGGTGACTCGGGTCAGCCGCAGCACCGGCTCGCCCGGGGCGGTCCGCAGGGCGTGCCGTTCGTCGTCGTCGGGGAGGTCCGCCGTGACGTCCTCCCGGACGAGGGCGCCGACGTGGCCGAGGTCCGCGAGGAGGGTGACGGCGCCGCCGGGGATCTTGGCGGTGCCAGCGAGTCCGGTGCCCCGGGCGATGGCGAGCGGGTAGTAGGTGTCGGTCAGTTCGCTCGGCTCGTCGTCCAGGAGGATCACCCGCCTCCGCACGACGACCGTCGCACCGTCCTCGACGCCGAGGAGCCCGGCCACCTCGGCGGGCGCGGGCACCTCACCGGCCCGCACGATCCGCTGCGTCCCGCGCCGCCCGCGAGCCGCCGCCTCGGCGGCCCAGGCGTCACCCTGCCCGGCCGCGCGCGGCGTCAGATACGGCACGGACGTACTGATCCACCCACCGACACCCACAACACCCTCCCGCACCCTCACCCGAAGACCTCTGCCCGAGCTTGCCGCGTCACACGTTAGGCGACCCCGCTGACGGGGCACGTGTGCGATCCATCTCAACCTAGCTACCTTTCGCGAATAGCGATAAGGTTACGCCGTCAAACGCCCAGAGCCAAAGGCGGTGGCCCTCTCGTGCCCTTGTCACGGCAACGCCGTTTCCCCCGTTCACGCGCCTCCGTGCGCGATGCCCGCGACTTCGTCGTCCAGGTCCTGACGGAATGGGGCTGCCGCGACCGGCTGGACGACATACGGCTGTGCGCCTCGGAACTGGCCACCAACGCGGTGCTGCACGGCGTACCGCCGGGGCGGGAGTACAGCGTGACCGTCTCCTGGGACGACACGATCGTCCGGCTCGGTGTCCGGGACAGCGGTGGCGGAACTCCGACCCCGCGGGACGCGGACAGCGAGGCGTGCACCGGCCGTGGCCTGCTCCTCGTCCGTGAGGTGGCCGACGACCTCGGGGTCACGGAGCACCTCGTCGGGAAGACGGTCTGGGCGTCCTTCAAGATGCCAGGCACCCTGCCCTGAACCTCTCCTCAGCTCCTCATGGTCCGGAGCGCCTGAGATCACTCACCCCCGTCTGCTCCCCCCGGCGTCCGCGGCAGGGCCTCCGCGAGGATTTCCGCGAGGTGGGTGCCTCTGATGCCCGCCAGTTGGGACAGTTGGGTGCGGCAGGAGTAGCCGTCGGCGAGGATCGCCGTGGCGGCGGTCGCGGCCCGCACCGAGGGCAGGAGCTGTTCCTCCGCGCAGGCCGTCGACACCTCGAAGTGCCTTTTCTCGAAGCCGAAGTTGCCCGCGAGGCCGCAGCAGCCGCCGGAGAGTTCGCCGGTGAGTCCCGCCGCCTCGCGCAGCCTGCGGTCCGGCGCGTCGCCGAGCACCGCGTGCTGGTGGCAGTGGGTCTGCCCGGCGACGGGACGGTCCACGGCGGGCGGGGTCCAGCCGGGCGCGAGGCTTTCGAGGGCCTCGGCGAAGGTGAGGACGCGGGCGGCGAGACGGGCCGCGCGCGGGTCGTCGTGGAGCAGTTCGGGCAGGTCGGTGCGGAGGGCGGCGGCGCAGCTCGGTTCGAGGACGACGAGCGGCGGTCCGTCGGCGCCGTCGTCGTCGAGGATCGGGGCGAGGAGGTCGAGGGTGCGGCGCAACACGGCTCGCGCGCGGTCGAGTTGGCCGGTGGAGACATAGGTCAGGCCGCAGCAGACCCGGCCGCGCGGGGCGAACGGGTTGAGGAGGCGGGTGTGGCCGTCGGCGATCCGCCCGGTCGTCCAGCGCCGGGTCGGCGGCAGGACGACCGTGATGCCGGCCGCCTCAAGGACGCGCACGGCGGCCCGCCCCACGGACGGCGAGAGGTGCTCGGTGAAGGTGTCGGGCCACAGCACGACGAGCGGCCCGGCCCCGGCCCCGGTCCCGGTCTCGGCTCCGGCCCCGGTCCCCGCCCCGGCTCCGGTCTCGGCTCCGGTCTCGGCCCCGGCCCCGGCCCCCGCCCCGGTCCCGGCCCCGGCCCCCGCCCCGGCTCCGGTCCCGCCCACGCCCGCGTCTTCGCCTCTCCCGCTGCCACTCCCGCTGCCACTCCCGCTGTCCGCCTGCCCCCTGCCGGCCCGCCCCCTGCCGGCCTTCCCCCCGTCCGCCCTCCCCCGCCGCGCCCACCACGTGCTGAACGTCTCGCTCGCCAGTTCCGGGATCTGTCGTTCGGGCGCGATTCCCGCCGCCCGTTTCGCCAGCCGGGCGAGGACGCCCACCCGGGCCAGCGCGTTGACGGCGGTGGCGGTCCGGGTGCGGGTCACCCAGCGCAGCCAGAGGGGCAGCAGCCCCATCGAGTAGTGGGCGGCGGGACGGCGTCGTCCGGCGTAGTGGTGGTGCAGGAACTCCGCCTTGTAGGTGGCCATGTCGACCTCGACGGGGCAGTCCGAGCGGCAGCCCTTGCAGGACAGGCAGAGGTCGAGCGCGTCCCTGACCTCCGTCGAGCGCCAGCCGTCGGTGACGACGTCCCCGGCGAGCATCTCGTGCAGCAGCCTGGCCCGGCCGCGGGTGGAGTGCCGTTCCTCGCCGGTGGCACGGAAGGACGGGCACATCACGGCGGGGCCCGCCGTCTCGGTGGTCCGGCATTTCGCGACGCCCACGCAGCGGCGGACGGCGGCCGAGAAGTCCCCGGCGTCGGACGGGTACCCGAAGGCGACGTCGACGGGTTCGCGCGGCAGGACGGCGAAGCGCAGGTTGCTGTCGAGCGGGTCGGGCCGCACCAGCATGCCGGGGTTGAGGAGGTCGTCGGGGTCCCACACCCCCTTGGCCCGCGCGAACAGCGCGACCAGGTCGTCGCCGTACATCGCGGGGAGGAGTTCCGCGCGGGCCTGCCCGTCGCCGTGCTCACCGGAGAGGGAGCCGCCGTGCGCGACGACGAGCGCGGCCAGCTCCTCGGAGAACCGCCGGAACCGGGCCACGCCCGCCTCGGTGAGCAGGTCGAAGTCGATGCGGACGTGGATGCAGCCGTCGCCGAAGTGCCCGTAGGGGGTGCCGCGCAGCCCGTGCGCGGTGAGGAGTTTCCGGAATTCCCGCAGGTAGGGGCCGAGCCGGGCGGGCGGCACGGCGCAGTCCTCCCAGCCGGGCCACGCCTCCGAGCCGCCGGGCGTCCGGGTGGCGGTGCCGCTGGCGTCCTCGCGGACGCTCCACAGCGCGCGCTGCCCGGCCGGATCGGTGACGACGCGCGCGTCGAGGCAGTCGGCGCCCCGCACGATCGCGTCGGCACGCGCGCGTGCCTCGCCGTCGCTCGCGCCGCCGGTCTCGACGAACAGCCAGGCGCCGCCGCGCGGCAGCCCGGCGCCGGACGCCGGGACCAGGTCGGCGGCCATCCCCTCCACGGTGAGCGGCCCCTGCGGCAGCAGCCCGGCGGCGGCCTCGGCGGCGGCGCTCTCGTCGGCGTACCCGAGGACGGCGAGGGCGCGCGCGGCCGGCGTCTCGACGAGCCGCACGACGGCCTCCGTGACGACGCCGAGGGTGCCCTCGGAGCCGCAGAGGGAGCGGGCGACGTCGACGCCGTTCTCGGGCAGCAGCGCGTCGAGCGCGTACCCGGAGATGCGTCGGGGCAGCTCCGGGTACCCGGTGCGCAGCAGGGCGAGGTCCCGTTCGACGAGGGCCCGCAGTCCGTCGGGGGCGCCGGCCCACCCGCGTCCGGCGCGCAGCCGTCGTCCGCGCGCGGTGAGGACGTCGAGGCTGTGCACGTTGTCGGCGGTGGTCCCCCAGGCGACGCTGTGCGAGCCGCAGGAGTTGTTGCCGATCATGCCGCCGAGGGTGCAGCGGCCGTGTGTGGACGGGTCGGGGCCGAAGCGCAGGCCGTGCGGGGCGGCGGCGGCCTGGAGCCGGTCGAGGACCAGGCCGGGCTGGACGACGGCGGTGCGGGCCTCGGCGTCGAGGGCGAGCAGGCCGTTCATGTGCCGGGTGAAGTCGAGGACGACGCCGGTGCCGGTGGCCTGCCCGGCGATGGAGGTGCCGCCGCCGCGCGGGACGACGGGCACGGCGTGCGCGCGGCAGACGGCGAGGACGGCGGCGACGTCGTCGGCGTCGACGGGCGCGACGACGCCGAGCGGGACCCGCCGGTAGTTGGAGGCGTCCATGGTGTTCAGGGCCCGGGAGGTGACGTCGAACCCGACGTCACCGCGGACGGCGTCGCGCAGCTCCCTTTCGAGCGACGCGTCACGTTCCGACATGCGTTCACCTCAAGACCATCGGACCGGCGGGTACGGGGCTCCAGGTTCCCTCCCCCCACCGGCGGCGTCTCACCCGACGGACGACGTTTCGCCCGCGTTTCCTCCAGCGGATACCCTCCCTGCGTGGCTGAGATCCAGATCCCCTCTGACATCAAGCCCGCGGACGGACGTTTCGGCGCGGGACCCTCCAAGGTGCGGACGGAGGCGCTGGACGCCCTCGCCGCGACCGGCACGTCCCTGCTGGGCACCTCCCACCGCCAGGCACCGGTGAAGAACCTGGTCGGCTCGGTGCGCGAGGGCGTGACCGAGCTGTTCCAGCTCCCGGACGGCTATGAGGTCGTCCTCGGGAACGGCGGCTCGACCGCGTTCTGGGACATCGCGACGCACGGTCTCATCTCCTCCAAGTCCCAGCACCTCACGTTCGGCGAGTTCAGCTCGAAGTTCGCGAAGGCGGCCAAGCTGGCGCCGTGGCTGGCCGACCCGACGATCGTCTCCGCCGACCCGGGCACCCACCCGGAGCCGCGCGCGGAGGCGGGCGTCGACGTGTACGCCTTCACCCACAACGAGACGTCGACGGGTGTCGCCGCCCCGATCAAGCGGGTGGCGGGCGCCGACGAGGGCGCGCTCGTCCTGGTGGACGCCACGTCCGGCGCGGGCGGCCTGCCGGTCGACATCGCGGAGACGGACGTCTACTACTTCGCGCCGCAGAAGTCGTTCGCCTCCGACGGCGGCCTGTGGATCGGCGTGTTCTCCCCGGCGGCGATCGAGCGCGCCGAGCGCGTCCACGCGTCGGGCCGGCACGTCCCGGAGTTCTTCAGCCTGCCGACGGCGATCGACAACTCCCGCAAGAACCAGACGTACAACACGCCCGCGCTCGCCACCCTGTTCCTCCTCGACGAGCAGCTGAAGTGGATCAACGGGCAGGGCGGTCTGGCCTGGTCGACGGCGCGCACGAAGGACTCCTCGACCCGCCTGTACAGCTGGGCGGAGGAGTCGAAGCACGCGACGCCGTTCGTCACGGACGCGGCGAAGCGCTCACAGGTCATCGGCACGATCGACTTCGCGGACGAGATCGACGCGAGCGCCGTCGCGAAGGTGCTGCGCGCCAACGGCATCGTCGACACCGAGCCGTACCGCAAGCTGGGCCGCAACCAGCTCCGGGTGGCGATGTTCCCGGCGATCGACCCGGCGGACGTCGAGGCGCTGACGCGCTGCGTGGACTACGTGATCGAGAAGCTGTAGCGGCTAAGGCGACAGCGACGGACGAGACGGAGGGCGCCCGGCGGTTCCGACGAACCGCCGGGCGCCCTCCGTCGTCCCGTCCCGTCTCGTCCCGTCCCGCCTCAGTGGTCGATGCGCGCGCCGGTCCCGCCGACGCGCACGCGCGGGTCGCCCGCCCGGAGGGTGACGGTCAGCTCACCGGGCCGGCCGAGGTCCTCCCCCTGCCGCAGGGTGAGCACGGCGTCCTCGGCGACGAGCCCCAACTCCCGCGCGTAGGCGCCGAAAGCGGCCGCTGCGGCGCCGGTCGCGGGATCTTCGACGACCCCGCCGACGGGGAACGGGTCCCGGACGTGGAAGACCGTGCCGGTGCCGGTTCCGGTGTCGTCCCGCCACACCAACTGGACGGTGGTCAGGTCGAGTCGGCGCATCAGGGCTTCGAGGCGGGCGAAGTCGTAGTCGAGGTCGGCGAGTCGGGCGCGGGTCGCCGCGCCGAGGACGAGATGCCGGGCCCCCGCGAACGCGACGCGCGGCGGGAAGGCCGGGTCGAGATCGGCGGCGGGCCAGCGGAGCGCGGCGAGCGCCTCCTCGACGTCGGCGCCGTCGATGTCCTCGACGTAGGGCTCGACGCTGGTGAGGGTGGCGCGGAGGGCGCCGCCGTCCTCGGTGACCACGACCGGGACGGTACCGGCGCGCGTCTCGAAGACCAGCTCACCCGGCCCGATCCGCTCGGCGAGCGCGACGGCGGTGGCGACGGTGGCGTGCCCGCAGAAGGGGACCTCGGCCTTGGGGCTGAAGTACCGGACGCGGAAGGTCCGCGCGTCCCCACCCGGGTCGGGCGTGAGGAACGCAGACTCCGAGTACCCCAGCTCGGCGGCGACGGCGAGCATGTCACCGTCACCGAGCCCACGGGCGTCGAGCACGACACCGGCGGGGTTGCCGCCGCCGGGGGCGCTGGAGAAGGCGGTGTAGCGCAGCACGGCGGGGCGGGGCGGTTCGGTGGTCACGGGGGTGGGAACACGTCCGGTTCCCATCCGTATTCCCGCCCCCGTCAGACGGCCCGAAGAAACCGCCGCCAACTCTCGACGGAGAGGGTGAGGAGGGGGCCGTCCGGGTGCTTGCTGTCGCGGATCGCTGCCCGGCCATCGCCAACCGAGTCGGCGACCTCTACGCAGTTGCCCTCCTGCGAGGAGTGTGACGACTTCCGAAAGTTTTCAACACCTCTGTTCATGATGCCTCCTTCTCGAGGTCGGCCAACACCTTGCGAATGAACCGTGCACTTGCCTCGGGTGACAGTGCCGCCGAACGTAGTTGGTCGTAAGCATTGCTGAAACGGGAGAGATCTTGGGGCGGCTCGATGATGGAGGTGCCCAGGAGGTTCTCCATGGTGACAGCCTCGACGACTGGCTCGGAGTCGAAACTGAAGGAGGAGAACGCGTAGGACGAGCCGGCGATTGCACCGGCGCTGAAAGGCAGCACCTGCAAGGTGACGTTCCGTCGCTTCGCCACCTCAAGGATCGCGGACAGCTGATCCCGATGGACCTCGACACTCATCAGTGGATGAGCGATGACCGCTTCCCACAGGATGGCCGAATAGACCGCATCACCCCTATCGATCTTGGCCTTTCGTCCCGCGCGGACCATGACCAAGTGCTCCAGCTGTTCTGGGGAAATGTAGTTCGGCCCAGCAGAGATCGTCGCCTCAGCGTAGGCCGGAGTCTGCAAGAGCCCAGGGACGAGTACCGGCTGCCACTCGCGGATGTACGTCGCGTCGTCCTCCAGCGCGATGTGGTCCAAATAGTCAGGTCGCAGATGTGCCGCGTGCTCCAACCACCAGCCCCGGTTCTTGGAGTGCTTGGCCAGCTCCTCCAACTTGGCCCGGACATCCGGGTCCTTGATGCCGTACGCGTCCAACAGCAGCCGCACCTCGATGACGCGCGCGGTGACATGCCCGGTCTCAAGGCGGCTGATGCGGGCCTGACTTGCCGCGATGATGTCCGCGGCCTCCAACTGATCGAGCTTGGCGGCCAGTCGGTACGTCCTGAGCGCGGTTCCCAGACGCCTGCTGCGCACGGTCGGTCGTCCTGATGCGGGCATGGGCCCTCCCTTCTCCTGCGGTCACGATGACACACAGGCAACGCCCATTGGGGTCGAGTCACTCGATCGAGTGGACGAGTGAATGTATTCACTGAAGGCTATTGCGGGCCGACGGAAAATCGCCCTAGCTTCATGGCGGCGCCCACAGCGAGCGCATCTTGACGGCACGTCAGGAGGTACGGCACCCCATGCCCGCAACCGAGACCTTCCGCATCCCCAGACACCGAAGGCACGTCCCGACCGCGCGCCACCACGTGCTCAAGGCGCTCGCGGGCTGGGGCGTCTCAGGCGAACTCGTCGACTGTGTCGTCCTGTTGGCCAACGAACTCGTCACCAACGCGGTGACCCACTGCCGCGTCACGCACGCCCAGGTCAAGGTCACGCTGACGCTGGAGGGGCGGGACCTGCTGCTGGAGGTCTCGGACCCCGACCGGGATCGGCTGCCCCTCCCCCACCACTCCACCCCGGACGAGGAAGGCGGCCGCGGCCTCGCCCTCGTCGAGGCGCTGGCCGACGAATGGGGTCACCGGCAGGACCCGTTCACGAAGTGCGTGTGGGCCAGGTTCCGGCTTCCCGGCTCGGAGGGCGACGATGTTCCGCCGGCCGCGTAGGACTCGTCCCGAGGACGATCGCGAACTCGCCCGCGAGGTGCGGATACCGGACCCGTACGTCTGGCGGCTCCCGACTCCCCGCGACGCGCGCTGGATCCGCTGGTCCAAGCGGTGCCGCGCGGCCGGCCGCTATCTGCCGTTCCCGGGTGAGGAAGCCTGCTGGCAGACACCGGAACGCCCCGACCCACCTCACCGGCAGGCCGGGGACGACGTAGTGCGGCTGTACGTACTCAGACCGTGAGACCGCTGCGCGCGCGGACGATGAGCTGCCGGGCGTCATCGCCGTGGACGGCGGACCGCGCGTGCGCGTCCCAGACCTTCCGATGCAGCGCGACGGCGTCAGCGTCGTCGAGCCAGTGCTCGGCATGCCAGTCCTCGACGACGACGAGACGTTCGTCCACCATCGTGAACGAGCTGCCGACCAGCAGTCGCAGTCCGGCGCTGAACGGCACCACCCCGAGGCTGACGGTGTCCAGGTCCAACACCGCGAGGATCCGGTCCAGTTGAGCTGCCATGACCGCCGGCGGACCGAGCCGGGCGTGCAGCGCGCCCTCCCAGATGAGTTGATGCAACTTCTTACCCGGAAGTCCCAGCCACTCCTGCCGCTTCAGACGCGCGCTCACCGCGTCGTTCGTGTCCTTGGGAATGTCCCTCAGCTCACCCAGGCCGTCGAAGACGCATCGCGCGTAGTCGGCGGTCTGGAAGAGGCCGGGGACGATGCCGGGCTCCCAGGAACGCACCGTGCTCGCGTTGAGCACCAGGGAGTTCCACTCGTCCTGGACCGGGCGGTGCCCTGCGTCCAGTCGCCCCTGCCAAGGACGCGTCCGTCCGGTATCGGTACTCATGGGCCCACCAGCCTTCCTCAGCGGTGCAGACCGCTCCGTGCTCGGGCGATGACTCTCTGTGCGTCGGGACCATACACGGCACCGCGAGCGAGCATGGTCCAGATCCGGCCGTACAGGGCGACCGACTCCGCGTCGTCGAGAATGAGTCCGGCGTGCCAGGCCTCGACGGTGACCAGCCGTTCGTCAAGGATCGAGAAGGCGTGCCCCGGGGTCAGTTCTGTCTCGATATCGAGCGGCACGACCCCGAGCCGCACGGTGTCCATGCCGACCGCGCCCAGAAGCCGGTCCAACTGCGCCGCCTGGACCTCCGCCGAGCACACCCTGACCCGGAGCGCCGACTCCAGCATGAGGACGTGCAGTTCCTTGCCCGGCCGGTAGAGCCATTCCTGCCGCTTCATCCGCGCGCGTACCGCGTCGTCGGCGTCCTTCGGGGTGTTCCGGAGGTTCGCCCGGCTTTCGAAGAGGGCGCGCGCGTAGTCAGGGGTCTGCAACATGCCGTGGACGACACCGGTCTGCCAGGCCCGGATGGTTCGCGTGCCGGAGACGAGAGTGGTGTAGTTCTCCTGCGCCGCGCGGTGACCGCTGGCCAACTGGCGCCGCCAGGACCGGATATGGCTCTCGAAGCCCTTCAGCCGCGCGCTCAGCTCACCAAACACCTGAGGCTGTCCGGTGGCTTCGGCCCAGGCGCGGAGGTCGCCGTCGGTGGGGGTCTGCCTACCGTTCTCCAGCTTGCTGATTTTGGACTGGGGCCAGCCGAGCCGTCGGGCCAACTCCGCGCCGGTGAGCCGGCTCCGAGGACTCTCGTGCCGGAGTTCCCGGAGCCTTCGCCCCAGTTCCTCTCGCGCCCTCTGGTAATCCGTGCTCACCGGTGCCCGTTCAGTGCTCTACATGTCGTTCAGTCGGCGCGCTCCAGCTTCGCCAGGAAGTCCCGCCGCTCGGATGCGTGATGCCAAGCAGCATCCCTGAATCGAGAGCAGCGCACCACCTCCGACGGTTCGGTGATCAGCTCGACGTGCATGAGGCGGTCGTCGTCGTCGAAGTGCATGAGGGCGACGATCCGGCTGTCGAACAGCCAGAAGTCCTCGGCGGGGAGCCGAAGCCGCTCGGCATCTGCTCGCCACAGGTTGCGGATGTCCTCACCAGCGGCGATGTTGCGCTTGGCGCTTTCGAGGAGGTAGCGCTGCCCGACGGTTGGTGGATCATCCACCAGACGCACCCGCTCGATCCTCTTGCCTGCCGCGACCCGGTCGGCGATCGCTCGGAACCAGTCGCTCCCCTGCGGGTCGTCGTCAAGCGCTCCAGTCTCGACGAACTGCCGCCAACGATCTCCGCGTTCGTCGCTGGCGTACCGGCGCCGGGTCTCCAGCCGCCATGCCGTGTGCTCGAACTTGTCGAACAACTTGCTGAATTCGTCCCGGCCGATCACTCGCGCTCTGCGCGTCCTGTCCTTCGGCGTCCAGTCCACGAGTAACTCACGAGGGACGACCACTGCCACCTCCCCTTCCGAGAGGTGCTGGAGCTGCCCGATCTCATCAGGGCTGGTCAGGGGAGAGCCCTGCACGATCACTTCCCCGGTGTCCACGTCCTCGTGCACCGCCGGACACTCGTCCTCATCACTGGTCGTCCCGTTGAACCGCAGCCTGCGCGTCACCTGATGACCGCCCTTCCTGGTCGATCTGCTGGGTGATCAAAGCTTGATGGCTGCGCTGAGTGAATGTCCACGCATCCAGAGTGACCACACCCGAATAATCGAAAATATTCACGCCCCCAAGCCCCGCCCCTTCCCTACGGTCGTCCCGGGTCAATCCCCCACCTCCATCGACCGATCCGGAAGGCACCTCATGCAGAACGGCATCGACCTCTACGCCCTCGACATCACCTCCGCCTCCTTCGTCCAGGCCTGCGGCGGCCCCTGTACCGAGGGGTGTGTCACCCTCGCCCGGATCGGGGTCGGCGTCTGGGCCCTCGGGGACAGCAAGCGGCCCGACCTCGAACCCCTCCGCTTCTCCACCGAGGAGCTGGCCGTCGCCGGGATCGACCCGGCGCGGTTCGGGTTGGACGGCTGAGCAGCCCCCTCACCCGTAGCCGCCCCCGTGCACCACCACGCCTACCTCTGGTCAGGACCCAAGTCCCGTTTCGACCACGAGGCGTTGCGGCGGCCCCCGCACTCCGAGCCGCCGCCGCCCGGTGCCCGGCCCGAACTCCTCCAGCGTTATCGGGAGGTCGCCGCCGGGTTCCCCCTCTCCGATCTGCCTCCGCTCGAACCCGCCTACTGGCTCGTCAAGCCCGCCGCCCTGGTCCGTGGCACCTGGGCCGAGGCCGACCGTGCCGTCGCCTGGCTCGCGGAGCAACTCCACCTCCACGCGGCGCGGTTGGCGCACGAGCCGCCGCCCGCCCTCCTCGCCTCCGCCGCCGAGCGGCTCGCCTCCGGAGGTGACGTCTCCCTCGGGTTCTATCTCGAACGCCCCTCCTACCTCTCCCTCGCCCTCCTCACCTGCTCACCCAACCGCGCCGCCCCGCACCTGACTTGCCCGCTCGCCGGTCACTCCGCCGCCCACCCCACATGACCGTCCGGCCGGATCAGCGCCGTGCGGATCTCGGCCCACGCCCCCTCCCGCTTCGCCAGGCGGAGCGCGTGGCGGCGGGTACCGGCCGGGATCATCCGGTCCTCCCCGGCGACGGCGGAGCCGCCCGCGCCGCCCATCCCAGCGGCCTCGGCGACCTGAGCCACCTGCGCCACCTCAGCCGCCCCAGCCGCGGCCTCCGTCCCGCCCGTGAAATCGAGCAGCACGTGGGTGCCCTCCCGTAGCAGGGCGAACAAACTTGTGCCGTCCTCGAAGGGCAGGTCGGGAGCGCGGGTGCCGGTCAGCGGGTGCGCCGGGGACGCGGGCGGGTAGTGGACGTCGAGCGCCGCCAACTGCTCCGCCAACCCCCTTGCGAACTGCGGCTGTTCGCTCATCGCCGTCGAGAGGTGGTCCCGCAGCGCCTGGGTCTCCACCGACCAGGCCGCCATCAGCGCGGTCTGCGCCCGGGTGGACGCCAGCAGCCGGGCACCCACCGGGTGGCGCTCCCCGTGGTAGCTGTCGAGCAGGCCCTCGGACGCCGTCCCGCGCACCGTCGCCGCCAGCTTCCAGCCGAGGTTCGTCGCGTCCTGGAAGCCGACGTTGAGGCCCACCCCGCCGGTCGGGAAGTGCATGTGCGCCGCGTCGCCCGCGAGCAGCACCCGGCCCTTCCGGTAGACCTCGGCCTGCCGGGTCGCGTTGCCGAAGCGGGAGATCCAGTACGGGTCATGGATGCCGAAGTCGGTGCCGAAGACCCGCACCACCCTCGACCTCATCTCCTCCAACGTCAACTCACCCGGATACGCCGAGACTTGGTCCTCCGGTGCCAGGCCGACGAAGCGGGTCAGACCGCCCGGCATCGGCACCGCCATCACCCCGCCCTCCGCGCCGAACCGGCTCACCGCGCCCCCGGCCGACGACAGGTCGGCCACCACGTCACCGAGCCACCCCCACAGGCTCGCGTCCGTGCCGGGGAAGTCGATGCCCGCCGCCGCCCTGACCGCACTGCGGGTGCCGTCGCACCCCACCACGTACCGGGCCTCGACGACGTGGTCACCGGCCGGGCCCGCCACCTCCACGCGGACCGCGTCGGGCCCCTGCGTCAGGCCCGTCACCCGGTGGCCGCGCAGAATCCGCGCGCCCCGGGACCGCGCGTGCGCCTCAAGGAGTTCCTCCGTGCGGGCCTGCGGCAGGAACAGCGTGAAGGGGTAGGGCGTGTCGAGGCTCCGGAAGTCGAGGCGGCTGTCCAGCGCCCCGAAGTGGCCGGTGGGCAGCGGGAATCCGGCGCCGACGAACGCGTCCGCGAGGCCGCGCATCCCCAGGATCTCGACCGTCCGCGGGTGGACGGTGAGCGCCTTGGAGTACGGGTCGCGCTCGCCCCTCGCCTCCAGAACGGTCACCGGCACGCCCTGGAGCCGCAGCTCCGCCGCCAGCCACAGGCCCGTGGGCCCCGCCCCCACGATGACGATCTCTTCCGTCGCGTCCATCACACACTCACCCTTTCTTGGTCGCTGACCAATTACCCGAGCCAGTAAAATAGGTCAATGACCAATAAGCAAGTCCCGTCCGCCGCCGCCCCGGCCCCCCGCACCCGGCTGACCCCCGCCACCGTCGTGGCCGCGGCCCTGCGGCTCCTCGACGACGAGGGCCTCGACACGGTCACCACACGGGCCGTCGCGGACCGGCTCGGCGTGCGCATGAACACCGTGCTGTGGCACGTCAAGACGAAACGGCGGCTCCTGGAGCTGATGGCCGACGGCATCGCCGGCACCATCACCTACGACGGGCTGCCCGAGGACCCGGCCGAACGCGCGCTGGAGCTGATCCGCCGCTACCGGCGCTCACTCCTCGCCCACCGGGACGGCGCCGCGCTGGTCACCGGCACCTACGCGGCCGAACCGCACACCCTGCGCTTCGCCGACACCGTCATCGGCGCCCTCACCGAGCACACCGGCTCGGTGGAGACCTCGGCGCGGACCTGCTTCGCCCTCATCTACTTCACCCTCGGCCTCACCCAGGAGGAACAGGCGATGGCCGACGCGGACCCCGGCCGACTGGACGAAGCCGTCACCAGCGGCCACTACCCCGCCCTGCTCGCCGCCCGCGCCGCCCTCGCCCAGGGCACCTTCCCCGACCGCTTCGAGGACGGCATCCGACGCATCCTCGGCTGACGGCGAGGCGGTACGGGCGCCAACGCCGGACGCCGTCACCGCATGCCGGGGCCGGGCGCCGGCTTCCTGCCCCGCGCGCCCGGCCCCGGCGTCACGCCGCCCGCCGACTCCTCAACTCGCCGTGCAGGTGAGCCCGTTCACACTCCCCCCGCCCGGCGCCGCGCCGAACCCGAAGCTCGCCGAACCGCCCACCGCCAGCGCGCCGTTGTGCGCGGCGTTCGTCACCGTCACCGCCGCGCCCGTCTGGGTGTACGAGCCGTTCCACAGGCTGGTGACCTGCTGCCCGCCGCTGAAGGTCCAGCCCACCTTCCACGACGTCAGCGCCGTCGTACCGGTATTGGTGACCTTCACGTCGCCGTTGAAGCCGCTGCCCCAGTCGCTGCTGACCGTGTACGACGCCGAGCAGGCCGCGCCCGTGCCGCCGCCACCACCGCCGCCACCGCCACCGCCGCTGGGGAAGCCCGCCGCCTTGATGCTCGCCAGGTAGCCGTCCTTCACCGTGTCGACCGTCTGCCAGTCGTCCTTCAGGATGCCGCCGGTGTCACCGGAGTTGGGGTTCCAGGACCAGAACGTCCAGTGGAAGGAGTCACCGCCGTACGTCGACGTCGGCCGCAGGTACGCCACCAGCGCCGCCAGCCACTTCTGGTCCACCGTCGACTGGAGCGTGGTCCCGAACTCCCCCACCCAGACCGGCGCGATGTTCTGCTTGAAGATGTAGCCCCAGTACTTGTCCCAGACGCCCGGCATGTTGTTCGGGAACGTCGGGTCGCTGAACCAGCTCTGCTGGGCCACGCTGGTGGCGTAGTCGTGCGCCGAGTACACCACCCGGTTGGCGACGCTGAGTTGGACCGGGTACTGGCCCACACCCATCAGGTTGCCGCCCCACCAGCCGGAGACGCCGTTGAACGTCTGGACGCCCTCGACGAAGATCAGCAGGTCGGGGTTGACGGACAGCACCGCGTTGCCCGCCCGCTGGGCCGCGAGCCGCCAGTCCGTCGCCGTGTCGCCGCAGCCCCAGCAGGCCGGATCGTGCGGCTCGTTGTGGATGTCGATGCCGACGACCGTGGTCTGGCCCGCGTAACGGGTCGCCAGCGCCTTGAGGTTGGTGACCCACGTCGACTCCGGTACCGACGCCGTGTACCAGAGCGCGGACTGGCCGGCGGCGTCCGGGCGGTGCCGGTCGAGGATCACCTTGAGGCCGTCCTGACCCGCGTACGCCACGATCTTGTCCATCACCTGGAGGGAGTTGAGGCCCTGGAGGTCGGCGTTCTTGCCGCTGGAGAAGTCGATGCTGTTGGGGACCGCGCCGCTCTTGAAGATGTCGTCGCTGTAGGGCAGCCGGATCGTGTTGTACCCGAGCGTCCGCATCTGGTCGATCATGCTCTTGTAGTCCCGGGACCACAGGCCGTGGACGACGTTGTTGCTGGTCTCGAAGCCGAACCAGTTGATGCCCGCGATCCGGACCGGCTGCCCGGCCGCGTCCAGGATCTGCCGGCCGCTGGTGTGCCAGTACCCGGCGCCCGCGTCCGCCCGCGCCACCGCCCCGGCCGGGTCGGTCGCCGCCCCGGCCGGTGGGGCGCCAGGGCCGAGGCCGAGGGACAGCGGGAGCAGGAGCGCGGCCGCGCAGAGCAATCTGCGCGCGCCGCGGAGGGCGTTACCGCCGAACGTGGAGCTGCGTGACATGTCGCTGCTTCCTCTCCGGAGTGCGGGTCCGGAATGCAGATGGGAGCGCTCCCACCACCCGCCGAGTCCATGGAAGCCAGCTATCAGGGACACGTCAAGGACTACGGCGTCACTTGCGACGCGTCAGCCGTCGCAGGCCGAGGAACGCCGCGACCACGGCCGCCACCGCCACCAGCCCCGCCACCTTGAAGTCACCCACGCCACCAGCGCCGTTGTCCCCGGACGCCTGCGAACCACCGTCCGAGGAAGGCGACTTGGCGGAGCCCGCGCCACCGGGCGCGTCCTTCACCTGGACCGGGCTCTGCGCGCCCTCGCTGCCGAAGAGGAGCTTCGTGCCGTCGACGGAGTACGTCACCGACTCGCCCTGCCGCTGGAGCGGCACCTCGAGACGGCCCCCGCGCTTGATCTCGCCGCCGTTCCAGTCGTACCAGATCCCGCCGAAGTAGCCGCGCACGGCGAGCTGTTCGCCGTTGGGGGAGATCGCCGCGTCGGTGGCCCACAGGTCGACCGGGGCGATCGGGCGGAAGATGTTGGCGCCGGTCGCGGAGAGCGTGGCGGGGCCCTGGTAGAGGTGGCCGCCGTCCTCGTCCTTGTCGATGATGTAGACACGGCCGGTCTTCGGGTCGACGACCATCGACTCGGCGTTGCGCGCCCCGTCCTCGTACTTGACGACGAACTGGGTGGCCCTGACCGTCTGGTCCTGAAGCGTCTTCGGCTCGGGCAGCCGGTAGATCCACACGTACGGCCAGGTGCCGCCGAGGTTGTCGCCGATGTCACCGACGTAGATCTGGTTGTCGGGGCCGATGGAGATCGCCTCGACGTCGCGCGGGGAACCGATGCCGCTGAGGGTGACCCTGGCCACCGTCTCGCCGGTGCGGCCGTCGACGGCGTAGATGTACGGGCCGTCGCTGCTGTCGTTGTGGGTCCAGTAGACGCCGGGGTGCAAGCGCGAGGCGGCCAGTCCGCTCGACTCGGCGATCCGGGGGTCCTTGATGGTGAACCCGCCGTCCCCTTCGGCGGCGGCCGGGGTGGCGGAGACGCCGAACAGGGACCCGGAGACTGCGGCAAGCACGGCGAGTACGGCGAACGGTCGGCGCATGGGCCAAGCCTGCCACTGCCGGCCGCCGCCCTCGGCCACGGACCGCCCCTGCCGCCGCCCGCCACCGGCTCCACCCGCCCGCATGTACGTTTCCTCCCGCTCTGCTCCCGTCCGGGTGTCCGGCCTCACACCCCGGCGGGACGGCCGGTCGTCCATCATGAGCGGATGCTCAGGTTCATGCCCGTCGGCGACTCCATGACGATCGGAAGCGCGGGTGACCACACCTGGCGGTACCGGATCTGGCAGCACCTGTGCGCCACGCACGACGGCCCGTTCACCCTCGTCGGCCCGCGCGAGACGCTCTACGACCCGTCCACCGACGCGCCGACCTCGTACCGGTACGCCGACCCCGGCTTCCCGCGCGGGCACCTGGCCGGCTGGGGCGAGGGCTGGACCCACCTGGCCCCGCTGATCGGCGACGCCGTCCGCGAGACCCGCGCGGACGTGCTGCTCGTCTCCCTCGGCCTGATCGACCTCGGCTTCTACACCAACCCCTGGCAGACGGCACAGAACGTCCGCGCCTTCGTCGCCGGGGCCCGCGCGGCCGCGCCGCGGGTCCGGATGGTGGTGCTGCCGGTCGTACCGAACATCCGGTGCGCCGCGGACGACTCCTTCGCCGCCGAGGTCGCCCTCTTCAACGAACTCCTCGCGAAGGCCGTCGCCGACCTGGACGAGCCCCGCTCACCGCTGCTGCTGGCGTCGGTCCCGCCGTCGTACGACCTCCACCGGCACACCTACGACGGCACCCACCCGAACCCGGCGGGCGAACACCAGATCGCGGCGGCCTTCGCGAACGCCCTGCACCAGGGCTGGGGGGTCGGAGCCGGGTACGACGGGTAGGGGCAGCCCCGGGACGGCGAGCACCGCGGCCGACCGTGCCCGAGGCATATGCGGCGGTAGCCGTGTCCCGGGCGACCTTCGTATCGTTGTACCGCGCGGTGGCACTTGTGCATGGTGCCGCCGGGGAAGAGCGCCACGATGGCCGTCCTTGAAGACAGGATCGCGATGGCCGATACCAACAGCCCCAGCTTGGACGAGTGGTTCGAGCGGCTGGAACGGATGCCCGTCCCCGAAGGATTCAGGGTCGAGATCGTCGGGGGCAGCGTCCACATCACACCGCAGCGGGACTCTCACTGGGAGATCATCCGCCGGACGGTACGGGCGGTCGAGGACAGGTTCGGGATGGACGTGCGCGTCTTCTCCGACGTCCGCATCGACTTCCCCGGGAACGACAACGGCTTCTGCCCCGACGTAGCCAAGCTCCGCGCCTCCGCCGAGAAGGACGAGCGGGGCCGCTGGAGCCACGAGGACGTCGAGTTCGTCGCCGAGGTGATCTCCCAGGGCACCGCCGCCAACGACTACGGCCCGAAGAAGACCGCCTACGCCGTCGCCGAGGTCCCCGTCTACCTCGTCGTCGACCCGTACCAGGGCCGCTGCTACGCCCACACCGACCCGAAGGACGGCGACTACGCCACCTGTACCCGGGTCGACTTCGGCGGTGGCGTCGACCTGACCGGGACCGTCGTCGACCTCATCCTCGACACCGCCGACTTCCCGCGCGAGTGACCGTGTCCCTTGCCTAGAGCGCACTCCACGACGTTGGCTTGGTGACCATGAAGTACACGCAGCTGGGACGTACCGGACTCGAAGTCAGCCGCCTGGTCCTCGGCACCATGAACTTCGGGCCGCAGACCGACGAAGCCGACAGCCACACGATCATGGACGCGGCGCTGGACGCGGGCATCAACTTCTTCGACACCGCCAATGTGTACGGCTGGGGCGAGAACAAGGGCCGCACCGAGAGCATCATCGGCACCTGGTTCGCCCAGGGCGGCGACCGGCGCGACAAGGTCGTGCTCGCCACCAAGGTGTACGGGAACATGGGCCCCGAGGGCGACGCCTGGCCCAACCACCACAAGCTCTCCGCGCTGAACATCCGGCGCGCGGTGGACGCCAGCCTCAAGCGGCTCCAGACCGACCACATCGACGTCTACCAGTTCCACCACGTCGACCGTCAGACCCCGCTCGACGAGATCTGGCAGGCCATCGACGTCCTCGTGCAGCAGGGGAAGATCCTCTACGTCGGGTCGTCCAACTTCCCCGGCTACAAGATCGCCCAGGCCAACGAGATCGCCGCCAGGCGCGGCGGCACCATCGGCCTCGTCAGCGAACAGTGCCTGTACAACCTGGCCGAACGGCGGGCCGAGATGGAGGTGATCCCGGCCGCGCGGGAGTACGGGCTCGGGGTCATCCCCTGGTCGCCGCTGCACGGCGGTCTGCTGGGCGGGGTCATCAGGAAGCAGACCGAGGGCGGGCGCCGGGCCAGTGGCCGGGCCGCCGAGACCCTCGCCGACCCCAAGAGCCGCGCGCAGATCCAGTCCTACGAGGACCTGCTCGACAAGCACGGCATCGAGCCCGGTGAGGCGGCCCTGGCCTGGCTGCTGACCAGGCCGGGCGTGACCGGCCCGATCGTCGGCCCCCGCACCGCCGACCAGCTCGCGTCGGCGGTCCGCGCGGTGGACCTGGAGCTGTCCGAGGAGCTGCTCGCCTCCCTGGACGAGATCTTCCCCGGCCCCGGTCCGTCCCCGGAGGCCTTCGCCTGGTGACCTGAACGGCCGTGCGCCACGGCGGGGACCCGGGGCGCACGGCCGGAAGTTCCGCGGGGGGGGCGGCGGGGCGGCGAGACCGCGCGCGGCGGCTCGACGATCGTCCGTCCGACGACGACCGGGACTCTCCCGGCGTCGCCGCCGGGGCTCACCCGCGGGAGCCCGACCGGCTCCCACCTGCGGTCAGCCGTCGCCGCCGGGGCTCACCCGCGGCGGCCCGGTCGGCTCCCACCCGCGGTCAGCCACCCTCGCACCGCACCCCGCGCGGCGCTCCCGACCGACCGCCGGGGGCGCCCGTCGGCTACCTGCCGACCGCCGCCGCCACCGCGACCACCACGAACATCAGCACGAGCGCACCGGCCATGATCCGGTTCCGGGTTTTCGGGTCCACGCGGTCGAGCCTAGCCGCCCGCGCCCGGCGGCCCTCCGCCGACCACCCCCGGTGACCGGGAGCGGCCGGCGGGGCTCACGCCGCGGCCAGTTGCTCCCTGGCCTCCCTCGGCACGAACCGGACGTGCGGATGGCCGCCGTTCCAGCCGACCGAGAGCCGCAGGTTGCCGACCCGGGTGAGGACCAGGCCGATGGCGACCGCGGCGACCGCCGAGACCACCCCGCCGACGGCGAGGCCCGCGCGGACGCCGTACGCGTCCGTGACCCAGCCGGCGATCGGGGCGCCCACCGGGGAGCCGCCCAGGAACACCATCATGTAGAGGGCCAGCACCCGGCCGCGCATCGCGGGGTCGGTGGACATCTGGATGCTGGTGTTCGCCGTGACGTTGATCGTCATGCCGAACATCCCGATCGGCGCCATCAGCAGCGCGAACAGCCAGAGCGACGGCGCCCCCGAGGCGAGGATCTCGAAGACGCCGAAGGCGAGCGCCGCCGCGATCATGACCCGCATCCTGGCCGTGCCGCGCCGGGCCGCGAGCAGCGCGCCGACCAGGGAACCGACCGCCATCAGCGTGTTGAAGAGGCTGTAGGAGCCGGCGCCCGCGTGGAAGACGTCGTCCGCGAACGCCGAGAGGTACACGGGGAAGTTGAAGCCGAAGGTGCCGATGAAACCGACGAGCACGATCGTCCAGATCAGGTCGGGCCGCCCGGCGACATAGTGCAGCCCCTCCCGCAGCTGGCCCTTGCCGCGCGGGGTGCGGCGCGCGGCGTGCAGGTCGCGGCCGCGCATCAGCAGCAGACCGGTGATGGGCGCGACGAACGACACTCCGTTGAGCAGGAACGCCCAGCCGGTGCCGACGCCGGTGATGAGCAGCCCCGCGACGGCGGGACCAACCAGGCGGGCCGACTGGAAGTTCGCCGAGTTGAGGCTGACCGCGTTCTGGAGCTGGTCGGGGCCGACCATCTCGGAGACGAACGACTGCCGGGCCGGGTTGTCGACGACCGTGGCGAGGCCGACGGCGAACGCGGCGAGGTAGACGTGCCAGACCTGGACGTGACCGCTGAGGGTGAGCGCGGCGAGCGCGAGGCCGGTGAGGGCCATCGCCGTCTGGGTGAAGAGGAGCGTGGGCCGGCGGGGCAGCCGGTCGACGAGGACACCGCCGTACAGGCCGAAGAGGAGCATCGGCAGGAACTGGAGGGCCGTCGTGACGCCGACGGCCGTGGCGGAACCGGTGAGGCTGAGGACCAGCCAGTCCTGGGCGATGCGCTGCATCCAGGTGCCTATGTTGGAGACGACCTGGCCGGCGAAGAACAGGCGGTAGTTCCTGATCCGCAGGGAGCTGAACATCGAGGACGGGCGGGGGCGCTCGGGGGCGGGCGGGGATTCGTGGGTGGCCGGTGCGGGGGCGGAGTCTGCTCCGGGTCCCGAACTCAAAAGGGTCGCCTCCTCGTGGGGCTGGGTTACAGGTGTGCGAGCTTCTCCAGCACGGGGGCGGCGGCGCGGATCTTCGCCCACTCGTCCTCGTCCAGGTCCTCGACCAGATGGGCCAGGAAGGCGTTCCGCTTGCGGCGGCTCTCCTCGAGCATGGCCTCGGCCTGTTCGGTCTTGGTGACGACCTTCTGGCGCCGGTCCTCGGGGTGCGGCTCGAGTCGGACCAGACCCTTGGCCTCGAGCAGCGCGACGATGCGGGTCATCGACGGCGGCTGCACGTGCTCCTTGCGGGCCAGTTCGCCCGGGGTGGCGCTGCCGCAGACGGAGAGGGTGCCGAGCACCGACATCTCGGTGGGGCTGAGCGACTCGTCGACCCGCTGGTGCTTGAGTCGACGGGACAGCCGCATCACGGCTGACCGGAGGGAATTCACGGCGGCGGCATCGTCGCCATGGCTGAGGTCCGACATTCCTTTAGCGTAACTCATTACTCTCGCTAAGTACCAGCGGGAACGCGGGACCGTTCCCGTGACTCCCGCCACTGAACCCTTTCGTCACCCGTACGGGTGAGCCGGTTCCGAAAACCGACCCGGGGGCCCGGCCCGTCCGGCAACCCTCATGGACATGAGGACCGACGTGCTCAGCCTGCGGATAGACGGGGAGCTGCTGGAGCGGCTCAGGGGCCATGCGGCGAAAAGGGGAATGAGCGTCCAGGACTACGTGGTCAGGACGCTCATTCGGGACGACTTCGACGAGCGGTTCAAGACCGCCGTCGACGAGACGGACCGGTTCTACGGGGCCGACCGGATCACCTGAGACCCGGGCCGGGCGCCCACCCGGTCCGCCGGATCAGGTGAGGCCGAGGGCTGGCATCAGGTAGTAGAACGCGAAGACCGCCGAGACCGCGTACATCGCCACCGGCACCTCCTTGGCGCGGCCCGCCGCCAGGCGCAGGACCACGAAGGTGATGAAGCCCATGCCGATGCCGTTGGTGATGGAGTAGGTGAACGGCATCATCAGCATCGTCACGAAGGCCGGGACGGCGATGGTGGCGTCCGACCAGTCGATCTCCCTGATCGAGCCGGACAGGATCAGGAAGCCGACCGCGAGCAGCGCCGGGGTGGCCGCCTGCGACGGGACCATGGTGGCGATCGGCGTCAGGAACAGCGCGACGGCGAAGAGGGCGCCGGTGACGATGTTCGCGAAGCCGGTGCGCGCGCCCTCGCCGACCCCGGCCGTGGACTCCACGAAGCAGGTGGTGGCGGAGGAGGAGCTGGCGCCGCCGGCCGCGACGGCGATGCCGTCGACGAAGAGGACCTTGTTGATGCCGGGCATCTGGCCCTCGGCGTCGGTCAGCTTCGCCTCGTCGGAGACGCCCATGATCGTGCCCATCGCGTCGAAGAAGCACGACAGCAGGACCGTGAAGACGAAGAGGACGCCGGTCAGCACGCCGACCTTCTCGAAGCCGCCGAACAGGCTGAACTTCCCGATCAGGCCGAAGTCCGGGGTGGCGACCGGGTTCCCCGGCCACTTCGGCGTCGTCAGGCCCCAGGACGGGACCTTGGCGACGGCGTTGATGATCACCGCGAGGACCGTCATCGCGACGATCGAGATCAGGATGGCGCCCGACACCTTGCGCACGATCAGCGCCAGCGTCAGCAGCGCGCCGAGGACGAAGACCAGCACCGGCCACCCGTTCAGGTGACCGTCGCCGCCGAGCTGGAGCGGGACGGTGGTCTGGGCGGCGTCCGGGATGCGGGAGACGAAACCGGAGTCGACCAGGCCGATCAGCATGATGAAGAGGCCGATACCGATGGAGATGGCCTTGCGCAGGCCGTACGGGACGGCGCTCATGACGCGCTCGCGCAGCCCGGTCGCCACCAGCAGCATCACGATGAAGCCCGCGAGGACCACCATGCCCATGGCGTCCGGCCAGCTCATCCGGGGGGCGAGCTGGAGCGCGACGACCGAGTTGACGCCGAGGCCGGCCGCGAGCGCGATCGGGACGTTGCCGATGACGCCCATCAGGAGCGTGGTGAACGCGGCCGTCACGGCCGTCGCCGTCACCAGCTGGCCGTTGTCGAGGTGATGCCCGTACATGTCCTTCGCGCTGCCGAGGATGATCGGGTTCAGCACGATGATGTAGGCCATCGCGAAGAAGGTGGCGAAGCCGCCGCGGATCTCGCGCGGGAGGGTGCTGCCCCGCTCGGAGATCTTGAAGTAGCGGTCGAGCGCGCCGTACGCGGGCCGTGACCCCGGCTGCTCGGGGGTGGGGACCTGGGCAGGGGCCGAGGTGGACATGGAGGTTCCTACGAGCAGAAGTGGACAGAGAGAAACGGTTTCAGTATGAACATATGAATCCTGTAAACGCTATCTCCGCGCGTAGACACCGGGCGCCGCCCGCACGGCCGGGCACCGGCCGCGGTACGGACCGGGGCCGGGGACCTGCGCCGCCGCGCCGGGGCGGGCGCCTCGTAAGCTGTGCCCATGGCGAAGTGGACCCCAACGCACGAGGCGCCGGAGCCCCTGGAGGGCCCCGTGGTCGCCACCATCATCGGCGGCACCCTCCTGTGGTTCGTCCTCTTCCTGGTACAGCTCCCCTTCTACGGCTGGTTCGCCGACCACGACCACACCTGGTGGCTGTGGACCTGCCTGGCCGGCGCCGGGCTCGGCCTGATCGGGATCTGGTACGTGCGCGGCCGGGACGCCGCGCTCAAACGCGCGGCCGCCGCGGAGGGTGCTCCGCCCACCGGGTGAGCCTCCACCGCCCGACCCGTACAACCAGGGCATCACTCCCCCGCCGGGACTCTCGTCCTCTGGGCGGATCTTCGGGGCACTCGGCGGGTGAAGCCGCAAAACCGCACGTACCGTCGGACGCATGACGCACATCGACGCGGGCGCCGAACTCGACCCGGTGCACCCCGTGCCCCTGCCGGTGTCCGTGCACGGACTCAGCACCGCCGAGGTCGCCGAACGGACCGCCCGCGGCGAGGTCAACGACGTACCGGTGCGCTCCAGCAGGTCGCTGCCCGAGATCGTCCGCGCCAACGTCTTCACCCGGTTCAACGCGATCATCGGCGTGCTCTGGCTGATCATGCTGTTCGTCGCGCCGTTCCAGGACAGCCTGTTCGGCTACGTCATCCTCGCCAACACCGGCATCGGCATCGTCCAGGAGTGGCGGGCGAAGAAGACCCTCGACTCCCTCGCCGTGATCGGCGAGGCGAAGCCGACGGTACGGCGCGACGGCGCCGCCACCGCCGTCAGCACCTCCGCGATCGTGCTCGACGACGTCATCGAGATCGGCCCGGGGGACAAGGCCGTCGTCGACGGCGTGTGCGTCGAGGCGGACGGCCTGGAGATCGACGAGTCCCTCCTCACCGGCGAGGCCGACCCGGTGGTCAAACGGCCGGGCGACCCGGTGATGTCCGGCAGCTTCGTGGTCGCGGGCGGCGGCGCGTTCCGGGCGACCAAGGTCGGCCGCGCGGCCTACGCGGCCCAACTCGCCGAAGAGGCGTCCCGCTTCACCCTCGTCCACTCCGAACTGCGCACCGGCATCTCCACCATCCTCAAGTACGTGACCTGGATGATGATCCCGACCGCGATCGGCCTCATCATCAGCCAACTCGTCGTCAAGCAGCACGCGTTCAAGGACTCGGTGGCGCGGACCGTCGGCGGGATCGTGCCGATGGTCCCCGAGGGGCTGGTGCTGCTCACCTCCGTGGCCTTCGCGATCGGTGTGATCCGGCTCGGCCGCAAGCAGTGCCTGGTGCAGGAACTCCCCGCGATCGAGGGGCTGGCCCGCGTCGACACCGTCTGCCTCGACAAGACCGGCACCCTCACCGAGGGCGGCATGGACGTCACCGACCTGCGCCTGCTCGACGGCGCCGACGAACCGTACGTACGTGCCGTGCTCGGCGCGCTGGGCGAGTCCGACCCGCGGCCCAACGCGTCCCTGAAGGCCGTCGTCGACGCCTACCCGGCCCCCGACGGCTGGCGCTGCACCGAGTCGCTGCCCTTCTCCTCCGCCCGCAAGTACAGCGGCGCCGGGTTCAGCGAGAGCGACGGCGACACGAGCACCTGGCTCCTCGGCGCGCCCGACGTGCTGCTCGCCGACGACGACCCGGCGCTCACCGAGACCGGGCGCCTCAACGAACAGGGGCTGCGGGTGCTGCTGCTGGCGCGCGCCGTACGGGATCTCGACGACCCCGAGGTCGCCCGGGGCGTCAGGCCCACCGCGCTCGTCGTCCTGGAGCAGCGGCTGCGGCCCGACGCGGCGGACACCCTGCGCTACTTCGCCGACCAGGACGTGCACGCGAAGGTCATCTCGGGCGACAACGCGGTGTCGGTGGGCGCCGTCGCCGGCAAGCTCGGCCTCAGCGGGACGACGGTCGACGCCCGGCACCTGCCCGCCGAGCGGGGCGAGATGGCGGCGGCCCTGGACGAGGGCACGGTGTTCGGGCGGGTCACCCCGCAGCAGAAGCGGGACATGGTGGGCGCCCTCCAGTCCCGCGGGCACACGGTCGCGATGACCGGGGACGGCGTGAACGACGTCCTCGCCCTCAAGGACGCCGACATCGGCGTCTCGATGGGCTCAGGCTCGGAGGCCACCAGGGCGGTCGCGCAGATCGTGCTGCTGGACAACAGCTTCGCCACCCTGCCCTCGGTGGTGGCGGAGGGCAGGCGGGTCATCGGCAACATCACCCGGGTCGCGACGCTCTTCCTGGTGAAGACCGTCTACTCGGTGCTGCTGGCGATCCTGGTGGTCTGCTGGCAGGTCGAGTACCCGTTCCTGCCGCGGCACTTGACGCTGCTGTCCACCCTGACCATCGGCGTCCCCGCGTTCTTCCTCGCCCTCGCGCCCAACAAGGAGCGGGCGAAACCCCACTTCGTGCGGCGGGTGATGCGGTACTCGATCCCGGGCGGGGTGATCGCCGGGGTGGCGACCTTCGTCACCTATCTGATCGCCCGTCACCACTACACGGGCAGCGGCTCGCTGGGCGCCGAGACCAGCGCCGCCACCCTGACCCTGTTCCTGATCTCGATGTGGGTGCTGGCCATCATCGCCCGCCCCTACACCTGGTGGAAGGTGGTCCTGGTGGCGTCGATGGGCGCGGCCTTCGTCGTCGTCCTCATCGTCCCGTGGCTCCAGCACTTCTTCGCGCTGAAGCTGGTGGGCGTGACGATGCCGTGGCTCGCGGTCGCCATCGCGGCGGTCGCGGCGGTCGTCCTGGAGGTGCTGTGGAGAGGGATCGACCGCCGCTTCGCCGTCTAGGGCCGCTTACTTGACGTCGACGTAGTCACCCGTGGCGTTGACCGCGGGGGTCGTCGAGGTGCCCGCGTAGGAGTAGCGGAAGTAGCCGTCGACGGTCGCCTTCGTGGTCGTCTTCACGACGCCCGTCGAGTTCGACTTGACGGTCTTCAGCGTGGTGTACGTGCTGGCGCTCTTCTTGCGGAACTGGAGCTTCACCGGCTGCACGGTGTAGCCGGCGTACTTGCCGGTCTCCCAGTTGGCGCGGCTCAGCTTGCCGGTGACGGTGATCGTCTTGCCCTTCTTCACCGGCTCGGGGGTGGCGTCGACCGTCAGCTTCGAGGCGCGCTGCACGTTGAAGGACTTCGCGGACTCCTTCAGGACGTAGTCGCTGTCCTTGCCGGTGGCGATCGCCCACACCTTCCAGGAACCGGCCACCTTGTTGATCAGGTTGAAGCCCGGCTCCAGGTCGTAGGTCGACTTGCAGGTCTTCGTCGTCGCGTTGACGGTGGTGCAGGTGGCGCGGCCGTCACGGCTGTTGGCCACGGCACCGCTGTCGGACGAGTCGATCGTCGAGCCGTGGTACAGGATCGCCTGCGCCCAGTCGACGCCCGCGGCGTCCTTGACGGTGAAGGTGACGGTGATGGTCTTCTTCGCGGTCGGCCCGACGACGACCGCCTTGCCGGCGTTCACGACGACGTTCGAGATGGCCGTGTCGCCCTCGACCTCGTCGGCGTGCGCCGCCGGAACAGCGAGAGCGGACAGGGCGAGGGCGCCGGAAACGGCGGCCACGGTGGCGCGAATACGCATGTGCATCCCCACGTAGAGGGGTCCCGGCGCTCGTCATCCCCCAACGGCGCGTCGCATCACCGGGACCCGACTGATCATCCGAGCCAAGCGGCTCGGATGATCAGATCCACGAGCGTGTCGAATGGTTGTACGGGTGGTGGCGATTCCGTGCGGAATTTTCGATGAGCGCCGGGGGCGGGGGTCGGGGAGCGGGGGTCGGGGAGCGGGGGCTTGGTCGCGGTGGACGGCCGTTCCGTGGGTAGCCCGTGCCGTCGGTGGACGGCCCCGTTCAGTCGAACCAGCGGTCCCTCGCCAGTTCGTCCGTCCTCGACGGGTCCTCCAGCAGGGCCGCCACCTCGAAGCGGCGCGGCCACTGGCGGGTCGCCCAGGACAGCGCCGCCGCCACGCCTTCCAGGGTGGCCGCGTGCAGGACGCCGTCCCTGGTGACGCGCCAGTCCAACTCGGTTCCGTCCACGACCAGTTCCTCGTGCTCCACGTACGCGGCGGGCGTACCCGGGCCCAGCAGGACCCGCACCGCGTCCGGCACCTCGTGCTCGGTGCCCTCGGAGTCGACCTCCGCCGTCACCGACTCGCTCAGCCGCCGCACCTGGAACAGCTCCGCCAGCTCCGCCGCCCGCGCCGGGCTGACCGGCAGCAGCGGCACGCCCTCCGTGAAGGGAAGCAGGTCAGGAGAGTCGACGACCATCGTCTCCGCGGCGTCCACCACCTCGATGCGGCCGTCCACGACCGCCCGCAGCTCGTCGGGGAGGGTCACCTGGTCCGGGTCGAGGTCGGCCAACGCGGTGTAGAGGGCGTGGAGTTGCGCGGGCGTGACCGTGCGGTCCCGGTCCGCGAGCCGGTCGAGCAGCTCCGCCGCGCCGCCCGGCTCCGCGAGGAGCGCCGCCACCGAGGTGCGCACGCCCAGGGCGCGCAGCACCTGCTCGTCGTCGAAGCCGGTCGCGTCCGCCTCGTCGTAGAGGCCGCGCAGCAGCGGGTCGCCGCCCGCCGCGAGCAGGCCGGCCGGGCGGCGGCCGTCGAGGACCGGGTTGCCCCGCAGCCACCACGCCGTGTAGGAGCGGACCGCCTCGTGGGTGCCGTCGGGCAGCAGGACCCGGACCGGCTGGGTGAGGGCGTCGCGGAACGGCGGTCGCGCGAGCATCGCCAGCGCCTGCGGCCAGTTGTCCTCGTCCACCAGGTCGAGGTCACGCACCGCCACCAGCTCGGTCGCCACCGGCGGGACCGGTGAGTCGGGGAAGCGGTCGAGGACGTCCTCGCTCCACACGTCGACGGCGTCCAGCAGTCCGGCGTCGTCGGGTTCCGCGAAGTCACCTTCCCTGGGGTCGAGTTCGTCCGGGTCGAGGACCACGTCGGTGGCCCGCACCAGGGCGAACGTGGCGAGCACCCCGCAGGCGGCCAGTGGCTGTTCGCCCCACCTGTCGGCCAACTGCTGTTCAACGGCGGCGAGTTCGCCCTCGCGGATCACCTGTGCGAACGGGCTTCCCGGGAGGACCAGTTCGCCCGCGGGCGCCAGTTCGCCGTCCTCGTCGCGCAGCGCCAGCGCGCCGAGCCACGGCTCGTCGCCCGGCTCAAGGGCCGCGTCCCGCGCCAGCGTCAGGACCGTGTCCGCCAACTCGTCGGCGTCCAGGGTGTCCTGCTCCCAGTCGAGGCCGCCGTCGTCGTCGAGCGAGGCCGCCACCGCCGCCCGCACCTGCGGGGTCGTCAGCACCGCGCGGGGGGTCGCCGGGAGCGCGCCCAGCTTCTCCAGGAGCGGGTGCGCGGCGTCCGGGTGGGCGACCTTCAGGCCCAGGCGGGCCAGCGCCTCGGGGTCCGCGGTCGCCTCGTCGGGCGCGGGCAGCAGCACCTGGCGGGGGCCGATCGTCGTCCTGCCGTCCGCCAGCGGCACCGGCAGCCCCGAGAGGCGGTCGGGGTCCACCCCGGCCAGGCTCTCGTACAGGCGCCACCACCAGTCCGGGTCCTTCTCCAGGCCCGCGAGGCGGTCCACCGCGTCCGCGAGCGACAGCCGGGCCACGCCCAGCGTGCGCAGCTCCGACCGGCGTTCGAGTCCCGCGGGCAGCAGGGTCGGGAGCACCTCGGCCAGGACCCGGACGGTGTCGGCGCCCGCGCCCTCCACGATCTCGGCGTCCCTGGGGCGCAGGGCCCGCGGGATGCCGTCGGCCTCGTCCTCGGTGGCGTCGGCGTCGCCGGTCTCCGCCGCCGGCGGGAGGAACGCCGTGCGGGGCAGCAGGTCGAGGACGGCCTGCCGCAGGGCTCCGTCCAGTTCGCCCTGGCCGAGCGGGCCGGGCACCAGGTCGATGGCGGCCGTCGTCACCGGCCGCCAGGCGGCGAGGAGTTCGACGTACGCGTCGGCCGCCCGGCGCACCAGGAAGTCGGTCAGCGGGCCGGGCGCCGTGTGCCTGCGGGTGGTGTCCAGGGGGAACGAGCCGATCAGCAGGGCCGGGACGCCCAACGGCTCCTCGCTGGGGGTGGGGGCGTGCACGACGGCGCTGGTGCGGGGGCGGGCCGGGGCGCCGTCCGGGGCCGTCGGCACCGCCCAGGTCACCGACCAGTGCGGGCGCAGGCGCTCCTCCAGGGGGCGGTCGGCCAGCAGGTCGGGGGTGAGGGGGCCCTGGGCGGAGTGGGTGCGCCAGTGGGTGGTGCCGTGGCGGGAGTCCTCGATGACGGTGACGGTGACGTCCGAGGCGGCCGAGGGCGCCGTCGTCCTGCGGAGGGTGCGGGTCTCCTCCGTCTCGATCACCACCTCGTCGAGGCCGGGGAGCGCCAGCAGGAGGGCGTCGTCGACCGTGTCGAGGAGGCGGGCGGCGAGGTCGGCCGCCGCGGGGTCGCGCAGCGGGAGGATGACGGCCGTGTCGTACGGGTCGGGTGCCGTGCCCTGCGCCGCGAACGGCAGCCTCAGCAGCGGGAGATGGCCGTCCCTGCGGCGGATCTCGTCGCCGAGCCCCGGGCTGTGGCGGGCGGTGTCGGCGGCCAGTTCGCGGGCCTCGGACAGGGACCAGCGGACACCGCCGTGGCGGCCCACCACCGCGGGTTCGTCGGTGACCGCGAGGACGGCCGCGAAGCCGACGCCGAAGCGGCCGACCGCGCCCTCCGCGGTGTCACGCTTGGCGGAGGCGCGGAGGGTGGAGAGGGACTCGACGCCCGCCGCGTCCAGGGGGGCGCCGGTGTTGGCGGCCACCAGGACGTCGTCGCGGAGGGTGAGGCGCAGCCGTCCTGGGACGCCCGCGCGGGCGGCGGCGTCGGCGGCGTTCTGGGCCAGCTCGACGACCAGGCGGTCGCGGTAGCCGCCCAGGGCGAGGTCCTCCTCCGCGTTGGAGTCCTCACGGAACCGGGCGGGGCTGGTGGCCCAGGCGTCGAGCACGCCGCGCCGCAGCCGGGCCGTCCCGAAGGGGTCAGCGCCCTCGGGGGCGGGGCGCACGAACTTGCTCACGTTGGTTCTCCTCGTCGACGACGACTGAAGGTACCGCGCCCGGCTGGTGGGGGTCGGGGCCGCGGGGGTGCGACGAGGTCCGCCCCTCGGCGCGCCGTCGGGTGCGGGGCGCCGAGGGGATCCGCGACGCGGTCGGGGCGGCCGAGCGACGCGCGGTGGCCGGCCGGCCGGGAGATCGCGTCGTCGCGGCGGGCGGCGAAGCGTCTCTGGATCCCGGGCCGCACGGAGGTGATGGGCGTGGTGCTCCGGTTGACGTCGGCCGAGGTCAGGTCGCCGGTGGCGGCACGTTCCGGGCGCGGCGGGGCCGAGGCCGCCCGGCGACACGGAGGAACTCCGCCGGCGGGGTAGCGCCCCCGGAAGGCTCCCGAAGGGACGACCGCCCGTGATCGGCCTCGCGGACCGGACCTGACCTGACGGGACCGCGGCAGCGGTACGCGCGGCCTCGCACCGGCCGGCCGAGGCGCTGGACGCCCCCGGCTGCCGGCCCGGCTGCCGGAACCTGCGCCAGACCTCCACGTCTCCTGGCACCCCGGTCCTCGCGACCACCGGCCACCCCGCCCGCACGGCGGAGCACCGAGGCCCGTCGACGGACCGGAGGGCCGCCGGCGCCGCTCGGGTGCGGCGGGCAGCGGGGTCTTCAACGTCCGGGTGGGTTCGGGCGGTTGGGGACGCGGCCCGTTCAGGGCCGATGCCCGAAGGGGGCGGGGTCCGGGAGCCGCAGCCCCCGGCCGTCGTCCCTCTCGCGCGTCACGAGTGGCCCAGGTCCGCCGCTGTCTCGTCGTCCTGGGGTGGGACCGAGCCCGTGTCCTGGGTCGGGCGGAGGGGGAAGGGGTCGACCCGGGTCTCGTCGATCACCGGCTGGGCCGGCTGGGGTGGTGTGGGCATCACCGCCGCCTCCGAGTGGCCGCCGCAGCCGTACGCCAGGGAGACCACCCTGCCGTCCGCCGGGGCGAACTCGTTGGCGCAGACGCCGAACGCCTGGCCCAGGGTGCCGCCGATGGGCTGGAGGAAGCCGCAGCTGACGCAGGTGGCCGGGGCCGCCTGGGCCATCGGGGTCTTCGCGCCGAACGCCTCGTCCCAGCGGTCCGCCGCGATGTGCAGGCCGTAGCGGGAGAGCACCCGCGCCCGCCGCAGGCCCAGTTCCTCGGCGACGGACGCGATGGAGCCCCGGGTCGGCGCGGCCGGCAGGTGGGCCGGGACCACCGGGGTGACCTCCGCGTCCTCCGCCTCGACCAGTTCGGCCATGTCGGCGGAGAGCGGCGAGTTCGGCGTCGGCTCGTCGGCGCCCGTGTAGCCGGGGTCGAGGCGCTCGTCGTCGGTGTAGCCGGACTCCAGGCGGGCGTCGTCGGCGTCGGTGGGGAGCAGGTCCCCCGGGCCCATGTCGCCGGGGCGCAGCCGCTCGCTCCACGGCACCCACTCCGGTGCGAGCAGCGCGTCGGAGCCGGGGAGCAGGACCACCTCGTCCAGCGTGACGATCTTCGCGCGGGAGGCGCGGGCCACCGTCACGGCCCAGCGCCAGCCCCGGTACCCGAGTTCCTTGCACTCGAAGTAGTGCGTGACAACACGGTCGCCCTCGCTCACGAGGCCGGCGTGCTCGCCGACCACGCCGGGTGCGGCCGCCTCCTCCGCGGCGGACCGGGCGAGGTCGACGGCCTCGGCGCACAGGCGGTCGGTGGTGCGGCTTCGCGTTGTCGCTGCGCTCACAGGTATCGCTTCTCTCCTACGCCGTCTCTCGATGCGCCGGCCTGAAGGCGGTGGACGCGGACGGAGCGGACCGCAGGACCGCGTCGACGTCCGCGCCCGATCGCGCTCGGGCGCACCTCATCCATCCATTCTGCGGGATGACCGAGAGGCGCGCGGCCGAGAACGTTCGCCACGGCGCGCTACGCACGCTACCTGCTCGCGACCGCTCGGCCTACACCGACGGGACGTTTCCCCGTGACTCGCCCTCATCGGCGACCGGCCAAGTCGGCCCTCGGACGGCCATACGCGCGGTAACCGCACTACGCACGGCCTTCTCGGGGCACTATGACGGGGTGGCAGCCGCAAGGACGCCCCAGGGTGCCGCCCGAGTCGGTGAAACCCGGGGCAGGGGTCGTGGTGGCGGTTCGGGCCGGTTCGGCGGGTCCGTCCGCGCGATCGGCCGTGCGCTGCGCTTCCCGGTGACCGGTGCGGGGCGCGGGATCAGGAAGGTCACGCACGCCCACGGCGCCGGGGAGTCGGGGCTCGGCAAGCTGATCGAGCTGCACGCGGTGAACGGCGCGGGCGACGTCATGATCACCGTCGCGCTCGCCTCCACCGTCTTCTTCTCGGTCCCCACCGACGAGGCGCGCGGGCGTGTCGCGCTCTACCTGGCGATCACGATGGCGCCCTTCACGGTGCTGGCGCCGGTGATCGGGCCGCTCCTCGACCGGCTCCCGCACGGCCGCAGGGCCGCCATGGCGGGCGCGATGCTGGCCCGCGCGCTCCTCGCCCTGATCATCTCCGGTGCCGCCGCCACCGGCAGCCTGGAGCTGTATCCCGCCGCCCTCGGGGTGCTCGTCGCCTCCAAGGCCTACGGCGTCGTGCGCAGCGCCGTGGTGCCCCGGCTGCTGCCGCCCCGGTTCTCGCTGGTCAAGGCCAACTCCCGGGTCACTCTCGGCGGGCTCCTCGCCACCGGTGTGGCCGCTCCCGTCGGGGCCGGGCTCCAGGCGCTGGGGCCGCGCTATCCGCTCTACGGCGCCTTCGTGATCTTCATGGCCGGCACCTTCCTGTCGTTCACGCTGCCCCGGAAGGTCGACTCGGCCAAGGGCGAGTCGTTCGCGCTGCTGGCCGGCGAAGGGCGCCAGGAGCCGGCCGCCAGACGGCCGGGGCTGCGGACCGTCGGGGCCGCCGTCACGCACGCCCTGGGCGCCAACGCCTCGCTGCGCTGGCTCTCCGGTTTCCTCACCTTCTTCCTGGCCTTCCTGCTGCGCGACCATCCCCTCACCGGGTCGAGCGCCGCCGTCTCGCTGGGCATAGTGGCCGTCTCGGCGGGGGCGGGCAACGCGATCGGCACGGCGGTGGGTGCCTGGCTGCGGGCCCGCGCCCCGGAGGTGATCATCGTGTTCGTGGTGGCGTTCGTGCTCGGCGCCGCGATCACCGCGGCCGTCTTCTTCGGCGCCTTCCTGGTCGCCTGCCTGGCCGCCGTCGCCGGTTTCTCCCAGGCCCTCGCCAAGCTCTCCCTGGACGCGCTGATCCAGCGGGACGTGCCGGAAGCGGTGCGGACGTCGGCGTTCGCCCGCTCAGAAACGCTTCTGCAGGTGTCCTGGGTGCTCGGCGGCGCCATCGGCATCGTCATGCCCCTGAACGGCACCCTGGGGCTCTGCACGGCCGCCGCGGTCATCGCCGCCGGGTGGCTGCTGACCGCCCGCGGGCTGCTCCGCTCGGCCAGGACGGGCGGCGGCGGACCCCGCGTGGTGTGACGCGCGGGCACCACGCCGCACCCCACGTGGGGGCCGGGGCGGGCCCGCCCGATAGCCTTCGGCCATGACCTCGATGCAATCCGCTGTGCGACGCCGCCGCGCCGTCGCCGCCGTCGGCGCTGTTGGTGCCGGGCTGCTCGTCCTGTCGGCCTGCGACAAGCCCACCCCGGTGGCGACGATCACCGTCGGCAGCTCCTCGGTCAACGAGGGCGCCACCTGCGGGGGCGAGAGCGCGTCCCTCAGCTCCGCCGAGCTGGCGAAGTGCCTGAAGGACACCGACATCGCGTCCATCAAGGTCGACCCCGACGAGACCGTGCGCTTCGGTGTCGACCCGGCCATCGCCGACAAGCGCTGGACGATCCTGATGAACGGCCAGCCGCTCACCGAGGACAGCGACAAGACGTACCGGACCATCCCCGGCAGCGTCTTCTTCAACGCCCAGTACGGCGCCCAGGGCGACTCCACCCTGGTCACCATCAAGGCCGCCGACGGCAAGTCCAGCAGCCAGAAGGTCACCGGGCTGTGGTCGTTCCGGCTGAAGAAGGACGACTGATCCCGCGGGTGCTGGTGGCCACCGCCGTTCCTGCCGAACAGGACGCGGTGGCACGGTCGTTCACCGCTGACGAGCCGCGTGGGACGCGGCTCGCCGGGGGCGTCGCGCTCCGCAGGTCCGCGGGGTTCGACCTGCTCGTCGTCGGGGTGGGACCGGGCAGCGCGGGGGCCCGTACCGGGGCCGCGCTCACCGCGGCCGCGCTCGCCGGCGAACCGTACGGGCTCGTCGTCTCCGCCGGGATCGGCGGCGGCTTCCCGCCGCACGCGCCGGTCGGCTCGCTCGTCGTCGCCGACGCGATCACCGCGGCCGACCTGGGCGCCGAGACCGCCGACGGCTTCGTGCCGGTCACGGAGCTCGGCTTCGGGACCGTCACCCACCGTCCGCCGGAAACACTCGTACGGGAGCTCACAGCCGTCTCAGGAGCCCTCTCGGGGACCGTCCTGACCGTCTCCACCGTCACCGGCACCGCCGAACGCGCCGCCCTGCTGCGCGCCCGCCACCCGCACGCCCTCGCCGAGGCGATGGAGGGGTTCGGGGTCGCCGAGGCCGCCGCCGCGGCCGGTCTGCCGGTCCTGGAGATCCGCGCGGTCTCCAATCCGGTGGGCCCGCGGGACCGCGCCGCCTGGCGCATCGCCGACGCCCTCGCCGCACTGACCGAGGGTTTCGGGAAGTTCGCACCCGTCCTCGGGAGTTGGAATCCGTATGACCTCTGACCGCACGCCGTTGCAGATCGCCTTCTCGCCCTGCCCCAACGACACCTTCGTCTTCGACGCGCTCGCCCACGGCCGGATTCCCGGCGCCCCCGCGCTCGACGTCACGTTCGCCGACATCGACATCACCAACGGCCGCGCCGAACGCGGCGAGTTGGACGTCCTGAAGGTGTCCTACGCGGTCCTGCCCTATGTGCTCGACGAGTACGCGCTGCTGCCCTGCGGCGGCGCCCTGGGTCGCGGCTGCGGGCCGCTGGTGCTCACCCGGGAGGCGGGCGCCGACCTCACCGGACGCACGGTCGCCGTGCCCAGCGAGAAGTCGACCGCCTATCTGCTGTTCAGGCTGTGGGCCGCCGACACCGTCCCCGGCGGGGTCGGCGAGATCGTCGTCATGCCGTTCCACGAGATCATGCCCGCCGTGCGGGACGGCAAGGTCGACGCCGGTCTCGTCATCCACGAGGCCCGCTTCACGTACCAGAACTACGGGCTGCACAAGCTCGCCGACATGGGCGAGCACTGGGAGTCCACCACCGGGCTGCCGATCCCGCTCGGCGCGATCATCGCCAGGCGCTCTCTGGGCGCCGAGACCCTCACCGGCCTCGCCGACGCCATCCGCGCCTCGGTGCGCGCCGCCTGGGACGACCCGGAGGCGTCCCGCGGATACGTGATGGAACACGCCCAGGAAATGGACCCGGCGGTCGCCGACCAGCACATCGGGCTGTACGTCAACGAGTTCACGGCGGATCTCGGCGAGGACGGCTACGCGGCCGTGCGCGGACTGCTCACCCGCGCCGCGGCCGAGGGACTGGTACCGCCCCTCGGCCCGAACGCCCTGGATTTCCCGTGACGGAACCCCGCGGGAAGGAAAAGGGAGACGCCGGCTCGCCGCACGATCCGAACGGCAGGCCCTAAACGTCGAGCTGATCGGCGACCGCGCGCAGCAGACCCGCGATCTTCTTGCCCGCCGCCTTGTCGGGATAGCGGCCGCGCTCCAGCATCGGCGTGATGTTCTCCAGGAGCGTCGTCAGATCCTGCACGATGGAGGCCAGTTCGTCGGGCTTGCGGCGCTGGGCCGCCGCGACCGATGGCGTCGGATCGAGAATGACGACCGAAAGGGCCTGGTCACCGCGTTGACCGGCGACGACGCCGAACTCGACGCGCTGGCCCGGCTTGAGCGCGTCGACGCCGTCGGGGAGGACCGAGGAATGGACGAAGACGTCACCGCCGTCGTCGCGGGAGAGAAAGCCGAAGCCCTTCTCGCTGTTGAACCACTTGACCTTGCCGGTAGGCACGTCTGTCCTCGTCCTCGTACTTGTCGGAAAACTGCTTCGGGAAACGGCTCTTGAGAGCACTCGGGCGGGTCGACCACGACCCGCCGGTACCCAGGCTAATGGTCTCGGGGCCGGTGACAAGACGTCACCCGGTTGTTCCTTCGCGCTGGGAACTACCCTGGTCCCGTGCCTGACAAAACCCAAACGAATTCCGCCGCGCCCGGCGACCGACTGATCCGCGCCGGTGCCGTCCTCTTCTTCGTCGGCGCGGTGGCGACCCTGGTCACCGTGGCTCCGCTGTTCCTCCACGCGACGCCCTTTCCGACCTACATGTTCGGACTGAGCATGCTGATGGGCGTCGGATTCCTCGTCGCCTGCGGCGGTGTGCTCCGCTCGATCTCGGCGGGCCGCCGTCAGGCCCGCGCGGGCAGGTAGTCCTCGGTCAGCCAGCGCGGGAACAGGGTGAGGTCGGCGAGGACCACGTCCGCGCCCGCCGCCCGCAGCCCGTCGGCGTCGATCGGCCCGGTCGCCACCGCCACCGAGAGGGCGCCCGCCGTGCGGGCCCCGCGGACGTCCCCGACATGGTCGCCGACGTACACGGCCGCGCCGTGCTCCCGCAGCGCCAGCGCCTTCCGCTCGGCCCACAGGTCGCCGACGACCTCGTCGGGGTCGAGCCCGAGGTGCGCCAGGTGCAGCTTCGCGTTCGGCTCGAACTTGGCGGTCACGACGAGCGTCCGCCCGCCGGCCGCCCGCACCGCGTCGATCGCCTCCCGGGCGCCCGGCAGCGCGGGCGAGGCGGCGATGGCGATCTCCGGGTACATCGAGCGGTACAGGTCCGCCATCTCCGGTATCCGCTCCGCCGGGAACCAGTTGATCAGCTCGTCCGCGAGCGGCGGGCCGAGGCGGGTGACGGCGAGATCGGCGTCGATGTACGTCCCGGTCCGCTCCGCAAGCGCCTGGTAGCAGGCGCGGATGCCGGGCCGGGAATCGATCAACGTCATGTCGAGGTCGAACCCGACCGTGGGCGCCGAGGAGCCGTGCGGGGCGGAGGGACCGGGCGAGGCGGGCGAGGCGGGGGTGGTCATATCGGCCATTGTGCTCATACCTTGCGCTGCGAGCGCCAGAGCACGTAGAGCGCCGACAGGACCGCCGCGCCCCGCACCACCCAGGGCCAGGTCTGCGCGAGGGCGTCGTTCATATGGCCCTGCGCGATGGGGCTCCCCCAGCGGCCGACGCTGCGGCCCCAGAGCCAGACGGCGCCCGCGGTGACGGCCAGGCCGGGCATCCCCATCACGGCCCACTTCGACTCGTTCTGCGTCAGCCGCCTGGACAGGTAGGCGATCAGCCAGCCCCCCAGCAGCGCCGCCCAGTTGCCGAGGACCGCGCCGACGACGAGGAGCCCCGCGGCGACCAGCAGGAGCGGGTTGCTCCAGTTCCCGGCCGGCAGCGGCACCCCGAACCGGCGGCGGACCGCGGCGGTCTCCGGCTCCGCCTCGACGACGGCGGGCCCGGCGTCCGCGTCCTTCGCGGCCTGCGCCTCACGGGCCGTGCGCTCCTCGCCGGTCTCCTTGCGCAGCGACGGCCTGAGCAGCTCCGGGATCTCGATGCCGCCGACGAACCCCTCGACCTGGTCCCCCAGCGGCGTCCTGTCCACCCGCCACCAGTCGGCGGGGTAGGCGTCCGCCGCGGGGAGACCCGCGGCGGCGGGCGGCAGCGGGGGCTCGGGCGGCCGCGGGGCCGGCTCCTTCTCGGTGCGGGGGCGCGGGACGACCCGGCGCAGGCCCTTGGCGCGCACGGGCCTCGGCCCCTCGCCGTCCCGCTGCACGGGCACCTCGGTGGACGGCGGCCGCGGTCCCGCCGGGGCGCTGCCGTCGGCGGCCTCGACCACCTCGTCCGGGGTGCCGATCCGGTCGAGGATGCGGCGGACGGCGGCGGGCGAGTCGACGGTCGTCTTGGCGCGCCGCCTGTCGATCTCGTTGCGCAGCTCCGACACCAGCCGCATCCGCGCGCCCGACGGCAGCTGCCGCTGGTGCGCGACGTCGCCGACGCGGCTCAGATACTCGTAGACGACCTGGTCGCTCTCGATCCCCACGAAGTCCCCTCCGGGGCGGGTGCGTTGGATACCCCGACGCCACGACGGTAGCGCAGGTCACGGGCGACGGGGAGGCCGGTCCGGGAGGCGGGCGGCGGGCGGACCGCCGCCGGGAGGCGGTCCCGGGGCGGTCCCGGGGCCGTCCCGAGGTCGTGCCGGGGCAGGGGGACGGCCGCCGTGACGCCCCGCGGGCGTCACAGGCACCCGCTAACGTAGGTCGGATGAGCAACCCGTCCACGTCGCCCCGGTCCCTCGCGGAAGCGCTCCGCTCGCGGGACGACGCGGCCCTGGCCGTGCTGCTGCGCAGCCGGCCCGATCTCATCACGCCCGTCCCCTCCGACCTGACGCAGCTCGCGACCCGGGCCGGCACCCGGGCCTCCGTGGTGCGGGCGCTCGAACGCCTCGACCGGTTCGCGCTCCAGACCGCCGAGGCGCTGGCGGTGGCCGCCGACCCGGCCCCCTACGACGAACTCCTCGCGCTGATGACCGGCGACGACGGTGACGACACGGTCGCCGCCGCGCTTCCCCGCGCCGTCGCCACCCTGCGGGAACAGGCCCTGGTGTGGGGCGGCGACGACCGGCTCCGGCTGGTGCGCACCGCCCGCGAACTGCTCGCGCCGACCCCCCAGCACCCGTCCCCCACCGGGCTCGGACCCGGGGTGCGGGAGGCGACGGCGGGGATGTCGCCGGGGCGCGTCCAGGAGATCGTGACCGCCGCCGGGCTGCCGTCGACGCACGACGCGGTCTCCGCCGTCGCCGCGCTGACCGGCCTCTTCACCGACCGGCGCCGGATGGCGGAGCTGCTCGCCGGGCTTCCCGAGGAGTCGCTCGACGTGCTGGAGCGGCTGGTGTGGGGGCCGCCGTACGGGCAGGTCAGCGCGGAGCCCGCGGCCCGGCTGCGGCGGCTCCTGGACCGGGGGCTGCTGCTGCCGACGGCGCCGGGGACCGTCGTCCTGCCCCGGGAGGCCGCCCTGCATCTGCGCGGCGGGCGCGCGCACCGGACCGTCGAGCCGCTGCCGCCCGCGCTCGACGCGGCCGGCACGCACCGGCCGCGGGTGGTGGACGCGACGGCGGCGGGCCAGGCCCACATGGCGCTGGCGACCGTCGAGGAACTGCTCAAGGAGTGGGACGAGGGCGGGCCCGCGGTGCTGCGCGCCGGCGGGCTCAGCATGCGCGACCTCAAGCGGACGGCGGTCGCCCTCGACGTGCCCGAGCCGGTCGGCGCGTTCTGGGTGGAGCTGGCGTACGCGGCCGGCCTGCTGGCCTCCGACGGCGAGGCCGACGAGCGGTACGCGGCGACCCCGGAGGCGGACGCCTGGCTGGAACGGCCGGCCGCCGAGCGGTGGGCGCGGCTCGCCGAGACATGGCTGACGGCGACCAGGACGCCGGGGCTCGTCGGCGGGCGGGACGCCAAGGACCGTTCGCTGTCCGCGCTCGGCCCGGGGCTCGACCGGTCCGCCGCGCCCGAGGTGCGGCACCGGGTGCTGACCCTGCTGGCCGCGCTGCCCGAGGGCACCGCCCCGACGCCCGACTCGGTCCTCGCCCGGCTGCGCTGGGAACGGCCCCTGCGCGGACCCCAGCCGCAGCAGAGCCCGCAGCCCGGCGCCCCGCAGGACGACGACCTGCGGGCCAGGCTGGCCCGCTGGACCCTCACCGAGGCTGAGCTGCTGGGCGTCACCGGCCGCGGCGCCCTCTCCACCCAGGGCCGGGCCCTGCTGGGGCTCACGGACCCGGCGGGCCCGCACGGGACGCACCCGGCTGGGCTCCCGGGAACGGCTACCGGTACGGCGCCGGAAGCCGGGGCGGGCGCGGCGGGGCTCGATCTGGGGCCGGGGGACAAGCTTCCCGCCCGTCATGTGGCCGGCGGCGCCGTCGCGGGCCCCCTGACGGGCGCCACCGGGCCGCTCCCGCCCGCCGCGCAGGCCGTCGCCACGGCCGCCGCCGGGCGGCTGCTCGCGCCGCTGCTGCCCGAGCCGCTCGACCACGTGCTGCTCCAGGCCGACCTGACGGCGGTGGCTCCAGGCCCGCTCGAACGGCCGCTGGCGGCGATGCTCGGCGTGCTCGCCGACGTGGAGTCGAAGGGCGGGGCGACGGTGTACCGGTTCACGCCCGGCTCCGTGCGGCGGGCGCTCGACGCCGGGCAGACCGCCACCGACCTGCACGCCTTCCTCGCCGCGCACGCGCGCACGCCGGTGCCGCAGCCGCTGACGTATCTGATCGACGACGTGGCCCGCAGGCACGGGCGGCTGCGGGTGGGCGCGGCCTCGGCCTATCTGCGGTGCGACGACGACGCGCTGCTCACCGAGATCCTCGCCGACAAGCGGGCCCAGCCGCTGCGGCTGCGCCGTCTCGCGCCGACGGTCCTGGCGACCCAGGCCGATCCGGCGGCGCTGCTCGACGGGCTGCGCGCGATGGGGTTCGCGCCCGCCGCCGAGTCGGCGGAGGGCGATGTGGTGATCACCAGGCCGGACGCCCACCGCACGCCGCCGCGCACCGCTCCGGCGCCGGTACCCGACGGCCCGCCGACGCCGGACGGCACGCTGCTGACGGCGGCGATCCGGGCGATCCGCGCGGGCGACCTGGCCGCCACGACGCCCCGCAAGCCGTCGCCTGCCGGCGTCGAGGACGGCCCGGGGCCCGGTGAACTCCCGCGCACCAGCGCGGCGGAGACCCTCGCCACCGTGCAGGCGGCCGTCCTCACCGGCGAGGCGGTGTGGATCGGCTTCGTCAACGCCGAGGGCGGCGCGAGCCAGCGGGTGATCGCCCCGATCCGGGTGGAGGGCGGCTTCGTGACGGCGTACGACCACACGGCGGACGAGGTGCGGACGTTCCCGCTGCACCGGGTGACCGGGGTGGCCGAACTGGCCGAGGGCGACGGCGGCGAGGGCGACGACGGCAACGGCTCCTAGGCGGGCCGCTGCGGGCGGCTCGCTGGGCTCGCCTCGGAACGGCGCGCCTCGGGTCGTTCACGCCACGGCGGGCTCCTCCGGGGCGAGTTGGTCAGGGAGCGGGGTGCTGTGGGTGACGATCAGGCCCGAGACCGCTCGGGTCAGGGACACGTACAGGCGGCGCAGGCCGGTGCGTTCGTCGGGTTCGGCGTCGACCACCGCCCGCGGCTCGTCGAGGACGACGTAGTCGTACTCCAGGCCCTTGGCCAGGGACGCCGGGACCAGGGTGAGGCGGGTGTCGGCCGTCGTCTCCTCGCCGGGCGCCAGATGGCCGATGCCCGCCTCGGCCAGGGCCCGTTCCAGGTCGGGGACGCGGGCGTCGGCGGCGATCAGGCCGGTGGAGCCCTCGTTGGCCAGCAACTCCCGGCAGGCGGCGACCACTTCGGCGGTGCCGGTGACGGCGCGCACGGCGAAGAAGCCGGGGTTCTCGCGCACCGAGGCGACCGGGGTGAGGCCGGGCGCGATGTGCGGCAGGAGCCTGGAGGCGTAGGTGATGACGTCTGTGGGGACGCGGAACCCGGCCGTCAGCTCCTCGATCACGCCGTCCGCCTTGCCGAGGTGGGCCAGCGCCTCGTCCCAACTCCGGGTCGCCCAGGGGGTGGTGCCCTGCGCGAGGTCGCCGAGGACGGTCGCCGAGCCGGTGGTGCAGCGGCGGCCGACGGCGCGGTACTGCATCGGGGAGAGGTCCTGGGCCTCGTCGAGGACGACATGGCCGAGGGAGTGGGTGCGCTGCACGATGTCGGTCGTCTCGTCGATCAACACGGCTTCGGCCGCCGACCAGTTGGCCGACCGCACGCTGCGCACCGGCTTCGCCCGCAGGAGGGTCCCGCGCTCCTCCTCGGTGAGGATGCCGTCGGCGTGCTCGGCGAGGAAGTCGGCGTCGGTGAGCAGCCGCAGGACGAGTCGGGCGGGGTCGACGGGCGGCCAGATCTGTTTCACTGCGGCCTTGACGGCGGTGTTGCGGGCCACGGCGTCCTGCACCCGGTCGTCCGGTGCCTCGCCGGAGCGCTCCATCTGGACCAGCACGGCGTGCGCGATGCGCTGCGGGAGTGCCTCGCGGGCGGCGCCGTAGCGGATGCCGCGGTCGAGCAACTCCTTGACGATGGTCTCCAGTTCGTGGGCCGGTACCCGCCAGCGGCGTGATCCGCGCACCACCATCACCGGTTCGGTGGGGAGGGTGACATGGGAGTAGACGGCGCGGCGCAGCACCTCGGCCATCCGGGCGTCGCCCTTGATGACGGCGGCCGGGGCGTCGTCGGTGCCGGTCACCTCGACATGGCCGACCAGGTCGTCGACGGTCGCCTGCTGGACCGCCAACTCGCCGAGCGCGGGCAGCACTTGCTCGATGTAGTGGAGGAAGGAGCGGTTCGGTCCGATGACCAGGGTGCCGGTGCGGGCCAGCCGCTCGCGGTGGGCGTAGAGGAGGTAGGCGACCCGGTGCAGGCCGACGGCCGTCTTACCGGTGCCTGGTCCGCCCTGCACGCAGACGGTGCCGCCGAGGCCGCTGCGGACGATCTCGTCCTGTTCGGGCTGGATCGTCGCGACGATGTCCCGCATCGGGCCGACGCGCGGGCGCTCGATCTCCCGCTGGAGGAGCCTGCTGGTGCGGGCCGCCTCCGCCGGGTCGGAGAGGTGTTCGTCCTCGTAGGCGGTGAGGTCGCCGCCGGTGTAGCCGAAGCGGCGGCGCAGCCCGACGTCCATCGGGTCCTTCTTGGAGGCCCGGTAGAACGGCTGCGAGACCGGTGCCCGCCAGTCGATGACCATGGGGTCGCCGTCGCTGTCGTGGACGTGCCTGCGCCCGATGTAGAACCGCTCGCCCTCGGCGCCCTCGGCCCGCTCGGCGCCGGGCGCGTGCAGGTAGTCGAGGCGGCCGAAGAAGAGCGGGGTGTGGCTGAGGTCGGCGAGCGCCTTGATGCGTTCGTCGATCTGGCGGGCGAGGATCTGGGCGTTCACCCAGTTCGCGGTGACGTCGGCGATGTCGAGGGACTCGACGTCCTCGCGCATGGCGCGCAGCGCGGAGCGGGACTCGGCGAGGTGGGAGCGCTCGCGGGCGAGCGGGTCGTCGTCGGGGGCGGGCACGGACGGTGACGCGGACAAGGGGGTGCCTCCGAGGGGCCTGCGGCGGATGCGCGCGGGGGGTGCGCGCGGGACGGCATGCCGGCCGGTTTCCGTCCGGTCGGCGGCACTCCTGGGGGAGGCGGGCAAGGCGGAGAGTGTAGGGCAGGGGTGGATGTGGGGGCCAACCGTTTTCGCGGCCCCGCGGTCGCCCGTCTGTCGGCCCCTCGGCGTGAGAGGGGTGCGCGGGAGGGGTGCGAGGGGCCCGGGTGGCGGCTCCCCTAGGGGACGGGGGTCCCTCTTCCGGGGGAAGGGTGTCTGTCCAGGGGTGGAGAGGGTCTCCACCCAGGTTCGGCCCACAGACCGATGCGGTCCTTATGTCCCGAAAGCCACCATGGGGACATGAGCGCAGCCATTCTCCACCCAGCCCCCGTCCCGTCCCGGCCGCGCGGTGCCTCGGCCGTCACGGGCAGCCACCCCCACCGCCTCGGGGACGCCCTGCGGGCCGTCAAGGTCTTCGCGGGCGCGGCCTTCGACGTCGTCATACTCGGCGAGTACGGCGAGGAGGCGGGCGTGCGTCGCAGGTGACCGTCTAGGGTCACCGGGTGACCCGCCGATCACGGACAGCGACCTCCGTTCTCCTGCTCTCCGTCTCGCTCTGCTGCTTCGCCGCCCTCTGCCTCGCGCACGGCGTGCCGATGGCCGACGTGCTGGTCTACCGGGCCGAGGGCGAGGCCGTCCTGCACGGCGGCGACCTGTACGGCTTCACGGTCACCGAGTGGCGGCTGCCTGCCACCTACCCCCCGTTCGCGGCGCTGCTGTTCGTCCCGGCGGCCTTGCTGCCCGTCCCGGTCCTGAAGGTGGTCTTCCTCGCGGGCAACGCGCTCCTGCTCGCCTGGTTCGTCCGTCTCTCCGCCCGGCTGGCCGGGCGGGCGCTGCCGCTGCCGTCGCTGTGCGCGGTGACCGGGCTCGCGCTGTGGCTGGAACCCGTCTTCCAGACCGTGCTGTTCGGGCAGGTCAACCTGGCGCTCGCGGGCCTGGTGCTGTGGGACCTGACCCGTCCGCCGGGGGCGCGGCTGCGGGGGGCGGCGATCGGGGTGGCGGCGGGGATCAAGCTGACGCCCGCCGTGTTCCTGGTGCACCTGCTGCTGCGACGGCGCTACCGGGAGGCCGCGACGGCGGCGGGGGCGATGGCCGCGACCGTCGTCCTCGGGCTGCTGGTGCTGCCGTCCGCGACCGTGGACTTCTTCACCCGGCGCCTGTACGAGACGGGCCGGGTCGGCAAGGTGTGGATCATCGACAACCAGTCGCTGTCCGGCCTGATCGCGCGGACCCTCGGCGACCCGGCCCCGGGGCCGCTGTGGGCGCTGCCGGTGCTGGCGGTCGGGGTGCTGGGACTGTGGTGGGTGGGGCGGGCGGGGCTGCGCGCCGGGCGGGCCGGCCGGGCCGGGGACGAGCGGTACGGGGTGCTGGTGGCGGCGTTCACCGGGCTGCTGGTGTCGCCGATCAGCTGGTCGCACCACTGGGTGTGGTGCGTGCCGCTGCTCGCCGTGCTGCTGGCGGACGGGCGGCGGCGCCTCGCCGTCGCGGTGGCGGCGGTGTTCACGGCGCGCACGATGTGGCTGCTGCCGCACGCCGGGGACCTCGATCTGCGGTTCCCGTGGTGGCAGCAGCCGCTGGCGGCGCCGTACCCGCTGCTGGGGCTCGGCCTGCTCGGCTGCGCCTGGCTCGGCTACTTCTCCTCGGCGAGGAGTTCGTCGGCGTCGACGATCCGGTACGCGTACCCCTGCTCGGCGAGGAAGCGCTGGCGGTGGGCGGCGAAGTCCTGGTCGACGGTGTCGCGGGCGACGACGGAGTAGAAGTGCGCCTGGTGGCCGTCGGCCTTGGGCCGCAGCACCCGGCCGAGGCGCTGGGCCTCCTCCTGGCGTGATCCGAACGTCCCGGAGACCTGGACGGCGACGGTCGCCTCCGGCAGGTCGATGGAGAAGTTGGCGACCTTGGAGACCACGAGGACGCTGATCTCGCCCTCGCGGAAGGCGCCGAACAGCTTCTCCCGCTGGGCGTTGCTGGTCTCGCCCTTGATGACGGGCGCGTCGAGGTGTTCGCCGAGTTCGTCGAGCTGGTCGATGTACTGGCCGATGACGAGGATCTGCTGGCCGGCGAAGCGGCGCACGATCGCCTCGGTGACCTTCCGCTTGGTGGCGGTGGTGGCGCAGAAGCGGTACTTCTCCTCCGTCTCGGCGGTGGCGTAGGCGATCCGCTCGCTGTCGGTGAGGTTGACGCGCACCTCGACGCAGTCGGCGGGGGCGATGTAGCCCTGGGCCTCGATCTCCTTCCAGGGCGCGTCGAAGCGCTTGGGCCCGATGAGGGAGAACACGTCCGACTCGCGGCCGTCCTCGCGCACGAGGGTGGCGGTCAGGCCGAGCCTGCGCCTGGCCTGGAGGTCGGCGGTGAACTTGAAGACGGGCGCGGGCAGCAGATGCACCTCGTCGTAGAGGATGAGGCCCCAGTCCCGGGAGTCGAACAGCTCCAGGTGCGGGTAGACGCCCTTCCGCCGGGTCGTCAGCACCTGGTAGGTGGCGATGGTGACGGGCCTGATCTCCTTCTTCGTGCCGCTGTACTCGCCGATCTCCTCCTCGGTGAGGGAGGTCCGCTTGATCAGCTCGTGCTTCCACTGGCGGGCCGAGACGGTGTTGGTGACGAGGATGAGCGTGGTGGACCTGGCCTGCGCCATGGCCCCGGCGCCGACCAGCGTCTTGCCCGCGCCGCAGGGCAGTACGACGACGCCGCTGCCGCCGTGCCAGAAGTTCTCGACGGCCTGCTTCTGGTAGGGGCGCAGCGCCCAGCCGTCCTCGACCAGGTCGATCGCGTGCGCCTCGCCGTCGACGTATCCGGCGAGGTCCTCGGCGGGCCAGCCCAGCTTGAGCAGGGTCTGCTTGATCTGGCCGCGCTCGGAGGGGTGGACGGCGACGGTGTCGGCGTCGATGCGGGCGCCGACCAGCGGGGCGACCCGCTTCGAGCGCAGCACCTCTTCGAGGACCGGGCGGTCGGTGGTGGTGAGGACGAGGCCGTGCGTGGGGTGTTTGCTGAGGGTGAGCCGGCCGTAGCGGTCCATCGTCTCGGCGACGTCGACGAGCAGGGCGTGCGGCACGGGGTAGCGGCTGAACTGCACGAGGGCGTCCACGACCTGCTCGGCGTCGTGGCCGGCCGCGCGCGCGTTCCACAGGCCCAGCGGGGTCACCCGGTAGGTGTGGATGTGCTCGGGCGCCCGCTCCAACTCCGCGAAGGGGGCGATGGCGCGACGGCACTCGTCGGCCTGCTCGTGGTCGACCTCCAGGAGCAGGGTCTTGTCTGACTGAACGATCAGCGGACCATTCACGCGCGGCACACCCTTTCCGATCCGGCCGACGTCCGGCCAAACCTCCAGTGTGCCCTAACCGGCGGGGCGGACCGTGGCGCGTGGGTCACAGCCACGGTCGCCGCCCCCGTCCCCGTCACGGTTCCCGTCCGCGTCCCTGCCCCCGCCCCCGTCCCGGTCCCGGTCGCCGTCCCCTCCACGGTCGCAGCACCGGCCGGATCGGGGCGGCCGGGTCAGGTGGAGCCAGGCCGGGTCAGGTGCCGTCCACCGCGTGCCGCCACTCGGCGACCGCCGCCGCCGACACCGGGCCGGTCCAGCCGTCGGGGCGGGCCGCGCCGCCGATGTGGAAGGCGTCGAGGCCACGGGCGCGCAGCCGCGGGAGATGGGCGAGGCAGAGGCCGCCGCCGACCAGGATCTGCGGTGCGTAGCCGGGCTCGCCGCGCCGGTCCGCCTCGGCGAGGAGGACGGGGAGGCCGTCGTCGACTCCCGCGGCGGAACCGGCCGTCAGGTAGGTGTCGAGGCCGGGGACGCCGTCGAGCTGTTTGCGCAGGGCGTCGCGGTCGGCCGCGTGGTCGAGGGCGCGGTGGAAGGTCCAGGAGCAGCCGTCCAGCGCGTCGGCCAGCAGCTCGACGGCGCGCAGGTCGACTCCGCCGTCGTCGCCGAGGAACCCGAGCACGAACTCCCGCGCGCCCGACTCCCGCAGCTGCCCGGCGGTGCGGACCAGGCGGTCCAGGTCGGCGGCGGAACCGGCCGAGAAGCCGTCCGCCAGCCTCAGCATCACGCGCAGCGGGATGTCGACGGCGGCCCGGATCGAGGCGAACGTGCCGGGCGACGGGGTGAGTCCGTCGGCCGCCATGTCGGTGACCAGTTCCAGCCGGTCGGCGCCTCCGGCCTGGGCGGCGACGGCGTCCTCGGCGTCGAGGGCGATCACCTCCAGGACTGCACGCTTGCTCATGGGTCCCCACTCCTGCTATAGGTCTAGTCCAATTCAGGGTACGCCTCTCTCCGCCGCCGCTCACCAAGGAGCCCGGCGATCGGCCGAAGATCGCCCCTCGCGCGCGCCCGCGAGGACCCGCGCCGACCGGGAGGGAAGGGACGGGAAGGACCTGAAGAGGAGGGCGTGACGGGAGAATGCGGGCATGGCCGATCTCGACGCACTGCGCTCCCGCTGGCAGCACACCCTGCTCGCCGCCCGCGACGACGGACCCCACGGCACCCGCGACGGCGGGCCCGCCGCCGGCCCTCCGCCCGAACCCTCGCGCTACGCCGACGAGTTGCTGCGCCGCTGGTCCGAGCCGCAGCGGCGGTACCACACGGTGGCGCATCTGACGGCGGTCCTCGACCACGTCGACCTGCTGGCCGAGTACGCCGCCGACCCGCTCGCCGTGCGGCTCGCGGCCTGGTTCCACGACGCCGTCTACCTGCCGGAGCGGTCCACCAACGAGGAGCGCTCGGCCCGGCTCGCCGAGCGGGCGCTGCCCGAGGCGGGGGTGGGCGCGGCGCGGACGGCGGAGGTGGCGCGGCTGGTCCGGCTGACGCTCACCCACGACCCCGCCGACGACGACCGGGACGGCCAGGTGCTCTGCGACGCCGACCTGGCGATCCTCGCGGCGCCCCCGTCGGCGTACGCCGCGTACACGGCGGCCGTCAGGCAGGAGTACCACTTCGTGCCCGACGACGACTTCAGGACCGGCAGGTCCGCGATCCTGCGCGCCCTCCTCGACCTGCCCCGGCTGTTCAGGACCCCGCACGGGGCACGGGAGTGGGAGGCGACGGCGCGCTACAACCTCACCACCGAACTGGAAATGCTGTCGACCGGAGGCGGGACGGAAGCCTAGGGTGCGGGCCATGCTGGGCGATGGCGCGGACCGGGTGGACGAGGCGGTCGCGGGGTGCGTGGGCACCCTGCGGGGCGCGGTGGAACGGGACTGGACGGAGGTGCGGGCGGCGGGGCTCGAATGGAGCTGCCACGAGACGGCGACGCACATCGCGGACGATCTGCTCGCCTACGCCGCCAACCTGGCCGGACGCGCCCAGGACGGCTACGTCCCCTTCGAGCTCAGGCTCGACGACGGGACCGGCAACGCGGGTCTGCTCCAGGTGATCGAGACGACCGGCGCCCTGCTGACCGCCGCCGTGCGCACCGCGCCGCGCGAGGCCCGCGGGTTCCACCCGTACCCGTTCCGCAGCGCCGACCGGCGAGGTTTCGCGGCGATGGGGGTCGCCGAGATCCTGCTGCACACGCACGACATCGCGGGCGCGCTCGGCCTCGCCCACGAACCGGACGCCGATCTCGCCGAGTTCGTGCTCACCCAGCTCTTTCCGCGGGTCAGGCCCGACACCGACCCGTGGCGCACCCTGCTGTGGGCCACCGGGCGCGGCGAGCTGCCCGGCCGGGCGGCCGTCACCGCGTGGCGCTGGAGCAACGACCTGGTGCTGCCGGCCGGCCGGCTCGTCCTGCACGGCGTCACGCCCGCGGGCGCGGCCGATCTCGCGGTGGGCGGCGACGGCGGGTTCGCGTGGCTGGACGGCGGGCCCTTCCAGGGCACGAGGGACGCGGCGGGGATGGTCCTGAAGGCGTACCGGGCGGGCGTGCACCGGCCGGAGTTCGGACTCTTCGTGCTGGTGCGCCGCGAGGACGGCCTCGCGGTCGGCGGCCTCGGCTTCCACGGCGTCCCGGACGAGGAGGGCCGCGCGGAGATCGGCTACGACCTCGTCGAGGGCGCCCGCGGGCACGGCTACGCGACGGAGGCGCTGGACGCCCTCGCCGGGTGGGCGCTGGCCAGGGACGACGTGCGGTCGCTGTGCGCGCTGGTCGAGGAGGAGAACGCGGCGTCCCAACGCGTCGTGGCCCGCGCCGGTTTCGTCCGCGCGGACGGCCCCGTCGACGCGGCGGGCCAGGAGTCGCAACCGCCGTTGCGGCTGTACCTGCGTACTAGCAGCCCGGCGGCGTCCGACGGCCCTTCCGGCGTCTGAGCCCGGCCTCCGTCAGGAGCCGCACCACCTCCCGGCTGCTGACCCGGACCGCGCCCGCCCGCACCGCGTCCGCGTACCGGTGGGCGGGCAGGTCGTAGTGGTCGCGTTCGAAAGCGCGCCGGGGCACGGCCAACTCCTCGGCGAACCGGTGCAGTTCGTCGTAGGAGACGTCGCTCACCAGGTGGGACCAGAGCCGCCCGTGCCCCGGCCAGGTCGGCGGGTCGATGTACACCGTCATGACGAGGCGGACCCGAGACCCGCGCCGCCCAGGGCGCCCACCGGCGCGACCTTCACGCCGGCCTGGTGGCAGACCCAGTGCGGGTCGGCGCCCAGCTCGGGCTCGACCTCGAGGGCGTGCGGGTCGCCGCCCTCGCAGACCGGGCAGAGCGGCCAGCGGCCGTACCGCTCCAGGAGGGCGTCCTGCACGTCCTGGGCGACGAGACCCGCCACGAACGCGGCGCCCTCCGGCCACTGCCCGACCCACCAGCGGCGCTGGACGACGGACTCCTCGACCATCGACACGATGTCCGCCTGGCCGACCTCGCCCGCGACCAGGTCGGCCAGCACGAGGGCGCGTGCCGCGTGCAACGCCTGTTCCAGGGGGTCGATGGGTTCCATGCCCCCCATTGTGCGCACTCTTGACCCCACCACCGAAACGAAAATATCTTTCAGGAGTGACCCAGGACGTGAAGGAAGTTTTCGCTCCACCCGGGACCGCACCGCCCCGGGCGGCGCCGAAGCAGGCCCCGCCCACCCAGACCCCGCCCACGCCGGCCGCCGCCCAGGCGCCGCCGGCCCCGGCCGCCCTCGCCGCCAAGGTCCGCACGCTCGCGCCCTCCATGACGCGTTCCATGCAGCGCGTCGCCGAGGCCGTGGCCGGTGACCCGGCCGGGTGCGCCGCCCTCACCGTCACCGGGCTCGCGGGGCTGACCGGCACCAGCGAGGCCACCGTCGTCCGCACCGCCCGGCTGCTCGGCTACCCCGGGTACCGCGATCTGCGGCTCGCGCTCGCGGGGCTCGCCGCGCACCAGCAGTCCGGGCGGGCGCCCGCGATCACCACGGACATCGCGGTGGACGACCCGATCGCCGACGTCGTCGCGAAACTCGCCTACGACGAGCAGCAGACCCTCGCCGACACCGCGGCCGGTCTCGACACCGCGCAGCTCGGCGCGGCCGTCGCCGCGGTGGCCGGGGCCAGGCGCACCGACGTGTACGGGGTCGGGGCGTCGGGGCTGGTCGCCCAGGACCTCACCCAGAAGCTGCTGCGGATCGGGCTGATAGCCCAGGCGCACAGCGATCCGCACCTCGCGGTCACCAACGCGGTGCAGCTGCGCGCCGGTGACGTGGCGATAGCGATCACGCACTCGGGCTCCACCGGGGACGTCATCGAGCCGCTGCGGGTCGCCTTCGAGCGCGGGGCGACGACGGTGGCGATCACCGGCCGTCCCGACGGTCCCGTCACCCAGTACGCCGACCATGTGCTGACCACGTCCACGGCCCGCGAGAGCGAACTGCGCCCGGCCGCGATGTCGTCCAGGACCAGTCAACTGCTGGTCGTGGACTGCCTGTTCGTGGGCGTGGCGCAGGGCACCTACGAGACGGCGGCACCGGCCCTCTCCGCGTCCTACGAGGCCCTGGCCCACCGCCACCGCCGCTGACCCCACACATCTCGCCCGTCCCGCACATCTCGCACGTCCCGCACGCCCCGCACGCCCCGCACGCCCCGCACGCCCCGCACCGACGTGCACCGCACCACCCCGGGGGCGCGGGCGACCGCGCGACCAGCCACCGCGCGCCCGCCCCGGCCCCCCGTCACCACCTCCCGACCCGCCGCGCGCCCCGCACACCGAAATGAGCCGCACGCCCATGACTCCCACGTCCGACCCGCGTGGTCTCCGAGCCGAGCTGGAAACCCTGACCACGGAGGCGTTCCGCCCGGAACTCGCCGACATCGACCGCCTGCCCACGGCGGAGATCGCCCGCCTGATGAACGCGGAGGACACCACCGTCCCCGCCGCGGTCGCCACCGCGCTGCCGCGCATCGCCGCCGCCATCGACGCCGTCGCCGCCCGGATGGCGCGCGGCGGCCGGCTGGTCTACGCGGGCGCGGGCACCGCCGGGCGGCTCGGGGTGCTGGACGCCTCCGAGTGCCCGCCGACCTTCAACACGGGACCCGGGCAGGTCGTCGGGCTGATCGCGGGCGGCCCCGAGGCGATGGTGACGTCCGTCGAGGGCGCCGAGGACTCCGCCGAGCTGGCCCGCGCCGACCTCGACGCCCTCAAGATCGGCCCCGACGACACGGTGGTCGGCGTCTCCGCGTCCGGCCGCACCCCGTACGCGATCGGCGCCGTGGCGCACGCGCGGGCGGCCGGCGCGCTGACCGTCGGCCTCTCCTGCAACGCGGGCAGCCCGCTGGCCGCCGCGGCCGAGCACGGCATCGAGGTGGTCGTCGGCCCGGAACTCCTCACCGGCTCCACCCGGCTGAAGGCGGGCACGGCGCAGAAGCTGGTCCTCAACATGATCTCGACGATCACGATGATCCGGCTGGGCAAGACGTACGGGAACCTCATGGTCGACGTGCGGGCCTCGAACGAGAAGCTGCGGGCCCGCTCCCGGCGGATCGTCGCGCTGGCCACCGGGGCGGGGGACGACGAGATCGAGCGCGCCCTCACCGCCACCGGCGGCGAGGTGAAGCCGGCGATCCTGGTGGTGCTCGGCGGGGTGGACGGCCCTACGGCCGCCCGCCTTCTGGAGGAGTCCGGGGGCCTCCTGCGCGCCGCGCTCAGGGCGGCGGCCGACTGACCCGCACGCTCGGGGGGTGCCTACCTCGGACCCGTACACCAGCACCGCCGCCGCCCTGCTCCCGCTCCTCGGCGGGCCCGCGAACATCACCTCCGCCGCCCACTGCATGACCCGTCTGCGCCTCGGTCTCGCCGATGCCTCCCTGGTCGACGAGGAGGGGGTGCGGGCGGTGCCCGGGGTGCTGGGCGTGGTGACCGACGGGGAGACGTACCAGGTCATCCTCGGCCCCGGCGCGGTCGCCAAGGTCACCGCCGGGCTCCGGACGATGCTGGCGGACGCGAGCCACGACAGCCCGCCCGGGGCGGGCACCCCGGCGACCGGAACCCCCCAGGCCGCCGCCCCCGCGACCGGCACCGCCGGGGAGCTGGCCGCCGTCGGCGCCGGGCTCAGAAAGGCGCGCGCCCGGCGCAACGCCACGCCCCTCAAGGGCGCGCTGCGCCGGATCGCGGACGTCTTCGTGCCGCTCATCCCCGCCCTCATCGGCTGCGGGGTGCTCGCCGGGCTCAACGGGCTGCTGGTGAACGCCGGTTGGCTGCCGTGGCTGACGCCCGCGCTGACCGCCGTCGCCGCCGGGTTCATGGCGCTGATCGCGGTGTTCGTCGGCTACAACACGGCGAAGGTGTTCGGCGGGACGCCCGTCCTCGGCGGGGCGGTCGCGGCCGTCGTCGTGTATCCGGGGGTCGCGAAGGTGACGGCGTTCGGGGTGGCGCTCGCCCCCGGGCAGGGCGGGGTGCTCGGCGCGATGGCGGCGGCGCTGCTCGGGGTGGCCGTGGAGCGGTGGTGCCGCGGCCGGGTGCCCGACACCCTGGACGTGCTGCTGACCCCGACCCTGACCGTCCTGGTCGCGGGCCTCGGCACGCTGTACGGGCTGATGTACGCGGCCGGTGTGGTGTCGTCGGCGATCGGGCACGCGGCCGACTGGCTGCTGGTGACGACCGGCCCGTTCGCCGGTCTGGTCCTCGGCGGCCTCTTCCTGCCGCTGGTGATGCTCGGCCTGCACCAGGCCCTGATCCCCATCCACACCACGCTCATCGAGCAGCAGGGCTACACCGTCCTGCTGCCGCTGCTGGCGATGGCGGGCGCCGGGCAGGTGGGCGCGGCGGTGGCGGTGTACGTGCGGCTGCGGCAGGACACGTCGGTGAGGACGACGATCAGGTCGGCGCTCCCGGCGGGGCTGCTGGGGGTCGGCGAACCGCTCATCTACGGCGTCTCGCTGCCGCTCGGCCGCCCGTTCCTGACCGCGTGCGTGGGCGGGGCGGCGGGCGGCGCGTTCGTCGGGTTCTTCGCGCTGCTCGGGGACCGCGTCGGCGCGACGGCGATCGGCCCGTCCGGGTGGGCCCTGTTCCCCCTGCTGGCGGGGAACAGGGGCCCGCTGGCGACGGCGGCGATCTACGCGGGCGGTCTGCTGACCGGCTACGCCGTCGGCTTCCTCGCGACCTACGCCGGGTTCAGCGGCGCGGTGCCGCTGCCGGAACGGCCGGAGGGGTCCGGAGGGGCGGAGGGGGCTGAGGCGGCGGAGGGGGTTAAGGCGTCGGAGCGGTCGCGACGGCCCGACGGGTCGGACGGGCCGGATGGGTCGGATGGGTCGGATGGGTCCCCGAGATCCGCGCGATCCACGCGATGAAGTCGCCCGGGTCGTCGTCGGCGCCGTGCCCGGCGTCCCAGTAGTAGCGCAGGTCGACGTCGTCGCCGAGGTTCTCCAGGCGGGCCGCGAGGACGGCGGCGACCGTCAGGGAGGTGTCGCTGTCCTTGGTGCCGAGGCGGATCCACCAGTGCCGGGAGCGGTGCGGGTTGACCTGGTCCACCAGGTGGTACATCGGGTTCATCCGGTGGAGCGTGCCGGGGAGGTCGGCGTCGAGCCTGGCCCCGGGGCCGTCGGCGTGGCGCAGCGCGTAGGGCGTGAAGTGGCGGGCGGCGGTGGTGCCGGTGCCGAAGAGGTTGCACTCGGGGGTCGAGAGGTCGAAGGCGTCGAACGCGGGCGCGTCCTTCTTGCGGGCGCCGGCATGGGCGAGGAAGCCGGCCCAGGTGAAGGTGGCGTCCGTGCCGTCCCAGCCGAGGAACGGGTGCGCGGCCAGGTAGGCGGCCCTGTCGGCGTCGGAGAGGGCGGCGAGATACCGGGTGGCCGAGGGTTCCAGGTGGGCGCGGACCAGGTGGGCGTCGAGGTTGCGGGCGGTGAGGCGGCCGGTTCCCGGCGCGGTCAGGCGGAGTTCGGCGAGGTGGTCGGTGAACTGGGCCTTCAGCGCGGCGGACACGGTCGCGTCGACGGTCGAGCCGTCGGCGAGCGGATTGCCGCCCCAGCACCACTCGTAGGCCATGTCGGCGTGTTCGAGGTCGGTGATCGGGCACCAGTCGGCGCTGGCGAAGACCGCGTCGGAGGCGTCGGCCGCCCTCAGCTCCCGCAGCGCCGCCACGTACAGGGGGCTGTCGCCCGAGGCGCCGAGCAGCGCGGAGAGCGCGCCGCCCGCGCTGGTGCCGGACGACACGATCCGTTCGACGTTCCCGGGGATGCGCCCCCGGTTGTGCCGCACGTACCGGACGGCCGCCTTGAGGTCGACGATCGCGGCGGGCGCGGTGCCGTAGTAGGCGCCGGAGGAGTCGACGAGGGTGCGGCCTCGGGCGCCGGGCTCGACGACGACGTACCCGGCGAGGAGCGCGAGGAGGGTGCGGCTCGGGCCGCCGCTCCCGCCACCCGGTCCCCCGGGTCCCCCGGGTCCGCCCGGTCCGCCGGGGCCGCCGCCCGCGCCGATGCCGGTCGCGTCCGCCACCGAGGACGGCAGGTAGCCGCCGACGGAGTTGGCGAACAGGATGGGCGCGTCGGTGGCGTCCACGGCCGTCCCGTCGACCGAGACCGGCACGCTGACGTTGAGGCCCTGGTAGGCGGGGGCGACCGGGTCGGCCACATAGCGGGCGACCTTGTGGAAGCGGTAGACGACCTGGTGGGCGGTGCCCTCGGGGTCGGTGACGCCGACGGTCAGCTCGGTGTGGGCGGCCGGGTCGAAGACCAGCGGGTCCTCGGTGGACCGCGTCGCGGCGCGGGCGGCGCTCGCGCCGACCGCGGGGACCGCCGCCGCGGCGGCCGTCGCGGTGAGCCCCATGACCACGGTTCTGCGCTTCACTCGCTTCACTTCCGTCTCCTTCGCGGGTGGCTCGTGTCTGTGGACGGCTGGTGCGGCACGAGTGCAGCAGCGCTGTCTGAGGAGTCGCTGTGAAGACGATGAGTTGTCGCCAAAGTTGTCAACAATCACTGGTCGCGGGTCCGAAGTTGGCCGGTTCCCGGAGTCGGCGGGACAATCGGGACCGCCCGCCCCCGCGACCGGTGCCCCTGCGGCCCCCGTCCGCGCCACCGACGTCCCGCCGCGCCGCCCCTGGCGCGCCCACGAGAACGGAGCCCGCTGTGAACCACGCCCAGCTCACGGCCCTGGGCCGCGCCCTTCGCCTCGTCGGCGAACACGGCGACGCGCTCACCGGCGACACGCCCGACACCCGCCTGCACGAGGTCAAGGCCGACCTGCGGCGGGCCCTCGATCTGCTGGACGAGAGCGTCGGCGGGGGCGCCCCCACCACCCGGTGCGCCGAGCACCCGCAGGGCCCGGTGGACGAGAGCGCCCCGGACCGCTGCCTGCTCTGCGAGACCCGGCGCAGGGCCGCCCGCCGCTCCGAGTACCAGGGCGGCCCGCGCCCCGAGCGGCCCGACCCCGGCGCCTCGGCGCCGACCCGCTACGGCGTCCGCGCCGACCGGCCGCAGGCCCAGCAGCGCTGGCTGCCCGAGCAGTGGAACGGCCGCGAGTGGGAGCTGTGCGGCACCCCGCGCCGGGACCGGCACGAGGCGGAGCTGTATCTCGCGGCCCAGCGGCGCGGCTCACGCCCGGCGATGGCGTACCGGCTGGTCCACGAGTTCACCGACTACGAGGTGCTGCGGGTGTGGGGCACCCCGGTCAAGGTCGACATCGAACCACTGGGAAACCTGGGCGGCCTCTGACCCCCGCCCGCCGGGCCCCCGCGGGCCCCCCGCCTCCCGGCTCAGCCGAGCAGCGGGAGCGCGGGGAAGTCGTGGCCCTCCCAGAGGCGGCCGCTGCGCTCCTGCGGGTAGTCGGTGACCTTCGGGGCGTCGTCGAGGACCAGGGTGGGGCGGTGCTTCTCGTCGTACTCGGGCCAGCCGGGGTCGCCGGTGCGGGCGAACGACGTCCAGGCGGCGCGGAAGCGCGCCGAGAGCGCCTCGGCCTCGGGGGTGACCTCCGCGCCGGCGAACAGGAGCGCGCCCAGGTCGGCGTCGTACGTGCCGAACAGCAGCGGGATGTCCAGGCCGTGGCAGGCGCCGAGGACCCCGCCGTTGCCCGGCGCGGGCCAGGCCAGCTCGTAGACGTGCGCCCGGCCGCCGCCCGCGAGCTGGGCCTCGGCCAGCCGCTGGGTGGGCAGCGCGAACAGCCAGTCGGTCTGCACCCGCTCGTACAGCTCGTCGGGCGTGGCGCCGGGGTAGGCGGCCCGGTAGGCGCGCTCGCCCTCGGCGCCGCCCGGCGCGAAGAGGCGCAGCGTCTCGGCGGCCCGCTCCTCGGTGACGGTGCCGAGCAGGCCGCCCATGGCCATGAAGAGGCGGAACTCGTCGCGGTTGTGGCCGACCAGCAGGCCGACGTCACGGCCCGCGCCCGACGCCAGCGCCTGCCACGGGGTGGTGGGCAGGACCTCGCCGTCGACGACCGGCGAGTAGGCGGTGACGGTGGGCGCGGCCCGGCCCCAGCGGTCCAGGTGCCGCATCATCTTCCCGCTCAACGGGGAGACGGCGAGGGCGAGTTCGCGTGGTTCGACGGTGGCGAGGTCGGCGGCCGTGGGGCGCAGTCCGGCCTCGGCCGCGAGGGCGGCCGCGATGTCGCGGGCCAGTTCGGGGGAGAAGAAGGTGCCGGGGACGCTCTGCACGATCGCCCGGTGGAACAGGCCGCGGGCCGTGTCCATGGCCAGCAGCGCGGCGACGCTGCCGCCGCCCGCGGACTCGCCGAAGACGGTGACCTGGTCGGGGTCGCCGCCGAACGCGGCGATGTTCTCCCGCACCCACTCCAGGGCGGCGACCTGGTCGAGCAGGCCCCGGTTGGCGGGGGCGCCCTCGATCTGGGCGAACCCCTCCATGCCGAGGCGGTAGTTGAGGCTGACGACGACGAGGTCGCCGGCGCGGGCGACGCGGTGGGCGTCGTAGCCGGGGCTGCCGGAGTGGCCGAGCTTGTAGGCGCCGCCGTGGATCCACACCATCACCGGGCGGCGGGCGGCCGGGTCGGGTTCGGGCGTCCACACGTTGACCGTGAGCCAGGTGTCGCCCTCGGGTCCTTCGAGGCGGCCGGTGCGGCCCTGGACGCCGAAGTCCTGCGGGGGCGGCGGGCCGAACGCGGACGCGTCCCGGACGCCGTCCCAGGGTGCCGCCGGGCGGGGCGCGGCGAACCGGGCCGTTCCGACGGGCGGTGCGGCGAAGGGAATTCCCCGGAATACCGCGAGTCCGTGTTCCCGCCGGCCGCGCACGGCGCCGGTGGCGGTGCGCACCACGGGTTCCGCGGTTGATCGTTCCGGCTCCGTCGCGTCGATCGCGGGCATGGCCACTCGCCTCCGTAGAACGCGCCGTCAGAGGGCTCCACGATATCGACGGGGGTGACTCCCGAGAACGCGGCCCCCATTGCGCTCTTCGGCCACTACGGCGAATTCGCGCCATCGGACGGTAAGAAAGAGACAGGGAATTCGGCGGGGCCGCCCACCGGACACCGTTCCGCTGATAAGGCGCCGCCGGGAACGCACGGGCGGGAACGCGCGGGCGGTGCGGAATTCGGCGCCCGGGAATGCGGGCAAGAGGAACGGCCGGGACCTCGGTTCGTTCGAGGTCCCGGCCGCTTCTCGGGTTTATCCGGAAGATCAGCGGAGGGTCTTCAGGGCCGACGCCTCGTACGCCTGGAGCTCGCCGGTGCGGCCGTCGAGTACCTTCCGCGCCCAGAGCGGGTCCTGGAGCAGCGCGCGGCCGACGGCGACCAGGTCGTACTCGTCGCGCTCCAGGGCGTCGAGCAGGTCGTCGATGCCCCGGGTCGAGGAGCCCTCGCCGCGGAACGCCGAGAAGAAGTCGCCGTCGAGGCCGACCGAGCCGACGGTGACGACGGGCCTGCCGGTGAGCTTCTTGGTCCAGCCCGCGAGGTTGAGGTCGGAGCCGTCGAACTCGGGCTCCCAGTAGCGGCGGGTGGAGGCGTGGAAGGCGTCGACGCCCGCGGCGGCCAGCGGCGCGAGGATCGCCTCCAGCTCCTGCGGGGTCTCGGCGAGCCGCGCCTGGTAGGCGTCCTGCTTCCACTGCGAGTAGCGGAACAGGATCGGGAACCCGGCGGAGACCTTCTCGCGCACGGCGGCGACGATCTCGGCGGCGAACTTCGTGCGGGCGACCGGGTCGCCGCCGTAGGAGTCGGTGCGGCGGTTGGTGCCCGCCCACAGGAACTGGTCGAGGAGGTAGCCGTGGGCGCCGTGCAGCTCGATGCCGTCGAAGCCGATGCGCTCGGCGGCGGCCGCCGCCTCGGCGAACGCGTCGATGACGTCGTCCAGGTCGTCCTGGGTCATGGCCCTGCCGGTGGGCTCGTCGGCGCCGATGCGCAGCCCGGAGGGGCCGACGGCGGGGGCGTCGGCGAACGGCGGCTGGCCCTGCTCGCGGACCATGCCGATGTGCCACAGCTGCGGGACGATGGTGCCGCCCGCCGCGTGCACCTCAGCGGCGACCTTGGCCCATCCGGCGAGCTGCTCCTCGCCGTGGAAGCGCGGGATGCTGTCGCTCAGCCCCGCGGACGGGTGCCCGACGTAGGTGCCCTCGGTGACGATCAGGCCGACGCCCGCGGCGGCGCGGCGGGCGTAGTACGAGACGACGTCGTCGCCCGGGATGCCGCCCGGGGAGAACTCCCGCGTCATGGGCGCCATCACGATCCGGTTCGGGACCGTGAGGCCGTTCAGGGAGACGGGCCGGGAGAGGATCTCGGCGGCGCGGGAGGGGGCGGAGGGTGTGACGCTCACGTGGGGGCTCCTGGTGGCGAGGTAAGGGCCGTGAGGACCGCGGTCACGGACCGGCGGCGGGCGGTCGGCCGGCGGTCCGGTGCCGCCGACCGGGCGGTATATGCACACGCATCGACCACCTCCCCCCTCAACGGCACGGCCCGGCCCGCCATTCCGCCCCAGGAGCCCCGGACGTGTGATCCAGGCCACTCCGCACCGGCCGAGTCGCGGGCGGCCCGCACGCCGCGGCCACCGGTTCGGGTGCCGCTCGGCCGATGCGCCCTCCCGTCCCGCGCCCATGTGGAAGGGTCCGGCCCATGACGACGTCCCCGCAGCGATGGCTGCCCCGCGAAGAATGGATCAAGACCCAGCCACAGGCCCTGCTCGCGTCGTGCGTCCTGCTGCGGGACCCCCGGGGCCGGATGCTGCTGCTGCGCTACGGTCCGGGCCAGCCCGCCTCCGGCACCTGGTGGCTGCCCGGCGGGATGCTCGACCCCGGCGAGGACCCGTGGACGGCGGCGCGGCGCGAGGTCGGCGAGGAGACCGGCCTCGCGGTCGGGGGAGCGCCGAGGCTGATCGGCGTCGACCACCGCGCGGACGTCGGGGGCACGGGGCCGGTGCTCGACTGCTTCTTCGACGGCGGCACCGTCGGGGAAGAGGCCCGGGTCCGGCTCAGCGCCGAGCACGACGGGCACGCCTTCGTCGGCGTCGACGAGCTGGCGGGGCTCGCCCTCACCGGGCCCGTCCGCACCCTGGAGGCGCTGTGCGCCGCCGCCCTGGGCGGGAGCGTCGCGTATCTGCGGGAGGGGCTGCCGCACGAGGCGGCCGGCGTCGGCGGCTGACCGGAAACGCCCGAGGGCGGCACCCTCCGCTCACGCGGGGAGTGCCGCCCTCGGTCGGTACGACGGGACGGACCGATCCTCGGAAGGATCAGAAGTCCATGTCACCGCCCGGCATGCCGCCCGGGGCCGCGGCGGCGGCCTTCTCCGGCTTGTCGGCGATGACGGCCTCGGTGGTGAGGAACAGCGCGGCGATCGACGCGGCGTTCTGCAGCGCGGAGCGCGTCACCTTCGCCGGGTCGATGATGCCCTCGGCGATCATGTCGACGTACTCACCGGTCGCGGCGTTCAGGCCGTGGCCGACGGGAAGGTTGCGCACCTTCTCGACGATGACGCCACCCTCGAGACCACCGTTGACGGCGATCTGCTTGAGCGGGGCCTCCAGGGCGAGCTTCACGGCGTTGGCGCCGGTCGCCTCGTCACCCGTCAGCTCCAGCTTCTCGAAGACCGAGGAGGCCTGGAGCAGGGCCACGCCACCACCGGCGACGATGCCCTCCTCGACGGCCGCCTTCGCGTTGCGCACGGCGTCCTCGATGCGGTGCTTGCGCTCCTTCAGCTCGACCTCGGTCGCGGCACCGGCCTTGATGACGGCGACGCCACCGGCGAGCTTCGCCAGGCGCTCCTGGAGCTTCTCGCGGTCGTAGTCGCTGTCCGAGTTCTCGATCTCGGCGCGGATCTGGTTGACGCGGCCCTGGACCTGGTCGCTGTCACCGGAGCCGTCGACGATCGTCGTCTCGTCCTTGGTGATGACGACCTTGCGGGCGCGGCCGAGCAGGTCGAGACCGGCGTTCTCCAGCTTGAGGCCGACCTCCTCGGAGATGACCTCGCCGCCCGTGAGGATGGCGATGTCGCCGAGCATGGCCTTGCGGCGGTCGCCGAAGCCCGGGGCCTTGACGGCGACGGACTTGAAGGTGCCGCGGATCTTGTTGACGACCAGCGTCGACAGGGCCTCGCCCTCGACGTCCTCAGCGATGATCAGCAGCGGCTTGCCCGACTGCATGACCTTCTCCAGGAGCGGGAGCAGGTCCTTGACGGAGCCGATCTTGGAGTTGGCGATGAGGATGTACGGGTCGTCGAGCGACGCCTCCATCCGCTCCATGTCGGTGGCGAAGTACGCCGAGATGTAGCCCTTGTCGAAGCGCATGCCCTCGGTGAGCTCAAGCTCGAGACCGAAGGTCTGCGACTCCTCGACGGTGATGACGCCTTCCTTGCCGACCTTGTCCATGGCCTCGGCGATCAGCTCGCCGATCTGGGTGTCGGCGGCGGAGATGGAGGCCGTCGAAGCGATCTGCTCCTTGGTCTCGACATCCTTCGCCTGCTCGAGCAGGGCACCGGAGACGGCCTCGACGGCCTTCTCGATACCGCGCTTGAGGGCCATCGGGTTGGCGCCGGCGGCTACGTTGCGCAGGCCCTCCTTGACCAGGGCCTGGGCGAGAACGGTGGCGGTGGTCGTGCCGTCGCCCGCGACGTCGTCCGTCTTCTTGGCGACTTCCTTGACCAGCTCGGCGCCGATCTTCTCGTACGGGTCCTCGAGCTCGATCTCCTTGGCGATGGAGACACCATCGTTGGTGATCGTGGGGGCGCCCCACTTCTTCTCGAGGACGACGTTGCGGCCCTTGGGGCCGAGCGTCACCTTGACGGCGTCCGCGAGCTGGTTCATGCCGCGCTCGAGGCCGCGCCGCGCCTCCTCGTCGAACGCGATGATCTTGGCCATGTGAAGTGGTCCCTCCAGGACTGGGGGTGATTCCTTCGGACCGCGCCCGCGCCCGCGACGGACGGCCTGCCGGCCTCGTGGTTCCTTGCCCCACACGGCCTGCGGGCCTCACCGACCCGGTCCTCGTTGTCACTCTCACCTTCAGAGTGCTAACGCCAATGATTAGCACTCGACCCATGCGAGTGCAAGCGCCCCCGGGGGATCGGTCGGCGGTGACGCGGCGGGCGGACGCCGTCGATCACGCCGCGCGCCCGGCGCGCACGACGGGCGCGCGGGACAGGTGCGCGGCTCGCGCGCGCGGAAGGCGCGCAGGCCGAAGGGCCCGCACCCCGGGAGGTACGGGCCCTTCAACAGAAGACGTCGCTTGCGGCTGGTTCGGTTGGTCGCGCGATCAGGCGGTGACGCGAACCATGTCGGCCTGCGGGCCTTTCTGACCCTGCGAGATCTCGAATTCCACCCGCTGGCCCTCTTCCAGGGTGCGGTAACCGTCCATCTGGATCGCGCTGTAGTGGACGAAAACATCCGCACCACCGTCGACCGCGATGAAGCCGTACCCCTTCTCCGCGTTGAACCACTTGACGGTGCCCTGAGCCATGCCTAACTCCCCTATTACTGGCCCTTGCACAGATCCGCACTTCGCGGATCCGGGTCAGACCTCACCCCCCATTGGCACTGGGGGCGTGCGCCGGAACGCGTCGACCGCGGCCGAATGTATCTGCCCGACTGCCGTCTGCAACAGGTCAATCGGACGAGAATTCTGGACGGAAGGGGTCCGGAATGTTGCGAGAATTCAACCCAATTCGGGGCAAGTCGGGCCCGACAAAAGGCACAGAACACGCAAAATACCCGCACACTTTGGCTACTTCTTGTCGCGGCGGAAGCCGGAACTCAGGGGCGCGTCACGCGCGGAATGGTGCGGGTTCCCCAACTCTACCGCGCTCAACCCTACAGAATTGCCCCCTCCGTTTCTCTCACGGAGGGGGCAATTCGATGAACTCTCGGTGATCGGCGTTACCCTAGGTAACAAAACCGGTCGACCGGCCTGTCAGCCGCCGGCGACGGCCGGGATGATGGAGATGCCCGCGCCGTCCGGGGTAGCCGTCTGGAGCCCCTGCTCGAAGCGGACGTCGTCGTCGTTGACGTAGACGTTCACGAACCGGCGCAGCGCGCCCTGGTCGTCGAGGACCCGGGCGGAGATGCCCGCGTGGTTCTTCTCCAGGTCGGCGATGACCTCGCCGAGGGTCGCGCCCTCGGCGAGGACCTCGGCCCGGCCGCCCGTGTAGGTGCGCAGGATGGTCGGGATGCGGACGGAGACGCTCATGCGAGGCCAGCCTCTCGGAAGGAGTCGAGGTTCGGGCGGATGGTGGCGGTCAGGCCGGTGCCGGCCACCGCGTCGAGGGTCTTGAGGCCGTCACCGGTGTTCAGCACGACGGTGGTGAGCGACGGGTCGAGGAGACCGGCGTCGATCAGCTTCTTCGTGACGCCGACGGTCACGCCGCCCGCCGTCTCCGCGAAGATGCCCTCGGTGCGGGCGAGCAGCTTGATCGCGTCCACGACCTGCTCGTCCGTGACGTCGTCCACGGCGCCGCCGGTGCGGCGGGCGATGTCGAGGACGTAGGGGCCGTCGGCCGGGTTGCCGATGGCGAGCGACTTGGCGATGGTGTTCGGCTTCTGCGGCCTGACCACGTCGTGGCCCGCCTTGTAGGCCACCGACACCGGGGAGCAGCCCTCGGCCTGCGCGCCGAAGATCTTGTAGGGCCGGTCCTCGACCAGGCCCAGCTTGATCAGCTCCTGGAGCCCCTTGTCGATCTTGGTGAGCTGGGAGCCCGAGGCGATCGGGACGACCAGCTGGTCGGGCAGCCGCCAGCCGAGCTGCTCGCAGATCTCGTACGCCAGGGTCTTGGAGCCCTCCGCGTAGTAGGGCCGCAGGTTGACGTTGACGAAGCCCCAGCCCTCGCCGGCCGGGTCGCCGATCAGCTCGGAGCAGAAGCGGTTCACATCGTCGTAGTTGCCTTCGATGCCGATCAGCTCGCCGCCGTAGACGGCGGCCATGACGACCTTGCCCTGCTCCAGGTCGTGCGGGATGAACACGCAGGAGCGGAAACCGGCCCGCGCGGCGGCGGCGCCGACCGCGCCGGCCAGGTTGCCGGTGGAGGAGCAGGACAGGGTGGTGAAGCCGAAGGCGCGGGCCGCCTCGAGGGCCTGGGCGACGACCCGGTCCTTGAAGGAGTGGGTCGGGTTGCCCGAGTCGTCCTTCACGTACAGGCCGCCGGTGACGCCCAGCTCGCGGGCCAGGTTGTCGGCGCGCACGAGCTTGGTCCAGCCCGGGTTGATGTTGGGCTTCTCGGCCACGTCGGCGGGGACGGGCAGCAGCGGCGCGTAGCGCCAGATGTTCGCGGGTCCCGCCTCGATCCGCTTGCGCAGTTCCTCGGTGTCGTACGCGGAGAAGTCGTAGGCGATCTCCAGCGGCCCGAAACACTCCTCGCAGGCGAAGACCGGACCGAGGGGCACCCGGTGGCCGCACTCCCGGCAACTCAGCGCGGCGGCGGGCCCAAGGTCTACGGTGGGGTTCGTGGCGGTTTCGGCAGTCTGCACAGCCATGTGAGGCGAGGCCCTTTCTCCTCATCTTCCTCACGACGCGTTTCGCCGTGAGACGGATTTGGCACCTTCCCGAGCCGGGAGCCTCGCGTGATGATCAACAGTGATCCACGAGACCGGCTGGAGGGTTGCCGGGGCTTCATCGGGCCGTTTCCCTCTGCCCCTCTGGATGAGCGGTATGCGGTTGTGTCTGCTGTTGTGGGCGCCGGTGGACCCCGACATGCGATGGTCACCAGCGTTGTTCAAGACTGTAACCGAAGGCCAGGACAGTTGAGATAGTCGTCCGAACCGCGAGATGGATCACACGATCCGCTCGCCGAGTGAACGCTAAGGAGCCGCGCACTGTGCTGAACGAAGTCGAGCGCTGGCTGACCACCCGCTCCTGGTCCGTGACCGATCGCCCGCTGCACCGCGTCCTGGCCGCCAAGCGCGCCACAGGGCAGACGGTCAGCGTGGTGCTGCCCGCGCTCAACGAGGAGGAGACCGTCGGCGACATCGTCGCCGTCATACGGCACGACCTGATGCGGCAGGTCCCGCTGGTCGACGAGATCGTTGTCGTCGACTCCGGGTCGACCGACCGCACCTCCGAGGTGGCCGCCGCCGCGGGCGCCCGGGTCGTGCACCGCGACGAGATCCTGCCCCGGCTGCCCGCCGTGCCCGGCAAGGGCGAGGTGCTGTGGCGCTCCCTGCTGGTCACCAGCGGGGACATCGTGTGCTTCGTCGACGCCGACCTCAAGGAGTTCTCGTCCGACTTCGTGCTCGGCATCGTGGGGCCGCTGCTCACCGAACCCGGGGTCGATCTGGTCAAGGCGATGTACGACCGTCCGCTGCGCGGCGCCGCCGGGCAGGGCGGCCGGGTCACCGAGCTGATGGCCCGCCCGCTGCTGAACATGCACTGGCCGCAGTTGGCCGGTTTCGTACAGCCGCTCGGCGGTGAGTACGCGGCCAGGCGCTCGCTGCTCGAACAGCTGCCGTTCCCGGTCGGGTACGGCGTGGAGCTGGGGATGCTGGTCGACGCGCTGCACCTGGTGGGCCTCGACGCCCTCGCCCAGGTCGACGTCGGGGTGCGCGTCCACCGCCACCAGGACGGCCAGGCGCTGGGCCGGATGGCCGCCGCGATCTACCGGACCGCGCAGCTGCGGCTGGCCCGCGGCCATCTGATCCGGCCCGCGCTCACCCAGTTCGAACGCGGCGAGGACGGATTCGAGCCGCGCACCTACTCGGTGGACACGGAGGAGCGGCCGCCGATGACGGAGATCGCCGAGTACGCGGCCCGCAAGGTGGCCTGAGCGCCGCCCGCGTTACCCGGATCACCGTTCGTATACGTCCTCACCTGGCCGCGTCCGTACGTTTGAGCGTTTCCGGGCGTGGCTAGGTTGAGGCGTATGGCTCCCTCCCCCGACGCCGCAGCCCAGGTGCTGGTCGCGTCCAACCGCGGTCCGGTCTCGTACGACGTTCAGGACGACGGGACGCTCGCCTCCCGGCGCGGCGGCGGCGGACTCGTCTCAGGGCTCTCGGCCATCGGGCCGGACGCGGACGCGCTCTGGGTCTGCGCGGCGCTCTCCGACGGCGACCGCGAGGCGGTGCGGCGCGGGGTCGGCGAGGACGGCGTGCGGATGCTGGACATCCCGGCGGACGTGTACGCCGACGCCTACAACGGCGTCGCGAACTCGGTGCTCTGGTTCGTCCACCACATGCTGTACCAGACGCCCGTCGAGCCGGTCTTCGACGCGGAGTTCCGCCGCCAGTGGGCGTCGTACGAGAGCTACAACCGGGCCTTCGCCGAGGCGCTCGCCGAGTCGGCGGCCGAGGGCGCCGCGGTGCTGGTGCAGGACTACCACCTGAGCCTGGTGCCCGGCATGCTCCGCGCGCTCCGCCCCGATCTGCGGATCGGGCACTTCTCGCACACCCCGTGGGCGCCGCCCGAGTACTTCAGGATGCTGCCCGACGACATCGCCGAGCAGCTGCTGCGCGGGATGCTCGGCGCCGACCGGCTCGGCTTCCTCACCGAGCGGTGGGCCGCCGCCTTCCGGGCCTGCTGCGCGGACCGGGTCGGCGGCCTCGGCACCACCGAGACCGGGGTGCACGGGCTGGGCGCCGACGCGGACTTCCTGCGCCGCCGCGCGCACGAGGCGGACGTCGAGGAGCGGATCGTCGCGCTGCGCGAGGAGGTCGGCGCGGGCCGCCGGACGATCGTGCGGGTGGACAGGACCGAGCTGTCGAAGAACATCGTGCGCGGCCTGCTCTCCTACCGGCAGCTCCTCGACGAGCGGCCCGAGTGGCGGGAGCGGGTCGTGCACGTGGCGTTCGCCTATCCGTCGCGGCAGGACCTCGCGGTGTACCGGGAGTACACGGCGGAGGTGCAGCGGCTGGCCGAGGAGATCAACTCCGGGTACGGGACGGCGTCCTGGACCCCGGTCGTGCTCCATGTGAAGGACGACTTCGCGCGCTCGCTGGCCGCGTACCGGATCGCCGACGTGGCGCTCGTCAACCCGATCCGCGACGGCATGAACCTGGTCGCCAAGGAGGTGCCCGTGGTCTCCGACGAGGGGTGCGCGCTGGTGCTCTCCCGGGAGGCGGGGGCGTTCGAGGAGCTGGGCGAGGACGCGCTCGTGGTGAACCCCTACGACGTGACGGCGACCGCCCGCGCCCTGCACGAGGCGCTGACGATGCCCAAGGCGGAGCGCGCGGAGCGCGCCAAGCGCCTGTCGGCCGCGGCGACGGCGCTGCCTCCCTCGCAGTGGTTCCTCGACCAGCTGAACGCGCTGCGGGGCCCGCTGGGCTGATCGGGGGGCGGGCCCCGGCGGGCGGTCAGGCCAGGTGGTGGGCGAGGGTGCGCAGCAGGGTGACCAGGCCGTGCGGTCCCTCGACCACCAGGTCGGAGCGGTCGCGCAGCTCGGTCACCTCGTCGCTGCCGCTGCACACCAGCAGGCCGGGGGTGCCGTCGGAGCGGAGTTTGTCGACGGCCGCGAAGGCGGGGAGGTCGCCGAGGTCGTCGCCGCCGTAGAGGACGGACGTCGCGGAGAGCCGGTGGACGTGGTCCAGGAGGGCGACGCCCTTGTCCATGCCGGGCGGGCGCAGCTCCAGGACCATCCGGCCGGGTTCGACCACGAGGCCGTGCCGGGCGGCGAGGTCGGTGAGGGGGGCGCGCAGCGCCTCGAAGGCGGCCTGCGGGTCGCCCGCCCTGCGGGTGTGGACGGCGACGGCCCGGCCCTTCTCCTCGATCCAGGTGCCGCGCCAGGCGCCGATGCTGTCGAGGAAGCCGGGCAGTTCGGCGCGGACGGAGGCCACCCCGGGGTGCGGGGCGGGGGCGGTGACCTCGCCGGTCGCGGCGTCCCAGCGTTCGGCGCCGTAGTGGCCGAGGACGATGAGGTGTTCGAGTCCCGGCACCCCGGCGAAGCCGCCGTGCCGGACGGCGACGGCGGCCGGGCGGCCGGTGACGACGGCGACGGAGGCCACCTTGGGGGCGAGGGCGGCGAGCGCGGCCACCGCGTCCGGGTGGGCGCGGGCCTGTTCGGGGTCGGGCACGATCGGGGCGAGCGTGCCGTCGAAGTCGAGGGCGATCACCGCGCCGGCGGGGCGGGCGAGGATGGCGTCGAGTCCCTCGCGTCCGGCCGCGGTGGCCGGCGTCGGCAGAGGGGCCGGGGTTGGCATGGAGTGCGTCGAGTCCGTGTGGCTGCCCATGGGGCGACCCTAGCCGGGTGGCGCGGGGCGCAGCCATGGCTCAGGGGCGCGCGGCCGGATCGTCAGCGCTCCGACCGGCGTCTGTCGCGCACCCGCCGGAGCCGGTTCACGGTGACCGGGTCATGGGCCAGGGCCCGCCGGTCGTCGAGGAGGGCGTTGAGGAGCTGGTAGTAGCGGACGGGGGCGAGGCCCAGCTCCTCGCGGATGGCGCGTTCCTTGGCGCCGGGGCCCGTGAAGCCCCGGCGTTCGAGCGCGAGAACGGCCCGTTCCGTGCGGCCGAGTCCGGATGCGTCGTCCATACCCGGCACGGTAGCGCCCGCCACTGACAGGCTCTAGCTGCGGCTGTCCGCCTTGGTCGCCGTCGATTCGAGGCCGCCGAGGACCCTGGCCGGGTCGCTGCCGGGGGCGACGGCCTCGCCTATGTGCTTCTTGACGGCCGCCGCGACCTCGGCCCACGAGGTGCGGCCGACCGGGTAGGTCTCGGACTGGGGCAGGGCGTCGAGGAACGGCTTGAGGCCGGCGTCCCGCTCGCCGACGCTCATCGCCTCGGAGGCGGAGTTGGTGACGGGCAGCAGGTCGTACTCGCGGGAGAAGTCGAGGACGTTCTCCTCGCTGTAGACGAAGTCGAGGAACTCGCCGACCTGCCGGGCGTGGCCGTTCTGCTTGAAGGCGGTCATCCAGTCGGCGACGCCCATGGAGTACTTGCTCGGGCCGTTGTGTCCCGGCATCCGGACCATGCCGTAGTCGACGCCCCCCTTCTTCGCCATCTTCATCAGCGAGGGGTGGCCGTTGAGCATGCCGACGTCGCCGTCGGCGAAGGCGCTGAACGCGGCGGCGCGGTTGAGCTTGCCGGGGGCGACGGGGCCGGTGAGGCCCTTGTCGACGAGTTCGTCCTTGAGCCAGGTGAAGGTGGCGACGTTCTCGGTGGAGTCGAGGCCGTAGGTGCCGAAGGAGTCGGTGTAGCCGCCGCCTCCGCTCAGCAGCCACTGCATGGTCTCGGCCTGGGCCTCCTCGGGGCCGAGCGGCAGGGCGTAGGGGTAGGAGACGCCCTCGGCCTTGAGGGCGGCGGCGTCGGCTGCCAGGTCCTTCCAGGTCTGCGGCGGGGTGAGGCCGGCCTTCGAGAAGAGGCCCTTGTTGTAGAAGAGGAGGCGGGTGGAGGCGGCGAACGGCATCCCGTACTGGACGTCCTTGACCCGGCCCGCGGTGGCGAGCTGGGAGGCGAAGTCGGCCTGGGTGGAGATGGAGAGGAGGTCGTCGGCCTGGTAGAGGAGGTTCTTGGCGGCGTAGTCGGCGTAGGAGCCGATCTGGGCCATGTCGGGGGCCTGTCCGGCGTCGACGAGTTCCTTGACCTTGCGGTCGACGTCGTTCCAGGAGTAGACGGTGACGTCGACCTTCACGCCCGAGTGGTTGCTCTCGTAGCTGTCGGCCACCCGGCTCCAGTACTTCTGGGAGCTGTTGGCGGCGGAGTCGCCGTACTCGGCCGCCACCAGCTTCAGGGTGACGTCCTCGGAGCCGCCGGTGAGGCCGCAGCCGCCGAGCACCGCCGTCAATCCGAGGGCGGAGCCCGCCGCGATCGTTCCTGTCCTGCGTCGCTGCCGCCGCTGCACCGCTGTTGCCCCACCCTGCTGTCGCACTGTTCGATAAATGAACCACAAGGTCTACACCACGTGAGTGGACTAGACCTCTTGTGGGTAGGAGGGTCACACTGTCCTGCGTGAGACATGTCATCGCCCTCGATGTGGGCGGCACCGGGATGAAGGCCGCCCTGGTCGGGGCGGACGGCGAGCTGCTGCACCGGGCCCGCCGGGCGACCGGCCGCGAGCGCGGCCCCGACGCGGTCGTCGAGTCCATCCTCGGCTTCGCCGCCGACCTCGCCGCGCACGGCGCCGAGCACTTCGGCGAACCCGCCTCGGCCGCCGGCGTCGCCGTCCCCGGCATCGTCGACGACCGGCTCGGCATCGCCGCCTACTCCGCCAACCTGGGCTGGCGGGACGTACCCCTGCGCGACCTGCTCAGCGCCCGGCTGGCCGGCGTCCCGGTCGCCCTCGGCCACGACGTGCGCACCGGCGGCCTCGCCGAGGGCCGGATCGGCGCGGGCCTCGGCGCCGACCGCTTCCTGTTCGTGGCGCTCGGCACCGGCATCGCGGGCGCCATCGGCGTGGCGGGCCGGGTGGAGGCGGGCGCGCACGGGTTCGCGGGCGAGATCGGCCACATCGTCGTCCGGCCCGGCGGCGCCCCCTGCCCCTGCGGCCAGCACGGCTGCCTGGAGCGGTACGCGTCCGCCGCCGCCGTCAGCGACGCCTGGGCCGCGGCCACCGGGAACCCGGAAGCGGACGCGGCGGAGTGCGCGCGCGCCGTCGTGTCCGGTGACCCGAACGCCGTACGGGTCTGGCGGGACGCCGTCGACGCGCTCGCCGACGGGCTCGTCACCGCGCTCACCCTCCTCGACCCGCGCACCCTGATCATCGGCGGCGGGCTCGCGGAGGCGGGCGAGACCCTGTTCGCGCCGCTGCGGGAGGCCGTCGAGGCGCGGGTCACCTTCCAGAAACTCCCGTCGATCGTCCCCGCCGCCCTCGGGGACACCGCCGGATGCCTCGGTGCCGGGCTCCTCGCCTGGGATCTCCTCGAAACCCCTGACCGTACGGAGGTAACCAGCTGATGGCCCCCACCCAAGTCCTCGCCGGTGCGCAGGTGGTCCTGCCCACCGGGACCGTGACCGACGGCCGCGTCATCGTCGAGGGCACCCGGATCGCCGGGAGCGCTCCCGGCGACGCGGCCACCGTCGACCTGAGCGGCCACTGGCTGGTGCCCGGCTTCGTCGACCTGCACAACCACGGCGGCGGCGGCGCCGCCTTCTCCGGCGGCGCCGAAGCCGCCCTGACCGCCGTCGCCACCCACCGCGCGCACGGCACGACGACGCTGGTCGCCTCCACCGTCACCGACGACATGGACGTCCTGGTGCGGCAGGCCGGGCTGCTGAGCGAGCTGGCCGAGCAGGGCGACATCGCCGGCATCCACTTCGAGGGCCCGTTCATCTCGCCGTGCCGCAAGGGCGCGCACTCCGAGGCGCTGCTGCGCGACCCGGACCCGGCCGAGGTCCGCAAGCTGGTCGACGCGGCGCGCGGACAGGCCCGCATGGTCACCCTGGCCACCGAACTGCCGGGCGGCGTCGACGCGGTGCGCCTCCTCGCCGACCAGGGCGTGATCGCGGCGATCGGGCACACCGACGCCACCTACGAGCAGACCGTCGAGGCCATCGACGCGGGCGCGACCGTCGCCACCCACCTCTTCAACGCGATGCCGCCGATCGGCCACCGCGCCCCGGGCCCGATCACCGCCCTCCTGGAGGACGAGCGGATCACCGTCGAGCTGATCAACGACGGCACCCATCTGCACCCCGCCTCCCTCCAGTTGGCGTTCCACCACGCGGGCGCCGACCGGGTCGCGTTCATCACCGACGCCATGGACGCGGCGGGCAGCGACGACGGCCGCTACCAGCTCGGCCCGCTGGAGGTCGAGGTCAGCGAGGGCGTGGCCCGGCTGGTCGACGGCGGTTCCATCGCGGGCTCGACTCTCACCCTGGACCGCGCGTTCAAGCGCGCGGTGACGGTGGACCGGCTGCCGGTCGGGGACGTGGTGGCCGCGCTGTCCGCCAACCCGGCCCGGCTGCTCGGGCTGTACGACACGGTGGGCTCCCTCGATCCGGGCAAGTACGCGGACCTGGTGCTCCTCGACGCCGACTTCGACCTCAAGGGCGTGATGCGCAGGGGCAGTTGGGTGGTCGACCCCGGGCTCGGCTGACCCGCGCCCGGCCTGGCCGATACCCGCCACTGGGCCTGGCCACCGTCTCTTTGACATGATCAGGCCGTCGAAGAACAGTCCAGGAGGTCGACGAGAGTGCTTGTGACGGTCACGCTGAACACCGCGCTCGACATCACCTACGGGGTGCCGCGCCTGCTCCCGCACGCCAGCCACCGGGTCACCGAGGTGTCCGAACGGCCCGGCGGCAAGGGGCTGAACGTGGCCCGGGTGCTCGCCGCGCTCGGCCACCCGGTGACGGTGACCGGCTTCGCGGGCGGCGCCACCGGGGCCGTCGTGCGGGACCGGCTCGCCACCGTCGGGGGGCTGGTGGACGCGCTGGTGCAGGTCGCGGAACCCACCAGGCGCACGGTCGCCGTGGTCGACGCGACGACCGGTGACACCACGCAGCTCAACGAGGCGGGCCCGCAGATCAGGCCCGCCGAGTGGGCCGCGTTCCAGGGGCTCTACCAGGAGCTGCTGGCGTCGGCCTCGGCGGTGGCGCTCTGCGGGAGCCTGCCGCCGGGCGTCCCGGTCGGCGCGTACGCGGTGCTGGTGCGGGCGGCCAGGTCGGCGGGGGTGCCGGTGCTCCTCGACACCAGCGGGGAACCGCTGCGCCGCGGGGTGGCCGCGCGGCCCGACCTGATCAAGCCGAACGCCGACGAGCTGGCCGAGCTGACCGGCTCCCACGACCCGACCCGGGCCACCCGGGACGCGCGCGGGCGGGGCGCCCGCACGGTCGTCGCGTCGCTCGGCACCCGGGGGATGCTCGCGGTGACGCCCGAGGGCCGCTGGCGGGCCGTCCCGCCGGCCCGGGTCGACGGCAATCCGACCGGCGCGGGCGACTCCGCGGTGGCGGGGCTGCTGTCGGGGCTGGTCGAGGGGCTCAGCTGGCCCGAGCGGCTGGTCAGGGCGGTCGCGCTGTCGACGGCGACGGTGCTGGCACCGGCGGCCGGTGAGTTCGACGCGGACGCCTACCGGGAGCTGCTGGGGCGGGTCGCGGTGACGCGGGAGAGCGGCGCGAGCGGCGCCGCCAGGACCGCTACTCCTTGACCTGGCCCTTCTTCAGCCAGAGCTGGTCGAGCAGGACGTTGCACTTGTCGCCGTCCTGGCAGGAGAGCGAGATCGTGTTGGTGCCCTTGGTGAGGGTGGGCCAGGCGAAGGTCTTCGTCCACCCCTTCTCCAGGTCGCCGTCCTTGGCGTGGGCGAAGTTGCCGAGGTTCAGCTTGCTGCCGAACGGCTTGCCGTTGACGGTGAGCGTCATCGACTGGTCGTCGTCGGCGGTGCTGTAGCGGGCGAAGACCGTGTAGGTCCCGTCCGAGGGGATGCCGTTGACGGTCCAGGTGACCGAGGCGCCCGCCTGGTTGAGGCCGCTGACGTAGACGCCGCCGTCGGCCGAGGCGCCCTTCACCTCCGACGCCGTCGAGGCGCCGGAGCCGAGGTTGAGCGCCTTCGCGTCGATCTCGGGCAGCTCGCCCTCCGAGACGCTGCTGCTCGCCGAGGTGCTCGGCTCGGCGCTCTGCGAGGACTCGGTCTCGGTGGAGCCCGCGTCGTTCGCCTTGTCGTCCTTCGTGTCACCGCCGGCCATCGCGACCGCGATGCCGATGACGACGGCGGCGACCACCGCGATCGCGCCGATCAGCAGGCCCTTGGTGTTGGGGCCGCGGCCGCGGCCGCCCGGAGGGCCGTACCCCGGCTGCCGGCCGCCGGCGCCACCGCCGCCCGGGAGGGTCTCGGGCGCCGAGTAGTGCGCGTTCGGCTGGCCGTAGCTGCCCTGCTGCTGCGGGACCTGCCCGTAGGGGGACGCCGGCGCCTGCGCCTGCTGCTGGCCGCCGTACTGCCGCTGGCCGACCGCCCTGACCCGGTTCACCGAGTTCGGGTAGCCGTAGCCGCCGCCCGACGGGGGCTGCGCGCCGTTGGCCTGCCCGTCGGCGTAGAGGTAGCCGAACGGGTCGTCGTCCTCGGGCGTATGGGCGCCGTTGTTGCCGGACGTCATCCCTGGGTACTCCTCAGCAGGTGCGGGTCGGATGCGAGGGGGTCAGAAGGGCGAGCCTACCCCCACCCGGTGACCCGAACGGGTGACTCAGCTCGCACCGACGCGCTGACCTGCGGATCATCCCGCCCGCCTGTGTTGTTTGGGACGAGATCGTTTCTCTACGTACATCCGCTCGTCAGCGGACTTCAACACTTCGTCCGCCGTCATTCCGCAGTGCGCCCACCCGATGCCGAAGCTGGCGCCCACCCGCATCGCCCGGCCGTCCACCCGGACCGGCTGGATGATCTCGTTGCGCAGCCGGACGGCGAGGTCCTGGGCGTCGGCCCGGCCGAGGCCGTCGGCGAGGACGACGAACTCGTCGCCGCCGAGCCTGGCCACGGTGTCGCCGTCGCGGACGGCGGCCGACAGCCGCCTGGCGACCTCGATGAGGACCGCGTCACCGGCGTTGTGCCCGAACCGGTCGTTGATCGACTTGAAGCCGTCGAGGTCGCAGAAGAGGACCGCGAGGCCCTTGGCGCCGTCGTCGCGGTCGTCCTCGGGGGCGACCGTGTGCTCGTGGTGGTCGTGGCCCTCGTACATCTCGCTGCCCGGCCTGAAGTCGAAGCCGTGGCCGCCCGCGTCGTAGCCGGGGTGCCCGTAGGCGGCGTCGATGGACTCCACCTCGGCGGCCTGCGCGCTGCGGTTGCAGAGCCGGGCGGCGAGGCGGGCACGCAGCTCGGCGGAGTTCGGCAGGCCGGTGAGGGAGTCGTGGGAGGCGCGGTGGGCGAGCTGGAGCTCGCGGCGTTTGCGCTCCTCGATGTCCTCGACGTGGGTGAGCAGGAAGCGGGGGCCGTCGGCGGCGTCCGCGACGACGCTGTTGCGCAGCGAGACCCAGACGTAGGTGCCGTCCCTGCGGCCCAGGCGCAGCTCGGCCCGGCCGCCCTCGGCCGAGGTGCGCAGCAGGGTGCCGATGTCCTCGGGGTGGACGAGGTCGGAGAAGGCGTAGCGGCGCATCGCGGAGGCGGGGCGGCCCAGGAGGCGGCAGAGGGCGTCGTTGGTGCGCAGGATGCGGCCGTGCTGGTCGCCGCCCATCTCGGCGATGGCCATGCCGGAGGGGGCGTACTCGAAGGCCTGCCGGAAGCTCTCCTCGCTGGCGCGCAGGGCCTGCTGCTCGCGTTCGAGGCGGACCAGGGCGCGCTGCATGTTGGCGCGCAGCCGGGCGTTGCTGATCGCTATGGCGGCCTGGAACGCGTACATCTGGAGCGCTTCGCGTCCCCAGGCGCCTGGCTTGCGGCCGTTGCGCGGGCGGTCGACGGAGAGCACGCCGATCAGTTCGCCGCCGGAGCCGCTCGTGGTGCGCATGGGGGCGAAGAGGCGGTCGGAGGGGTGCCACTCGTCCTCGAACCGGGGGGCGGGGCCGTCGGTGTACCACTGCGGCACGTCGTCGTCGTCGAGGACCCAGCCCTCGGTGTGCGGTATGAACACCAGGTCGCCCCAGTGCTCGCCCATGCCGAGACGGCGTTCCCAGGAGGCGCGGGAGCCGACGCGGCCGGTGATGAGCGCCTCGGCGGCCGGGTTCCCGGCGAACGCGGCGACGACCAGGTCGCCGTCCTGGCGGACCAGGTTGACGCAGGCCAGTTCGTAGCCGAGGCCGCCCACGACGCCGTCGGCGACGGTCTGGAGCGTGTCGGCCAGGCTGCGGGCCGTGTTCATGTCCGCCATCACCTGGTGCAGTTGCCGCAGGGTCGCCAGGCGGACGTAAGGCTCCGACTCGGTCTCCATGGTCGCCCTCCCCCCGAGACCTCGTAGCTCATTCCCCGCCACTGAATCACAGCGCGCTCCGCCCTCGGTACACAGGGTCAACAATTGATGTCCCTTGTGACTCAAGTCACAGCGAAAGATGAACAGTTGAGAGGAGTTTCGTCGTTTTCTGCATATTCCGCACGCGCTTACCCACGCATGTTTTCCGCCGGCCGACCGCACGCTTTCGGCCCGCCGAAGCCCTCCGCGGGAGGTCACGACCGTGCGTTTCTGGCCCGGGCCCCCTCCCGCCCCCGCACGTCCGCCCCTGGTCCTAGGTCCGGACTCGGCCCGGGGCCCGATGCGGCCGTGCAGTGCGGACATTAGCGTTTCCCGGGTGCCCGACACTCCTCCCGCCGCGTTCTCGCCGTCCCTGTCCGCTCCCCCGCATGCTGAGGGGGTGAGCAACGACGAGTTCCGCGCCGCCATGTCCCGGCTGACCGCGGGCGTGGTCCTGGTGACCGCCCGCGAGCAGTCCCTCGACCCCGACGACCCGTCGGCACCGGTCGGCGAGGACGTCGGCATGACGGCGACCGCGTTCCTGTCGGTCTCGCTCGACCCGCCACTGGTCCTGGTCAGCCTGCGCACCGGCTCCCGGATGGACGACCTCCTCGACGAGCAGCCGCTGTGGGCGGTCTCGGTGCTCGCGGACAGCCACCGGCACATCGCGGGCCGGTTCGCGATGAAGGGCCGGCTCAGCGACCGCCTCCTCTTCGCCGACCTCCCGCACCGGCGCGGCCCGCTCTCGGACGCCCCCCTGGTGAACGGCGCCCTCGCCACCCTGGAGTGCCGCACCCACGACCGGGTGAGAGCCGGCGACCACACCCTGGTCATCGGCCGGGTCCTGACAGCCGAGACCCGCCCGGAGGAGAGCGGCCCACTGGCGTACTTCAAGGGCCGGTACCGGCAGTTGCGGTGAGGGGTGGGGGTTGCGGTGTCCCCGGCGGCTCGAGGGGCTTCGTCCGCGGGTGCGCTGACGCGCGACACGGATCGTCGATCGCGGGGGCGCTGCCCCGCGGACCACACCGCCCCGCAATCCGGTGGGACGGTCCCGCCCGCCGGGCCTACAGTGCGCGCATGACGACCAGTGGACGAGACCGGGGGGCGCCGTCCGGGCCCCGCCTGGAGGAGATCACCCCGGCCACCCTCGACGCGGCGCTCGCGATCCGGGTGCGGGCCGACCAGGAGCACGCCGTCGAGCCGGTCGCGCACTCCCTCGCCGAGGCGTACGTGCGCCCGGCGGGCGTCGCGTGGCCCCGCCTGATCATCGACGACGGCCGCCCCGTGGGCTTCCTGATGGCCTTCCTCGACATCGACTGGCGCGGCGACGGCACCCTGTTCCGCTCCGGCCTGTGGCGGCTCAACATCGACGCGCGGGAACAGGGCAGGGGGTACGGCCGGTTCGCGGTCGCCGCCGTCGCGGACGAACTGCGCCGACGCGGCACGGACGAGATGTACGTGACCTGGCACCCGGGTCCCGAAGGCCCCGAGGGCTTCTACCGCGCCCTGGGCTTCGACCGCACGGACGAGACCAGCGGCGGCCAGCCGGTGGGAGTCCTGGACCTGACTCGAACCCCGGCGCCGACCTCGGCCTCCGCCGCCCGCTAACCCCAGTCGCGTCCTGAGCGGCCCCGTTTGGTGTCCGAGCGCTGTTTCTTCTGGCGGAGGCGGCGTTCGTTGATGCCGCGGGGGATGCGGGTGGCGCGGCGGGGCTTGGGCGGTGGGGCGGTGGCCTCGGCGAGCAGGGCCGCGAGGCGGACGAGGGCGGCTTCGCGATTGCGCCATTGCGAACGGTGTTCCGAGGAACGGACGACCACGACACCGTCGACCAGCCGCCCGGCGAGGTGCGCCAGCGCGCGCTGCTTCCAGACGTCGGGGAGCGCCTCGGTGGCCGCGAGGTCGAAACGCAGCTCGGCCTTCGAGTCACTGGTGTTGACGTGCTGGCCACCCGGCCCCGACGACCGCGAGAAACTCCACGTCAGCTCGGCCTCGGGGAGCGAGACGGAGCCGCGGATGACATAGGGACCGGACATGCCTCCATGGTCGCCGGTTTGACGGGCTCCCGTCACTCGAATTTGGCCGGGTAAAAAAGGTAAAGGGATGCGGAACCTCCGAGACCCCTCTCGACGTTCATGGGGGTGACGGTAGCTTCGTCCCCAGTACGAAGCCGTACGTATGTAACGAGGGAAGGGACTCCCGAACCATGGCTGTAAGCCTGTCCAAGGGTGGCAACGTCTCGCTGACCAAGGAGGCCCCGGGCCTGACCGCCGTCACCGTGGGACTCGGCTGGGACGTCCGCACCACCACCGGCACGGACTTCGACCTCGACGCGTCCGCGATCGCGGTCAACACGCAGGGCAAGGTCTACTCGGACGGTCACTTCGTCTTCTTCAACAACAAGCAGACCCCGGACAGCACGATCGTCCACACCGGTGACAACCGCACGGGTGAGGGCGACGGCGACGACGAGGCGATCAACGTCAACCTGGCGGGCCTCCCCGCCGACATCGACAAGATCGTCTTCCCGGTCTCGATCTACGACGCGGAGAACCGCTCGCAGAACTTCGGCCAGGTCCGCAACGCCTACATCCGCATCGTCAACCAGGCCGGCGGCGCGGAGATCGCCCGCTACGACCTCTCCGAGGACGCGGCCACCGAGACGGCGATGGTCTTCGGCGAGCTGTACCGCAACGGCGCGGAGTGGAAGTTCCGCGCCGTGGGCCAGGGCTACGCCTCGGGCCTGGTGGGCATCGCGCAGGACTTCGGGGTGAACGTCTGACGCACCCGACGAACTGAGGAAACCCCCGGCCGGCAACGGCCGGGGGCCTCCGCGCTCCGCTCCGCGCCGCGCCGGGCAGTTCACCCCAGGCGGTGCTGCCACCGGAGCGCCGGGTGGCCTTCGATCTGGTAGGTGTGCGCCTCCCTCGTGATCCGGAGCCGCACGGTGTCGATGCCGGGCCGTCGGGCGTCCTGCCAAGCGCTCAGTGCCTGCTCGACGGCGTCCCACAGGGCCAGCGGGCCGCCTTGGCGCACCGTCCAACTGCCGCCGCCCTTCTCCGTGAACGACGCGAACGACTCGCGGTCCGCATCGACGAGGTTCAGGAGCCGCCCGCCCTCGGCGGAAGTGGCCCGGATCAAGCGCGCCCCGGGTGCGGCGAGTTGCGCGAGGAAAGCCGGCATCCACTCCTCCAGCAGGAGAGGCGAAAGCGAGGTCTCGCGCTCGCTGTCGGCGTAGGCGGTGCGTGCGGACAGGTCGCCGGTGAAGGGCAGGTCCGCCTGCGACCTGGCCTGCATGAACGAGGAGGGGCCGATGATGCCGCCCTCGGCCGTGCCGTCGTCGGCGACCGTCACCTTGGCGAGTCCGGTGCCGTAGTTCCAGGTTCCGCCCACCGTGGCCAGCACGATCCCGCCCGGTGCGGTCTGGCGGACCCAGGCGTAGGGGATGCGGCGGACCGCGCAGGTGGCGATGACCCGGTCGTAGGGGGCGCGGCGTGGATGGCCGAGGAGCCCGTCCCCCGTGACGGTCCATGTCGAGTACCCGGCGGCCTCCAGAGCGGCGTCCGCCCTCGCGGCGACCGCCGGGTCCACCTCGACGGTGGTGATGTTGTCCTCGCCCAGGCGGTGGCACATGAGGGCCGAGGAGTACCCGCTCCCCGTCCCGATCTCCAGCACCCGATGCCCGTCGGCCGCCTCCAGCTTCTCGATCATGTCGACGACGGTGACCGGGGTGGTGGACGACGACGTGGGCGAACCGTCGACGGGCCCACCGACCCGGTCGGCGGTGAGACGCCCGTCGAGCTGGGTGGTCAAGGACTCGTCGAGGTAGGCGATCCGGGTCCACTCGGCCGACGCGGTTCCCGTCTCCGGCACCGGCCGCCACCGGCCGTCGCCCGCGGGCAGGAACACGCCGGGACTCAGGAACAGCTCGCGCGGCACGGCCTCCACGGCGGCCCGCCACCGGGGGCTGACCAGAACACCGGCCCGGACCAGCCGGTCGGCGAGAGCGCGCCGTTGCGGGGTGGTGTCGGTCATGACAGGGCTCCTTGCGTCAGCAGTTCGGCGAAGGCGGCGGACATCGGAAGGCCGGTCGGCTCCTGGAGCCATCCCCACTGACCGTTCGGGTTCAGTTCCAACCACCACGGACAGCCCTCCCTGTCCACGGCGAGATCGAAGCTTCCCGAGACCAGCCCGAAGTGGTCCAGGTGGGCGAGGAGAGCCCGCTCCACCGGACCGGGCAGCTCGACCGCCCGGTAGGAGAGGGCCGAGTAGTCCCTGCGCCAGTCCAGGATCCCGGACTCGATCCGTACCGCGAAGACCTGTCGGCCCACCACCAGCACCCGGAGGTCCGCGACCTTGTCGACGACGGCCTGGAACAAGTGCGGTACCACGCGCACCCGTTCGTCGATCTCGGCTGCGGTGACCGGGTCGGCCCAGCCCGTAACGGGGACGCCGTCGCGCCGGTAGGGCGTCCAGCGCAGCGTCTTGTAGATCACCTGGTCGTGGGCGGCGGCGAAGCACCGTGCCTCGGCCGGATCGTTCGTCACCAGGGTGGGAGGTACGGCGAGTCCGAGGCGCCGCGCGACGGCGAGCTGGGCGGGCTTGTAGTCCGCCTCGGCGTTCCTGAGCGGGTGGTTGACCCAGAGCGGCCCGGACAGGGCGTGCAGAGTGCCGCCCAGCCCGTAGCGGACCTGCGCCGCCGCGAAGCGAGCGTCGTCCTCGCCGAGGCCGTCGAACGCGGGCCATACCGGGCGCCGCCAGTACACCGATCTGACTTCGGTCAGGTCGACAGCTCTCGAGGGCGTACGGAGTTCTCCGGTCACGGGAGCCGCACAGCCGCCGAAGCGGGCGGACAGTGTCAGATCCATGCCGATGTCCGCGGGGTCGAACCTGACCACCGGGGTGCCGCGACGGTTCAGCTCAGTGATCACCATGTCGGCGGTGGGGTCGTCCGCCTCGGTGGCCACGAGCACCGCGCTGTTCTCACACACCGGTCAGTCCTGTTCCGAGTCCTGGTCGTGCCCCTCGTCGGGTGCGGAGTCGGAGTTCGTGGTCGTCTTGGTCTCGGTGCCCTTACCGGTGCCGTGTCTACCCATCTCCACCGGGCGGCCGCCGCGATCCAGATAGCGGCCGAGCTGTGTGTCGGGGTCGACCGTGACGGAGGCGTGGGGACGGTGGGCGACGCTCGGGTAGGGGGCGAGCCGCCCGACTCCCAAGGGGCGTGCGTCGCTCGTGACGGTGGTGGACATCGTGCTTCCTCCTCGACGACGGCGGATCTCGTGAAGCCGAAGCTACGGCCGTCGGGGATGGACTAGGACTGACTGCGAGTACGAGTTGCGGCAGCCTGAGAACGCGCGGGGGGCGGCATGGCCAGGATCACGGACGCACGCGGGCAGGCTCCCGGCTGCACGATCGTGGGCTTCGTCCTGCGCGCCGCCCGCGAGAGCACGCGGCACACCCAGGCGTCCATGGCGGAGGCTCTCGGCATCGATCTCACCACCTGGCAGGGGTGGGAGACGGGACGGAGGCCGCTCGCCCATGTGAAGGTCGGCACGCTGGCCGACCTGCGGCACCGATTACTCGCCATGGACGCCGACCCTCACGTCCTGCGTCTTCTCGATCCGGCCCTGGACGCGGACCGCGTCATCTCTTCGACGATCCGCCCCGGGGCCGTCGCCCGGCACCCGCTCGCCGATTGGGTGCACACCCGTGACACCGCCGACATGATCGCGTGGGCGTTGGACGGAACGGTCCCGCCCGGCCTCGCGCACCGCTCGCCGCCGAGACGCCGGGGCCCCGCCGCACCGGCCCCGCTGCTGCCCGTACCCGACCGCGGCGCGTTCTTCTCCCGGCTCCGTGAGATGGCGGACTCGGCCGTGCGCACCGGAGAGGGCGGACTGCTCCTTCACCGCCAGGCGCTCTACCTGTGCTCGTACGAACGGACCCCGGAGGCGATCGCGTGGACGGGCCACGCGCTGCACGTCCGTCGTGACCTCATCACCGTGCGCGGCTGGTCACCTCACTGGGCGACAGCGCGATCGACGGCCGTCGCGCTCTCCCGCCTCGGCGACACACAGCCCCTGGTGGACTTCATCGACCGGGCGATGGCGGGCGACGACGACGCCGAGGCGGCCAACCTCACCTACTGGGCCCACTGGCTCGGAGCGAGCCGTGAACCCCAGGCGAACGACGCATTCATGCGGCGCAGGCCGACGAGCTGGGAACCGGTGTGCCTTCTGCGGGGGTTCAGCGCCGGCCTGCGTCAGGCTCCGGCCTACGTCGACCTGTACGCCCACTCGCTCTGGGCCCTGCTCACGTCGCACCGCTGGCTGCCCCTGGCCGATTCCGCGCTGACGGACGAACTGCGGTCGCACATCGTCCACTTGCTCGACCACGACACGGTCTCCCCCCGGTCGAGGCGGGAACTCACCGCACTGCACTACCTTCTACGCGAGACCCGCGCATGACACATCGGAGGACGCGACGCATGGCGGACACGGAGCAGGAGCATGCGAAGGGCACGGCGGGCTTCCTCCTGGAAATGGGGATGCTGAAGCGCGCCAAGCGGTCCGGGTGGTGGATCGCCGGGGTCAAAGACCCCGAGACCATCGCGGAGCACAGTTTCCGCGTCGCCCTCATCGGCTCCGTTCTCGCCATGATGGAGGGCGCCGACCCGGCCAGGACGGCGCTCCTCGGCCTCTGGCACGACACACAGGAGACCCGCGTCGGCGACATCCCGCACATCGGCCGCCGATACCTCGAAGCCGCCGGCAACGAACGCGTCACCGCGGACCAGGTGTCGGCCGCACACCCGGCGGTGCGGGCGGGCGCCCAGCGGATCGTCGCGGAGTACGAGAACGGCGACTCCCTCGAAGTGATCTGCGCTCACGACGCCGACAAGCTCGAATGCCTCATCCAGGCCGTCGAGTACCGCGAACAGGGCTGCGCGAACGTGCAGCCCTGGATCGACAGCAGCGTCGCCGCGCTCAAGACCGCCTCAGCGAGGAATCTCGCCGAGGCGGCTCTCACCATGTCCTCGATCGCGTGGCAGCAGACATATCTGCGCTGAGGACACCGGCACCGCACCGCGTCCGCTCAACTCCCGGCCGGTGGCGATCTCCACGCAGGACCCACTTGTTCGATGAACGCCAGTGGCTCCCTTGGCATGACCTGAAGCGTGACGCTGTTCGACCACCCGCGCCTCCAACTCCCCCAGTTCCCGCACCCGTAGCCGATCGCCACCGCGAAGTCGGCCACCCGGACGCTCACCGCCGCCCGCCGCAGCTTCAGTCGGCGGCCGACGGTCCGCACGCACCGATGTGCGACACCCCCTCCGTCGCAGGATTCGTCCGCTCCGTCACCGCTCACGGTGGGCACGCTCGCCCGCGCAGCGTGCTGCCGATCCTCGGATCTCCGCCCGTGGAACAGATTGAACCTTCGCGGCGGGTGTCACGTTGTGGAGGGAGATTCCCACCAACGAACGGACATAATGAGCTATCCAAGCCAGGGCGACTTCGATATCTATGTCGCGCCGGAACCTCCGCAGACCGCTCGTGGACTCGTCGACGATCTGGGCGTCGAGGCCGTCAGGAACGCGATGCCCAGTTCGGAGCGGCGGGCCTTCGACGCGGCGAACCCGTACCGGGACATCGAAAGGGCCTATGAGCGCGTCACCGCCCGGGAGCAGGAGGTGCACGCCTACGACCGGGACCTGAATCAGTACATCGCCCGACAGGGGTACTCCCCCGAGCAGGCCGAATTCGTTCGCGCCCAGACGGCCGACGTGCGGCAGCCGTTAGTGGAGGCGGTGAGCCGAGCCGCGCAGAGGGCGTCCGAGAAGCTCACCACCTACCAGGAGAACCTCATCGCGCACATCGACAGCCGCGGGCTGGTGCAGAGGACCGCGGCCCAGACGGGGCAGTACAGCACGCCGGTGGCAAGTACCTCCGCGGCGGCCAACCTCGACCCGTCGGGCGGCAACCGGGCCGGCCGCGGCCACCGTGAGGACCGCGGCCGTGGCAGCCGCGACAACCCCCTGCGGGAGAACCGCGGCGACCGGCGGCAGGGGCCCCGGAGGTGACCGACGGCCGGCGGTGCGGGTGAGTCGCGCCGCCGGTCTCCCGGGACGGCCGCGGTGTGCGGGCCGGGTCGGGGCGTCAGCGGTGGGCCGGCTTGCCTTCGCCGTACAGCCAGTCGGTCCAGATCGTCGAGAAGTCCTGGTGCGGGGCCATCTTCTCGACGTACGCCGTGAACTGCGCGGTGTCCGCGTTGCCGTGGCGGTGGGCGGCCGCCCAGCCCTGGACGATGTCGTAGAACCGGTCGTCGCCGACGGTCTGCCGGATCTTGTGCAGGACCATCGCGCCACGCTGGTACACGGGGGTGTCGGAGATGTGCCCCGGGCCGCTCGGCTTCGCGGGCGGGAACGCCCAGAGGTCAGGGTCGTCGTCCTCGCCGTGGTCGTAGAGGGCGTCGAAGGTCCGCTGCGCGCTGTCGCCGCCGTGGTCCTCGCCCCACAGCCACTCCGCGTACGTCGCGAAGCCCTCGTTGAGCCACATGTCCCGCCAGCTCCTCGGAGTGACGGAGTCGCCGTACCACTGGTGGACGAGTTCGTGGACGAGGGTCTCGAGGTCGGGGGTGCCGGGGAAGACCGGGCGGTTCTGGGTCTCCAGGGCGTACTCGGCGGTGTCGGGGCGGTCGACGATCACGCCGGTGGAGGAGAACGGGTAGGGGCCGAAGTTGTACCGCGCCCACTCGATGATCTCGGGGATGCGGGCGAGCACCTTGCGGCTCGCCTTCGCCTCGGTGGGCGCGACGGCGGTGTACACCGGCAGGCCGCCCGGGGCCGTCGAGCGGCTGATGTCGTAGCGGCCGACGGCGACCGTGGCGACGTAGGTCGCCATCGGCTCCCCCGTGTGCCAGGCGTACGCCGTCCGGTCGCCGCTGGTCCGCTCCGACCTCAACTCGCCGTTGGACACGGCCCGCAGGCCCTTCGGGACGGTCACCGTGATGTCGTACGTCGCCTTGTCCGAGGGGTGGTGGTTGCCCGGGAACCACGCCATGGACCCGACCGGCTCGCCCAGCGCGAGCGCCCCGCCCCTGGTCGGCAGCCAGCCCTCGTGGGAGCCGTCCGGGTCGGTGAGGGTGCGCGGGGTGCCGCGGTAGCGGACCGTGGTGCGGAACGTCTCGCCCCGGTCCAGGTCGTGGCGGGGGCGGACGGTCAGTTCCTGGCCGTCGCGGTTCCAGCGGGCCGCGCTGCCCTCCACCTCGACCGACTGGACGTCCATCCCGTCGAGGTCGAGGTCGAACGCGGAGAGGCTCTGGGTGGCCCGCGCGGTGAGGGTGGCCTCGCCGGTGAGGCGGGGGGTGCCCGAGCCCGGGGCGTAGTCCAGTCTCAGGTCGTAGTGGGTGACGTCGTAGCCGCCGTTGCCCGCCTTCGGGAAGTACGGGTCGCGCAGCCCCTCCGCACCGGGGGTGCCGTGCACTCCCGCGCCGCACGCGGTGAGGAGGAACGCCGTGAGCAGCACCGGCAGGGCGGACGGGACAAGAGGTGCGGATCGGGACACGTGAGTGATCCTAGAGCGGCGTGACACCATCGCCTACGTGCTCGACATCGGCTACGCCCTCTCCCACCGCTTCCCCGACCCGCCGCAGCTGGACTACCGGCGGGCGGACGTGCACACCCTGCGGCACGACCTGTTCTGCGGTGACGTGTATCTCGCCGACACGAAGACGGACCGGGAACTGTCCACAGCCTGGGGATGGGTGCCGGTGCTCGACTTCGCGTGGGCGCTGTGCGACATCGTCGAGCGGCTCGACCGGGACCCCGCCGGGTCCCGCGCCTCCCGGCCGCAGCGGGCCGAGCTGGACTTCACCGAGTCGACCGACCGGATGCTCTTCGAGCGGCGGTTCGGGTGGGTGGACGTCGAGGCGGACTGGATGCCCGCCGAGGAGGCGCCGCTGACCTTCTCGCACTCCGCGCTGCGGCGGGAGGCGCGGGACTTCCTGCACGACGTGATCGCCGACCTCGTCGACCTGCACGAGGACCTCGGCGACAACCCGGCGATCTGGGCCCTCCAGGCGACCTTCCCCCGCGTGGAGTGAGCCGCGGGAGCCGTCCGGCGGGGGCCGGGGCCGCCCGCCGCGCTCACTCGGCGCGGGTCGGCCCGCGGCGCTCACCCGGCGCGGTCAGCCCGCGGATGATGATCCCGACCTCCGCGGCGAACGTCTCGTCGGTCTCGGCCCCGGGCCCGTCCACGAGGACGCGTTCCATCGTCGGGAAGCGCCCGGTCGCGAGCTGGCGTCCGAGGTAGTCGCCGACGGACTCCCGCCACCGCTTCTCGTCGGTGCCGCCGACCCGGTCGAGGCGCCGCTCGGTGACCTCGTTGCGGACGGTGCCGATCAGATAGGCGTTGAAGACGCCGAGGGCCGCCATGAGCCGGTCGCCGTCCTCGGGGCCGAGGGCGCGGGCGAGGGCGGCCGCGGTGGCCTCCATCACCGTCAGGGCGTTGGGGCCCAGGTGCGGGCGGCCGCCGATCAGCTCGACGAACCATGCGTGCCGCAGGGCGCGGTCCCGGGTGGCGACGGCGATGGCGCGCAGCGCCTCCTCCCATCCGGCCCGGTCGTCGAGGGCGTCCGCGATCTCGCCGTAGACGAAGTCGGCCATCAGGTCGAGCAGTTCGTCCTTGGTGGCGACATAGCCGTACAGCCGCATCGGGCTGACGCTCAGTTCGGCGGCGACCTTGCGCATCGACAGTCCGGCCAGTCCCTCGGCGTCGGCGAGCGCGGCCGACGCCGCCACGATCCGGCCCCGGTCCGTGGGCGCGGCGGTCCGGCCGCGCGGTTCGGGGCGCTCCCAGATCAGATTCACGGCATCACCGTACGCCGACCGTTTCCGTACGGTGTACGGTAGCTTCCGTACACCGTACGGAAACTTCCCGCCGCCGAGGAGCCTGGATGAACACGAGCAGCGAAAGCCACGAGCGGGACGGCGGGAACGCCACGGACGGCTGGAAGGCCAGGGACGGCGGGAACGCCACGGACACCGGCGGGCGCGGGTCGCCGCGGATCGCCGTCGTCGGCGGCGGGATCGGCGGGCTGGTGGTGGCGGGGATGCTCCACCGGCACGGGATCGCGGCCACCGTCTACGAACGGGACCGCGCTCTCGACGCCCGCGGCCACGGCGGCACCCTCGACCTGCACCCCGGGTCGGGGCAGCGCGCCCTGGCCGAACTGGGCCTGACCGAGGCGTTCCGCGCCGAGGCCAGGCCCGAGGGCGAGAATCTGCGCATCCTCGACCCGGCCGGCCGGACCCTGGGCCACCACGCTCCCGAGCCGGGCAGCGGCACCCGTCCCGAGATCGACCGCGGGGTGCTCAGGAAGCTGCTGCTGACGAGGGTGCCCGAGACCGCCATGAGCTGGGGCCGCCGGCTGACCGGCGTCGAGGAACTGCCGTCCGGCGGCCACCGGTTGGCCTTCGCGGACGGCGGCCTGGCCGACTGCGACCTCCTGATCGGCGCGGACGGCGGACGCTCCCGCGTCCGCCCGCTCCTCACGGACGCGCGCCCTGCCCACCTGTCCGCCTACCTCCAGCTCACGATCACCGACGCCGACCGGCGCAGCCCCGGGACGGCCGCGTTCGTGGGACCCGGCAGCCTCATGGCCCTCGGCGACAACCGCAACCTGGGAGCGCAGCGGTCGGGCGACGGCACGATCCGCGTCTCGGTGACCGTGCGGACCGACGCCGGGTGGCTCGACCGGCAGCGCTTCGCCGACCTGACCTGGGAAGAGACCGTGGCCCGCCTGCACGGTCTGTTCGCCGACTGGGACCCGGGGCTGACCGGGCTGATCGACGCCTGCGACGCCGGATCGCTCGTCGGACGGAACATCGAGGCGCTGCCGGTGGGCACCCGCTGGCCCTCGCGCCCGGACGTCACCCTGCTCGGGGACGCCGCCCATCTGATGCCCCCGGTGGGCGAGGGCGCCAACCAGGCGATGCTGGACGGCGTCCTGCTGGCGCGGGCCATCGCCGGGAGCGGCGACGACCTGGGCGCGGCCGTCGCCGCCTACGAGAGCGAGATGTTCGACCGCGCCGCGTCGATCGGGGCGGAGTCGGCACGGTTGGAGAGCATGGGGCTGGCACCCGACGCGGCCGAGCGGATGGCCGCCTTCTTCGGCTAGGAGGCATCCCCTCGCCCACCGGCACCGACCCCCGGCGCCGCACGGACACCCCGGTCCCGGGCTCCCTCCGTTCCCCCGGGGCGCCGGGGGCGCCGGGGCGCCGGGGGCGCCGGTCCTCCCGCTTTCCCTGCTTCCCCGCGCGACCGAAACACCCGTCCCCTACCGGCCCGCCCGCGCGGCTAGAGCACCCGCAGCCCCAGTTGCGCCGCGAGCACCGGGGCCAGGTCCATCAGCTGGCCCGTGCTGATCACCGCGCCCGCCAGCCGCTCCACCCCGCGCGTGATCCCCAGTTCCGTCGCGCCCCGCAGGTCGACGTCCTTCAGGGTGGCCGCCGTCAGGTCGGCCTCCCGCAGCGCGCAGTCGACGAACTCGACGCGCTCCAGATGGGCGCCGCCGAAATCCGGTTCCACCAGGACGCAGGACTCGAAGACGACGTCCTTGAGGCGGGCCGAGCGGAGATTCAGGTAGTCGATCTTGCCGCCGCGCACCACGACCCGCTCCAGGACCGCGCCGTGCATCTGCACCCCGCCGAGACGGGCGTCGAGGACCTCGGTGTCACGGAGCGTGACCTCGGTGAGCCGGGTGCCCACCCCGCGCGGGGCCCTCAGCACGGAGTCGAGGAAGCGGGCGTGGTGCAGCCGGGTCTCGTCCAGGCCGCAGCCGGTCAGGGCGCAGTCCATGAAGCGGGCGCCGCCGCCGTCCTGCCCGGCGAGGTCGAGATCGCGGAACTCCAGGCCGTCGTAGTCGCCGTCGGGCTCCAGCGGGCCGTCCGGATACGGCTCCAGCGGGGGCAGCCGCAGCTCGGGGCGGCGCGCCGCCTTCACCCCCGGCTCCCGCCCAGGCCCGCCCGCGGCCCCCGCTCCACTCGCGCCCCTCGTACCGCCCGTACCGCTCGCGCCGCTCGTCGCTCTCCTCGCCATGCCCCCATCCTGCACCCCGCCACTGACAGTCCCCCGGCCTCCCGCCCGAGGGCCGCCACCGGATGCGACCCGTGGTCATTCGTGGTGTTCTGACCAGATGAGTGTCACCCGGACAGGCCCATCCGCCGCGCCCGTGGACTCCGATCCCCACCGCTGGTGGGCGCTGGTGGTCATCGCTCTCGCCCAGCTGATGGTCGTCCTGGACGCGACGATCGTGAACATCGCGCTCCCGTCCGCCCAGCGCGACCTGGGGATGTCCAACGCCAACCGGCAGTGGGTCATCACCGCGTACACGCTCGCCTTCGGCGGGCTGCTCCTGCTGGGCGGCCGGATCGCCGACCTCGTCGGCCGGAAACGGACCTTCGTCATCGGGCTGATCGGCTTCGCCGGCGCCTCCGCGCTGGGCGGCGCCGCCACCTCGTCCGGCATGCTGTTCGGCGCCCGCGCCCTCCAGGGCGCCTTCGCCGCGATCCTCGCGCCGTCCGCGCTGTCCCTGCTCACGACGACCTTCACCGACCCGCGCGAACGCGGCAAGGCGTTCGGCATCTACAGCGCCCTCGCGGGCAGCGGGTCGGCGATCGGGTTCTTCATCGGCGGGATCCTCACCGAGTACCTGAGCTGGCGCTGGTGCCTGTACGTGAACGTGCCGATCGCGATCATCGCCGTGTTCGGCGCGCTGGCCCTGCTGCACGGCCGGCCCGGCAACGCCTCCGCCCACCTGGACGTGCCCGGGGCGCTCCTCGGCTGCGGCGGCCTGGTCGCGATCGTCTACGGGTTCAGCGAGGCCGAGCCGCGCGGCTGGACCGATCCGCTGGTGCTGACCCTGTTCGCGATCGGGATCGTGCTGCTCGGCGCGTTCGTGTGGTGGCAGGGGCGGGCGGAGCATCCGCTGCTGCCGCTGCACATCATCAAGGACCGCAACCGGGCCGGCTGCTTCATCACCATGGCGCTCGCCGTCATCGGCATGTTCGGGCTGTTCCTGTTCATGACGTACTACCTCCAGGTCGTCCTCGGCTACTCGCCGGTGAAGACGGGCCTGGCGTTCCTGCCGCTCACCGTCGCGATCATCATCGGCTCCACGCAGATCTCCGCCCGGCTGCTCCAGCACGCCCCGCCGCGCGCCCTGATGGTGCCCGGCATGCTGCTGGCCGCGGGCGGCATGGTGATCCTGACCCGGATGACCGTCACCTCGGACTACGCCTCGCAGATCCTGCCCGCGCTGATCCTGATGGGCCTCGGCATGGGCCTCACCTTCATGCCGGTGTTCGCGACCGCGACCGCGGGGGTCGCCCCCGAGGACTCGGGCGTGACCTCGGCGACCGTCAACACCGCGCAGCAGGTGGGCGGTTCGATCGGCACCGCGCTCCTGAACACCATCGCGACGACGAGCAGCACCGCGTACATCGCCGCCCATCTGCGCGACCCGGCCCAGAAGGCGCTGATCGTCAACGAGGGTGTCGTGCACGGCTACACGGTGGCGATCTGGTGGGCCGCGGCCGTGATGGTGCTGGCCGGGCTGGTCGCCGGGCTGATGGTGACGGCCAAGTCCCCCAACCGCAAGGCCGCGTTGGAGGCGTGAGCGGGCGCGACACGGCCCTGCCGTCGGTGACGCGGCGAGGGGCGTCTCAGTGGCGGCCCGCCACCCGGTCCGCGATCCGCGCCAGGCGGGACGACTCGGCGCGGTGCGAGGCGCTCTCGCGGCGGTCGGCGGCCCGGTAGGTGGCGTACATGCCGTGCACGCCGAGCCAGCGCAGCGGCTCGGGTTCCCACTTGCGGACCCGGTGGCCGACCCACGGCAGCCGGGTCAGGTCGGTGCGGGCGCCCTCCCCCGAGTCGAGGCGCACCAGGTCGGTGAGGGTGCGGGCGGCGAGGTTGGTGGTGGCGACGCCCGAGCCGACGTAGCCGCCCGCCCAGCCGAGGCCGGTCGCCCGGTCGAGGCTGACCGTGGCGCACCAGTCGCGCGGCACGCCGAGGACCCCGGACCAGGCGTGCGCGACCGGGAGCCCGGCCAGCGCGGGGAAGAACCGGACGAGGAGGTCGCGCAGCGCCTCGACGGTCGCGTCCTGGGTGCGGCCGTCGTGGTCGGTGCGCGAGCCGAAGCGGTAGGGCACCCCGCGTCCGCCGAGCGCGATCCGGCCGTCGGCGGTGCGCTGCGCGTACATGTAGGCGTGCGCCAGGTCGCCGAGGGTCTCCCGGCCGTCCCAGCCGATCGCCGCCCACTGCGCGTCGGTGAGCGGTTCGGTGGCGATCATCGAGGAGTTCATCGGCAGCCAGGTGCGGCGCTGGCCCTTGATGTTGGCGGTGAAGCCCTCGGTGCAGCGCAGCACGTAGGGCGCGCGGACGGTGCCGTAGGGGGTGACGGCGCGGCCGGGGCCGATCTCGGTGACCGGTGTCGACTCGTGGACGCGCACGCCGAGCGCCGTCACGGCCGCCGCGAGGCCCTTGACCAGTTTCACCGGGTGGAGCCTCGCGCCGTGCGGGGTCCAGGTCGAGCCGACCGCGTCGGCGACCGTGATCCGCTCGGCGGTGGCCCGCGCGTCGTACAGTTCCCTGTCGTCCTCGCCGAACGCCAGCTCGTGCGCGTGGAACTCCTTGAGGCGGGTCAACTGGGCCGGGGTGCGGGCCACTTCGAGGACACCGCCGTGGTGGATGTCGGCGTCGATGTGCTCCTCGGCGGCGACCCTGACGACCTCGCCGACGGTGTCGTTCATGGCCTTCTGGAGCCGTACCGCGGCCTCGTGGCCGTGCAGCGCGGCGTACCGGTCGCGGCCCGCGACGCCGTTGTAGAGCCAGCCGCCGTTGCGCCCCGAGGCACCGTATCCGCAGAACTTCTGTTCGAGGACGGTGATCCGCAGGGCGGGGTCCGCCTTCTTCAGGTAGTACGCGGTCCACAGCCCGGTGTAGCCGCCGCCCACGATGACGACGTCCGCCGACGTGTCCGAGGCCAGCGGCTCGCGGGCCGCGGGCAGGCCGTCGTCGGCGAACCAGAAGGAGATGCCGCCGTTGACGACACCGTGTGCCGAGGTGCTCATGGGCGGACGCTAACCCGTCCGGGCGGCCGGTGTCTCCTTCGGATTCCGTGGTGTCGGACGCCCCAGCGTCAGCGGACGGCAGCAGAGTCCGATGAGGACGGCGGTGAAGTGGCCGAGGTCGGTGAAGGTCGGCGAGGACGCGAGCGGCAGCCCGTACACGAGCAGCACGGCCACCAGGTACAGGTACCGCCAGGGCGTCGGGATGCGGTAGGTGAGGACGGCGACGACCCCGGCGAGGGCGTAACTGACGCCGATGTCCAGGGTGTGGGTCGCCGAGTGCGGGGCGAGTCCGTCGCGCACCGCCTTCAGCAGCGCGGCCTCACTGATCAGGGTGGCCAGGACGTGCGCGGCGACGCACACCATGAGCCAGCGCAGGGTGCCGAGCCACCGTTCGGCGGGCGCGTGGAAGACGGTGTAGAGCACCGCGTACGGCAGCCACCGCCCGCCGTCGATCCACAGGGCGCTCTGGAGCAGCACCCGGCCCGGGTCGTCCGACAGCTCATGGATGTTGGTGGAGCGCCTGCGCAGGAACTCCGTCTCGAAGTGCGGCGACATGTGGTGCAGGGCGACCGTCGTCACGAACAGGATCGCGAGCCACACATAGGTGCCCGGGGCGCTGCGGACATAGGCCCACACCCTGTCGAGGCCCCGGAGAATTCGCATGCCCCGATTCACGCACGCACGTATCGTCCGCGGGGTGATCGACATCCCGGGCGGCCTCGCAACGGCACAGGAGAAGTACAACGGCGACGCCGGGCGGGCGTTCATCGCCGCGCTGCCCGCCCTGCTGGAGGAGTTCCTCGCGCGGTGGGAGCTGCGCCCCGACGGGCCACCGATGCACGGGGTGTCCGCGCTGGTGCTGCCGGTGCTGCGGGCCGACGGCACCCGGGCCGCGCTCAAGTTCCAGCTCCTCGACGAGGAGAGCGCGGGCGAACCGGTCGCGCTGCGCGCCTGGGCCGGTGCGGGCGCGGTCAGGCTCCTCGACCACGACCCGGTCAGCCACACCCTGCTCCTGGAGCGCCTCGACCCCGCCAGGACGCCGTCGCTGCTGCCGGACTCGCGGGCCGCCGTGCAGGTCGTCGGCCGGCTGCTGGCCGGGCTGACGGCGGTCCCGGCCCCGGCGGGGCTGCGCGGACTCGGCGGGATCGCGCGGGAGATGCTGGCGGGGACGCCCCGGGCGCTGGAGCGGATCGCCGACCCGGAGGTCCGCCGCCTCGTCGCGGACTGCGCCGCCGCCGTCCGCGAGGTGGCGGACGAGCCGGGCGACCGGCTGCTCCACTGGGACCTGCACTTCGAGAACGTCCTCGGCGGCGACCGCGCCGAGTGGCTCGCCATCGACCCCAAGCCGCTGGCGGGCGACCCGGGGTTCGATCTGCTCCCGGCGATCGACAACCGCTTCGAACCGGCCGAGGTGGGCTGGCGGTTCGACGCCCTCACCGGGCTGCTCGGCCTCGACCGGGAACGGGCGCGCGCCTGGACGCTCGGCCGGGTGCTGCAGAACTGTCTGTGGGAGATCGAGGACGGGCGCCCGGTGGAGGACGTCCAGGTGGAGATCGCGCGCCGGCTGCGCCGGGGTCAGCGGCTCACACCGTGAACCGGACCGCCTGGAGCCACCGCGCGTCGTCCTGGGTGCCGCCCCAGATGAAGTTGCCGGGCGCCTGACCGGTCGGCTGGTCGCAGGCGAGCCCGCCCCAGCGGCCGCCGACGGCCGCGTTCTGGCAGACGGCGCCGTCGGCGACGTTGATCACGAAGCCCAGGATGTAGGGATAGTCCTTCTTGGTCTTGCCGATGTAGACGTCGACGCCGTCGACGCCGCCGCTCCACGGGGTCTTCCACTTGTCGTGGCGGACCCAGGCGTTGGAGGCGGTGCCCTTGGTGCCCGCCGTCGCCGTGTTGATCGACTTGATCTTCTGCTTGGTGTTCACGCGGCCCGCCGTGGCGCCGTCGCAGACCGGCTTCTGCCAGCCGTCCTTGTCGAAGTAGACGCGGTAGCAGATGTGCCGCCCGGGGCTGCGGGCCGCCAGCTTGGAGACGGCCTCGGCGGCGGTCTCCTTGTGCGGCTTGGGCGGCTTCACCGGCTTCGGCACGGCGGCCACGGGCGCCTCGGCGGACTTCGTCTCCTCGGTCTCCTCCTCCTTCCTCTTCTCCTCCGAGGGGCTGGCGCTGGGCGACGGCGACGCGCTGTCCGACGCGGAGGCCGAGGGCGACGCGCTGACGCCCGGGGTGGCGTGCGGCCACCCCGAGGGCGTCGCCGAGACGGTCGGCTGGGTGGGCAGCAGTGTCGGGGTCTTGCGCTTGCTGTCGGCGGCGGCCGCGGTCTTGTCCGAGGCGCCGCCGTCCGAGCCGCCGCTGCCGAGCGCGACCAGCGGGACGATGACGAGCAGCGCGACGCCGACCGCGACCGCGCCGATGACGGCGGGGCGCTTGATCAGGCTCGGCGCCTCGTACTCGTCGTCCGACTGCCCGATCCCGCGGACCGGAGCGGGCGCGCGGGCGGGGGTGTTCGCGGGCTGCGGTGCCGGGGTCGGCGCGGGCTGCCGGTGCTGCGCCGGCGGCGGGACCTGCGCCGCGGCGGGGGCGGGCGGCTGCGGGGCCGGCGCGGCGGGGGCGGGCGCTCCCGGGGGCGGAGCCGCCGGCGCGGGCGGCTTGTCCAACGCGACGGCCTGCGGCGGCGCCGGTGCGACGGCATGCGGCGGCGGCGTCGGTGCGACGGCCGCCGCGGGGCCTTCCTGCCGCTGCTCCACCAGGCGGCTCGACCCGTCGGGGGCCACCTCGACGATCGCCACCGAACCGGCCACCGGGTCCGTGATGGACGCCGTCACCGCCTCGTTCCGGCTGCGGGCGTACCCGTGCAGGGTGTCGAGGATGGCGACGTCGACCGACTCACCCCCGACGACCGGCACCGGCTCGCCGTCGACCACCGCCGATCCGTCCTCCGCGATCACCACCGGTATCCGTGCTGAAGGCTCCCTGTTCGGCCCGTTGCTCATGCACTCACCCCTGCCTCCGTGCCGTCGCCGCTCGCGCGGCCTCGCAGTGCACTGCAACGGGCCGCGCGGGAAAACAGTTCAACGCATCCTGGGCTTGGCGGACTTGGGCACCGGGGTGACGGACCGGGGCGAAGGGGGTGAGGTGCGCTGACCTGTCGAGTCCTGGCGCACGAGCTGTGCCATCGAGTCGTTCGCCCGCGCCGAGGGCAGCACCGGCAGGGCGAACCGGGGGTCCTGCGAGACCGTGGACTCCGCCGAGACCGCGGAGTCCATCGAACCCGTCGAGACCACCGAGATCGTCGAGTCCGTGGACCGCACCGAGTCCGACCGCAGCAGCGGAGCCGTCAGGGCCCACCGCTCCATCGGGGAAAGGCCCGACAGGTCCAGCGAGGCCGACGAGTCCGACGCGTCCGACGCGTCGGACCGGCCCGCCGAACTCACCGAGTCCGACCGCTCCAACCGGTGCGAGAGGCCCATCGGGTCCGAGAGGTCCATCGGGTCCGAGAGGTCCGTCGGCTTCGTCAGGTCCGTCGAGTCCGGCCGTTCCCTCGGGTTCGACCGGCTCTCCTCGGCGGCGGGACGCTCCTCCACCGGGAGGGTCGGGGTCCGCGAGAAGCGCCGGTCCTCCGTGAGGGACGACTCCCGCGCCCCGCGCTCCCACGGCGAGGCGGGCGTCAGGGGCGGGGAGAGGGCCGGCTCGGTGACCGGCGCGGGCCGCGCGAGCTGCGCCTTCAGCTGCTCCTGCCGGTCGAGCAGCGCGTTCAGCAGCTGCTGGTTGCGTTCGCCCGACTGCCGGTGCAGTCGGCTGCCGTCGATCCTGGCGAGCACGTCGGCGGTGAGGTTCTCCAGCGCCTTCAGCTTGCCGCCCGGACCGCCGTCCACGGCGTCGAGGAACGCGTCGAGCCGATCGCCCCGCGCCTGCGACAGCCGCGCGGGACCTGCGGCGGGCGCGGGCGCGTCGTAGGAGCCGCCGCCGCCCGAGGCGCGCCGGCCCCGCCACTTCGGCAGGAACCGGGCGATGAGGTCGTCGAGCAGGTTCCTGCCGAACTGCTTCGTGAAGTTCTTGGCGAAGGTCTTCGCGGTCTCCCAGGCGGGCCGCAGCCGGGAGCCGACGAGGTCCCTGGCCGCCCGGCCGCTCTCCTGGGCGGCATCGCGCCGCCCGGGGTCCGGCTTCGTCAGCCGCCGCCGCTCATCGTCCTTCCCGGCCGCTGGACTCGCGCTGGTGTCCGCCATGATGTCGTCCTCCCGTCGTCCGTGCTCAGACCTTCACGAAGCGCCACTGGTGGTCGTCGAGATCGCTGCACCCGAAGATGGTGAGACCGGCGTGCGCGGTCGCCTTGTCGGCCCTGGCGACGTCGAGGCAGAGGTCGCCGCTCTTCTGGTTGCGGACCCAGTAGGTGCCGTTCGCCCGCTTGTCGAACCACCAGAGCTGGTTGTCGTGGTCGGTGCCGTCGCAGGTGAACTCGCTGACCGGGGTCGATGCCCGCCGGCCTTCGTAGTACGGCAGGTCGAGGCAGAGGCCGTCCTTGACGTTGCGGATCAGATAGAGGTCGGCGCCCCTGGTGCCCTGGCCGCTGGAGCTCTTGGCGAGGGTCCACCGCTGGTTGTCCGCGCTCGACGTGACGCAGGCGCCGTCCCGCACCCGCTGGTCCTTCTTGCCCTTGCCGGTGCCGGGCAGGTCGAGGCAGAGCGACCACTTCTTGTTCTTGAGCACGACCGTGCCGGTGGGGATGTCCGACTGGTCGGCGTCGCCCGCGGTCGGCCGCGGGTTCGGGGCCGCGGGGGCGGTGGAGGGCGAGCGGGACGGCTTCGGGGAGGCGCTCTTCGAGGCGGAGGGCGAGGCGGAGGACGAGACGGACGGCGAGGCGGACGGCGACGACGTCACGCTCGCGGACTCCGACGGGGTCGGCTCGGGCGTCGTCGGGGTGGTCGCCTCGACCGTGCCCGCGGCCTGGTCCCTGCCCCCGCCCGAGTCGCTGCCGAGCGCGATCAGCGGGACGACGACGAGCAGCGCGACGACGACGGCGACGGCGCCGATGACCAGCGGCTGCTTCAGCAGGCTCGGGCCCTGGTACTCGTCGTCCGACTGGCCCGACACCGGGCCCCGGGCGGGCCTGCCCCTACCGGCGGCGTCCCGCACCGGCTCCGGCCCCTCCACCGCGCCCACGGAACCGACCGACCCGGAACGACCGGTCGGTGCGGGCGGCACGGGGGAAGGGCCGGGGGTGGTGACCGGGGGGACGGGAGCGGCCGGGGCGGCTGGGGCGGCTGTTGAGGGGACGGGGGTGGCGGCGGGGGGCGTAGGCGTCGTCGGGGTCGGCGTCGGGGGCGTGGCCTCGACGGCGGGCAGGACGGCCGTCGCCGGCTCCTCCCGCTCCGTCGCCGGCTCCTCCCGCTGTTCGACGAGGCGGGAGGAGCCGTCCGGGGCAACCTCCACGATCGCCACCGAACCCGACACCGGGTCCGAGATCGACGCCGTGACCGGGGTGTTCCGGTTGCGGGCGTAGCCGTGCAGGGTGTCGAGGATCGCCACGTCGACCGACTCGCCGCCCATCACCGGAACCGGCTCACCGTCGACCACGGCCGTGCCGTCGCTCCCGATCACCACCGGGATGAGGGGGGAAGACCGCTCTCCCTCGCCCATGTCCATCGCCGTCCTCCCTCGTTCCCACGTCCTCGCGCCTGCCGCGCGGCCCCGCGCAGGGCAGCAACGGACTGCGGGCGAAGACAGTTCAATCCGGGCACGGAACAGCGGTGAACCGTCTGCCCGTTCCGTACGTGGAAGCGGCGACGGCGGCACCCGGGTTCCCCTCGTTCCTCGTGGTGACGTCCGGCCCTGTCGGCCGCGGGACAGCAAATGCGGCCGACAGGGCATATTTCCGGTTGGCCGAAGCAAACCGGTGGCGCAGCTTCCAGGAAAAAAGCGGGAGTTGAGGGATTCCCCTAATAGAGTTCCCGAGGTGGAAGCAGCCAACGCGGACTCCGTTCGCCTCGCCGTGCTGGGACCCGTCAGGGCCTGGCGCGGCGCACAGGAACTGGACCTCGGATCGCCACAGCAACGAGTCGTGCTGACGGCGCTGTTATTACGGCTCGGACGCCCCGTCACCGTGGGTGAACTGATCGACGCGGTCTGGGGTGACGACCCGCCGCACGCGGCCGTCTCGGTGCTGCGGACCTATGTGTCGCGGCTGCGCAAGGTGCTCGAACCGGACCGCGGCAGCGCCGGATCGGCGCCGCTGATCGTGTCCGCGGCCGACGGCTACCTCGCCGACCTGCCCGAAGAGGCCCTGGACCTCACAGTGTTCGCACAGCGGATCGCGGAGGCGAAGAGGCTGCGCGCCGACGGGCAGCTCTCCGCTGCCGCCGAACTACTGCACGCCGCCCTAGACGGCTGGGAGGGAACCCCGCTGGCCGGACTGCCTGGACCGCTCGCCGAGGCGGAACGCTCCCGGCTCACCGAGGTGCGCCTCAACGCCCTGGAGAGCCGGCTCGACCTCGACCTGCGGCTCGGCCGCCACCACGACGTCGTCCCCGAACTCGTCGCCCTGGCCGCCGATCACCCGCTGCGCGAACGGCCGACCAGGCTGCTCATGCTGGCGCTGTACCGGTCCGGCCGGCAGGCCGAGGCGCTGGCCGTCTACCGGCGGGCCCGCAACACGCTGGTGGCCGAACTGGGCGTGGAGCCGGGTGGAGCGCTGCGCGGCCTCCAGGACCGCATCCTGGCGGCCGATCCGTCCCTCGACCTGGCCCCGGCCGCGAAGGCCGAGCCGCAGGCGGTGGCCGCCGCGCCCGCCGAACCCCTCTCCCGCCCCGCCCAACTCCCGGCGGACCTGGCCAGCTTCACCGGCCGGGTACCCGAACTGGCGCAGCTGCGGGCGCTGTTGCCCGGGGAGGGCGAGCTGCCCGCCACCGTGGTGATCAACGCCATCGCCGGGATGGCGGGCGTCGGCAAGACCGCGCTCGCGGTGCACTGGGCGCACGAGATAGCCCACCGCTTCCCCGACGGGCAGCTCTACATCAATCTGCGCGGCTTCGACCCGACGGGCGCCACGGTGCCGCCCGAGGAGGCCGTCCGGCTCTTCCTCGACGCGCTCGGCGTGCCGTCCCAGCGCATCCCCTCCGGGCTCGACGCGCAGGCCGGCATGTACCGCAGCCTGCTCGCCGACCGGCGGGTGCTGATCCTGCTGGACAACGCCCTGGACACGGCGCAGGTACGGCCGCTGCTGCCCGGCTCCCCCGGCTGCATGGCCATCGTCACCAGCCGCAACTGGCTGACCGGACTGGTCGCCAACGACGGCGCCCATCCGCTGACCCTGAAGCCGCTCGACGCCGTCGAGGCGCACGGCTTCCTCGCCCGCAGGCTCGGCGAGGCCCGGCTCGTGGCGGAGCCGGGCGCCACCGAGGAGATCATCGAGCGGTGCGCCCGGCTGCCGCTCGCGCTGGCCATCGTCGCGGCCCGCGCCGCCGCCCACCCGGACTTCCCGCTGAGCGCGGTCGCCGAGGAGCTGTGCGACAGCCACGACAGCCTCGACGCCTTCGCGGGCGGTGACCTCAGCACCGACGTCCGGGCCATCTTCTCCTGGTCGCACCGCGCCCTGTCGGCGCCCGCGGCACGGCTGTTCAGGCTGCTCGGCCTGCACTTCGGGCCGCACGTCTCGGCGCCCGCGGCGGCGGCGCTGGCCGGGCTGACGGTCCGTGAGGCCCGCGTCCTGCTGGGCGAACTCACGCACGCGCACCTGCTGTTGGAGTATCTGCCGGGCCGCTACTCGCTGCACGACCTGCTGCGGGTCTACGCGGCGGAGCGGGTCATGGAGGACGAAAGCGAGACCGAACGGAACCTTGCGGTCGATCGGCTCCTCTTCTGGTACGTGCATACCGCCGCCGCCACCTATCCGTTCCTGACACCGAACCGCAGGCAGGTGCCGCTCGAACCCCTGCCCGAGGGGTGCGCCCCGCTCCGGTTCGGCACGTACGACCAGGCGTTGGAGTGGTGCGACGGCGAACGGCCGAACCTGGTCGCGGCGGTGCAGCACGCCGTGGCGGTGGGCAGGCCGGGCGTCGCCTGGCGGCTGACCGCCGTCCTGTGGGGGTTCTTCTACCTGCGCAGCCATGTCCACGACTGGCTCGCCAGTGCCCGCACCGGGCTCGCGGGGGCCCGCGCCTCCGGTGACGAGCTGGGGCAGGCGTGGGCGCTGGGTGACGTGTCCGCCGCGCTGACCGTGGTCCATAGGGACCAGGAGGCCATCGGACACCTCAAGGAGTCGATGGTGCTGCACCGGCGGCTCAAGGACATCGCCGGCCGGGCGCACGCCCTCGGCAACCTCGGCAACCTGTATCTCCAGACCGGGCAGTTGAAGAAGTCGATCGAGTACACGCGCCGCGGTCTCGTCGTGGACCGGCACATCGGCAGCGCCTGGGGCGAGGGCATATCCCTGGTCAACCTGGGCGACGCCTACCAGCGGCTCGGCCTCTTCGACGAGGCCATGGCCCACCTGGAGGAGGCGATGACCGTGCTGCGGGCCCTCGGCAACCGCTGGGTGGAGGGCGTCACCCTCGACACCCTCGGCACGGTCCACCAACGGCTCGGCCGTCACGACGACGCGATCAAGCACTACTACCAGGCCATCGAGGCACACCGGGACGTCGGCAACCGGTGGGGCGAGGGGCACACCCTCGGCCATCTCGGCGACGTCCACCGGGAGTCCGGCGAACCGGAGGCCGCCCGCACCAGCTGGCGGCAGGCCCTCGCGCTGTTCGAGGAGTCCGACCACCCCGACGCCGAACAGATGCGGCAACGGCTGCGGGACCTCGACGGCCCCCCGCAGGACGGACCCGCACGCGGGTAGCCCAAGACCCGGGCGCCCCTGCCGTGTCGGGTTCGTCAACATCCGCTCCGTGGTCCGTGCCGGCCCGCTCCACCGGCGTCCCCCCGCTCCTGACGGGGACGTCCATGAAACGGAAGAGAGGTGAGAACGGTTCACTTTGTTTCCAGTCTGGATCCATCCCGTCCGGCGTCCGGCATGACTACGCTGCACGGCGTGGAGGACAGAACCCCGGCATCCCTGCGGTTCTCCCTGCTGGGACCGCCACGCGCCTGGCACGCGGGCCGTGAGCTGTCCCTCGGCCCGCCCCAGCAACGCGCCCTGCTCACCCTGTTGCTCCTGCACCGCGGCCGGACCGTCGACATCGACGCGCTGGTCGACGGGGTGTGGGGGGACGCCCCGCCCGCCGGCGCCGTGCCGGTGGTGCGCACCTACGTGTCCCGGCTGCGGAAACTCCTCGAACCCGACCGCTCGCCCGGCGACGCGTTCCGGGTCCTGGTCTCCGCGGGCCGCGGCTACGCGCTGCGCACCGACACCGTTGTCAGCGACCTCGACGAGTTCGAGGAAGCCGTCGCCGAGGCGCGGGCCGACCGCAACTCCGGTGAACTGGAGTCCTGCGCACGCCTGTTGCGCACCGTCCTGGCCGCCTGGCAGGGCACCCCGCTGGCCGGGGTGCCGGGACCGTACGCGCAGGCGGCCAGGGACCGGCTGACCGAACAGCGGCTCAGCGCACTGGAGTTCTGCCTGCGCGTCGAACTCGACCTGGGGCGGCACGAGTCGGTGGTCACCGAGCTGGTCGCGCTGCGGGACGCCTGCCCGCTGCGGGAGGGCGTGTCGGAGCTGCTGCTCATCGCCCTGGCCAGGTGCGGGCGCAAGGCGGAGGCCCTGGAGGCGTACGCCCGCACCCGGCGCACCCTGGTGCGGGAACTCGGCGTCGAACCGGGTCCCTCGCTGCGGGCCGTGCACGCCTTCCTGCTCGCCGACGACCCGGACCTCACGCCCCCACCCGCCCGCCGCACGGTCCCCGCGCAGCGCCCCGCCCCCGCCCCCGCTCCCGACCCGCAACCGCCGTACCCCGCCCGCCCCGCGCACGGCGTACGCCCCTCCCAACTCCCCGCCGACTCGCCCCTGTTCACCGGACGGCAGACGGAACTCGCCCAGGCCGACGCCCTGCTGTCGAAGGACGAGGGGCCCGCGGCACCGGTCATCGGCGTCATCGACGGCATGGCCGGGGCGGGCAAGACCACCTTCGCCGTGCACTGGGCGCACCAGGTCGCCCACCGGTTCCCCGACGGCAGCCTCTACGTCAACCTGCGCGGCTACGACCAGGACGGCGCCGTCATGGACCCGTCCGCCGCCATCGAGTCCTGCCTCACCGCCCTCGGCGTCCCGCCCAGCACCGTGCCCGAGGGGCTCGACGCGCAGGCCGCCCTCTACCGCAGCGTCCTCGCCGGACGCCGGGTGCTGATCGTCCTCGACAACGCCCGCGACACCGAACAGGTGCGGCCCCTGCTGCCCGGCACCCCCGGCTGCCTCGTCATCATCACCAGCCGCAGCCGGCTCAGCGGCCTGGTGGCCGGGCACGGCGCCCACCCGCTCACCCTCGGCCTGCCGAGCGCCGACGAGGCCCACGCCATGCTGGTGCGGCGGGTCGGGCACGCGCGGGCCGCGGCCGAACCGGTGGCCGCCGACGACATCGTCAACCGGTGCGCGCGGCTGCCGCTCGCCCTGGCCATCGTCGCCTCCCGGGCCGCCAGGCACCCCGGCTTCCGGCTCGCCGACATCGCCGCCGAGCTGCGGGCCGACCACGGCAGCCTCGACGCCTTCACCGGCGGCGACGCCCAGACCGACGCGCGGGCCGTCTTCTCCTGGTCGTACCACGCGCTGGCCCCGCAGGCCGCTGCCCTGTTCCGGCGGCTCGCCCTGCACCCGGGCCCCGACGTCACCTCGCCCGCGGCCGCCGCCCTGCTCGGCGTCGACATCCGGCGGGCCCGCGCGCTGCTCGTCGAACTCACCGGCACCAGCCTGATCGCCGAACGCGCCCCCGGCCGCTTCGTCTTCCACGACCTGCTGCGCGCCTACGCCGCCGAACTCGCCGACGCCGAGGACAGCGAGGAGAGCCGCAGGGCCGCGCTGCGCCGGCTGCACGACCACTATCTGCACACCGCCCACCACGCCTCCCTCACCCTCGGCCCGTTCCGGGAGACGATCGCCCTGCCGCCGGCCCTCGCGGACAGCGCGCCGCTCACCTTCCGCGGCAAACGGCAGGCGACGGCGTGGCTGCGCGCCGAACGGCACGTGCTGCGCGCGGTGATCGAGAGCGCGGCCGCGGGCGGCTTCGAGGATCACGCCTGGCGCACCGCGTTCTCCCTGGAGCTGTATCTCGACCGGCTCGGCTACTGGCACGACCTGATGGAGATCAACCGCACCGCGCTCGCCTGCGCCGTCGTACTCGGTGACCGCAACGGCCAGGCGCACGCCCACCGCGCGCTCGGCTTCAGCCACACCCGCTTCGGCCAGCGCGACGAGGCGCGCGCCCATCTGGAGCGCGCGCTGCGGCTGTTCGGGGAGACCGAGGACACCCTCGGCGCGGCCCGCGCCCACCGCCAGCTCGCGTTCCTCGCCAACGACGAGGGCGATCACACCGTCGCGCTGCTGCACTACCGGGAGGCCCACACGCTGTACCTGCGGCACGGCCACCGCAGCGGCGAGGCCGGTGTCCTCAACGAGGTGGGCTGGACGTACATCCTGCTCGGCGAGGCCGAACGGGCCCTGGAGCACTGCGAGAAGGCCGTCGCGCTGCACCAGGAGATCGGCGACCCGAACGGCGAGGCCGCCGCCCAGGACAGCGTCGGCTACGCCCACCACCACCTCGGCCACCACGACGCGTCGCTCGGCCCCTACCGGCGCGCCCTCGACCTCTACCGCGAGATCGGCGACCGCTATCTGGAGGCGGACACCCTGCGGCACATCGGGGACGCGCACCACGCGGCGGGCCGCCCCGAGGCGGCGCGGGAGGCGTGGGCCGCGGCGCTGGTCCTGCTGGAGGAGGCGGGCCACCCGGACGCGGACGCGCTGCGCCGGGCGATGCGACGGCAGGAGGGCCCGCCGCCGCGGTGAGGCCGGGGGCGGCCGGCGGGTGCTGCCGGACGGCGGGTCCCGCTCGCCGTCAGCCCCGGACGGGCGGCGGGCCGAACGGGTCCATGGCGTCGACGGGCGGGATCTCCTTCGACCGGTGGTTGCCGGGCTTGCAGCCGGCGAAGGGGCCCATCGCGTCCCGCAGCACGTTCATGGTCGGCCCGAGGTGGTCGCGGTGCCAGACGGACGGGCCGCTCATGTCGGTGCCGGGGCCCGTCAGGTCGCCCCACGCCAGCCACAGCCCGTGCAGCAGCGCGATCGCCTCCTGGTGCTCCCACCAGCGGGAGCACCAGGGGGCGCTGGAACTGATCTCACGGCCGTAGACGGGCAGCAGCACATGGTGGGTCCACAGGGTCAGCTGCCGCAGGGTCTGGCCGTAGTCGGGACCGTCCTTGTAGAGGATGAAGTGCGGGGGGCTCTTGGGCTCGGAGCGCGGCGGTTCGAGGCCGCCGGGTGCGCCCGGGTCGTTCGGCTCGTCCAGGCCGTCCGGCGCGTCCGGCGCGTCCGGCGCGTCCGGGAGGGCGTGGAGTTCGGGGCTGTCCGTGGACATGCCGTCCTGCTTTCTGCTCGGCGGGCCCCGGCGCGGTCGTTCGGGCGGGGTGAGTACGACACGTACGCCCGCCGTGGACGGTTCACCGGCGGTGCCGTCGCACCCCGGCTTTGAACCGGGTGCGGGACGGGCGCGTTGTGGCCTCCCGACCGGATGTCGCTGCCGGTCGACGGCGGCGGCGCCACAGGCTCCGCGAGGAGCTTCCTTCCGAAAGAAGGTGCAGACCGTATGGCTCGTGACAACAGCCCAGGGTCGGAGCACAGCTCAAACGCGAGTTCGAACGCGAGCTCCTACTCCTCGATCGACATCACCGAGGCCCACGTCCAGGAGCAGGTCGCGAAGCGGGACAGGAGCGGCCACCGGATCAAGAAGAACGGGCACACCGTCTACGAGACCCGGACGACCACCGAGATGCGGTACCGGCCGTCGCCCCCCAACTCCGTCCCGGACAACGCGCCCCCGCTGCCGCAGGGAGCGATCGGCGTCTACGACCGGCAGAACCGGGACTTCTACGCCGTGACCCCGTCCCACACCCCCGGGGTCAAGGGCCTGATCACGCGATGGAGCGAATCGGCCCAGCGGTTCCGCGAGAGTCTCCCCAAGGGCACCAGGAAGGTCGCCGACTTCATCGTCGACGTCGCCCCGACGCTCGCCCAGGGCATCGCGAACCAGTTCGGCGAGGACAGCACCGGCGCCCGGATCACGAACTACGCCGCCGCCGGACTCCAGGTGGTCGCGGCGGCGCGTGACGGCAAGCACGTGATCGACCAGTACAGGGCGGGCGGCCACCAGAACTGGGGTGACGTCGCCGCGACCGGGCTGCGGGGCGTGGCCGCGATCGGCAACGCCGTCCACGCCGCCGCACAGGGCACCTCCAACAGCGCGTTCGAGCAGGCCGGCGACATCAGCAACTCGGTCGCCACCCACTCGAACGGCATCGCGACCGGCATCGACATGTTCGCGCCCTCCCAGAGCGATCTGGAGGCCCAGCGCAACCCCTACCAGCTGCCCACCAACCCGACGCTCGGCAGCGCGCCGGGCCAGTACCCGCCGGGGTACGACGTCTCGAATCTGTCGAACGCGTCCGGGACGGACTCCTTCGGGATGGGCGGCCTCCAGCGCGCCCTCCCGCTGAGCGCCTACCCGCAGCCCTCGGCCTCCACCGACCAGGGGTACGGCGCCTACCCCCAGTCGACGGCGTTCACCCGTATCGGACCGGTCAACATGTCCCCCTCGTACACGGCGCAGAGTTCGCAGGGGGGCGGCTACGGCGGGTACCCGTCGAACGCGGCGACGTCGTCGGCGGCGCAGAGCTACACCCAGCAGCAGGGGACGTGGGGCAACACGGCACCCAGCAGCAGCACCGTCAACAGCTACAACAGCCGGGTGGACCCGCCCTCCAAGGGCAAGCAGCGCAAGAAGTAGCCCGCACCGGCCGGGCCTTCACCGGGCGCCGTCGGTCTCCCTCGCGGGGGCCGGCGGCGCCCGCCCGTTCCCGGGGCCGTCAGCGCTGGGTCGGCCGGTTCCAGCGCTTGTTGGTGTTGTTGACCTCCAGCTCCGCCGCCGTCAGGTCCACGTGCAGCGGGATGCCGGGACGGCTGCCGACCTTGATGAGGAAGTTGCCGAGCCCCGGCGGGGTGCCGTTGCGGCCGCTCGCGCCGTCCCAGGCGGGCGGTGTCGACCAGTCGACCAGCAGCCGCTTCTCCGCCTCGGTCAGCTCCACCACCTGGGAGAGCTGCGGCATCTCGGCCGGCGGCAGGCCCGCGCAGATCACCATGCCGGCCCGCTCCACGAACCCCTTGGCCTTGGTGCGGTCCTCCTCGGTGGGCAGCGCGAGCAGGTCGTCGAGGCTGTGGGTGATCATCGCGAGGCCCACACCGCGCTGCCGGTCGAGCCGGGTGAGGGCGTTGACCCGGTCGACCAGGCCGCGGCCGGCCTGGAGGACGCGCCAGAGTTCGTCCATGACGAGGAAGTAGTTGCGCTGCGGTTCGAGGCCCGCGTCGGCGAGCGCGTGGGCGGCGGAGACCGCGCCGAACCCGTACGACCAGCACGACAACAGGGCCGCGGCCTGGAGGAGTTGCTCGCTGTCGTCGATGCCGCTGACGTCGAAGCAGACCGGCCGGTCGAGCTTCATCGGCTCGGTGGTGGGGCTGGCGAAGGTGCCGCCGAGCCGGCCGTCGCCGAGGAGCGCCGTCAGGGACGCCTCCAGGTTCTCGGTGATGTCCCGGTAGCGGTCGATGTCACCGCGGTCGAGGGCCACCGCGCGCACCGACTCGGGGGCGTCCTTGATGACCCGCACCAGATCGCCGAGGACCGGGACGCGGTCGGGGCCGTGCCGGTCGTCGAGGACGTTCAGGGCGGCCGAGAGGATCGTCTCCTCGCGGTCGGTCGGGGGCGCCGAACGCAGGATGGTGATCAGCGCGGACACCATGTGCAGCCGGCGGCCGTGGACGTCGGCGAGGAGGCGGTGCCTGGCCTCGCCGGTGAGCCGGGCGGCGGCCTGCACGGACTCGCCCGGGTCGAGGACGTTGAGGTTGCCGCGCCCCCGGCCGAGGCTGATGACCTGGCCGCCGATGGCCCTGATCAGGTCGGTGTAGTCGGGCTTGAGGTCGCCGAAGATCAGCGGGTGGACGCCGTAGCCGGCGAGGCCGAGGGCCATCCGGCGCACCACGGTCGACTTGCCGAGGCCGGGCCGGCCCAGGACGAACATGGAGGGGTTGGCGAGCAGCCCGGTGCGGGTGAACCAGGAGACCGGGTCGCAGCAGACCGTGGCCCCCGAGTCGAGGTCGCGGCCGAGCGGCACACCGACCATGGGGGTGCCCGCCCCGGCGCCGAACGGCCAGAGGCCGCACACCTGGACGGAGGTGCCGCGCCACTCGGGCGCGGGGTCGACGTAGCCGACCATGCCGCCGCCCGGTCCGGGCCAGCCTCGCGGCGTGGGCCGCGCGGGGCGGGGTTCCTTGGTCTTCGATGCCATCGAACTTCCCTGGGGGTCGAGCGGGTTGGCGGTGGTCGGCGCGGTCCGCCCGGCGGCGGGCGGCCGGGGCTCACATCACGTCACGGACCGTCTGCGGGAGCGCCGTGTGCAGCGGCAGCACCAGGCCGAGCGGCAGGGCCGCCGCGAACGCCGCCGCCTGCGAGCCGTAGACCGGGCGGACCGCGATCCGGGCGGCGGGCGCCAGGTTGTCGACGGCGGCGGCGGCCTTCGGGAGGTCGGCGGCCGAGCCGACGGTCGCGGTGATGAGCATGCCGAAGCGGATCACGCCGTGGCCCTGGGCCTGCTCCTCGGTGGTGCGGCGGGCGGCGCTCACCTCGGCGTCGTCGCGGGCCTGCCCGATCTGTGACTGCTGGGCGTTGAACAGGGCGTTCTTGTAGTCCTGCTGGACGACCCGGGCGCCCTCGGCGCGGCTGTGCGGGCGGTAGAGCAGGGTGATGCGCTTGCGGGCGATGTCGCGGTTGGGCTGCACGAGGCTGGTGAGGACGTTGGAGAACACCTCGCCCTGCGGTGCCTCGGTCATCGCCCAGGTGACGCTGTAGGCGCCGTCGTGCCGGTAGTGGTCCCAGGACTCCTGGGCGGCCATCGGTCCCGCCTGGTCCCAGGTGAGCCCGGTGCCGCCGGCCGCCCGCGCCTCCTCGACGAGCGTCGAGACGGTCGGGTCGTAGGCGACGCGCACCGCCTCGGCGAGTTCGGTCGCGGTCATCGGGACGGCGGTGCCCGCGCCGGTCATCGACAGGCCCGCGGTGAGTCCCGGCAGCCGGGTGCCGATGTGCAGGGCCATGTCCTCGACGCTGCGCCGGGGCGAGCCGGGGCGGGCCGCGCCCGAGTAGGTGAGGGTGATGCGGGTGGCGATCTGCGCGGAGCCCGCCGGGTAGGCGGCCAGGACCTCGCGGAGCATCTCGGTGGCGAGGTCGGGGGCGCCCGCCGCGGTGTTGGCGGCGATCTCCTGCTGGAGCCTGACCCCGGAGTCGGGGGCGCTCTCCACGCTGACGCTGGCCGCGACCAGGCCGGGTTCGGCGCCGAGCGCGGAGAGCCACTGGCCCCAGTGCGCGACCCAGGTGTCGACCTGCTGCTCGTCGACGAGGGCGGCGCCGTCGGCGTCGCAGGAGATGACGACGGCGTGGTGGCCGGTCGACGGGATGGTGATCATCGCGAAGGGGCGGCTGTAGCCGTCCTGCGCCTCCGTCAGGACGGACTCGGCGGCGAGACCCGGCAGCCGGCAACTGCCGAACCCGGTGCGGCCGGTGGGGCCCGAGCGGTAGAGGTGGCCGCCCGCCGAGGTGCTGCGCCACCAGGCGAGCCTGACCGCGCCGCGCTGCATCAGCGTGCGGCCGTGCCGGTCGCGGACCGCGAGCGGGGCGGTGGCCACCACCAGGACGAGACCGAGGGCGAGGGCCGCGTAGGCGGAGACGAGGGTGGTCAGGACGACGGCGATCAGTCCCGCGAACAGCAGCATCGTGGCGCCGAGGGAGAGACCGCGCAGACCGGAGGTGCGGGGCTTGCGGAAGTTGCCGTAGGTGCGGGGGGTGGCTTCAGTGACGGCCACGGGACTCCTCCTGCTGGTCGGTGTGCGGCCGGGCGGGCACCGGCACGGGGGCCGCCGGTCCGTCCCCCGGGTGGGTGTGGCCCCGCTCGTCCGCGGCGGCCTCGGGGGCGGGCGGCGCGGACTCCTCGGCGGTGCGCCCGCCGGCCGGCGGCGCGTCGCGTGCCGCGGGGGCCGTCTCGGCGCCCCGCGCGGTCCGGCCGTGGCCGGCGCCCGGCGCGAACCGCGCGCCCGCCGACTCGGCGCCGACGGCGGCGCCCGACACCGACCGCCCGGCGGCCAGGCCGCGCAGGTGCGGGACGGCGAGCGCGCCGGAGGCGGCGGACGCGGCACCGGCGGACGCAGCGGCGGCGGCGCCGCGCGCGCCGCGGCCCGAGCCGGAGACCGCCGCCTGCACGACGGGCGCGGCGAACCGCAGCAGCGCGGGCAGGGTGAAACAGGCCAGCACGATCAGGACGACACCGGAGACCATGGAGACGACCTGGTTGTCCTGGTGCTGCCCGGCCATCGAGAAGGCGGCGGCGTAGACGACGGCGGCGGCCGGTTTGTACAGCACGAACGCGAGCAGCCAGCCGACGGAGCGACGGAACCAGATCCGTCCCGTGGGGGTGCTGCTGGCCGCCGCCGACAGCGGCAGGGTGCCGCTGAGGATGACCAGCATCGCCATCCGCATGATCATGAGGGCGATCTGCGCGATGCTCGCGACGATCACGAGCAGCGCCATGATCAGGACGAGGAACGAGGAGTCCGTGCCGCCCAGCGCGAGCATCGCCGAGGTCCGCTTGTCGAACTCCGCGACGCACTCGGCGACCGGTTCGCCCGCGGAGCTGATCTGCCGGCAGCCGGTGGAGCGGTCGATGATCCAGACGCTGAACCGGTCGCCCGCGACCGCCAGCAGGTTGACGGTGGCGACGCCCGCAGCGGAGACCACCACCAGGTTCAGCAGCCCCTGGAGGGCCTGCCTGGCGGGTTCGCTGCGGCGCTGCCAGGCGAGGTGCCCGGCCGCGATCAGCAGACAGAGCACGGCGGTGAACGAGGTGAACCAGAGGGTGGAGCCGCGCAGCAGCGCGACCGGCCCGCTCTGGGCGCCGAGGTCGGGGGTGCCCAGGTTCATCCAGGCGCTGCCGAGGGCCTTGACGACGGTGGCGGCGGCGCGCGCGGCGTCGTCCGCGATGTCGTCGAAGCCGCTGCCGCCGAGGTCCTTGGGCGCGGTGCCCGAGCCGTCGCCGACGCAGTAGCCGCCGACGGTGGGGGCCACCCAGCCGAAGTCACAGCCCGCCATCACACTCCTCCCCAGGAGACGTATCCGGCGAGCGAGTCGACCGGGGTGGGCGCGGCCGGGTCGGCCGGGTACTCGAGGCGCCAGTCGCCCGCGCGCCAGAGCATCGTGGTGGTGGCGGCCTGCAACTGCCCCGCGGGGAAGCGCCACACGGTCTCGATGACGGCGGTGGTGTCGTGGTAGGTGACGAACCGGAACCCGGCGATCTGCCCGTGCGCGGGCCGGTCCCCGTCGGGGGCCGCGGTCTTCTCGGCGGCGGCCCGGTCGGCGAGGTAGGAGTCGCGTCCGGCGCCGACGGTCTGGGCGCGGGTGACGGACTTCCAGTCGTCGGCGGCCAGGTAGCGCACGCTGATCTGGCTGGACGCGAGGAGCGCGCCGAGCGGGGTGCGCGCGTAGCAGCGCGCCAGGTCCTTGCCGGTGTCGGCGGGGCCGGCCGCCTTCGACGCGGGCAGCGCGACACCGTCGTACAGCGCCCAGGTCACCCCGGCGGGCTCGGCGGTGGGCACGCCCTGGCGGGTGTCGGCCAGCGTGGGGCAGGTGCCGTCCGAGGCGTGCGCGCCGGTGGCGCCGGGCGGTGGTGCGCTGCTGGTGGCGGGCGGGGCGGCGGCGGCCTCGTCGGAGCCGCCCGAGGTGGCGACGACGGCCCCTCCGACGACGGCGACGAAGCCGACGAACGCGGCGGCCGTCACGAATCCGGTCCGCAGCCACGGGCTGCGCGGCTCGTCGGCCGCCGCGGCGTCCGCGGGCTCTGCCATGGTCCCTCTTCCTTCTCGGCTGCCGGGATGGCGCCGGGGCCGCTATATGAGCGCGCTGACGATCCCGGACGCGGAGCCGACGAGCAGACAGGCGCCGAGGACGAAGCCGAGCCCCCTGACGTGCTCGCGGCCGCCACCCTTGGAGTGGTCGACCGCCATCCGGGCGGCGACGCCGAAGATGCCGGCGACGCAGAGCGCGGTGACCGACCAGGCCACCCACCGCAACACCGTCAGCAGGCCGTCGGCGCCGGGGGGTGCCACGCCCGCGCCGACGTCCGGGACGCCGGAGGGCTGCCCGGCCGCCAGCACGGTGTGCCGGGCCAGCGAGGCGAGGTGGGGTGAGGCGTCCGCGGCGGCCGCCAGCAGGCTGGACAACGGGTGCTCCTATACGGGTCGGGTGAGTCGGGTGAGGTCGCGCGCCAACGGGGCGCACTCCTTGGGCAGATGGGCCAGGGGCGGCTCGCCGAGCCGCCACTGCTCGACCCACGGGATCTCCCACAGCCTGGGGACGGCGCCGGAGACGAGCCGCACCTTGTCGCGCAGGACGGCGGGCCGGCGGCCCGGGGCGTCCGCGACGACGACGAGGCCGAGCAGTTCGACCCCGGCGACCGCGCCCGACGCCCACTGCTGCGCGGCCAGTTGGGCGGCCCTGATGCCGTTGGCGCTCGACCTGGCGACCAGGACGACGCGCTGCGGCCGGGCCGAGACCGGCCAGGCACGGCCCGCGTCGAGGCCGCCGGGCACGGCCCGCTCCAGGGTGCTGACGCCCGCCCCGCCGTGCGCACCGAGCCACCACCAGGCCTGTCCGAGGCCGGGGTGGGGTGGCGCGACCGGCAGTCCGTGCTCGGGCGGCGGCACTCCGGGGCCCTGCGGGGCCGAGGGCCCGGTCAGTTCGGCCGTGTGGTCCTGAACCGATCGGCCCGGTTTCCCGTTGGTGCCCCCGGAGGGTCGCGACTGCGGCAACCAGGGATTGAGAACCGCATCCCCCGCCATGGCGCCTCCTTCGAGTCCGACTCAACGCGCCCATAATACACATGAGTTGACAAGACACAATAAGTAATGATTTTTCAGAAGTGCACCATATAAGGCGGTTTGGGCTGCGCGTTTCCGTGCGCCCATGAGGGGGTCAGGGATGGTCGGCCACACCGCGCAGGCGCGCTCGACGGTTCTGGTCACGGGGCTGTCCGTGTTCGGACTCGTCGGCGGCCTGATCGGGCTCTCCGTGCTGGGAGCCGTGGGCCAGGAGCAGGACACCGGCGACCGGGGGTTCGCCACGACCCTGGACGCGGGGAAGATCCCGTCCGGGTTCGCCCCGTGGATCGAACGGGCCGGGCAGCTCTGCCCCGAGGTCGGTGCGCCGCTGGTGGCCGCGCAGATCGAGGCGGAGTCGGGCTGGAACCCGGACGCGGTCAGCCCCGCGCAGGCCCAGGGCCTCAGCCAGTTCATCCCGGGCACCTGGGCGACCTGGGGCGTGGACGCCGCAGGCAAGGACGGCAGCGACCGACCCGACGGCGTGGCCGACCCGTTCACACCGGGCGACGCCATCATGACCCAGGCGCGCTACGACTGCTGGCTGGCCGGCAAGGTCAAGGACACGGCGGGCCGCGGTGACGTCACCCGGCTGATGCTGGCCGCCTACAACGCGGGACCCGGCGCCGTCGAACAGTACGGCGGGGTGCCGCCGTACCCGGAGACCCAGGCGTACGTCGTACGGATCATCTCGGCGATGGCCCGCTACACCGGCGCCGACGAGGAGCGGCCGGGCGAGAGCGGCGGCGCGTTCGGCGACCGGGTGGTGGCCGCGGCCCGCAAGTGGCTCGGCACCCCGTACGCGTGGGGCGGCGGCGGCCCCGAAGGACCCTCGCTCGGCTTCGCGCAGGGCGGCGGCACGGTCGGCTTCGACTGCTCGAGCCTCGTCCAGTACGCGCTCTACCGGGGCAGCGGCGGCAAGGTGCTGGCCCCCCGGGTCTCCCAACTCCAGGTCCTGGCGGGCACGTCGGTGACCCGCGAGGAGATCAGGCCGGGCGACGTGATCGGGTTCGCCCTGCACGGCAGCTTCGACCACATCGGCATCTACATCGGCGGCGGGCAGTTCATCCACGCGCCCAAGACCGGCGACGTCGTCAAGATCAGCGAACTCGACGACCCCTACTACGCCGGCAAGCCCCAGAGAATAAGGCGGTTCGGATGATCCACCCCCTCGCCCGGCGCACCGCGGCGGCCTCCGCGCTCACCCTCGCCCTCGCCCTCGCGGTCGGCGGCTGCGCACGACCCGGCGACGGCGACGACGCCCGCGCCGCGGGCACGGAGCGCTCGGCGTCCCCGCGCCCCGCGGCCTCCGGCACCGGCCCCTACCCGACGCCTTCCGACCCGGTCGAGGTGTCCGCGCCGCCCGCGAGCCCGGCCGGCACCCCGAAGGGCGGCGTGCCGCGCGCGGCCGACGTGCGGCGCACCGACCCCGACGCGGTCGGGGCGGGCGCGCTCAAGGTGCTGTGGACGTTCGACACGGCCGTCGACGACGGCCCCTCGGCGGCGGGCCTGCGGGCCGCCGACGCGGGCTGGCTGACCACCGGGTACGCGGACCAACTGCGGTCCCGGCGCGCCGATTCGGTGGGCGGCGCCCAGTGGCGGGAGTGGAAGGGGCACCGCGCGTACACCACCGTCGGGCTGACGGCGGCCGACGACGCGGCGCGCCCCGCGGACAGCGGCGACGAGGCGTGGCGGCAGTGGATCGTCACCACCACCCCGCGCGGGCGGGACAATTGGCGGGGCGAGGCCACCACGATCGCCGCGTACGTCCGTCTCACCCGCTCGGGGCCCGGAAAGGCGTGGCAGGTGGCCGGCGTCCAGCTCCAGTAGCGACGCCGCAAGGAACCGCCCGCACACCCTCCGGAGGAGACCGTGACGCACCCGACGTACGACCCCGCCGACGTCCCCGCGTGGCCGGCCTACGAGCTGACCGTGCACGCCGACGGCAAGGTCGAGGCGGCCGGACCCCTGGTGCCCTCCGCGACCCACCCGCACCGGCACGCCGCGATCGGCGCGGTCGTGGAGGCGTCCGCCCGCCTGGGCCGCCCGGTCCGCGCGAAGGCGACGGAGGCGGACGGCACGGTGTGGCACCTGGTGGTGGCGCCCGACGGCTCGGTGGGCGAACTCCCCGCGGGACGGTCGGCGGCGCCGTCCCGCAAACGCGCCGGTAAGTCGTCGTCCCGCGCCGCGCGGACGGCGCCCCAGGCGCCCCCGGCGGCCACCGCGCCCCCGGCCGAGGCGGAGCCCGCCTTCGCCGACGGTCTCGCCCTGGTCGCCGAGCACCTCGAAGCGGGCCGCATCGAGGTGGCCGCGGAACTCGCCGCCCGCCTCGACCGGCGCGCCGCCGACACCCTGGGCGTCTCGCACCCCGACGCGCTGCGCATCCGCGAGGTCCTGGCCCGGATCAGCGCCCTCCTCGGCGACACGGCGGGCGGGGTACGCCTGTTCCGGGACGTCGCCGAACGCTGGCACTACCGGGGCGCCCACGCCGACGCCGAGTCGGCGGCGTCCCGCGCGGTGGCCCTCTGGCTCCAGATCACGGACGTCGACACGGCCCTGGCCACGGGGATGAGCATGGTCCGCATGCGCAACCAGATCCCGGGCGAGAACGGCACGGCCCTGACGGAGGTCCTCACCCACCAGTCGCTGCTGGAGTCCCAGAAGGCGGGGGCGACGGCGGCGACGGGGGCAACGGGGGCGACACGGGAGCCGGCGGTGGACGCGGCTCCGCGGGTGGCGGGCGCGGGGGACGGGACGGCCCAGGAGTGGGCGGGCGCGGGCCCGGTCGGCCCGGTCGGTCCTGACCAGGCGAGCACGGGGTGGGCACAGGCCCCGGGCCCGGAGTCCTCGCCTGCGGACACCTCGTCGGCCGACACCTCGGGCCCCGCTGAGGCCGATCGGCCGGAGACGGCGAGCGCGGTGGCGGCGACGCCGGACGCGACGGCGGACGCGGGGTGGGCCGGGGCCGATCCCGCCGACGCCGCGTGGGTGGAGGCGGCGCGGGCCGTCGGTGACACACCGCCCGCGTGGCTGACGACCGCCGAAGCGGCGGCCGGTCCTGGGCCCGTGGAGAGCGCCCCCGTCGGCGAACCGCCGCTGCCCGCGGGCTCGGAGACCCCGGCGTGGCCGGCCGCCTCCCCCGTCGACGTCACACCGACGGCGACGGAACCCGCGCCCACCGAACCGGGCGGGCCGAGGCCGGTACAGCCCCTGCCGTCCGTGGACGACGGCACGCCCGCGTGGCTGGAAGCCGCTCAGGTCGCCGCCGTCGTCCCGCCCGCGTGGCTGGACGCGGCACCCGAGCCGCGGACCCCCGCGGACCCAACTCCCGTGGCGCGGCCCGCCGTTCAGCAGGCGCCGGCACCACAACCCGAGGCGCCACAACCCGAGGTGCCGCAGCCCGAGATGCCGCAGTCCCCGCAGCCGCCGGCACCGCGGGCGCCGTCGTCCCAGGCGCCCGCGGTCCGTCCCGCGTTCTCGTGGGACCGGCCGGCGCGGGACAGCCGCACCGGCGGCTGATCCCCCGTCATCCTCTGTCGCCCCCGTTGTCCCCCGTTGCCATGCGCTGTCCCCCGTTGTCACGCGCTGTTTCCCGTCACCGCGTCAGGCGGCCGGGCGGTCCCACAGTTGCGAGCGCGCGTCGACCGGCGCGGCGGTGGGCGTCTCCACGACCCCCAGGGCGAGCCGCAGCGCACGCACCGCGTGGTGCAGCCGGGACTTGACGGTGCCCGGCGGCACACCGAGCACCAGCGCGGCCTCACGGGTCGACCGGCCGGTGTAGTACGTCTCGTACAGCACCTCGCGGTGCTTCGTGGACAGCGCCTTGAAGGCGTCCTTCAGGATCATCGACGAGAGCACCAGGTCGACGTCGTCCGACGCCGCGAGCAACTCGTCGAGCCACAGGGTGCCGTCGACCTCCTGCGGACGTGCCATCCGCAGCCGGTACTCGTCGACGACGAGATTGCGGGCCACCCGGAACAGCCACGGCCGCAACGACTGCCCGTCGTCCAGTTCCTGGGTGCGCCAGCAGCGCAGCAGCGCCTCCTGGACGACGTCCTCGGCACGGTGCCGGTCGCCTCCGAGGAGCCGCAGGACATAGCTGTACAGACCTCCCACATGTTCCTCGTACAGAGTGCGCATCGCGCGTTCCCGAGAGCCTGTCGCTCCCGCGGAACCCATCACGGTCCAGCTCAACTTCGTACTCCCTCGTCCGTGACCGCCACGGCGGTCAGGTCTCGGGGCCGGGTACTGCGGCCCCGATGTGCGGGAGTGTGGCGAGGGGCGTTGCATGTCGTGTTGACAGACGGTGGACGGCGTGCTTGACGCGGCCCATTTCGAACAGGCGTACGCGTCGGTAGGGCGCGGCGGGTCTCCGCGGCGCCCTTGTTCCCGTCCGGTCCCGCTGGCCTGGGCCGTTCCCTCAGGCAACACCCGTCACATGGCCACCAGGAGCGTTGGCGAGGCCGTGTATACGTCGATTGACGCGACGCATCAATTCGGCGTCCTCCGGGGCCGGTCCATGCCGTTCGACCAGCGCGGTCCAGAGCCCGAGCAGCGCCTGACCGTGTTCGACCGCAAACGGAACGTCATCGACGAGCCGCCACGCGGCCACCGCCCTGGTCAGCTCCTCGCGGGCCCGCGGATCGGAGCGCAGGAACCGAATTCGGGCCAATTCCAGGCATGTTGTGGTGGCCACCCGATGGTTCTCGCTGCGGTGCGCGACGAACGCCTCCAGCGAGAGCGCCTCCAACGTGTTCGGATGCTCGACCCCGAACGCCCGGACGGTGTGCTCCCGCAACCGGAACGCGAGCGCGGCGGCCCGCTCGAACGACCCGGCGTCGAGCGCCCGCCCGATCAGCCCGACCAACTCGGCCAGCTCAACGGGCACGGCGGAGGAGGGCCCGGAGGAAGCGGGCGGAGCGGACGGGACGGGAGCGGGGGCGACGGGAGCTGCGGCGGGGACGGGATCAGGAACCGGCGCGGGGGCGAGAGTTGGGGCGGGAGCGGGAGTCGGGGCCGGGGCCGGGGCGGGAGCCGGCACCGGGGTGGGAGCCGCAGCCGGGACGGGATCAGGAACCGGCGCGGGAGCGAGAGTTGGGGCGGGAGTCGGAACCGGGGCGGGGGCGGGAGCCGGGACCGGGGCAGGAGCCGGGACAGGCGGCGGAACCGGAGCCGGGGCCGCCGCTTGCAGCGGGGCGGCCGGGTACGCCTCCAGGCCGGGGCCAGGCACAGGCCCAGGCCCAGGTCCGGGTACAGGGCCGAGGTCGTACCCAGGTCCGGGCACAGGCCCGTGCCCGTGCCCCTGTCCCGGTACAGCGCCCGGTCCAGGTCCAGCGCCCGGTCCCGGAACCGCTCCGGACGGGGCAGGGCCCGCGCCCGTCGGCGCGACCGGTGCCTGGACCGGCGTCGCGGGCGGTGCCGTGGGCGTCGTCGGGCCGGGCAGGACCTCGCTTGAGCCGTCGGGCGCCACCGACAGATACGTCGTGCTGCCGTCCGTGGCGTCCAGGATGCGTGCCTCGACCGGCTCGCCGCGCGTCTGCGCGTGGCGCTGCAACGCGTCGAGCACCGCCACATGGACCGGCTCGCCCGCCGGGACGAGGAGGTCCTCGCCGTCGATGAGGGCGCTGCCGTCGGGACGGATCAGTACCTCGAAGGTGCCGCGCACGGCGGCGGTGTCCGGCGCGGACTCGCGCCGCCGGTTGCGCTTGCTGAACACGTGGGTCTCCTCGCTGAGCCGGTCACTCGGCTGGTGGGGATGCCGAGAAGCTGGGGTAGGCCGAGTCGGTCGGGTAGGGCTCGCCGTCCGGTGGCTTGATCGCGCCGCCGTACAGGGCGAACTGGCTCCTGATGCCGGCGATGTACCCCTGCGACCGTGCGGTCTTCGGCACGCCCTTGGCCGCCTTGACCGCGTCGAGGCCGACGTCGTACGCGGTCAGGGTCAGGTCGAGGGAGCCGCCCACCACGGAGCCGTCGGCGAGGAGCTTGTTCACCTCGCCCTCCAGCGAGCACAGGTACCTGCCCTGCGCCCTGATCGAGTCCTCGGCGTCGAGGGCGGACGTCTTGCCGTTGTCGTCGTCGTCCTTGCCGAACTCCTCGAACTTGTCCTTCGGCATCTGGGAGATGCCCTCCCGGCCGTCGGGACCGACCAGGCCCTTGTCCCACCGGGACTCCGCCTGGATCTGCGACGCGATGACGACGGGCCCGATCTGCGTGCACTCCCGGCCGGCCGCCTTGATGGCCTCCAGCAGGTCAGCGGGCACGCTGCCGTCGGCCAACGCCCCCTTGCCGTCGCTCTGGTAGGCCGACTGGACCTGCTGCTGGTCGTAGGAGGCGCCCCCGCCGCCCCCGCCTCCGCCGCCGCAGCCGAAGATGTGGCAGATCAGCACGAGGGGCCAGAGCAGCACGCCGATCGCGCACTGGACGATCACCCCGAGGATGACGATCACGGTGAGCACCAGCCCCATGCAGCCCAGCAGCCCGGTGCCGCCCGCGGCGATCGCCACGGTGGTGGCGTTCATCTCCATGCCGGAGCCCTGTGAATCCCCGCCGGACCCTCCAGGCACGTCTCTCCTCCCCTCCCTTGAACCGGGCCAGCCGATTTCCCGTAGTGGCTGCCCGACGGATCTCCGCGAACTCGATGGCCGCAACGGACACGGCGGCTGATCAGTTCAATCCAGTTCCATCCGGGGTCCGTCGACGTGAACGAGGGAGCACGAGGGAAGAGGTGAACGCACATGGGCGTTCCGCCACCGGCGTCGGGCGATCGCCAGATGTGGGTCCGCGGGCCGACGGCCGGGCAGGCACCCGCGCCGGCACCGACCGCGCCGGCCGCCGACACGGTCGCGCAGCCGACGCCTGCCGTCCAGGCGGCACCGACCGTCCAGGCGGCGCCGTTCGCGCAGGCGCCGCAGGTCGCGCAGGCGCCGCCTGTCGCGCCCGCGCCTGCCGCGCCCGCGCAGGGTGCGCCGACCGGGTACGCCGCGCCGGTCACGCACCAGACCCAGGCACCGTTCGCGCAGCCCGCGCCCGCCGTCCAGGCGCCAACGGCCGTGCAGGCGGCGCCCGTTGCGCAGGCCGCGCCCGCCGCTTACGCGGCGCCCGCCGGGTACGCCCCGCAGGCCGCGCCAGGACCGTACGTCCCGCAGGCCGCGCAGCCCGCGCCCGCGACCACCGCCGCGCCCGGCGACTGGTCCCTGCCCGCCGAGCCGGTGGAGTGGGCGCACCAGGGCGACCAGGGGCAGCACGTCTCCTGGGTCAACGCGCACGGCGGCGCCGGCGCGAGCACGCTGGCGCGCGAGTTCGGCGGCACCGACCTGGGGCGCCGCTGGCCCGACCCGGCCAGGGGCGAACCCGGCCGGGTGCTGCTGGTGGCCCGCACCCACGCCGCCGGCATGCGGGCGGCGTCACGGGCGCTGGACGCGCTGCGCAAGGAGGACCACCCGCCGGGCATCGACCTGGTGGCCCTGGTCCTGGTGGCCGACGCCCCCGGGCGGCTGCCGATCACCCTCGGCCGGCGGGTGCGGGTGCTGCGTTCCGCGACCCGCGTCCACCGGCTGCCGTGGGTGCCCGCCTGGCGTGTCGGCAAGAAGGTGTCGGGCCCGCCGCGCGCGGTCCGCGCCCTCTCCGACCTGGTCGAAGGGAAGAAACGATGAGTCTGTGGGCCGATGGCCCGCCCGCGCCGATCAACCCCTCGGACTTCGCGCCCGAAGGGGACTTCGACTACGCGGGCAACGGCGGTGACTGGCTGATCGCGCTGCTCGCCTGGTGCGTGTCGGCGGCCGCCGTCGCGGGCGTGATCATCGTGGGCACCCAGCTGGCCCTCCAGCTGCGCCGGGGCGAACCGGGCGAGGGCGCCACCTACTTCCGCGGTCTCGCCTTCGTGCTCGGCGCCTGCGTCATCGGCATCTCGGCCGGCCCCGTCGTCGGATACGTGCTGGGCGTGGGCTGAGCGGACAGGACCACTCCCCGCACGCCCGGCCGCAGGCCGTCGCGTCCCCAACCCCGCGCGCGCCACGCGCGGCGCCCGCAGTACAGCAGCTCCCCCGCACGACAGCAGTCCCCGCAGACCTCTCTGTCCCCACACCTCCGCGCACCCCGCGCGAACCCCCAGCCGGACCCGGGCCGAACACGGCGCGGCGCCGCCCTGACATAGGAGATACCCATGAAGGCCGCTCTCTACCACTTCCTGGCCGACGGAACCGTTCCGCAGCCGGGCCGCGACGCGCCCCCGGAGCTGACCGGCGCCGTCAACAAGGTGCTCGGCATCGCCGGTTGGGCGGGCACCGCCGCCGGCGTCGCCGGTGTCATCATCACCGGCTGCATGATGGCCATCTCCATGAAGCGCGGTGAGGGCTCCGAGCACCTCAGCCGGCTCGGCATGGTGCTGGGCGGCTGCGTCCTGGTGGCCACCGCCGGTCCCACCATCGCCTTCGTCTTCGGTAACTGACCGACCGGAGAGGAGACGACCGGCATGTTCGGCACACGGCGCAGACGGCCACAGGAGACCGGGCCCTTCTACAAGCAGAGCAGGTGGGTGCAGTCCGCCCTGTTCATGGCCTTCCTCGTGGTCATGGCGCTGGTGGCGACCGTGTCGAAGGACGGCAGCAAAGAGGTCGCGGCCGACAGCGCCCGGACCCTCGCGGGCGTGCGCGGACCCCTGTCCCCGGGGGATCCGCAGCACGTCCGCACCGGGCCAGGCGGCCGGCCCGTGAACTGCCGTACCGATGACCAGGACACCGCGGTGCCGACCGTCGCACCGCGGGACGTCCGGTGGCGGCAGCTCGGGACCGTCATGCTGCCCGTGTCCCCGAAGGCGGGCCCGCTCAACCTCGACCCGGCGATGTGGTGGTGCTACGCGCACACCCCGCTGGGCGCGGTGCTCGCGGCCCACACCGTGCCGGTGGGGACGAGCGGCGCCGACTGGCGCACCGTCACCGAGCAGCAGGTCGTGCCAGGCGCGGCCCGCGACAAGTTCGTCACGCGCAAGGCGGCGGCCCCCACGACGGACCCGGACACCAGCTCCGCCGGCCGGTTCGCGGGCTTCTCCGTGGAGTCGTACGCGGCCGGCCGGGCGACCGTGGGGCTGCTCCTCACCAATCCGCTCGGCGGCTACCTGTCCACCTCGGTGAGCCTGCGCTGGCGGGACGGCGACTGGAAGGTCGCCCTGCAAGACGACGGATCCCTCTACTCGGCCGCATCGCAGGCGCAACCCAACGGGTTCGTCATGTGGGGAAGCGTGACACGATGATTCTGGCGTACGACGAGAAGAACTGCGGCGGTGGCCTGGACTTCTGGGGCATGTTCACCGACCCCGTCGGCAGCATGATCAGGATGGTCGCCAAGATCGTCATGTCCGGTGCCCTCGGACTGTTCGACGCCGCCTTCACCGGCGTCGCGTCGGACGACGTGGACGCCTCGAACATCGTCAGCCGCGAGACCCAGTGGATCGTCGTCTACATGTCGATCGGCTCGCTGCTGTTCGCCGCCATCAAGATGGCCATCGACCGGCGCGGCGAGTCCGGCACGCTGGCGATGAAGGGACTGGTCCGGGTCGCGCTGGTGAGCGTCGTCGCGACCACCGTGATCGACACGTTCGCCGTCCTGATGGAGCGTTACTCCAGCTATCTGCTGCGCAAGAGCCTCAATGAGATCCTGAAGGGCATCGACTGCAGCGGCAGCGTGCCGGACTTCGTGCTGCTGATCGTGGGCTGCCTGCTGATCATCGCCGCCATCATCCAGATGATCCTGCTCTGGATCCGGCTCGGCGTGATGGTCCTGCTGATGGGCACGCTCCCGATGGCCGCCGCCGCGTCCATGACGGAGTGGGGCGGCACCTGGTGGCGCAAGCACCTCGGCTGGATGCTCGCCTGGCTGCTGTACAAGCCGGCCGTCGGGCTCGTGATGTACACCGGCGCCACCATGATCAGCAAGGCGAACAACCAGACCAACACCCAGATCGCCGGCATGGCGATGCTGCTGCTGTCCGGGATCGCCCTGCCCGCGCTGCTGCGCCTGGTCGTCCCGGCGACGGCGGCGCTGGGCGGCGACTCGGTCGGGGCGGCCACCATGGGCGTCGCGGGCGGTATCGCCTCCGGCGCGAAGTCCGTCGGCCAGGCCGCGGGCGGCGCCGCCGCGAGCAGCGTGCCCGGCGGTATGGGTCCCTCCGGTTCGGACGGCAGCAGTTCGTCGGGCAGCTCGGGCAGTTCGGGCAGCTCCGGCAGTTCCGGCGACGGCGGCCGCGGCGGCTCGTCGGGGCAGGGCGGCGGCCAGGGCGGCTCGTCCTCCGGGGGCGGCGGCTCGCAGGGCGGCGGAGCCGGCGGGGGCGGCGGCGGAGGTGCCGCGGCCGGCGGCGGCATGGCCGCGGCGGGCGCCGCGGCCGGTGTGCTCGCCGCGGGCCACATCGCCAAGGAGGTCGCCAAGGGCGCGGCCAACGTCGCCAAGAGCGGGGTGGAGGGCGCCAACCGCGAGGGCGAACACCACCACTGACCCGCGGGTGCTGACCGGCCGGGGCCCCCGGGCCCCGGCCACCCTCGCCCTCCGGTCGGGACGGCCGCACCGGTCCCGCCCCGACCACCCGATCTCCCGCCGCCCCGCCCCCCGCGGGCCGGGCGGCGGTCCCCTCAACGGAAAGGGAAACAGGTACCCCCATGGCTACCGAAGCCGCCGCCCTCGTCGAACCCACCTACGGGAACTGGCGCAGGCCCAGGCGTCCGGGCCTTGGATCGCTCGGTCTCCTCGGCACCGTCACGGTGTTCGGCGGGCTCGTCATCACGCTGCTGGTCTCGCTGATCTCGCTGATCGCCGCGATCACGGTGCTGATCCCGCTCGCCATGTTCCTGCTGCCGCTGGCCATCCGCACCCAGGACGGGCGCAACATCTACCAGCTGATGGCCCTGCGCGTCGGCTGGTTCCAGCGCAAGGCCAAGGGCTCGACCACCTATGTCTCGGGCCCGCTCTCGCAGCGGCCGGGCGGCCGGTTCCGGCCGCCCGGCCTGCTCAGCCGGGTCACCGTCACCGAGGGCCGGGACGCCTACGACCAGCCGTTCGGCGTGCTGCACCACCGCAGCCGCAACCTGTACACCATCGTCCTGACCTGCGAACCCGACGGCGGCTCGCTCGTCGACCCGGACCAGGTGGACACCTGGGTGGCGTCCTGGGGCGGCTGGCTGGCCCGGCTCTCCCACGAACCCGGCCTGCGCGGCGCCGCCGTCATCATCGAGACCGCCCCCGACACCGGTTCCCGGCTCGCCAACGAGGTGCTGCCGCGGATCCAGGACAACGCGCCCGAGGCCGCCAAGGCCGTGATGCGCGAGGTCGTCGACCGCTACCCGGCCGCGTCCTCCGAGATGCACACCTACATCTCCCTGACGTACGGCACCCCGCCCGGCCAGAAGCGCCGCATCGAGGACGTCATCACCGACCTCGCGATCCGGCTGCCCGGACTCCTCTCGGGGCTGGTCAGCGCGGGCGGCGGCCCCGCCTTCGCGCTGTCGGCCGAGCGCATCGCCGAGGTCGTCCGGGTGGCGTACGACCCGGACGTGGCGGGCGACGTCCTGGAGGCCCGCGCCCGCTACGGCTCCACCGGCCTCGCCTGGGAGGACGCGGGACCCACCGCCACCGTCGAGAAGGTCAACTCCTACCAGCACGACTCGGGTGTCTCCCGCACCTGGATGCTCACCCTCGCCCCGCGCGGCACGGTCCGCTCCAGCGTGCTGCGCGGACTCCTGGAGGCGTCCCCCGGCACCCGCCGCAAGCGGGTGGCGCTGCTGTACCGCCCGATCGACCCGGCGACCTCGGCGCGCATCGTCGAGGCCGACCGGCGGGCCGCCCAGTTCATGGCGACGTCCCGGCGCGGCATGGTGCAGGCGCGGGCCGCGACCGAGGTGCGGGCCGCCGAGCAGACCGCGGTGGAGGAGGCGACCGGCGCCGGACTCGTCGAGTTCTCGCTGATGGTCACCGTGACCGTGGACAGCGACTCCGAACTCGCCGACGCCAGCGTCGCGGTGCGCAACCTGCTGGCCTCGGCGCGGCTCCTGATGCGCCCGGCCGACCGGATGCAGGCGGCGGCGTTCAGCTGCACCCTGCCCGCCGGGATCCTGCCGTGGGAGCACACCCTCGTGCCGCGTGAGCTGAAGGAGGCGCTGTGAGGTCCAAGACCAAGGACAGGTCCAAGACCAAGGCCCAGGAGATTCCGGGCGGGCCGCTGCCCGACGAGGGCACCGGGCCGCCCCCGGTGCGCGAGAGCGCCAAGAAGAAGCCCCCGAACAAGAACAGGCCCGACCGGGAGCCCAAGGAGCCGCTGCCCCCGGCGCGCGGCTGGCACGGGCCGGGCGGCGGCCAGATCGGCAACCTCGACCCGCCGACGATGTGGCGTGCCACCACCGTCCAGGCGTGCGGCCTCTGGCCGTTCGCGGCCGGCTCGGGCGCCCCCATGACGGGCGTGCCGCTCGGCCAGCACCTGTTCACCGGCGCGACCGTGTGCGGGGACCCGCTGTCCTGGTTCACCCGCGCCCACTACATCTCCAACCCGTCGCTCTTCATGCTCGGCATGCCGGGTCTCGGCAAGTCCACGCTGATCAACCGGATGCTGATCGGCCTGGCCGCCACCGGCGTCGTCCCGCTGGTCCTCGGCGACCTCAAGCCGGACTACGCGGACACCGTGCGCGCGCTGGGCGGCCAGATCATCTCCATCGGGCGCGGCGCGGGCGGCATCAACATCCTCGACCCGGGCGCCATGGGGGCGGCGGCCGTGCGGATCGGCGGCGAGGCGGGACGCCTGCTCGCGGCCGAGGCGCACGGCCGGGTCCTCAACGTCGTCGCCGCGCTCATCACCATCGTGCGCAACCGGCCCATGGACGACCACGAGCAGTCCGTGCTCTCGGCCGCCCTGCACCATCTGCGCGAGCGCACCCCGCCCGGCACGGCGCCGCTCCTGCCCGACCTGCTGCGGGTCCTCACCGAGGGCCCCGACCGGGTCCGCGCGGTGACCCTGGACCGCGGCGACGACACCCGCTACCGGGACGCCGTCGACCCGCTGCACCGCTCGCTGCTCGGCATCCTGGACGGCCCGCTGGGCGACACGTTCGCCTCCGAGACGTCCACCCGCATCGACCTCAACGCCACCGCCGTCTGCATCGACATCTCCCGGATCGGTGAGGCGGACACCCAGCTCACCGCGGCGGCGATGCTCGCCGCCTGGTCCGACGGGCTGGGCACGGTCGCCGCCTCGCACGCCCTCGCGGACGCCGGGCTCACCCCCAGGCGCTGGTTCTTCACCGTCCTGGACGAGCTGTGGCGCCCGCTGCGCGCGGCCAGCGGCATCGTCGACCGCATCGACGCCCTGACCCGCCTCAACCGCACCCTCGGCCTGGGCGACGCCAAGATCACCCACACCCTGAAGGACGCCGAGGCGCTCGGCACCGACTCCGACCGGGCCAAGGCGCGCGGCTTCGTCGAACGCGCCGGCATGGTCGTCGTCGCGGGGCTGCCACGCCAGGAGATGGAGGAGCTGGGCCGGATCGTCGGCCTGACCCGCCGGGAGATCGCGCTGGTCTCGTCCTGGTCGTCGCCGCCCGGCTGGGCCGCCCACGGCGACCGCGAGGAACCGCCGGGCCGCGGCCGCTTCCTGATCAAGGTCGGTGGCCGCCCCGGCATCCCGATCCAGGTCGCGATCACCGACACCGAACGGCACCTGCACGACACCAACAAGCGCTGGGTGCCCAACGACCGGGCCGCCGAGCACGCGGCCGAGCACATGCGCCGGCTCACCGAGGTGAATCCGAACGGGGGGTGGAACGCGTGAGTTCGACATCGGCCAAACGCGGCATGCAGGGCGGTGAGTTGGCGCCCTGGGCCATCGTGGCGGTGGCGGCGGTCGCGCTCCTGGTCTTCGGGGGCGTCTGGCTCGGCGGCACCCTGGGCGCCGCCGTGAGCGGCGGCGGCTGGCAGCCGCCGCCGTTCAGCCTCGCCACCTTCGGCACCCTCCTCGGCGAAGGCCCCGAGCCGCTGTGGCCGGGCGCGTCACCCGCCGCCGTCCTCACCGGCGTCGGCGTGCTGTTCGGCGCGGTCGTGGCGGCGGGCGTCCTCGCCGCGCGGGCCGTGCTGCGCTTCACGTCCCGGCCCAAGGGCCTCGCCGGGAAGCGGGAGTTGGCGAGCATGTGCCCGGAGGGCATCACCGCCCGCGCCCGGGAACTGCGCCCGTCGCTGGCCGGCCGCACCCAGCTCCACCCGGACGAGACCGGCAACCTCCTCGGCGACCTCGACCCGAGCGGCCCCGAACTGCGCTCCTCCTACGAGGACGTGGAGCTTGACCTGATGGCGCCCCGGGCCGGCAAGTCCACCGGCATCGCCGTGCCCCGGGTGCTGCGCGCCCAGGGCGCGGTGCTGCTCACCTCCAACAAGTCGGACGTGTACTCCGTCACCCGGGCCGCGCGGGCCGAGGCCGGCCGGGTGTGGACGTTCGACCCGCAGGGCATCGCGCACGCGCCCCGCGAGATGTGGTGGAACCTGCTCGCCGACTGCCACACCATCGAGGGCGCCCGCAGGCTCGCCGGGCACTTCGTGGCGTCCGTCAACGACGACCAGTCGAAGAAGGACTTCTGGATCTCCGCCGCCCAGAACACCCTGACCGCGCTGTTCCTGGCCGCCGCCCGCGGCCAGGCGTCCGTCCTCGACCTGCTGGCCTGGCTCGCCGACCCGGCCGACCGCACCCCGGTCGACCTGCTGCGCGACGTCAACATGGTCGCCATGGCCGAGCAGTTGCAGGGCACCGTGCGCGGCGCCGTGGAGACCCGCGACGGCATCTACGAGACGGCCAGGCAGTGCGTGGCCTGTCTGCTCGACCCGGAGATCGTGGCCTGGGTGACGCCCGACCCGGCGCTCCCCGAGTTCAAGCCGCACGAGCACGTCCTCGGCAAGGACACCCTGTACCTGCTGTCGAAGGACGGCGGTGGCTCGGCGGCCGGTGTCATCGCGGGCCTCGCCGACGCGACGATGCGCGCGGGCGTCGTCGCCGCCGAACGCATGGGCGGCCGGCTCGACCCGCCGATGACCGCGGTCCTCGACGAGGCCGCCAACGTCTGCCGGATCTCCGATCTCCCGGACCTCTACAGCCACTTCGGCTCCCGCGGCATCAACGTCGTGACCCTGCTCCAGAGTTACCGGCAGGGCAGCCGGGTGTGGGGCGAGGCGGGCATGGACGCGCTGTGGAGCGCGGCCACCGTCAAACTCCTCGGCGCGGGCCTCGACGACGCGGACTTCGTGGAGAAGGTCTCCAAGCTCGTCGGCCAGCACGACGTGCGTACCCCGTCCGTCTCCAAGGGCAAGGAGGGCACCTCGCGGTCCTACTCCTACCGCCAAGACCAGGTGCTGCCCCCTGACCGGATCCGCGCCCTGCCCAAGGGCACCGCGCTGCTGCTCGCCACCGGTGTGCGGCCCGCGCTGATCCGGCTGCGCCCCTGGTACAAGGAGCCGGGCGCCGACATCATCTCGGCGGCGGCCAAGGCGGAGACGGCGGCCATCACCGCCCGCGCGACCCAGGCGTGGGCCCTGATCCACCCGCCCGCGGTCGAGGACAGCGGCAGCAGATGGGCCAGGGGAGCGGTCACCCTGGACAAGGGCGCCACGGGCTAACCCGGCGGGGCCCGGGGAGAGGGCCCACTGTCTGCCCGGGAAGAGGAGAGGGGGAGGGGCCGGAGGCGGGATCACCCGCCTCCGGCCCCTCCCCTTTCCCCCCTCCCGCCGCCCGCTGTTCCCCCCTCCCGCCGCCCGCTGTTCCCCCCTCCCGCCGCCCGCTGTTCCCCCGTCCGCCGCCCCCTGTTCCCCCGGACGGGGGCCCCGCCCGCACCCCGGGTGAACCCTTCGCGGCCGGTGTCCGTTGGGGTCGCAACGACAGGTCGAGACGACCACCGTTGGCCGGCAGCCGTCCGGACCCGTGCGAGAGAACGTCGCGGGCGGACCGGCCCGACCGGAAGGGCTCTGACATGTGGAACTTCCAGCGCGCGCCACGTCGTGACCGGCGGGACACCCCGCGCGACCCCGAGTACGCCTTCTTCTCCGTCGCCGAGGGCGCGCTGTTCCGGGCGCAGGTCCGGGCGGCCTTCGCCGAGCAGGGGCTCGAGGTCACCCTCCGCTCCAAGGTGGCGGGCGACAGCGCCGGACGCCACTTCGGCCTCACCCACCTCGCGTCCCTGTGCCATCACGACCCGGGCGGGACGAAACGGTGGCCCCGGCTGATCCGCGAGCGCGTCACCGCGCTGCTGCGGACCGTCGACGGGCCGTCCCCGCTGGAGACGCTGGCGCCGAACCAGCTCCGCGCCCGCCTCCACCCCCTCGTCGTCGCCCGGGACCTCGTCGGGCCGCGCTCCGCCCGCCACCGGCACGTCAGGGACGTCGCGCCCGGCCTGTGCGAGGTGCTCGCGCTCGACCTGGACGAGGGCGTGATGACCCTCACCGACGACCGGCTGGCATCGCTGGGCGACCTCGACGGGCTGCGCGAGCGGGCGCTCGCCAACCTGCGGGCGCTGCCGGTGGAGAACCACACGGTGTGGCGGGGCGCGGGCAGCATCCGCTTCGACGTGGTGCGCTGCGCGTCGTCCTTCACGTCCAGCAGGGTGCTGGCCCTGGACGGCCTGGTCAGCGACGTCACCGGGGCGGAACCCGGGCCGGACGGCGCGCTCGTGGCACTGCCGCACCGGCGCGCTCTGGCCTTCCGGGTCGTCGAGTCGCCGCGCGACAGCAGCCTGGTCGGCACCCTCAACGCGCTGTCGGCGTTCGCCCAGGCCGACTTCGCGGCGGCCAAGGACCCGGTCAGCCCCGACGTGTACTGGTGGCACGGAGGGGTCCTCACCCGGCTGATCCGGCACGACGCGGGGCGTCCCGAGTTCACCGAGGACGGCGCCTTCGAGAAGCTGGTGCGGCGGCTCGCCGAGCACGGCGCCGACGGGTACTGAGCGGGCGGGGCCCGGCGCGGACGCGAACGCCGCCCCGGTCGGACGTGCACCGGGGCGGCGTGGCGGCGGGCGTGAACCTCCCGCGAGGGTCGGTCAGTTGGCGTCGTGGTAGGCGCGGCCGCTGTTGTTGGCGGTCGCACCGTCGTAGAGGCCGGTCGGGCTGGTCTGCTTGTTCAGCGCGAACCAGGCGTAACGCTCGACGAAGTCAAGGCTGTTGAGCATGTGCGTGGACGCCTTGATGAAGTCGGTCTGCTCCTGCTCGCTGGGGTAGCGGGGGGTGGGCTGGGAGAAGTCGATGAGGGCGTACTCCGTCAGCCAGACCGGCTTGTGGTAGCGGTCCCACACGGCCTGGATGTAGCCGCGCAGCTGATCGGTGGCGCCGGGACCGAAGTCACCGCCGTACCAGTGCAGCGGGATGAAGTCGACGCGCAGCCCGCGGTCCGAGGCTCCCTTCATGAAACGGTCGAGCCAGCCGCCCTCGACGTCCGCGCCCGAGGCGACGGCCGGAGCACCGAGGCGCAGCCCGGTCTTCTCCAACTGCGGCCACAGGTCGAGCGCCTGCTCGGGGCTCATGTTGGACTGGGAGCCCGAGTCGGGCTCGTTGAAGCCGAGGAGTTCGGTGCCCTCCTTGCTGGCGGCGCCCAGTTCGGCGTCGGTGACGGACCCCGGGCCCCAGAGCATCGGGACGTACTCGACGCCCTCGGGCTTGGCGACGGCGCCGCTGGAGGACGCCCAGTTGTAGTACCAGCCGGCGCCGGAGTCGGCGAGCGCCTGGGCGGCGCCGTCGACCGGGTTGAGGCTGACGCCCTTGCGGGCGGTGGGCGCCACCGGGGCGCCGGCCTCGGGGCGGCTCTGCTCGGGCGCGGGCTCGACGACCGGCTGGGGCGCCGGGGCGTTGCCGTTGCCCTCGAACGTCACCGTCATGCCGGTGCACTTGGTGCACTGGTACACGGTGTGGTTGCCGGGCTCGGTGTCCTGCTTCGACCAGGCGTACGCCTTGGGGCACTTGCCGGTGACGGCGTCGCTGTAGGGGGTCTTGGCGTCCCGGTTCGGGTTGACACAGACCAGCGCCTTGCCGGTGGCCGGGTCCTTGGTGAGGTTGTCGGCCGGGCAGGCCGACAGCAGGTCGGTGGCGCAGCCCGAGACGGCGCACTCGCCCTCCTCGGGCGGCGCGACGTCGTTGGGGGTGATGGTGACGGGCACCGAGACGGCGTTGACGTAGCTGACGTCGTACCAGGGTGCCAGCGAGTCCGACGGGTCGAAGTTGAACTCGGCGAGGCTCGTGGGCTGTTCGCCGGTGGAGCAGTGGTCGGCGTAGGGACCGCAGTCCCCCACCGCGCAGTGGAAGGTGCTTCCCTCGTCGCCCGAGCAACCCTGGCGCGCGAAGAACGTGCCCCGCCAGTGCCCGGCGCCGGACCGCTCGGGAATGGTCAGGGTGGCCGACTGCCCGGGATCGAGCACCGGCAGCCCGGTGATCTGGTTCGAGCCGTCGGCGTTGACCGTGCTGCCGACCCAGACCTTGCTGTCCGTCTTGTTCTGCAACGTGATGGTGTGCTCGCCGTCGGCGCCCGCGAGCACCCCGTCATCGGAACCCGAGGAGCGGAACGAGGAGGCCGCGGCGGTGGCGGCGACGACTATCAGTAAGAACGCGAAAAGTAGTGACCGTCTGCGCGGGAACCGCGGAAAACGCATGGAACGTGCCTCTCGATTCGTAAGTGCGTCGGTCGAGACGGCGATCGGCAATCGCCTGCGTACGCACGACGGATCGATCAGCCCGAAGGTTCACCACAGCCACGAGCAAACGGACCACCGGGGACGAGGACCCAGCGGGCGGACGCCGGCACGAACCCCGGCAGGTTGAGTCGAGCGGGCGCGGCCGGCTCAGAGGGCCTTCTGCCAGGCGGAGGTGACGCACCCTTCCTCCCACTGCCACCACTCCTGTGCCGCACCGTGTTCCAGCAGCTTCCGTATCTCCGGCAGGTCCGCTTCCGGGGGGACGTCCAGCGCCACCATGCGGAAGTGCTGGATGCCCTCGCCGGTCGCGCCGAGGCGGTGGAAGGAGTCCAGCACGGTCTGCCGGGCAGCAGCCGAGCCCTCGTCCCTCAGCACGATCAACCGGATCGTGCAGTTCCCCGACGGCTGGACGGTCTCCCGGGCGTAGAGGACACCATCGTCCTCCAGCTCCACTCCGACGATGTCCCCGCAGGCGACTCCTCGCACGAACCACGGCGTGTTGTCGAGCCGTGCGGTGCCGTCCCCGAGCCGCACCGCCCAGAGACTCTCGACGCCTGCCGGGGGCCAGCCGTCCTCGTCCACGTCCAACCTGAAGTGGACCTTCACATGGGTGTCACTGATGTTCGTCACGGCACCATCGTCCACACCGCACGCGGCGACCCCGCTCCAGGTGTCACCGTCGCGACCGGTCGGGCCGTCGCGCGGGCGGGGCCGGGAAGGCCACCCCCGGAAGCCGAGGAACCAAGGGCCTCTGAGCGCCTCCACTCACACAGAAGCCCGGCAAGTGATCCCTCGCCGGGCTTCATGACGTCTGACCTGGGCCTGGGTTGAGCCCCCTGTCGGATTCGAACCGACGACCTTCGCTTTACAAGAGCGGCGCTCTGACCAGCTGAGCTAAGGAGGCCTGCGTGCCCGCTTCGGTGGGCGTGCCCGAGCAGTGTACCCAGGTCCGCGGGACGGCCCGTCGAAAATTTCCGCGAAGTTCACATGCCCCGGAGTACTGACAGATCAGGCGAACGCCAGGTACCGTCCTGACCCAGTTCACCCATGTGGACTACACCAACCACCTTCCTACTCGGATCGTCCGGCACGTTCCTGCCGGTAGAAGGGGGCCTTCACCATGGCCACTGTTACGTTCGACAAGGCGACCCGCATCTACCCGGGCTCGGAGAAGCCCGCCGTGGACGCGCTGGAGATCGACATCGCGGACGGTGAATTCCTCGTCCTGGTCGGCCCGTCCGGCTGCGGAAAGTCCACCTCGCTGCGGATGCTCGCGGGTCTCGAGGACGTGAACGGCGGCGCCATCCGCATCGGCGACCGCGACGTCACGCACCTCCCCCCGAAGGACCGGGACATCGCCATGGTGTTCCAGAACTACGCGCTGTACCCGCACATGACCGTCGCCGACAACATGGGCTTCGCCCTGAAGATCGCCGGCGTCAACAAGGCGGACATCCGCAAGAAGGTCGAAGAGGCCGCGAAGATCCTCGACCTCAGCGAGTACCTGGACCGCAAGCCGAAGGCCCTCTCCGGTGGTCAGCGCCAGCGTGTCGCGATGGGCCGCGCCATCGTCCGTGAGCCGCAGGTCTTCCTCATGGACGAGCCGCTCTCCAACCTGGACGCCAAGCTCCGCGTCTCGACGCGTACGCAGATCGCCTCGCTCCAGCGCCGTCTGGGCATCACGACCGTCTACGTCACCCACGACCAGGTCGAGGCCATGACGATGGGCGACCGGGTCGCGGTCCTCAAGGACGGTCTGCTCCAGCAGGTCGACTCGCCGCGCAACATGTACGACCGCCCCGCCAACCTCTTCGTCGCCGGCTTCATCGGCTCCCCCGCCATGAACCTGGTCGCCGTCCCGATCACCGACGGCGGCGTGAAGTTCGGCAACAGCGTCGTCCCGGTCAGCCGTGACGCCCTCAAGGCCGCCGCCGACAAGGGCGACACCACGGTCACGGTCGGCGTCCGCCCGGAGCACTTCGACATCGTCGAGGAGGACGGCTCGGTCGCCGCGACCCTCTCCAAGGACAGCGACGACGCCCCGGCGGGACTCGCCGTCTCGGTGAACGTCGTCGAGGAGCTGGGCGCCGACGGCTACGTCTACGGCACCGCCGAGGTAGGCGGCGAGACCAAGGACCTCGTGGTCCGCGTCGAGGGCCGCCGGGTCCCGGACAAGGGCACCACGCTGCACGTCGTGCCGCGTCCGGGCGAGATCCACGTGTTCTCCACCTCGACGGGCGAGCGCCTCACCGACTGATCCCCGCACCCGTTCCCCGAGAGGGCCCCGCGACCTGTCGCGGGGCCCTCTCGCGCGTCCGCCGCGGGGCGGAGGTGCGAGAGGAACCCGGCCTGCCGCGCGATACCCGTCCCGTGCCCGCCCCACACCTGTCGGATACCCCGGCAGACCGGACGTTTCGAGCAGTGTGCGTCAACCCGTTACCCGAAAAGAGCCACCACTTCGTCCCCCGAATTGGTGACTAAATGTCGCCAAATCATCACCGGGCGCTACCCTCACTCGCGTGAAGCACTCCACTAACCAACAGACGCGACGCGGCCAGGGCCCCGCCCGCCGGATCGGCCGCTCCCTCGCCCTCGTCCTGCCCGTCGTCCTGGTGCTCTCCGGGACCCTCGCGGTCACCCGGGTCAACTGGTCTGGAGACCCATCGACCTCGGTGCTCACCGCCTCGGACTCCTCCGACAGCACCGCCGACACCTCCATGGACGACAAGCCGGCCAAGCGGGCCGCACAGGACGTCCTGCGCGACAAGCTGCTCGCCGAGCTGCAGGACGAGAACCCGGGCGTGGTGCTGACGCACCTCCAGCAGGCCGTCACCGAGCGGCCCTCGCTCGCCGAGCACTGCGTGTCCATCGCGCGCGCCCTCGGCCGCGCGGCGGTCCGGGTGTACGGGCCCTCGCGGGCGCAGTCGTACGCCCGCCCGGTCTGCGACACGTCCTTCGCCACCGGCGTCGCCATGGCCCACCGCTGAACGCCGTCCCCGCCCCTCCTCCGCTCCAGGAGGAGGGCCCGAGCCTTGTCCCCGGTGCCGGGCGCCGGGAGCCTGGAGGGCCCGCCGAGGGCCGTGACGGCCGCCAGGGGCGCCGAGCGCGCCGGTGACGCCCCGGCCACCGTCCGGGCGGGCGACCGCGGGTCAAGGAACCGTTCCCGGCGCCGGGGCCGTCGTCCGCGCGCCGTACAGTTCGGGGCATGACCGATCCGAGCGCCGCGTCCCGCCCCGTCCAAGCCGTGGTCCTGGCCGGCGGCCAGGGGTCGAGGCTGCGCCCCTACACCGACGACCGGCCCAAGCCGATGGTCGAGATCCCCGGCACGGGGACGCCGATCATCGGCCATCAGCTGACCTGGCTCGCCGAAGAGGGCGTCACCGACGTCGTCATCAGCTGCGGCCACCTCGCCGACGTCCTCCAGAAGTGGCTGGCGGCGGCGGACCTCCCGGTGCGCGTCACGACCGTCGTCGAGGAGGAGCCCCTCGGGCGCGGTGGCGGCCTCAAGTACGCCGCCGCCCACCTCCCGCACCCCGAACTGCCCTGGTACGCCACCAACGGCGACATCTGGACCCGTTTCTCGCTGCGCGACATGGCGGACTTCCACGCCGAGCGGGACGCCGTCGCCACCCTCGCGCTGGCCCGCCCGCGGATCCCGTGGGGCGCCGTGCAGACGGACGGCTTCGGGCACATCACCGACTTCATCGAGGCGCCGCCGTCGACGTTCGAGATCAACGCCGGCGTCTACGTCTTCTCGCCCGCCTTCGCCGGGCTGCTGCCCGCCCGCGGCGACCACGAGCGCACGACGTTCCCGCATCTGGCCAGGCAGCGGCGGCTGGCCGGGTTCCCGCTCCCGCAGGGCGCCTACTGGCGGGCCATCGACACCGCGAAGGACCTCACCGAGGCGGCCAAGGAGCTTGCGGCACAGGGGCGTTGAACGCCCTGTCCCGGTGATCCGCTCCCTCGCCCACCGGACTCCCGCTCGCCTGGAGCCCGTCGCACACCAGAAGGGTCCCGCGCCGTACGCGCGGGACCCTTGTCGTGGGCGGTGGTGTTCAGCCGGTGGGCCTGCCCAGAATGCCGCCCACCGGCTGCGTCACCCCAACAGGCCGCCCACCAGGCCGGGTTGGCCGGTCGAGGAGGAGCCGGTGCCGGCGTCGCCGCTGCCGCCGGTCGAGCTGGTGGAACCGGTGGAGCCGCCCGACGTCGGACCCGAGCTGGTGCTCGGGGCGCCGCCGCCCGCGGGGGACGACTGCTGCGGCGGGGCCTGCCCGGCCGACGTCGCGCCCTGCGTCTGGCTGGGGCGGCCGCCGCCGGTCGTGGCGTCACGGGCGGCGCCCGGGGTGGCCGCGGCGCCGGACGGCGTGGAACCGGCCGACGTGGCGCCCTGGCTGGGCGTCGAGACGGCGGACGGCGCCGTCCGCTCCGGCGTGCCGGGCTCCTCGGGGAGCGGCGAGCCGGGCATCTGGTTGCGGGGCGTCTCCCCGGGACCGGGGACGACGATCCGGTCGGCGTCCCGGACGGCGCCGCCGAGCAGCGAGCCGAGCAGCAGGGTGATCCCGACGACGATCGCGGTGACCAGCGCGCCGCGCCGCAGCACGAAGCTGCGCAGGTCCCAGATGTCGGCGCGGGGCCCGAGCCGCCGCCAGGCGCTGCCCGCGAGCCTGCCGTCCACCGAGTAGACGGGGGCACCGGCGATGATCAGCGGCGACCAGGCGGCGAGGTAGATGATGTCGGGCGCGTCGTAGGCGGGGACCGTCTTCCAGCTGACGGTGACGATGAGTGCCGTCGACAGCAGCACACCGCCCGCCGCCGCCACCCGCTGCCAGCAGCCGAGCACCGTGAGGACGCCGACGAGGACCTGCGCGAAGGCGATGACGAGCCCGGAGCCGACGGGGTGGTGCAGGGCGAACTGGCGCAGCGGCTCGGCGACTTCCCACGGGTGCAGGGTGTTGAGCCACTTCATCATCGAGCCGCGCTTGCCGCCGTCGAAGTAGACGGGGTCGCACAGCTTGCCCATGCCGGCGTAGATGGAGATGAAGCCGAGGAAGATGCGCAGCGGCAGCAGCACCACGCCCAGGTTCATCCGGCGGCCGGGGTAGTAGGCGTGCCGGGCCGGGTCGTCGCCGTAGCGGCGGGAGCGCCTGCCCCCGGTCGCCGCCGGGGCGTCCTGGTCGTCGTCCTCCGTGAACCGCGGCTCCCCGTAAGGGGGTTGTTCGTCGTAGGCGCTGCCGACGGTGCGCATGGGGGGCAGCAGGCGGCCACCGCCCGCGCTCTCGCCCGAGGTGCGCTGGGGGCCGACGACGGGGTTCTCGACGGTCTGGTCGAGCTGCTCGTAGACGTCGTCGTAGCCTCCCCCCAGCCCCTGCTGCCCGACGCGCGGGATGACCTGGGTGGCGCCGGCGTCACCCGACCGCTCGTCGGGGTGCCGGACGCTGCCGCCCCGCACGGCCTGCAGGAGGCGGTGGGCGCCGGTGTCGTCCGGGGCGGACTTGCCGCTCCAGACGACCGGACGGCGGCGGGCGCCGGCGGGCGCGGCGCCTCTGTTCGCCGGGCCGGCGGCGCCCCGGGCGATGTCGTCGGCGCCGGTCAGGGTCCGCGCGGTCCGCGAGGTCGGGGGGCGCCGCGCCGACGCGCCCAACTGCACGCGGAAGCTCGCGTGATTGACGATGACCTGCGCCGGATCGCTCGGCACCTTCACCATGCTCAGCGCGGGAGCGTCGTCGAATCCCGACGAGCGGTCCCCCGTGGGTGTGCGGGGTGTTCTGGTGTCCACACTCATCTAACCGAGTGACGTCTCTTTAGGACACTGCTTTGACCCGCCGGAAGTGTCCGGACCCCGTCAAGCTCGGCCGGGACGCCGGGATTGACCCGCCCGGGTGAGGGCGGGCACATCTGTTCAGCCGCGTCGGCGTGCCGCCTCGTACAGCACGATGCCCGCCGCCACCCCGGCGTTGAGCGACTCGGCGCCGCCCGGCATGGGGATCCGCACCCGGTGGTCGCAGGTCTCCCCGACCAGCCGGGACAGGCCCTTGCCCTCGCTGCCGACGACGATGACGACCGGGCCGTGCAGCGCCGCGAGGTCGCCGACCTCGGCCTCTCCGTCGGCGGCGAGGCCGACGACCGTGATGCCGGCCTTCTTGTACGCCTCCAGGGCCCGCGTCAGGTTGGTGGCACGGGCGACCGGGGTACGGGCCGCGGTGCCGGCCGACGTCTTCCAGGCACCGGCGGTCATGCCGGCCGCGCGCCGCTCGGGCACGACGACACCGTGGCCGCCGAACGCGGAGACGGACCGGACGACCGCGCCGAGGTTGCGCGGGTCGGTGACGCCGTCGAGGGCGACGATCAGCGGGTCCTCACCGGCGTCGTACGCGGCGCTCGCGAGGTCCTCGGGGTGCGCGTACTCGTACGGCGGGACCTGGAGGACCAGGCCCTGGTGGTTGAGGTTGTTGGTCATGCGGTCCAGCTCGGGGCGCGGCGCCTCCATGAGGTGGATGCCGCCGCGCTCGGCCGCGAGCTGGAGCGCCTCGCGCACCCGCTCGTCGTTGTCGATGAACTGCTGGACGTAGAGCGTGGAGGCGGGCACACCGCCGCGCAGCGCCTCGACGACGGGGTTGCGGCCGACGACCATCTCGGAGGTGCCCTTGCCGCCGCGGCGCGGCGTGGGCCGGCGCACGGCCTGCCTGGCCTGGGCGTTGGCGACGCGGTTCTTCTTGTGTCCCTTGCGCATGTCGGCGGGCGGGGTGGGGCCCTTGCCTTCGAGGCCCCGGCGCCGCTGGCCGCCACTGCCGACCTGCGCGCCCTTCTTGCCGGACATGCGGCGGTTGTTAGCGGCCATGACCTACCTGTCTGTGGGAGACGTGCGTGTGTACGTATATGCAGTGTGCCGCCCGGGGGGCCGGGCGGCACAGTCGATCAAGGACGGGACCTACCGGGGGCCGAGGCTCCAGCGGGGTCCCTGTGGTCCGTCCTCGATGCTGAGGCCGGACTGGTTGAGCTGGTCGCGGATGGCGTCGGCGGTGGCCCAGTCCTTGCGGGTGCGGGCCGCCTCGCGCTGGTCGAGGACGAGCCGGACGAGGCTGTCGACGACGCCGTGCAGGTCCTCGCCGCGCTCGGCGCTCTCGCCCGCCCAGTGCGGGTCGAGGGGGTCGAGGCCGAGGACGCCGAGCATCGCCCGGACCTCGGCGAGGCGGGCGACGGCGGCTTCCTTGTCGTCGGCGGCGAGTGCGCTGTTGCCCTGCCTGACGGTGGTGTGGACGACGGCGAGGGCCTGCGGCACCCCGAGGTCGTCGTCCATCGCCTCGGCGAACGCGGGCGGCACCTCGGCGGCCGGTTCGACGGCGCTGCCGGTCTTCTCGATGACGCGCTGCACGAAGCCCTCGATCCGCGCGAACGCCGACTCGGCCTCGCGCAGCGACTCCTCGCTGTACTCGATCATCGAGCGGTAGTGCGGGGTGCCGAGGTAGTAGCGCAGCACGATGGGGCGCCACTTCTTGACCATCTCGGAGACCAGCACGCTGTTGCCCAGCGACTTGGACATCTTGTCGCCCGCCATGGTGACCCAGGCGTTGTGCACCCAGTACCGGGCGAACTCGTCGCCGAAGGCCTTGGCCTGGGCGATCTCGTTCTCGTGGTGCGGGAAGATCAGGTCGAGGCCGCCGCCGTGGATGTCGAAGGCGGACCCCAGGTACTTGTGGGCCATCGCCGAGCACTCCAGGTGCCAGCCGGGCCGGCCGGGACCCCACGGGGTGGACCAGGTGGGCTCGCCGGGTTTCGCGGACTTCCACATCGCGAAGTCGCGCTCGTCGCGCTTGCCGGTCTCGCCGTCGCCCGCGGGCTGGCGCAAATTGTCCAGCTCCTGCCGGGAGAGCTGGAGGTAGCCGGGGAAGGAGCGCACGTCGAAGTAGACGTTGCCGTCGGCCTCGTACGCGTGACCGCGTTCGATGAGGCCCTGCATCATCTCGACCATCTCGGTGACGTGCCCGGTGGCGCGCGGTTCGTAGGTGGGCGGCAGACAACCGAGGGCGGTGTAGCCGTCGTTGAAGGCGCGCTCGTTGGCGTAGCCGATGGACCACCACGGGCGGCCCTGCTCGGCCGCCTTCGCGATGATCTTGTCGTCGATGTCCGTGACGTTGCGGATGAACGTGACGTCGTAGCCGCGGTGGGCGAACCAGCGGCGCATGATGTCGAAGTTCAGCCCCGAACGGATGTGCCCGATGTGGGGTGCCGCCTGCACGGTGGCACCGCACAGGTAGATCGAGACACAGCCCGCGGTGAGCGGGACGAAGTCACGGATCTGCCGGGCGTCGGTGTCGTACAGGCGAATGGTCACCCCACCAGGGTAGTGGGCGCGGGGCAGTGGATCGCACCGGACTTATGACTTCGCGACCGACTTGGGACGTCTGTCAGCCCGTGTGCGCCACCAGAGCCGTCGCCACCGCCATCAACCCCTCGCCGCGGCCGGGGAACCCGAGCCCGTCGGTGGTCGCCCCCGACACCGACACCGGCGCGCCGGCCGCCGCCGAGAGGATCTTCTCCGCCTCTTCGCGGCGCCTGCCGACCTTCGGCCGGTCCCCGACGACCTGGACGGCGACGTTGCCGATGACGAAACCGGCCTCCCGGACGATCCGCGCGGCCTCCGCGAGCAGGACGGTCCCCGCGGCGCCCGACCACTCGGGGCGCCCGGTGCCGAAGTGCCTGCCGAGGTCGCCGAGGCCGGCCGCGGAGAACAGCGCGTTGCACGCGGCGTGCGCGACGACGTCGGCGTCGGAGTGCCCGGCGAGACCGGTCCCCTCGCCCTCCCACCTCAGGCCCGCGCACCACAGCTCGCGGCCCTCCTCGAAGGCGTGGATGTCGGTGCCGATGCCGACCCGGGGCAGCACCGGGAACGGGACGCGGCCCGGCTGCTCAGAAGCCATCGTTGAGCCTCCTGCGGGCCAGGACCGCCTCGGCGAGCACCAGGTCGAGCGGCCTGGTGACCTTGAACGCCTCCTCGTGACCGGGCACGACGACGACGCCGAGGCCGAGCTTCTCGACCATCCCGGCGTCGTCGGTGACCTCGTCGGTGACCGTCCTGTGCGCCCTGACCAGGGTCTCCCGGTCGAAGCCCTGCGGGGTCTGGACGGCGCGCAGCCTGGCCCGCACGGGGGTGGCGACGACCGGCTCGGGCGCCCCGGGCACGGCCGCGGGCTCGACCTCCTTGACGGTGTCGGCGAGCGGCAGCGCGGGCACCACGGCCGGGGCGCCGTCGCGGACCGCCTCGATCACCGCGTCCACGGTGTCGACCGGGACCAGCGGGCGGGCCGCGTCGTGCACCAGCACGATGTCGTGGCCGTCCGGCAGCGCGTCGAGGCCGAGCTTCACGGACTCCTGGCGGCTCTCACCGCCGGGCACCACGAGGAAGTCGGTGCGCTCGGGCAGCGCGTGCGCGTCGAGCAGCGACCTGACCTCGGCGGCGCCGTCCGGCGGGGCCACGACGACGACCAGGGAGACGGCGCGGGAGGCGGCGAGCGCGCGCACGGCGTGGATCAGCATCGGGGTGCCGCCCAGCGCGCGGAGCGCTTTGGGGGCGCCTGGACCGAGGCGTACCCCGCGTCCTGCGGCCGGGATCACGGCCGCCGCGCGGGTTCCCGCGGGCGAAGGGAGCGAATCGTCAGACATCGGTTCCTGTCAGGTTTGTGTGCCGGTCCGGCGTGGGTATGGCCTGGGAAGTGCCGGGCACGACGCCTTGACCGGACCCTTCCGTGACCCCGGTCGAGCCTGCTGCCCGGGCCCGGCACGCCCAGTATCGGGGGCTTCCCCGACGTAATCCGCGCAACGGCCGTGAGGCGTACGGGGCACCGTGCGGCCCGTGCGGGCCGGGCGCGCCGTAACGGGGTCCAAGGGCGTACGGGCTATCGGGGTCCTGGGGCGTACGGGCAGGGTCTGCCGGGGTCCGCTTCCGGGTACGAACATGCCGCAGCGCCCGGCGACAGCAGAGATGTCATCGGGCACCGCGGCATTTCGGTGTGCTTCGTGCTTCGGTGTACTGAGTGCCGAGGCGGGCGGGCTGCCTGCCGTCATGCGTTCAGGACGCGAGAACCTCGTCGAGCAGGGCCTCGGCCTTGTCCTCGTTCGTGTTCTCCGCGAGGGCGAGTTCGCTCACCAGAATCTGACGCGCCTTGGCGAGCATGCGCTTCTCGCCGGCGGACAGTCCGCGCTCGCGCTCACGACGCCACAGGTCACGCACGACTTCCGCGACCTTGATGACATCGCCGGAGGCGAGCTTCTCCAGATTTGCCTTGTAGCGACGGGACCAGTTCGTGGGCTCCTCGGCGTACGGCGCGCGCAGCACCTCGAAGACTCGGTCCAGCCCGTCCTGACCGACCACATCACGCACGCCGACGAACTCCGCATTGTCCGCTGGCACACGTACCGTCAGGTCGCCCTGGGCGACCTTCAGCACCAAGTAGGTCTTGTCCACGCCTTTGATCTGGCGAGTTTCGATAGCCTCGATCAGCGCGGCCCCGTGATGGGGATAGACCACGGTGTCGCCAACCTTGAACGTCATGTGACAGGTACCCCTTCCGTGGCTATCCAGGGTAACACGGAAACTGCGGGTTCTGAATGGCGTTTTCGCAGGTCAGGGCATATCTCGGGGCTTGACAACAGCAACAGGAACGTGCTGCGCGGGCCGACCGGAAGAAGGTATTCGCAGGTCGGAGCCGCTGTCCGGGGGAGGTGAAACCCGTACGTTACACACATCCGGAGCCCCTCCGGAGGGGCCGAACGTCCCCATATGTCTGGTTGCAGGCGTGCGACTTCCGCTACTCCGTTCGATGCACGGCAGGCGGGTACGAGCCGTTTCCGGAATTGATCACACGCGCCACACCGATCCGCGTGTGATCAATTTCCGCTCCCCGCCGGATTCCCCGGATTCCGTTCCCGAGGATTTTCCGCGCACCTCCATACGTATGCCGAACCTATGAAGGACCTATGTCCGCCGCGGTTATGTGAATGCCCGACGAGCACCCCGGCCGGGCGTCCGCGCCCCTCCTCGGGACGAACCGACGCCCCCAGGGGGAGGGTCGGGTGCGGCGGCGCGCGAACGGCTCGGTAACCTGAAGCCGCTGACACACACTTAGGGCGGCTTTATACGTCGCCACGTTCGAGTCAAGGAGTTGCCGCCGCCGTGAGCAGCAGCCTTCGACGCGGCGCCCCCGCCGCCGCCGTCATCGCGTTCTCGATCGCCTCGCTCGCCTCGTGCGCGGCCGGCAACAACGCCCAGACACTGGAGGTCAAGCCGGACAACGCGGCCACCGGCGTCGGCGTCATCAAGATCCAGAACGCCATCGTCATCACCCAGCCCGACCTCAAGTCGACCGGGCCCGCTGCGATCTCGGCGACCCTCTTCAACGAAGGCCGCACCGCCCAGACCCTGGACTCGGTCACGCTGCCGGGCACCGGCAAGAGCGCGCAGCTCAAGCCCGCCAAGGGCAACGGCAAGCTGACCATCCCGGCCGGCGGCTCCGTCGTCATCGGCGGCAAGGGCAACGCGTCCGCGGTCGTGTCCTCCAGCCGTGAGGCCCTCCAGGACGGCAACGCCCAGAAGGTCACCTTCACCTTCAGCAAGACCGGCGCGGTGAGCCTGCGGGCCTTCGTGGTCCCGGCCGCGAGCTACTTCTCGACGTGGGGTCCGACGTCGGTCCCGGCCGCCCCCGGCACCACGCCGAGCGGATCGGCGTCGCCTTCGGCCCCGGACGCGTCGGCGTCGTCGTCAGCGTCGTCGGCATCGTCGTCGGAGAGTGCCGACCCGAGCGCGGGCACCGGCGCCACGGGCGCCCCCTCGGGCGAGGCGTCCGCGTCGGACTCGGCCGCGGCCGGGCACTGACCGTCGCGCACCCGTACGCCGAAGGGCGGGCCCCCGCGAGGGAGGCCCGCCCTTCGGCGTGTGCGGGGCGCGGCCCGGCGGCCTACGGCTCGAACTTGTAGCCGAGACCGCGGACCGTCACCAGGTAGCGGGGAGCGCCCGGGTCCGGCTCGATCTTGGCGCGCAGGCGCTTGACGTGGACGTCGAGGGTCTTGGTGTCCCCGACGTAGTCGGCGCCCCAGACCCGGTCGATGAGCTGCATGCGGGTCAGCACCCGGCCCGCGTTGCGCAGCAGCATCTCCAGCAGGTCGAACTCCTTCAGCGGGAGGTCGACCTTGGAGCCGGAGACGGTCACCACGTGCCGGTCGACGTCCATCCGGACCGGGCCCGCCTCCAGGGCGGCCGGGGTGACCTCCTCGGGCTCGCCGCGGCGGCGCAGGACGGCGCGGATGCGGGCGACCAGCTCGCGCGAGGAGAACGGCTTGGTGACGTAGTCGTCGGCCCCTATCTCCAGGCCGACCACCTTGTCGATCTCGCTGTCCTTGGCGGTGACCATGATCACCGGGACGTTGGAACGGCCGCGCAGCTGACGGCAGACCTCGGTGCCCGGCAGGCCGGGCAGCATCAGGTCGAGCAGGACGAGGTCGGCGCCGTTGCGCTCGAACTCGTCGAGTCCGTCGGGTCCGGTGGACGCGACGGCGACCTCGAAGCCCTCTTTGCGGAGCATGTAGGACAGGGCGTCGGAGAAGGACTCCTCGTCCTCGACGACGAGCACTCGGGTCACGGAAGGACCTCCGGGGCGGGAAGCGGTTCGAACGGGGATGACTCGTCGGACGAGTCGGGGTGTCCGGCCTCGTCGTCGAGGTCGGGGTGCTGCTGTGCGCGGTCGCGGGCAGCCCCCGCCTCCGGCAGTCTCAGGGTGAACGTGGAGCCCTGGCCTTCGGAGCTCCACACCGTGACCTCCCCGCCGTGCGAGGCGGCCACGTGCTTGACGATCGCGAGCCCGAGCCCGGTGCCGCCGGTGGCACGGGAGCGGGCCGGGTCGACGCGGTAGAAGCGCTCGAAGACGCGCTCCTTGTCCTTGTCGGAGATGCCGATCCCCTGATCGGTCACGGCGACCTCGATGGAGTCCCCGCCGGGCGCCGTGGTCCTGCGTGCGGCTATGCCGACGCGGGTGCGGGCCGGGGAGTAGTTGACGGCGTTCTCGACGAGGTTGCCGAGGGCGGCGGCGAGCTGGCCGCGGTTGCCCCAGACATGCAGGTCGGCGGTGCCGCCCGCGGCCATGGTGATCTGTTTGGTGCCGGCCGCGTGCCGGCAGCGGTCGATGGCCTCGGCGACCAGTTCGTCGACCCGGACCGGCTCGGCGTCCTCCAGCGGGTCGTCGTTCTGCACCCGGGAGAGGTCGATGAGTTCCTGCACCAGGTTGGTCAGCCTGGTCGCCTCGATCTGCATGCGGCCGGCGAAGCGCTCGACGGCCTCGGGGTCGTCGGAGGCGTCCATGACGGCCTCCGACAGCAGGGAGAGGGCGCCGACCGGGGTCTTCAGCTCATGGCTGACGTTCGCGACGAAGTCACGGCGGACCGCCTCGATGCGGCGGGCCTCCGTGAGGTCCTCGACGAGCAGCAGCACGAGCCGGGACCCGAGCGGGGCCACCCGGGCGGAGACCGCGAGGGCCTCCCCCCGGCCCGTCCCCCTCCTGGGCAGGTCCAGCTCGACCTGTCGTATCTCGCCGTCCCGCCGGGTGTCCCTGGCCATCTGGCGCATCGGTTCGACGGAGAGCCGGCCGCCGCGCACCAGTCCGAGCGCGTACGCGGCGGAGCTGGCCTTGACGACGGCGTCGGCCTCGTCGAGCACGACGGCCGAGGACCTGAGCACCGACAGGACCGTGTCCACGCCTGGTGGGAGCACGGGATCGGTGTGCAGGGAGGTCCGGGTGGGGCGTTTCTGGTCGCGTTCGCTCCAGCGGAACGCCAGCATGGCGATGACACCGGTGAGCACCCCGGCGATCGCTGCCGCTGCGGCGACCGCCGCGTTCACGTCCATGCGTCCAGGTTAGGCATGGAAGAGGCGCTGGCCACAGCCATGGACGTGCGACCTCGAACACTCGTCGCCCAGAGTTCACCTGGGAGCCAGTGGTGGTTCATTTGAGGTGGCGGAAACGGACGCGTACGGGCCGGAACGTGGGAGCGTGGGGTGCGAAGCGCCGCTTTTCGGCCTGGCCCCTGCCCCGTGGGCCTGCCCCGGGCAGCCCCAGATGATCACGTAGGAGAGGGAACCCTGATGCGGGACGCGTACCACGAGGAACTTGATTCGATCGGCGACGGTCTGGTGGAGATGGCCCGGCTGGTCGGCTCGGCGATCGGACGCGCCACGACCGCCATCCTCGACTCCGACCTGAAGCTGGCCGAGAGCGTCATCGAGGCCGACAAGAAGGTCGACGAGCTCCAGCACGACCTGGAGGCGCGGGCGATAGCGCTGCTGGCCCGCCAGCAGCCGGTGGCGACGGATCTGCGGATCGTCGTGACGTCCCTGCGGATGTCCGCCGACCTGGAGCGCTCGGGCGACCTCGCCCAGCACGTGGCGAAGCTGGCCAGGCTGCGCTTCCCCGAGCGCGCCATCCCGCACGACCTGCACTCCACGATCCTGGAGATGGGCCAGCTCGCGCAGCGCCTGATGGCGAAGGCGGCGGAGGTCATCATCACCAAGGACGTCGACCTCGCGCTCCAGCTGGAGAACGACGACGACGAGATGGACCTGCTGCACCGCACCCTCTTCCAGCACCTGATGGACGACCGCTGGAAGCACGGCATCGAGACGGCCGTGGACGTCACCCTCCTGGGCCGCTACTACGAGCGGTTCGCGGACCACGCGGTGGCGGTCGCGAAGCGGGTGGTGTTCCTGGTGACGGGCGAGCACGCGGCGGACCTCCAGCCGGACATCCAGCCCGAGATCGGAGCGGCGGGGGCGGGCGAAGGGGCGTAGGGACCGCCGAGGGGGCGGCGACCGGGGGCGCCACAGTGCGCCGTTGATGCGCCCGGCCGAACGGGCATCCAATGGGCGACGGCACCCGCCGCCCGCTTCTCGGACACCTCCAGGAGGACCCATGGCCGAAGCCCCCAGCACGCCCGACCCCACCCAGGAGCGCGAGACGCACCAGCCCGCCGACGTCAGGAGCCTCCCGCTCGTCGGCGCGTGCGGCTGCGGCTCGGGCTGCGGCTGCGGCTGCCAGTCGGGCGGCCCCTGCCAGTGCGGCTGAGGCCGCACCCCTGCCCATCGGCGGGCCCCGGCGCGCAGCACCGCGCCGGGGCCCGCCCGCGTCACCGGCAGGGCGGCCGGTAGGAGAGGCGGGGCAGGTACTCGCTCCAGCGCCCGCGGGTCAGGACGTCGCCGGTGCTCGCGCAGATCCGCCGGGCGGCCCGGTCCGTGTCGAGGCTCCAGAGGCGGACGGTGTCGGCGCCGCTGGAGACGCCGAGGACCCGCCGGTCGGGGCTGAAGGCGAGGAAGCTGCCGGTCTTGGCGTTGGGGCTCATGGCCTGGCCGATGGGCGAGGTGCGGGCGGGGTCGGCGACGTCCCAGAGGCGGACGGTGTTGTCGTTGCCGCCCGAGGCGAGGGTGCGGCCGTCGCGGCTGAAGGTCAGGGAGACGACCGCCTCGGTGTGACCGGCGAGCACCGAGCCGACCGGAGTGGCCGGGCGCGGGCCGCTGATCCGCCACAGCCGCACCGTGTCGTCGTCGCTGCCGGAGGCGAGGGTGCGGCCGTCGGGGGCGAACGCGAGGGTGTTGACCGGCCCCCGGTGCCCGGCGACGGGCGTGCCCACGAGCCGGGCCCGACGGCGGTCGCCGACGTCCCACAGCCGGATGGTCCCGTCGGCGCCCGCGCTGGCCAGCGTCCCGCCGTCCGGGCTGTAGGCGAGGGCGTTGACGTAGCCGGTGTGGCCGGTGAGGAGCGCGCCGAGGCGCCGGGGGCGGGCGGGGTCGGTGATGTCGAGCAGCTGGACGGTGCGGTCGTCCTCGTCGGTGGCGAGGGTGCGGCCGTCGGGGCTGACCGCGAGGGCGGCGGCGCCGGCGTACCGGGTGGCCACCCGCACCGGCGGGCCGTGCGCGACGGGCCTGGCCGGGTCCGCGACGTTCCACAGCTGCACGGCGTTCTCGGTGCCGATCAGGACGGCGAGGGTGCGGCCGTCGGGCAGGAACGTCATGGACCGCAGGGCGTGGTGGCCGGCTGTGAAGCCGGTGCCGAGCGGCTTCGGGCGGGCCGGGTCGGCGAGGTCCCAGAGCCGGACGGCGCCGTCGCCGCCGCCGGTCGCCAGGACGTCGCCGTCCGGGCGGAACGCGCCGACCTGGCCGGCCATGTCGCCGCCCGGCATCGTCCACAGCCGCACCGTGCCGTCGCCGCTGCCGGTGGCGAGGGTGCGCCCGCCTGGCCCGAAGCCGACGGCGTACATCTCGCCGCTGGCGCCCGCGAGCGGCTCGCCGACCTGGGAGGGGTGGGCCGGATTGGCGACGTTCCACACGCTGGCGGTGGAGTCGGCGCTGCCCGCGGCGAGGGAGGTGCCGTCCGGGCTGAAGGCCACCGACCAGACCGGCCCGGTGTGCCCGACGAGCGGGCTGCCGAGGGCGTGCGCGCGGCGCGGGTCGGCGACGTCCCAGAGCCGGACCGCGTCGTCCTTGCCGCCGCTGGCGAGGGTGCGGCCGTCGGGACTGAACGCGACCGAGTGCACCGTGTCGCCGTGCCCGGTCAGGGGCGCGCGCAGGGGGGCCGGGCGGCGGGGGTCGCGGACGTCCCAGAGCCGGACGGTGCCGTCGTCGCCGGCGCTGGCCAGGGTGCGCCCGTCGGGGCTGAACGCGACGGACCGCACGGCGGCCGTGTGCCCGTCCAGGGTGCCGAGGTCGGTCGGGTGCCGGGGGTCGCGCACGTCCCACAGCCGGACCGTGCCGTCGTCGTCGGCGGCGGCCAGGGTGCGGCCGTCAGGGCTGAACGCGACGAGGTAGACGGTGCCGTCGTCGCCGTTCAGCGGCGCGCGCAGGGGGGTCGGGCGGCGGGGGTCGCGGACGTCCCAGAGCCGGACGGTGCCGTCGTCGCCGGCGCTGGCCAGGGTGTGCCCGTCGGGGCTGAAGACGGCGCTGCTGACCCAGCCGGTGTGCCCGGTCAGCGGGGCGCCCAGCGGCTCGGGCGCGGTCGGGTCGGTGACGTCCCAGAGCCGGACCGTCCGGTCGTAGCTCGCGGTGGCGAGGGTCCTGCCGTCGGGGCTGAAGGAGGTCAGGTAGACGGGTCCCGTGTGGCCGAGGAGCGGGGTGGCGAGGGCCGCGTTGACGATGGACACCAGCCGGTTGCCGGTGCCCGCGTCGTCCGGGCGCAACCGGTGTGCGACGAGGGTGAGTTGCGCGGAGAGCGAGGGGTCGGAGTACTGGAAGCGGTCCGCCTCCGCGAGGACCTGCGCGAACACCGCGTCGTCCCGCTGCCTGCGGGCGTCGACGGCGGCCCACCCGGCCAGCACCGCGAGCACCACGAGCGCGGCGACGGCACCCCTGCCGAGCAGCCGGGTACGGCGACGGACCCGGTCGGCGGCGGCGAGGAACTCCACGGCGGTCCTGGTCAGGAAGGTGCCGCCCGCCGACCGGGCCCAGGTGTGGGCCTGCGCGAGCCGGGAGCCGCGGTAGAGCAGCGACGCGTCCCTCGCGGACTCCTTCCAGGCGCGGGCGTCCTCCTCAAGGCGCTGGCGCAGCAGATGGTCGCCGCGGTCCTCGTCGATCCAGCCGCGCAGCCGGGGCCAGGCGTGCAGCAGCGCCTCATGGGTGATCTCCACGCTCTCCGCGTCCAGCGTCACCAGCCGGGCACGGACCAGCGCCTCCAGCGACTCCCGCGTCTTGTCCGGGTCGGCCGACTCGTCCGCGAGCTGCTGCCGGGTCCCGCGCCGCCGGGTCGCCTGCGTGTCCTCACCCAGCCTGACCAGCCGCAGCAGCAGCTGCCTGACGGCGGTGCGGGCGGCCGGGTCGAGACCCGACCAGGTGCGTTCGGCGGTGGCCGCGACCGCGCCCTGGATACCGCCCGACGCCCGGTACCCGGCCAGGGTGAGCCGCCCGCCCTTGCGCCGCTGCCAGGTGGCGAGCAGGGCGTGCGACAGCAGCGGCAGCGCGCCGGCGCCGTGCGCGCCACGCGCCCCGTCGCCGACCTCCCGCACGATCAACTCCGCGAGCCCCGGCTCCAGTTCGAGCCCGACGGCCTTGGCGGGGGCGGTGACGGCCTCCCGCAACTCGGCCCCGGTGAGCGGGCCGAGGACCATGTGCCGGTGCTGGAGGGCGTCGGCGAGTTCGGGATGGGCGAGACACCGCTCGTAGAAATCGGCCCGCACCCCGAGAACGACCCGCACGGGCGGCCGGGGCCCGGCACACACGGCATGCAACAACCGCACGAACACCCGCCGCCGCCGCTCGTCAGAACAGAGCGTGAAGGCTTCTTCGAACTGATCGACGATGAGGGTGGGGGTTGGGGTGTGGGTTGGGGTTGGGGTGGCGGTGAAGGTGGGAGCGGGGGTCAGGGTGGGGGTGGGGGTCGCCGTCGTGGTGGGCCTCTCGGTTGCTGTCTTGGGAGGCGGGTCGAGGGGTGGGCGGGGCTGGCCGGCAGGTGGGCGGGGCTGGTCGAGGGGTGGACGGGGCTGGTCGGTGGCCCGGGTGTCGCCCGTTGTCGTGGTCGGCCTCCCGTCGGCCGTCGCGGACGTGCTCGTTGGGTCGACGGCCGGGCGGGTAGCCGGATCGGTGGCTGGGCGGGCCGGGTGGACGGTTTGGCGGGCCGGGTCGACGGTCGTGGTGCTCGTCCCGTCGGGCGACTCGCCGCCGCCGGTCGCCGCGCCGCCGCTGGTCCTGGTGCGCGCCCCGGACTCCCCCGCCTCCGCCCACGCGGTGGCGGCCTGCCGGGCGGCGGGGCCGAAATCGGGGGCGTCCGGGGCGGCGGCGACTTCGGCGAGGCCGGGTATCAGGGAGGTCAGTTCAGCGACCGGGTCGGCGCCCGGCACCAGGCGCAGCACGCCGTGCGGCCCGCGGTCGCGCAACGCGTTCACCAGACCGGCGTTGAGGAGCGAGGACTTGCCCGCCCCCGAGGCGCCGACGAGCATGACGAGGCCGCCGGTACGGTCCGCGGCGCGGAGTTGGTCGAGGAGGGCGCCGGTGCTGCGCTCGCGGCCGAAGAACCAGCGGGCGTCCTGGGACCGGAAGGGGGCGAGCCCGCGATAGGGGCAGACCCCGCCGGGAGCCGGGGCCTCCCCCGCCGCGCCCTCCTCCCCTCCCGCCGTGCCGTCTTCCGTGCCGCCTTTCGTCACGTCGGGGCCCACCGGGTCGGCGAGGGCGAGTTCCCAGAGCCGCTGCCAGTGGGTGATGTCGTACAGGCCGGTGGAGACCGGTTCGGGGCGGGCGCGTCGGGCCTGCGGGACGAGGACGTGCAGCACGGCGGCGAGGGCGGCGAAGTGCGCGGGGACGTTGCGGGCCCGGCGCCAGTCGCTGATCCGCTGCGCCGACACCCGCACCGGGCGCCCGCGTTCGTCGACGCGCTGGAGCCGTGCGACGGCGTCGGAGACCCTCTTGAGGGGCGGGTTGCCGGCCTCCTTGTAGAGCAGCGCGAGCCGTTCGGCGAAGACCGTACGGGCCCTCGATGCGGAGCTCAAGGTCCTCCCCTGTTCTTCCCCCGCGACACGGATCATCCGGCCCGCCATCCGGACCGGAAAACTCACTTTACCTATCTGACCTGCGGAAATGTAGGGGGCAACGAGGCGTAGACCTCCCCGCGGCAAGCAAGCCTTGGCAGGATCAGCCCACGGAACGTCCGGTACCGGTCCCCACGTGGGGAGGGACCGGTGCCCAGGACGTCGGGGGTGGCGGGGTCCCTGCCGGGGGTGGGGGCGGGTCTGCCGGGGTGCTGGGAGCGGGTCTGCCGGGGTGCTGGGAGCGATACCGGCTGGCGGGTATCCGGCGGGGGGTGAGGGACAGGGCGGTGTGACCGCCGACGTCCGAGTCTGCCGCCCACGGTCACACGGAGGCGTCTGGGGGCAGGCAGACGGTCCCAGGTCAGCAAAACCCCCGCCCTGCCAGGTAGCAGCAGTTCGGGGGCTCAGCAGCGCGGGCTTGCTTCTTCTTGCCCTGGGTGTTGTCGGGGATCTTGGGTGAGCTGGGTTTTTGCTGGCCGGGGCGGTGGGCTCGTGCGCCTGGTGGTCGTCGTTGGCCACTGCCGAGCGGCCTCGGACGGCCCAGAGACAGCCCAGCTTTGGCCCGCTTGACTGACGGCCGACGCCTTCGACGCGCCCTGCCTGAACCTCAGCCGACGACAGTCAGCCACGACGGCGGGCGCGTCGCCCAACCACGCACGCGTGTGCCTCGCTGCACCCCCATCTGCCTCAGCCACGCTGCCTATGTTGTTGACTGGAGCAAGCCGCACCGACCGGTTGGTGACGACGATCCCGAGCCACCTCAGCTACGGCATACTTCTCGAACAAATCGTCTCCAGATCATAGGAAACCGGTTCCTCAACTCTTGGAATAGCGGCTCCTCCCGGCCTTCACGCCGAGCGAACCACTCTCCGACGCCATATTCATCTTCTCGCACCTCTCGCATTAGCTTAGCGACCACACTGGCTGGGCTATCGTGTTCCAACAGCGATTCCACAGCCTCGTAATAGCGCGAGATGACACGTCGGCGACCTTCGACGACAGCTTCGTGATTAACGCAAGATATCACTTCAATCGTGATGTCACCTTTCAGATCGAATTCTTCTTCAAGAAACCTAGCCGCTAGATATCCGTTCTTGGTATCCAGAACCAAAAAATTCCAGGGATCTTCCAATGTTGGGTTAATTACTAATGGCCTCCCCTCGGTATCGACTGGAAATCGCGCCGATTTCTTTCTGTTGCATTCCGGACAGACGAGAATAAAATTATTCCACGAGAAAGTCCTCGAAAAGTCGACCGCGATTGGAGTGAAGTGGTCGACGTCGGCCGAGCGTGAATCGCAGCAGTAGACGCACCGCTGGCGTTGGCCATTCATTTTTCTGAGTGCATCGACAACGGCTTTACTTTTTACGGATCTTCGATAGGCGCTCCATTCGGTTCGCCCTTTTTCTTTACTTGTGACTTTCTTCTGTCTCGCGGCGAGGTCGCAACGAGTGGAAAAGTCGATCTCGGATCGATACACTCTTCGCATTCTGCGATTTACTCCGCCTCTGCGAATAGGGACAGTTGCTCCAACTCTTCATACTCATCTGTTGACAATTTCCCGGCAATTTGCTTGGCACGCAACCTGGAGTGTCTCCTATTAGCATTTACGGCCTGTGGAGATCGGGTGTGGCTCATGCCGAATGCTGGAGTGAGGAGAATTTGATCTGGCTTTCCAGCGATGACGCGATTAAAATCGATTGGGCTCAGCTGGAAAGGAGACTCCCCTTGACCTGGCTGCGGCATGTGGTAGATACGCCCCCCATCGGCGGCTTGACATACTAGCGGACTGTGGGTGGTGACGATGAATTGAACTAGGGGGAAGTGCTTCTTCAGCCAGAACCCGATTTCTCGCTGCCAAGCTGGATGGAGATGTGAGTCAACTTCATCAATGATGACTACGCCTGGGCGGTTGACGTATGCCGTTCCGTCGCCGCGCTTTTCCGTGAGTCCTGTGATGCCATACACATCTACCATATGGCGAAAGATGTCGATCAGCATTGCAAGCGCAGATCGGTACCCTTCGCTCATGTCAGAAAGCGGCATTCTCCGGCCTGCTGGGTCTGTGAGCCAAATCCCCTCAGAGTTTACTTCGTCCACTGCGACACCTTGACGCAGAAAGTCATCGTTCAGAAGCTCTAGAAGATAGTCGAGTGTGACTTCCTCGGATTCTTTCTGTTCAAGCTTTTTGTATTTCAGCTGCTTTACCCATTGCTCACCTTCGGCTAGTGTCGCGTCTTCCTTGAAGAGTGTCGCAAAACGAGGTACGCGTCCGGGGATTACCATCAAGCGTTGAGCATCAGGAGAACTTCCGTACAAGCGACGGAACGGTCCGTAACCTAGCGCAAACCACCCTTGTGTTCCGGGGGCCCAGGGGCCGTTGAATGCACCTCTTTTCTTGTGTCGAAATACGTCAACGGAGCCAGAGATAACCCATGCGTTCACCTCTCGGGAGAATCCGATCTCAGCCCAGAAGGTATTCTGGACGGGGTATCCCCCTCTCTTTGTGCGATCATATTCTTTGAAAGGTTTGATTTCGACAGAGGCTGTTCCCGAATCCTTTCCTTCGGTTACCCATCCCCGGTTATCCGTTAGGAGGACGCGGGAGTCGTCCGGTCCAAGGATTGCCATGCAAATCGACTTAAGTAGGGCTGTTTTCCCGGAACCGTTGTCGCCGGTGATTACCGCCCAACCTGCATGCTCTCCGTCATCGCGAGTGAAGTTGAGATCCGAGGTTTCGAACCCCTTGATGTTCTTCAGTACGACTCTTTCGATGTACAAAACCGGCCTCCGCGGTGGATGTGCCCAGCATCACAAGACTCCTCCGAGCAGCATAGAGAAGGTTCGCATGGCGGCACCAGGAAAGGGTGAGGACTTCGTCATCGTTCGGCGCGGCGGACTGGTCTGCTCAAGCGGGCTTCCTGCTTGAGACGAGGCTCAGCGAAATCTGTGGAGCTCTCAGTCTGGACGTGCTCCTTCTCTCTAGGCGGCTGATTGCTGTGCGCGCGCGGCACGGGCGCCGGCCGGGCTGGAGCGGGGCGGAGACAGGAGCGCAGGCCCGGCCGGGGGCCGGGCCGCGCGCGGGAAGCGGAGCGAGCCGCCTTGAACCAGTAGAGAAAGTTGTAACTCAGTCGGTCGTGCGGGGCTTGAAGTCGTCTGCGCAAGCTGGGAGTTCGCGCCCCTGACGGTGCGCCAAGGGTAGGAACATAGCTGGCCGGCCGGTCCGTGTGATGCGTGTGCGGACGTGCGTGACGGATACCGTCCAGGGCTCCCGGCGCAAGAGGGCTCGTCTTGTGTCGATGCGGTCGTTTTGGAGACGTGTCCAAGCTGCCTGTGAAGCGGCCGTGTCGAGGGCCGGTGAGATGGTGCGCAAGATCGTCGCCACCCAGTTGTTCGCCTCGACCGCCGAGTACGCGTCGAAGGATCCGAAGAGGGCCGGTGGGCGTCGTCCGTCGAGCCGTTGGGTCCAGCACTCGCACCAGAAGCCGTGCCTGGTCGTCGCTTTCAGCACGGCTGCCCTCCTCGGCGTGCGTCGGTGAAGAGCTCCGCCGTGATGGTGCGACCGGTCCCGCTGGCGTGAACGATGACCCGGTGCGCGAGCGCGTTGACCATGCCGAGTCCGCGGCCGTGCTCGGCGTCCTGGTCCTGGTGCTCGACCTTCGGGGCCGTTCCCGTGCCGCCGTCATCCGTGACCGAGACCGCCACCACCTGAGCGGAGACCGCGACGGCCAGGTGGAAGCTGCCGTACTCCCGACCGCTCGCCGTGTGGAGGATCGCGTTCGCGCTCAGCTCGCTCACGATCAGTTCGGCGTCTTCGGCAAAAGGGGAGCCTCGCAGGATGTCGCGGGTCCAGCGGCGGGCCCGGCTGACCTCTTCCGGGAGACCTGGGCAAGACACTCCCCAGACCCGCGTCCTACTCGTATACTCGTGCATACAAGTTTCTTCATGCTGGTAGGCCGCCATGTGCAGCGGGTTCGGGTTAGACGAGTTTCACGCCGTCATGGGCGCGGATCGCCAGCGGAGACACCGCGTCCATAGCGTCTATGACGCGGATCGCGTACGCCTCGTCGGCGAGCTCGGAGACTTCTTCACGGGTGGCCCAGCGCAGAGCGCGGGTCTCATCGCCGGTGGTCGGCGTGCCGTCGGCCGCCTCGCAGCGGAACACCAGCGAGACGATCAGGCCCGTCATGTTCTTGTAGACGCCCGTGAGGGTCGCGGGGAGCGCGATCTTGATGCCGGTCTCTTCGAGGACCTCGCGCTGAAGGGCCTCGGGGATGGTCTCCTCGCGTTCGAGGACGCCACCCGGGGGCTCCCACTTGCCGTTGTCGCGGCGCTGGATCAGGAGGGCGCGGCCCTGGTCGTCAACAACGACTCCGGCCACGCTCACGGAGTGCGGGCGTTCTGCGCTCACGTTCCTCGGCCCTCTCGGATGGCTAGGCTCTCCACCGTAGCAACAGCACTCACCCACTCGTCTAGATATCTAAAGGAGTACACGCGTGAGCCCCTCGCTTTCCCCGGGCCTCCTCGGTGACCTCGACCCCACGAGCGATCGTGCGGTCTTCCGGCAGATCGCCGACCAACTGCGCGAAGCCATCGACCGGGGGCGGTTCCGGGAGGGTGAGAAGCTGCCTTCGGAGGCCGAGTTGGTGGATCACTACGGGGTGTCCCGGATGACTGTTCGCAACTCCTTCTCCCTGCTGACCGGTGAGGGCCTGGTGCACGCCGAGCACGGCAAGGGCGTCTTCGTCCGGCCGCGTCCGCCGGTGCGACGTCTCGCGTCGGACCGGTTCGCCCGGCGCCACCGCGAACAGGGCAAGTCCGCGTTCCTCGTGGAGGCCGACGCCACCGGCAGCCACCCCACGGTGGACAGTCTGGAGGTCAAGGAGGAGAAGGCCGGCCCGGACATCTCGGCCCGGCTGGGCTCCGCGCGGCGAGTGCTGGCCCGGCGACGCCGGTATCTTCTCGACGGACGTCCGGTCGAGTTCGCGGTCTCCTATCTGCCGCTGGACATCGCGCGCGGGACGCGGATCGCCGAACCCAACCCCGGTCCCGGCGGCATCTATGCCCGCCTTGAGGAACTGGGGCACCGCCTCGACCACTTCGACGAGGAGATCCGTGCCCGGATGCCCTCCCCGACCGAGGTCAAGACCCTCCAACTGGCCCCGGGAGTCCCCGTGATCAGTCTTCTCCGCACCGCCTACGACACCGAGGAGCGGGCCGTTGAGGTCTGCGACACGGTCATGGCCGCGGACGCCTACGTCCTGTCCTATCGACTCCCGGCGACCTGAGCGGCGATGCGCGAGGCCACCCCTCCGGACTCATACACCCCAACACGCATACTCGTATAGACGAGTTGCTGTGCCGTGTGGCAGAGTGATCGTCGTTCCGACCGCAGTCGGGTCCACAGATCGGCACTCGCCTGGACCAGCAGACGGGAAGAGAGGCCGCAGATTCGCCCCCCTTCGCCATCGGACGCCTCCGTTTCGGCGTCTCCGTACGTCTGCGCACCTCTTTTCTTCCATGAAAGAAAGTCTTTCTGCCTGGCGAGAAAATCGCTGGCCGGCGGTAAATCACCAGCTCAGGTCTGCTTTCTCTCTCAGGAGAGAGATTCCGATAGATCAGCACCCGAGCCGTATTCATCCATCGATGGAAGAACCTGCCGCAGGGCGATGACGGAGGGCAGATGGAGCCCATGGGCAACCCCCGGCAACCTCAGATAATCCCAGGTCGACATGGGTAACTCTCGGTAGCCCAGCCCAGCCCAGCTCAGCTCAGCTCAGCCCGGAGGGGCGGAAGAGGGAGAATGGGGAAAGTTATCCGAAGCTGGCGAGCCCTGGACAGCTTCCCAGTCCTGGTTCAGAGACGAATCGTCTATCAACGCGGACGGCGTTCTCAATCCATCTGCGTGTTTGTGTATCAGGCGACGCCTATGGGAAGGTTCCAGCGCATACGAATGCCGCCCGGCCAGGGGCGGCATTCGTTTCCGTTTCCGCGTTCGGAAGCCCTGAGAAGGAACCGACCACAGATGGAGGCCACATGGTCCCACGCGCAGGTGTCACCGTCGACATCCGTCCCCGCGACTTGCCGCTCGCGCTCATCGGGACGGCCGGCGGCGCGCTCGCCCTCTGGGCCGACGCTCCCGCCGAGATCGCCGTCCCCGTGGCGCTGCTGATCGCCCTTGATGTCAGGGTCCGTCGCTGGCGTCGTCGCACCTGACGGCCCCGCCCCACCGAAAAGCCCCCGACCCGCAAAGAACTCGCAGGTCGGGGGCTTAGCGCGGTGTGGGCTTACTTCTTCTTGCCCTGGTTCTTGACCGCCTCGATCGCTGCCGCCGCCGCGGCCGGGTCCAGGTAGGTTCCGCCCGGGGTCAGGGGCTTGAAATCGGCGTCCAGGTCGTAGGCGAGCGGGATGCCCGTCGGGATGTTCAGGGACGCGATGTCCGCGTCCGAGATGCCGTCGAGGTGCTTGACCAGCGCGCGCAGGCTGTTGCCGTGGGCCGCGACCAGGACCGTGCGGCCGGTCAGCAGGTCCGGGACGATCGCGTCGTACCAGTACGGCAGCATGCGGTGGACGACGTCCTTGAGGCACTCCGTGCGCGGGCGCAGCTCCGGCGGGATCGTCGCGTAGCGCGGGTCGTCGGACTGGGAGAACTCCGTGCCGTCCTCGAGGGCGGGCGGCGGGGTGTCGTAGGACCGGCGCCACAGCATGAACTGCTCCTCGCCGAACTCGGCGAGCGTCTGGGCCTTGTCCTTGCCCTGGAGGGCGCCGTAGTGGCGCTCGTTCAGGCGCCACGAGCGGTGGACGGGGATCCAGTGGCGGTCGGCGGACTCCAGCGCGAGCTGGGCCGTGCGGATCGCGCGCTTCTGGAGGGACGTGTGGACCACGTCGGGGAGAAGGTCGGCGTCCTTCAGCAGCTCGCCGCCGCGGACCGCCTCCTTCTCGCCCTTCTCGTTCAGGTTGACGTCCACCCAGCCGGTGAACAGGTTCTTCGCGTTCCACTCGCTCTCGCCGTGGCGGAGGAGGATCAGCTTGTACGGTGCGTCGGCCATGGGTCAGAGCGTAATCCACCTGTTCGGGGCCTGCGGCAGGCGCCCGGGGGCCGGACAGTTGACGGCATTTGTTAATTGAGTAGCTCGGTTGAGCGCCCCGAATGTAACGTCCGGACGTCGCCTCAGACACTTACCCGCTGTTGTCCGTCCCGGGGGAGAACCATGCCGCTCGCCAGCCTCAGACGTGCCGCCCGGGAGTCCGTCTCCGGGCTGCCCCGCGCATTCTGGTGGCTGTGGACCAGCACCCTCGTCAACCGGCTCGGCGGGTTCGTCGCCACGTTCATGGCGCTCTATCTGACCCTCGACCGCGGCTACAGCGCGTCCTACGCGGGGCTCGTCGCCTCCCTGCACGGGCTCGGCGGCGTGCTCTCCTCGCTCGGCGCCGGTGTGATGACCGACCGGCTCGGGCGCCGTCCCACGCTGCTCATCGCGCAGTCCTCGACGGCCGCCTCCGTCGCCCTGCTGGGCTTCATGCACCATCCGCTGGCCATCGCGGGCGTCGCCTTCCTCGTCGGCATGACGTCGAACGCGTCGCGGCCGGCCGTGCAGGCGATGATGGCGGACATCGTCAGGCCCGAGGACCGGGTGAGGGCGTTCTCCCTCAACTACTGGGCCATCAACCTCGGTTTCGCCGTCTCCTCGGCGGCGGCCGGGTTCATCGCCGAGTTCAGCTATCTCGCCGGTTTCCTGCTGGAGGCGGGGATGACGGCGGTCTGCGCGGTCGTCGTCTTCATGAAGCTGCCGGAGTCCCGGCCGCAGCGGACGCCCGCGGAGAAGAGGGCCGCGGACGAGGTCGGCCTCGGGACGGTGCTGCGCGACGGCCGGTTCATGGGCGTCGTCGGACTGTCGTTCCTGATCTCGGTGGTCTTCCAGCAGGGCTCGATCGGGCTGCCGGTCGCGATGGGCGAGGCCGGGTTCACGCCCGCCGACTACGGCATGGCTATCGCCGTCAACGGTGTGCTGATCGTCGTGCTCCAGATCCCGGTCACCCGGTTCATCGAACACCGCGACCCGAAGCGGCTGCTGGTCGTGTCGGCGATCCTGGCCGGGTACGGCTTCGGGTTGACGGCCTTCGCCGGGTCGGTCGGCGTCTTCGCGCTCACCGTCTGCGTGTGGACCCTCGCCGAGATCGTGAACGCGCCGACCCAGACGGGTCTGGTCGTCCGCCTCTCCCCCGTCCACGGACGCGGCCGCTACCAGGGCATGTACACGCTCTCCTGGGCGGTCGCGGCCCTGGTGGCGCCCCTGATGTCGGGCTTCGTCATCGACCGCTACGGCGCGGAGTGGCTGTGGGGCCTGTGCGCCCTGGTCGGCACGCTGGCGGCGGTCGGCTACGCGGCGCTGATGCGGGGGCTCCCACCAGCGGAACGCTCCACCGGCCGAGGAGCCGTGGAAACCGGCGGAGGGGCCGTGGAGAACGGCGGCGGCGCCGTGGAAACCGGCCGAGGAGCCGTGGAAACCGGCGGCGGGGAGAGGGGCCGCGACGGGAGCGGCGCACGGCTCACCACGGAGACGACGGCGCCTTGAGGGGGGCGGGCCGGGGCCCAGCCGTCGTCGCCCTGGCCGGCTTCCCGTCCGTTCACGCCATCGACGTCACCTCCGCGTCGTCGAGCGTGAACCACACCCTCTTGCGCTCGCTCCCCTCCACACCCGTCGGCCAGGTCACCACGCCCCACGCGGCGGACAGCCGATTCAGCAACAGGAAGCCTTGACCTCGCGTCTCGTCGAGACGGGCCCTGCCCGCACCCCGGCCAGGACGTTCGCACCATTCGTCGTCCCTGACCGCGACCAAGACGCGTCCCGGACACACCGAGACGTCGAGGTGCAGTCGAGCAGTGCGGGTGTGCAGGTAGGAGAGCGTGATCACCTCGCTCAGACACAGGCGTGCGGCGTCGACGAGCACAGGGTGTCCGGTGACCGCCAGCAGGGTGGCGATCAGGTCCCGGCCCAGCTTCGGGGCGAGTTTCGAGTTCGGGACGACGAACTGGTACGCCGTGCGCTGCCGTTCGGATGCTGACGTGGTCATGTGGCGCTCTCCCCATCTGATTCAGCGTGCCGTGGACACCGACTGCCGCACCACGGCCGTGGCCTGGCCCGTCGCAGGGCAGCGTCAACTGGCCTGCGACCGGCTGCACTTCGCGCTTCCGGGGTGCGTGTGGCACGGTCAGGACCGTAGGGGTCAAGTATGCCCCGTGGCAAGTATGTCAACCTATCGAGGTAGTGGGTGGACCCGTGGCGCCGTTACCGGCAGACTCGGGACAGACAGGGAAGGGACACATGCCGCCGAGGGACAACCCGACCGCACGACAGGCCCGGTTGGGCGCGGAGTTGCGGAAATTGCGCGAGCGCGCGGGCAGGACCGCGCGCGAAGCCGCCGGTCTGCTGTCCATCGACCAAGCCAAGATCAGCCACATCGAAGCCGGACGCGTCGGCGTCAGCGAGGAACGCATCCGCAGACTGGCGACCTTCTACAGCTGCGACGACGAGCCACTGATCGCGGCCCTGTGCGGAATTGCCGCCGAGCATCGCGGGCAGCACTGGTTCGACGAGTACCGAGGGATTCTCACCCCGGGTTTCCTGGATGTCGCCGAACTGGAGCTGCACGCGACCGCGCTCCGGTCCATGCAGTCCGTCACGTTCCCCGGTATTTTCCAGACCGAGAACTATGCGCGCGCCCTGTTCGAGGGGGTCGTACCGAAACTCCCGCCGGATGAGGTCGACGCACGGGTCGAGTACCGCCGAAGGCGCATCTGCGTCTTCGAGCGCGATACTCCCCCGAGGTTCGAGGCCATCATTCACGAAGCGGCGCTGCGTATGCGGTTCGGAGGCCGGAAGGTCGTGCGGGAACAGCTTGAACACCTGGTGGACGTCTCCCACATGCCACTCGTCACCGTGCGGGTCATCCCGTTCACCAGCGAGGACTTCATCGAGGTGACGCAACCGGTGCTGTACGCACACGGCATAGTCCCGCAACTCGACACCGTGCAGATCGACGCGGCCTTCGGCGGACGGTTCCTCGACGCCGAAGCCGATCTCCAAAAGTACAGGGCGCTGTTCGACATCGCCGAGCGCGCGTCCCTCGATCCGGAAGAGTCACGGCAGCTCATTCACCACATCGCGCGAGAAATGTGAGAGGCACAGATATGAGCGCATCCCCCACCCGTTGGCAGAAGGCCCAGAAGTCCGGAGGCGGAGGGGAGAACTGCGTCGAGCTCTCACTCAACTCCGACGGCACGGTCCAGATACGCGAGAGCGACGACCCCGGCAGAACGATCACGACGTCACGAGAGAATCTGGCTGCCTTCTTCGACGGCGTGAAGGCAGGCGAGTTCGACCACCTCATCAGCTGACGACGCGGCGGAACCGAGAGGAATCCGGAAATGAACAGCGAGTTCAACTGGCAGAAGTCGAGCTTCTCCGGGGGCGGCGGTGAGCAGTGCCTGTACCTCGCCAAGCACAACGGCGAGATCCTCCTCTGCGAGAGCGACGACCCGGCGAGCATCGTCACCACGTCACCCGAGAAGCTCGCCGCGTTCATCGCGGGCGTGAAGGCAGGCGAGTTCGACCACCTCGTCGGCTGAGGGCACTCGCCAGAAGCCCGCGCACGACAGACCCCCAACCTGACAAAGGTTGGGGGTCACGCGCACCCTCGACTGCTGTAGGCCATCCTCCTTCGAAGCCCCAGCCGCCCTCACACCCCCGTCAGCACGATCTTCCCCCTGATGTGGCCGCGGGCCGCGCGTTCGTGGGCCTCCTGGGCTCGGGACAGTGGGTACGTGCTGTCGATCGCCACGCGGACCGTGCCCGCGTCGAGCAGGTGGCCGAGTTCGGCGAGCTGTGGGCCGTTCGAGCGGACCTGGCTGATGGAGAACGTGACGCCGAGGCGCGCGGCCTCCTCGGGGTCGACCTCGGCGAAGAAGACCGGGAACAGCGCGCCGCCGCGCCTGAGCGTGCGCAGGAAGCGGTGGCTGGTGGGGCCGCCGACCGCGTCGAGGACGAGGTCGAGGTCGCGCGCGGTCTCCTCCGGGCGAGTCCTCGTGTAGTCGATGACCTCGTCGGCGCCGAGGTCGCGCAGGAACGGCTCGTGCCCGCCCGACGCCACCGCGGTGACGTGCGCGCCCTTCCACTTCGCCAGTTGCACCGCGAAGTGCCCCACGCCGCCCGCCGCGCCGTTGACGAGCACCCTGGTGCCCGTACCGAGGGCGACCGGCCGGTGCCGGGCCGCCTGGAACGGCGACGGGTGGTCGTGGCCGACCTCCACCAGGTACTGCCACGCGGTGAGCCCCGCCATCGGCGCTCCCGCCGCGTGCACATGGTCGATGCCGGCCGGCTTGGGGGCCAGGTCCGACGCGGGCGCGACGACGTACTCCGCGTAGGCGGCGCCGTCGAAGCCGGGGAAGCGGAGCATGCCGAAGACCTCGTCGCCCGGGGAGAAGCCCGTCACGTCGTCGGCGACGGCCTCGACGACGCCCGAGACGTCCGTCCCGGGGACGACGGGCAGGTCGATCTTCGGGCGGATCTCCTCGGGCATGACGGTCAGGCCGTCGCGCAGGTACCAGTCGGGCGGGTTGACGCCCACCGCGTGCACGCGCACCAGCACCTCGCCCGGCTTCGGCGCGGGCACCGGGACGTCCTCGTGGCGCAGCACCTCCGGGCCGCCGTACGTGTGCAGCCGGATCGCCTTCATCGTGGTCGTCGGCATCGCTTTCCCTCTCCCGCACCAGTGGACTACCCTAAACGGGTCACCGATCCGAATATACGGGTCACTGACCCGCTTAGCAAGGAGAGGTCCGTGCGCGCTGACGCCAAGAAGAACTACGACCAGTTGCTGGCGGTCGCGGGCGTCGTCCTGGCCGAGGAGGGCGCCGGCGCGTCGCTGCGTGACATCGCCCGCAGGGCCGGGGTGGGCCTCGGCACCATGCACCGGCACTTCCCCACCCGGGAGACCCTGTTCGAGGCCCTGCTGCGGTCGGGTTTCGACCGGCTCGCCGTCCAGGCCGCCGAGCTGGAGTCGTCCCCCTCGGCCGGGGACGCGCTCGTCCGCTGGCTCCGCGACTTCGTCGCCTGCGCGTCCGACTACCAGGGCGTCATCACGTCGATGGTCGCGGCCATCGAGGACCCGGACTCCGCGCTCCACGCGTCCTGCGTCGGGATGAAGGCGGCGGGCGCCCGGCTCCTCGCCCGCGCCCAGGCCGAGGGCACCGCCAGGACCGACATCGACGGCACCGACCTGTACGCGCTGGCCGGGGCCATCGCCTGGGTCGGCGACCAGCCCGCGCTCGCGTCCCGCGCCGACCGCCTCTTCACCGTCCTCACCGGGGCGATCCTGACAAGGTCCTGAGGCGTTCTGACGCGGTCCTGCCTCACGTTCTGCTTCGTTCTGACGCGGTCCTGCCTCGCGTACTGCCTCGTTCTGCCTCGTTCTGACGCGATCCTGCCTCGCGTACTGCCTCGTTCTGACGCGGTCCTGCCGCGTTCCGACGTGGTCCTGCCGCGTTCTGACGCGGTCCGTCGGTGGCTCAAGCGACGCGGCTCAAGCGACACCTCCACCGGAGGGGCCGCTGACTGCTGACTCCGCTCACCTCACCTCACCTCACCTCGGCTCACCCCGCCGCGCGCCCCCTCACGGGTGCATCCGCGCCCCCTTCAGCACCTTGTCCACCGCGTTCTTCGCCCCGTACACCGCGAGGCCGACCAGGTCGAGGGAGGCCGTCGGGACCGCTCGCACCGCCGCCCGGTTCGCCGCGTCGTGGCCCGTCGCGAACAGGTCGGACGTGAAGAGGGACCTCGGCAGCGCACGGGCCAGGGTCTTCGCGTGGGCCGCCGTCAAGGTCTCCTTCGTGCCCTCGAAGACCAGCACCGGCTGCCGGATCATCGGCAGGTAGCCGACCCCGTCGGCGTCCTCGTACGGCTCCCCGATCACCTCGGGGAACTCCGCCGCCAGGCCGCTGACCAGGAACGCGGTCACGTTCAGGCGCTGCCACTGCTCCAGGTCGTCCCGCAGCAGGACGGCGATCTTGGTGTCGAAGCGGGGGGCGGCCTCGGGGGTCGTGGGTTCGCTGTTCATGGGGTGAGACTGCCGAGCCGGAACCGGCCGCGTCTTGTACGTTCTTTGCATGGCCGCTCAGCGCCCCCAGCGGGAAGTGTCCGCCTGGCGCCCCCGGGTCTCCGGTGTGGTGGAGGTCTTCCACGCCCGGTTCACCGAGTACGCCTACCCGATGCACGTCCACGACGCGTGGACGCTGCTCATCGTGGACGACGGCGCCGTACGGTACGACCTCGACCGGCACGAGCACGGCACCCCGCACGACACCGTGAGTCTGCTGCCTCCGCACGTCCCGCACAACGGCGCCCCCGCCACCGCCGACGGCTTCCGCAAGCGCGTCGTCTACCTGGACGCCAGTCACCTCCCCGACGACCTGATCGGCGCGGCCGTCGACGGACCCGATCTGCGCGACCCGCTGCTGCGCCTGCGCGTCGGACAGCTGCACACCGCGCTCGCCCACCCCGGCGAGGAACTGGAGGCCGGCAGCAGGCTGGCGCTCATCGGGGAGCGGCTGCGCGCGCATCTCGCGGACCGGCCGGCCGGTGAGCCGCTCGCCGACCCCGCCCTCGCCCGCCGACTGCGCGAGCTGCTCGACGAACACGTCGTCGAAGGGCTCACCCTGGACGCGGCCGCCGCGCTGCTGCACGCCCATCCCGCCCACCTGGTCAGGGCGTTCAGCCGCGCGTACGGCATCGCACCGCACCAGTACCTGATGTCACGCCGGGTCGGCCGCGCCCGCCGTCTCCTCCTCGACGGCCGGGCACCCGGCGAGGTGGCCGCGCTGACCGGCTTCTACGACCAGGCCCATCTCACCCGCCACTTCGGGAAGTTGGTGGGCGTGCCGCCGGGGCGCTACCGCGCGGGGGTACGGACCGAGCCGCCGCGGGACGGCACCTGACGTCAGCGTTCAGATCGACATCAACGTCAACGTCAACGTCGATATTGACATCGGCGTCGTCGCTTCGTGCCACGGTCGGGGAGCGCCAACACCGGTGCCGTGCGGGTCAGTTCGGGTGTCCGGGCTTCTCGTCCGTGCGTTCCGTCAGGTGGGTGAACGCGTCGAGGTTCCGCGTCGACTCCCCCCGGGACACCCGCCACGCGTACTCCTTGCGGATCGCGGAGGCGAAGCCCAGCTCCAGAAGGGTGTTGAAGGCGCCGTCGGCCGCCTCCAGGACCTGGCCGAGCAGCCGGTCCAGCTCCTCTGGGGTGATCGCGGGCAGCGGGAGCCGGCCGGTGACATAGACGTCGCCGAGCCGGTCGACGGCGTAACTCACGCCGTACAGCTTGAGGTTGCGCTCCAGGAGCCAGCGGTGGACGCCCGGCTCATTCTCGTCGGGATGGCGGATGACGAACGCGTTCAGGGAGAGCGAGTGCCGGCCGACCCGGAGCGAGACGGTCGTCGACAGCTTGCGGGTGCCCGGGAGTTGGACCACATAGGTGCCGGGCTCGGGGCTCTCCCAAGCCAGCTCGGCGTCCTTCAGGACGGCCTCGACGACCTGGGCGGCCTCCTTCTGCGCGTCAGCTTCAGCCATGGGGCGAGCGTACGCGACGGCGGTGTGCCTGCGTCGCTGCCGTGTAGACGTCGGCCGTCGCGGCGGCCGAGGCGTTCCAGCCGAAGGCGCGGGCGTGCCGGGCCGCCTTCGCGCCCAGCTCCGCCGCCAGGTGCGGCTGGTCGGCGAAGGCGCGCAGCACGCGCGCGTACCCGGCCGGATCGTGCCCCTGCACCAGGAACCCGGTCTCGCCGTCCCGCACCGCCACCGGCAGCCCGCCGACGGCCGCGGCGAGCACCGGCGTACCGGTCGCCTGCGCCTCGATGGCGACCAGCCCGAACGACTCGCTGTAGGACGGCATGACCAACACCGACGCGGCCCGGAACCAGTCGGCGAGCTGCTCCTGCCCGACCGGCGGGCGGAACCGTACGACGTCGGCGACGCCGAGCCTGGCCGCCAGCTTCTGGAGCCCTTCCGGCTTGGCGAGGCCGCTGCCGCTGGGGCCGCCGACCACCGGCACGACGATCCGCGAACGCAGCTCGGGCCGCTCGTCCAGCAGCACCGCCACCGCCCTCAGCAGCACGTCGGGGGCCTTCAGGGGCTGGATGCGGCCCGCGAACAGCGGGATCAGGGCGTCCTGCGGGAGTCCGAGGCGGGCGCGGGCGGCGGCGCGGCCGTCGGCGGGCCTGAAGCGTTCGAGGTTGACCCCGGGGTGGACGACGGCGACCCGCGCGGGGTCGGCGTCGTAGTGCCGTACCAGCTCGCCCGCCTCCTCGGCGGTGTTGGCGATCAGCCGGTCGGCGGCGGAGACGATCTGGGTCTCGCCGATGACCCGGGCGGGCGGCTCGGGGTTGTCGCCGTCGGCGAGATTGGCGTTCTTGACCTTGGCCATGGTGTGCATGGCGTGCACCAGGGGGGCGCCCCAGCGCTGGGCGGCGAGCCAGCCGACGTGCCCGGAGAGCCAGTAGTGCGAGTGGACGAGGTCGTAGTAGCCGGGGCGGTGCCCGGCCCAGGCCTGCATCACGCCGTGCGTGAAGGCGCACAGCTGGGCGGGCAGCTCCTCCTTGGCGAGGCCCTCGTAGGGGCCCGCGTCCACGTGCCTGACCAGGACGCCGGGCGCCAGCTCGACGGTCGGCGGGAGGGAGGCGGTGGTCGCGCGGGTGAAGATCTCGACCTCGATGTTGATCGCGGCGAGACACTGCGCGAGTTCCACGATGTAGACGTTCATGCCGCCGGCGTCGCCGGTGCCGGGCTGGTGGAGCGGTGACGTGTGCACGGACAGCATCGCGACGCGGCGCGGGCGGCGGTGCAGCCGCAGCCGCGAGGACGCGCTCGCCGAGCGGCGCCCGAACCTGCCGGCGTACTGGCTCACGTGGCGTTCCTCCTCGCTGCGGGCATGCCGGACGGAGGACCCGGTGTGCCCTCCGAGGCGGTTCAACAGCCACGCGGGGGATTCCCATTCCCGGCCGTTTCCCGCGTAGGGCGTTTTATCGAATCATTACCTTTGTTCTGTGAACCGGGCAGTGTGTCGCACACCTCGGGAGAGAGCTGTCGCGCACCCCCGGGAGAGCGATGTCGCGCACCCCGGGAGAGAGCTGCGGCGAGACCTGCGGAGAGCAGGAGGCGATTTCGACAGTCCGTTCGATTGACGGTCGACGGTGCGCCCCGGCTTACCCTCGTACCCATGACAGCCCGCGCAGCCGCCCGCCCCGTGGGAACGGTGACCCGCGGCACCACCAACCCCAACCGGCTGCGCCGCATGGACCGCTGGATCGCCGTCACGCACGGCGCCGAACTGCGCCGCGCCGACGCCCCGCTGGCCGTCGACCTCGGCTACGGCGCCGCCCCCTGGACCGCCGTCGAACTGCTCGGCAGGCTGCGCGCGGTCGCCCCGCACGCGCGCGTGGTGGGCGTCGAGATCGAACCGGCGCGGGTCGCGGCGGCGCGCCCTTACGAGCGCGACGGCCTCGTCTTCCGGCACGGCGGGTTCGAGCTGCCGGTACCCAGGCGGCCGTCGCTGGTGCGCGCGGCGAACGTGCTGCGCCAGTACGACGAGGACCAGGTCGCCGCCGTCTGGCAGCGGCTGTGCGCGCGGCTGGCGCCGGCCGACCCCGCGACCGGCTCCCGGGGCGGGCTGCTGGTCGAGGGGACCTGCGACGAGATCGGGCGCAGGCACGTGTGGGTGGCGCTCGGTCCCGAGGGGCCGCGGACGGTCACCTTCGCGACCCGGCTCGGCTCGCTCGACCGCCCGTCCGACCTCTCCGAACGGCTCCCGAAGGCGCTGATCCACCGCAACGTCCCCGGCGAACCGGTGCACGCCTTCCTGCGCGACTTCGACCGCGCCTGGGCCGCCGCCGCGCCCTACGCGTCGTACGGCGCCCGGCAGCGCTGGATGCGCGCGGTGCGGTCGCTCACCGCGGAGTGGCCGGTGACGGACGGTCCCGGCCGCTGGCGGCAGGGCGAAGTGACGGTGGCGTGGGGGGCGTTGGCGCCGCGCGGATGAACGGTCGTCGGGGCGGGTAGAGAACGCCCCGACCTCGCCCGGTGCGCCGGGAACGATCTCCATGAGTCGTTCGTCACAGAGACGGGGAGATCGTCACGGCCTGCGCGCAGGCGGGACGGAAGCGGGGCGAGCGGACCGGGATCGGGAGGGGGAGGGGGACGTAAGGGGGAGCGGGAAAGGGCGGCAAGGGGACGGGAAGGGGGGAAGTCCGACTTCCGGCTACCTCTGTCGTTTTGGGCTCGACCGTGGCACGATCCCCCAGACGCCGTAAGTTACTGACGGTAAATCAGGTAGGGGGATACGTATGGGTACGGGCAGACACGGGCTGATCGCCCTCGCCGTGACCGTCGTGTGCGGGGTCACCGTGCTGGGGGCGCCGGCCACAGCGTTCGCGGCCCCGGCTCCCGTCCCGTCGACGTCGCCGCCGTCACCATCGTCGACGTCATCGCCGTCATCGCCGTCATCGGCATCGACGTCGTCGCCGTCATCGTCGTCGAAATCACCCCAATCAGCCGAGACGCCTCAGTCACGCCAGTCACCCCGATCGGCTGCGCGGTCGACGCCCTCGACGTCGTCCCCGGCCTCCGCCGCGACCTCGGCGGCTGCGGCGGCTGCGGCGGCCTCGGCGGCAGCTTCGGCGTCGGGTGCGTCGACCCCCGCGCCCAACAAGGACCTCGAGGCCGTCCGCGAGAAGCTCGACGCGCTGTACCGCGAGGCCTCCGTCGCCACCGACTCGTACAACGCGGCCGAGGAGAAGGCCGAACGGCAGTCCGCGGCCATCGTCGAGCTGGCGAAGAAGATCGTCGCGGGGCAGGAGAGGCTCGCGGACCTGAAGGAGCGCGCGGGCGCGGCGGCCGCCGCCCAGTACCGCACCGGCGGCCTGCCCGACGAGGCCCAGCTGCTCCTCAGCGACGACCCGCACGACTTCCTCGACGGCGCGGGGCGGGTGATCCAGGGGCAGCGCGCCACCAAGGGGCTCATAGCGGAACTGGCCAAGACCCAGGAGGACTTGGAGCAGTACGCGGCGGACGCCTCCGCCCAGTGGAAGAACCTGGAGGCCAACCGCAAGGCGAAGGACGCGGCCCGCAAGAAGATCAAGAAGCGGATCGCGGAGGCCGAGAAGCTGGAGTCCCGCCTGGAGAAGGCGGAGAAGGCCCGCCTCGCCGAGCTGGAGGCGGAGGCCGCCCACCGGGCGCAGACGGCGTGGCTGGACTCCGGGGCGCTGGACGAGACCGGCGGCAAGGCGTCGTCGGCCGGGAAGAAGGCGGTCGCGTACGCCACCGCTCAGATCGGCAAGCCGTACGTGTGGGGCGCCGAGGGCCCGGACAGCTACGACTGCTCGGGGCTGACGTCCCAGGCGTGGGCGAGCGCCGGCGACCCGATACCGCGGACCTCGCAGGAGCAGTGGAAGCAGTTGCCGCACGTCGACGTGAAGGACATGCGCCCCGGCGACCTGGTCATCTACTTCGGCGACGCCACTCATGTCGGGATGTACATCGGCGACGGCGCGATCGTGCACGCGCCTCGGCCTGGGCGGTCGGTGACGATCGCGGGGGCGGGTTCGATGCCGATCCTCGGGGTGGTCAGACCGGACGCGTGAGGCGGGTCGGGGTCGCGGGGGGGGGCGGGACCGCCATGGGGCGCGGGGTCGACGGCCGCCGTGCGGCGGGAGCGGGACCGCCGCGTGACCCTGCCCGCGAGACGGCGACCAACAGACGGTGGTCACGAGCCGGCGATCACAAGACGGCGATCACAAGACGGCGATCACAGGACAGCGGTCACGAGACGGCGACCACGAGGTGACGACCACGAGATGGCGACCACGAGGTGAGGACCACGAGACAGTGGTCACGTGACCCACCCCACCCCGCCTTGATCCCAAACCCCGCGCCGACGTGACGTTCGTCATTCCCGCAGCTCACCACCCTGTCCAACTGCGGTAGGGATCGCGGCATATGACGGCGGCTCCGTGCCGGAGGGCGTGGCCCGCACCATTCCGCTGCGGCGCCGACACCCGCTATGGTCCCCGTCGGTGGGTCGAGGTCCCTCGCTCCGCCATGCCCTCGGGGGGAGGGAAGGAACCCAGGAAGATGCCCGTACCCGTACCGCGGCAGAGAGCGATCCCGGCCGTGGAGAGTGGTCAGGCGCCGGCCGCGCCCTCCGGTAGCGGCCCCTCCATGGAAGAGGGTCCGCGCACGCCGGACACCACGACGGCCGCGCGCCCGCAGGCCCTGACGCCGGACACCCCGGCGTCCAAGACCCCTGCGCCGAACACCCCGCACCTCACGCTGCTGCTCATCGAGGACGATCCCGGCGGCGCCACCGTCGTACCCGAACTGCGGGACGCGGCCGACCGACCCATCAGGGTCCGCAACGCCCGCAACCTCACCGAGGCCGCACGGCTGCTCACCGACGACGTCCACTGCATCCTGCTGGACCTCGCGCTGCCCGCCCGGGGCCGGTCAGGGGCGGACGCCGACAGTGCCGACAACACCTCCGGCGAACCCGGCACACCGGACGACGCCGACAATCCTCGCAAACCCGATGAACTCGGTGTGCTGCGGGAGGTCCTCGAACTGGCGCCACGGCAGGCCGTGCTGGCGCTCACCGCGTCAGGCGACGCCGAGCGCGGCGCCGAGGCGGTCCGGGTCGGCGCCCAGGACTACCTCTTCCGCGACGAACTGGACGCCCGGCTGCTGAGCCGCGCGATCCGGTACGCGGTCGAACGCAAACGCTCCGACACGGCCGAGCGACGGCTCGCCGAGGGCCGGGTCAGGGCGCAGGAGAACCGGCGCCTGGAACGCGGCCTGCTGCCGACCCCGCTGCTCGACGGCTCCCCGCTGCGCTTCGCGGCCCGCTACCGCCCCGGCCGCTCGCGCGCGCTGCTCGGCGGCGACTTCTACGACGTCGTACGCACCCCGGACGGCACGGTGCACGCCATGATCGGCGACGTCTGCGGGCACGGCCCCGACGAGGCCGCGCTCGGCGTGGAGCTGCGGATCGCGTGGCGGGCGCTGACCCTGGCGGGCCTGTGCGGCGACGAACTGCTGGGCACGCTCCAGCAGGTCCTGGAGCACGAACGCTCCGACGACGAGATCTTCGCGACCCTGTGCGCGGTCGACATCGCGCCCGACGGCCGCCGGGCCGGCCTGTGCCTGGCCGGTCACCCGTCACCGCTGGTAGCCCGCCCCGGCCGGCCCGCGCGGCTGCTCCCCTACGACAACAACGGCCCGGCCCTCGGCCTGCTGCCGGGCGCCCGCTGGCCGCGGACGCAGGTGGAACTGGGCGCCGAGTGGAGCCTGATGCTCTACACCGACGGCCTGATCGAGGGCCGCATCGGCGCCGGCCTCGAACGGCTCGGCCAGGACGGCATGGTGGAGATGGTCCGCCGCCAGCTCGCCGAGGGCCTGAGCGGCGAGGCGCTGCTGCGGGCCGCGGTCAACGAGGTGCGGGACCTGAACGGCGGCGAACTGACGGACGACGTGGCGGTCCTGCTGCTCGACCGGACGCCGTGACGCGATGAGCCTCCGTCCCGTTCGGGGCGGAGGCTCGGGGCGAGGGGAAGGGGCGGGGCGAAGACGGCTTGGAAGCGACGGCTGTGCCGGACGCGCCGGACGTGATGGACGCGCCGGACGTGACGGGACGTGAAGCCGGGCGGCTACGGAGGAGAGGGGTCTAGGGAGAAGAGGTCCGCGGAGAGGAGGTCCGCGGAGAGGAAGCCCCGGCGGAGACCAGTCTCCGCCCCGCCCCGTCCCCTACTGTCCCTGCCGTCCCTACCGACCGCCGTTGTAGGGCCCGTAGGGGCCGTCGCTGCTGGAGCCGCGGCGGCTGCGTCCGCCTCCGGAGAGGCCGCGCAGGGCGGGGCGTACGTCGACCATGTACACGATCGTCGCGATGAGCCCGATGATCGGCAGGAACGACAGGACGTTGAAGATCAGGTTCACCACGAAGGCGACCCCGAGGATGATCAGCCAGAACATCTTGCTCTGCTTGTCGACCGCCCGATAGGCGTCCTCGCGGCGCGTGGCGGCGTCGAACAACGCGAAGCCGCTAAACACGATCAAGGCCATGCTCAACAGCCACATGAAGCCCGCGAACCCCTGCATCAGCACTCTGTCCACCACCCGACTCGGCTCGTCCGTACGCGGTCACCGTACCCGCTCCCGGTGACCCGTTACCCGAAGAACGGGCCGGGCACTCCAGGAGTGCCCGGCCCGCCCCACTTCCGCACGCCTCGCTCGGCGGGCTGCTCCGCGCCCTACTTGGCGGGCGGGGTCGTCTTCTTGGCGGCCGGCTTGCGAACGGGCGCCTTCTTGGCGGCGGGCTTCTTGGGGACGTCGGGAGCGGCGGCGGCTGGGGCGGGAGCGGCCGGGGCGACGCTGCGCACCTCGCGCGGCTTCTCCTCCTCGACCTCGACCGGCTCGGCCTTGGGCTCGACGGCCACGGCGAAGTCCTCGATCCCCTCGGCGGCCTCACCACGCCACGTCCGCACAGTCTGCTCGCCGTGCTCGGCGACCTTCTCGTAGGTCTCACGGGCCTTGACGGCGTACTCGGCGGCGACGCCGACACCGCGCAGCGCGAGATCCTGGGCGGACTCGCCGAGCTTCTTCAGGTCGGCGTCGATCGTGCTGCCGAGCTTCTTGATGTCGCCGTCGAGGGAGTTGATGAACTCGGAGACCCTCGCCTGGAAGGACTCCTGCGTCTCCTTGACCTTGGCGCCGGCGTCCTTGGCACGGGCCTGGGCCTTCTCCTGGACCGCCTTGGGGTCGGTGCCGCGGACGGCCTCGATACGGGCCGGCGCCTCGGCGCGCAGCTGCTCCACCAGGACCGGCACCTTCTTGGCCTGCTGGAAGGCCAGATCGGCGGTACCGGCGGCGAAGTAGAGCGGCGTCGGGTCGCTGAGGGTCTTGCGGAGGTCGTCGGTGATGGCCATGGTGATGGTCCTCCCGGGTCGCTTACAGCTGAGGGTTTGGGTGTCCCGCGGCCGGATGACCGCCCGACGCGACGTGCGACGGGCGCGCTCAGCCGGTGGGCTGCTGCGGGCCGGCGTCGTCGCCACCGTCGGCGGGACGGGCGTTGCCGGTACCGCGGGTGTTCTTGGTCATGCGGGTGTTATTGGTCATGCGGGTGCTCGGGGTCTTGGGGCTGCTCGTGGGCTGAGGGGTGTTCGGGGTCGTGCGGGTGCTCTTGGCGGGGCGGGCCTTGCGGCCCGGACGCGGAGCGGGGTCGGCATGGGTGTCGACGTCGACGTCGACCCCTGGGCCGGCCACGGCACCGTCCGCCGCTGGTCTCGCCGCGTCCGCAGGTCGCTGCGGTTCGCGGTCGGCGTCGGTCCCGAACCCGTTCTCCTTGCGGAAGGACTCGTAGATCTGGAGCAGGACCTGCTTCTGCTGTTCGGTGAGCGTGGGATCGGCGAGGACCACCGCACGGGTCTCCACCTCGTCCCGGTCCCGCTCCGCGTCGAGGATGCCGGCGTGCACGTACAGGGTCTCCGCGGAGATCCGCAGCGCCTTGGCGACCTGCTGCAACACCTCCGCGCTCGGCTTGCGCAGCCCGCGCTCGATCTGGCTCAGGTAGGGATTCGACACCCCGGCGGCATCGGCGAGCTGCCGCAACGACAGCTGCGCGGTGCGCCGCTGCTCACGGAGGTACTCGCCGAGATTGCCGACGTTGAGCGATGCCATGCCCCCACCTTGCCCCACCCTCGCTAACTTTTGCAAGCGGCTGCTTGCAAAAGTACTCCAGCCGGGTGGGGGCCGCCGTGCGACTCGCAGCGACAACTGTCACTTCGCAGGGATTTCTGTCACCAGTCGCTCGTAGTCGCCGAACGGTAATCCCCCAGGCCCTGCCTGTGTGGGCCACTAGGTTGGGGTGTGTGGGGACACGGGGGCAGAGGTATCGGTATGTGGGTCCGGCTGAGCTGAAGGAGTTCGTCCGGGCGGGTGGTGTGGGGCGGAGCATCCGCTCGGCGGCGGACTTCGGCGAGTGGGTCTCGGCGTTGACCCGGGACGAGTTGGCCGAGCCGTTCACGTTCGTCGTCGATGGCGGCGGGGTGCTGCGACTGGCCCCGCGTCGCAGTGAGCACGTGGTGTGCGCCGGCGGCAGAGAGGTGCTGAGCGCCGGGGAGATGAGCTTCCGCGAGGAGTCCGGGCGGTGGGTGGTCGAGGAGGTCAGCAACCAGTCGACCGGCTACTGCCCGGACATCAACTCATGGCGCGCCGTGGCCAAGGCTCTGGATCGGATCGGGATCCATCGACCGCCCGGGTTCACGCACCCGGTGACATTTCGCCGATGCCACTCCTGCCGAGAGCTCAACATCGTGCGGGAGGAGGACTTCGTGTGCGTCTTCTGCGGCGAGGATCTGCCGCGGGAGTGGAACGTTGGGCAGCCCGGGTGACTGGTCAGACCGCGAGGATCGCATCGCCTTGCGAGTGCGGCAGCATGGCGGTGCGGCAGGTGAACCAGTTCATCCTTCACGATGAGTTGTGGTCGGATTCGGAGTTCTCTTGCGAGTCTTGCGGCACATACCTGTGCCAACACTCGCTGTCCTCGGCGGCCAACTGGTCCACGCCCACGGGCCTCCTCGAGGGACTGCACGTACTCCGCGACCTTCCCGAAGCAGGGCGGCAGAGCGCGCCAGGCGCAGCCGCCGACCAGCACGTAGACGATCGCGGCGAACAGCGTCTCATCAGGTGTGTCCGGCGTCCCGCCGCCTTGTGGGCGTACCTTCGACGGCGGGATCAGTGGCTTCGCGATCTCCCACAGCCGGTCCGGAACAATTCAACTCCATGTACCCCGCCCCATGAACGGACCAACGTTCGCCTCACCACGTAGGACACGGTGTAAAGCGCCCTGCTCGGCTTCGACGGCTTCATGGAATGCGTCGCCGCAGTCGTCATCCGCGCGGGTGAGTAGTCCATACGCCTCCATGGCGACGTAGTCGAGAGACTCCCACTCGGGCCAGTCGTCGTTCCAGAGCTCCCGAGGGCGACCCACCAGGCACTGAACCTCTGGGGTGTCGGCCAGAGCGACGGGATCGATCACTGCCCGCGCGAAGGCTTCCCGACCGATCCCCACCATGCACAGGCCGAAGCCGCAGAATCCGTCGCCCGAAACCCAGCCGCCGAAGATCCGCTCCGCCGCAGCCCATAGATCCCAGGTGAAGGCTTCACGCGTCACAGCGATCTCCCCATTTTCTTGGAGGAGCTCGCTACCGACTACTGCGGATGGGCTGGCGAACGGAGCTGGCATACTCACGACCGCGACCTGCTGGTGTCGGCGGTCTTCCGGTCCGGCGGCCACGTCGGGCTGATGTGGGCTGTGCGGCCATGGCCTGGGGCCGCAGGCGGCTTGGGCGCCTCGGTGACCACCTGGCTGGAGGCCGGCGAGCAGATGACTTCCCTGGCGGCCGATGTCCGGGCTTTCCTCGCCAAGGAGTATCAGTGACATCCGGCATGCGCATCACCTGGACCCTGGCGGGATCTGGGTGGGTCGACTGCACCCTTGAAGATCACCGGGCGAAAGTCGAGCTCACCGCGTCCTATATCACCAGTGCACCCGAGGAACTCCTGACCGCGGTGACCCGCCTCGTCGCGGGCGAGACGGAGAGCCGTGCCCAGTTCGAGGCCGAGCCGACCGCCTACCGGTGGATCTTCTACCGCGAAGGCGTGGACGCCTGGATCCGCGTGCTTCAACTGCGTCACGGCAGCGATCACGACAACAGGGGAACCGAGATCTGGTCCAGCCAACTCGGCATCGACCAGCTCGCCCGCACCATGATCCGCTGCTTCGACGAGGTCGCGCAGACCTATGGCGAGAGCGGCTATCGAGGCAAGTGGGGCGAGCACTTCCCCCGAACCGAACTCGAAGCCCTCAGGCGCCTCTGGGGCACTCACCAGCACCCCCAAACGACGTAGCCGGGACAACAGACCACTGAGGTTGAGTTAGACAAGTCAGCAGGTCAACTGTCACCGTCAACTTGGCGGACTCCCGTGCAGGCAACGACAGCGCTGGCGTCGTCGGCGAGGAAGAGCATGAAGGCCCATGTTCGGTCCGGTGAGAAGATGCAGCCGATCCTGACCTGAGCGGCTTCTAGCCGGGTGAGGATATCGACGTTGGAAAGGCAGGGCGAGCGTCTCGGTACCTCGCTTCCTCGCCCGCCGGAGGCGAGCCGCGTAGATGCCGGCGAGCTGCTGACTGGGAACGCGGCCGTCCCATACGACGGAGTCGCCTCCAGCAAGAAGCGCCTCCCTGGCGGCTTCGCAGGCCGTGGTCTGGTCGCCCAGCATCCCGGCGAGTTCCGCCCGGTCCATCTGTCCTCCTCCCGCCTGCTGTCCCGCTGTCCGTTCAGTCGGCGAAGTGGAGCTCAGGCCGGGTCCAGAGGGTGACGTCGCTGCTGGTAGCGACCGCGAGGGTCAGACCGGAGGGAGAGAATCCGGCTGCCCGGAGTTCTGAGTACTCGGAGTGGAAGACGTGCCACCACGTCCCTTCCGCCGGGCCTTTGTGGGACCCGCCGTCGGCGGAGAGGATGACGCGGTCGTGGGGCCACTCGGGGCTGACGACGTCCAGGGTCCAGCCGTCCGGCGTGGTGCTGTGCAGGCCCCCGCCGAAGAGTCCGGCTATGCGCACCGGGACGCCTGCGATCGGGCCGAGCCCGGGGCAGGTGAGGTCCGGGTGAGCGTCGGGGGTGCTCGTTTGCGGGGCGGGGTCCCGGTCGCGGGCGATCTTCTCGCCGGTGATCGCGTCGAAGAGTCCGTGGCCGTCGCTGGACACGACCATGACGAGGTCGTGGCCGCTGTCGGGATGAACGGCGAATCCAACACCGAGAAGGCCCCCGATGGGAATCCTGCGGTCCAGCACCGGCTGCCACGGCTCGGGAGCCGGCATGACGGTGGCGGCGAGATAGCGCTCGCGCAACTTCTGCTGGTACTCCGTGATCAACTCGTCTCCTCGATGCGATCCGCGTCGAGGGTCTCTCGCGCAGCGGCCCACGTCGACTCGAATTCCTGGCGGGTCATCTCGGCAGCGCCGTCCGATTCTTGCCACCCGCGCAGGGCACCTTCCGCGAGGACGCCGTACTGCCGCTCGTAGGCGGCCATGACCGCGAGGTCGCCACAGTCACGGATCTCGATGACCTCCGCCAGCGAAGCCGCGGTCACGGGCTGGCGCTGAGGTCCTTGCAGGTCGACCTGGCGCAGGGCCCATTCCTCGCCGTCGAGCTCGAAGTACGACCGGACATCGCTCTCGCCGTCGTAAGCACGGATCCACAGCATCACGCTCACATGATCTCTCGGTGAGGAGAAGGCGCGTTCGGCGACGCCCACGGGCCGAGCGCTTCCCGTTGACGCACCTGCCACGCCGTCCGGCTCGTCAGGCGGACGATCACAGAGGAAACATCACGCTCAGTCTCGGCAGCTTGCGTGCTGCCTCGTCCTCGCGTCGCACGTCCCACCGCTGACCGAGCGGCTCCAAGCTGCTCTCTCCATCGCCCTGTTCGGCCTCGACATCCTCGTAGAACGCCTCGCTGCAGTCGTCATCGACACCGGTCAGGCTCCCGTACGCCTCCAGCGCGACATAGTCGAGAGACTCCCACTCGGGCCAGTCGTCGTTCCACATCTCCCGCGGGCGTCCCACCAGGCGCTGGACCTCCGGAACGTCGGCCAGAGAGTCCGGATCAGCCAATGCCCTGGAGAAGGCATCACGGCCGAGCCCCGCCGTCCACAGGCCGAAGTAGCGGAATCCGTCATCCGAACACCAGCCACCGAAGATCCGGTCCGCTGCCGCCCACAGATCCCACGTGAACGCCTCGTGCGCCACCTCGTCCAAGCGCACCTGGAACCGCACAACCTCAGCCAGCGACCTTCGCGCCAATGCGCCACGCAGCCACGCGAGCCGCTCGTCCGGGCCCTGCGCCTGACGCCGGCACTCCTCGATGAGCCTCCAGAAGGAATCAGTGTCCACAGCGGCACTGTGCCAGGCACCTCTGACAGCGCAGGGTCGACGAACTATGTTCGAGGAGTGGAGAATCCGGAGATCATCATCAAGCTCACCTCAGATGAGGCGCTGGTCCTGTCGGACTGGCTGGAGCAGGTGCAGATGACGGACCTCAGTCGTCTCGTCGGCGATGCGGCGGTCTGGGCACCCCTTCACCGCATTGCCGGAACGCTCGACAAGTCGCTATCGGGGATCTTTGCGGCGGACTACGCCGAACGTCTGGAGGCGGCCCGCAGCAGGCTTCGTTCAGACCTGGGCGACAGCGCCATTGACGAGGAGGGTACGGACACATGAAGCCTCTCTCGGAGATGACTGAACGCGAGTACTTCGTCAGGGTCGGCCCACGTCCCGGCATGCTCGTCGGCAAGCCCTCCTTCCACAGGCTGACCGCGTTCCTGACCGGTTATGACCAGCATGCTCTCCTGCACGGTGGGCCAGAGCTCATCGGCTGGCACGACTGGCTCGTCGCCCGTCGGGGACGCGACTGCAACCACGCCTGGCCGGGCCAAATCCTCCGCATCGCCCTCCCGAACGGCTGGGACGACTTGTGGAATCTTCCGCCTGAGGACGAACAGCAGGCGATCAAGGTCCTGTTCGAGCTCCTCGACGAGTTCGCTGCCGAGCGCGAAGCAGCGCAGGACTCACAGACCTCAGGTTGAGTGGGACGCCGCGCCGAACAGCGTCTCACTCAAGATGAACCACTGCCGATCAACGCCTCGTCATGGTTCACCTCAGCTGAGACGGGACAGCGTCCCTTCACGACCACGTCCTCTGGCGAATCGCAGCTTGGATGTCCCGACCGTCGCAGACGCCCCTGGGGGCACCAGCCGCCCGTGGCTCAGCACCACCGTCGAGGCCACAGCCCGGTGACGCATCGATGCCCGCCGACTGATCGGCGTCCTTGGCTCACTCAGCCGCCGAGCCAGTGGGAGACCGTCTGACCGAGCCGGAGCAGGACGCTGGTTGACCTTCACCTTGGGGGAGGCCACAGCATCGGTGAGGCCGGGCGACGTGCTCGGCATGAGGAGGAGGGCGGGCATGGGGTTGCTGACCATCGGGACGTTCGCGAAGGCATCCCGGCTGTCACCGAAGGCGCTGCGTCTCTACGACGAGCTGGGTCTGCTGACTCCCGCTCGCGTCGACCCGGTGACCGGCTACCGTCTCTACGCCCCGGAACAACTGGAGCAGGCCCGGCTGGTCGCCTGGCTCCGGCGCCTGGGGATGCCCCTGGCCCGCATCCAGCACGTCTGCACGCTGGATGCGGGCCCGGCAGCCCTGGAGGTCCGCGCGTTCTGGGCCGAAGTCGAGGCCGACACCGCCGCGCGGCGAGACCTCGCTTCCTTCCTCATCGGCCATCTGTCCTGGAAGGACCCCGCCATGTCTCCGACCGCCAAGCCCCTGGGAATCCGTTACGCCGCTCTTTCCGACACGGGCCTTGTCCGTGAGAGCAACCAGGACACCGCCTACGCGGGGTCCCGCCTGCTCGCGGTCGCCGACGGCTTCGGCAGCGGAGGAGCCCCCGCGAGCGCCGCCGCCGTCGCCGCCCTCAAGCGCCTCGAAACCGACAGCATCCCGGCAGGCGATCTCCTCAACCTCCTTGAGGACGTCATCGAGCAGGCCAAGCAGGCCGTCAACGGCGTCGCCGGACCCGTCTCATCGCCCGAAGTGGCCGGCACCACGCTCACCGCGATGCTCTGGACCGGCTCACAGCTGGCCCTCGTCCACATCGGCGACTCTCGCGTCTACCTCCTGCGCGACGGAGAGCTGTTCCAGATCACCCACGACCACACCATGGTGCAGTCGATGGTCGACGAAGGACGCCTCAGCCCGGAGGAAGCCGCCTCCCACCCCCAGCGGTCCCTGCTGATACGCGCTCTGGGCCAAGGAGCCGATGGCACTCCTGACATGCGCCTGCACGACGCCCAGCAGGGAGACCGCTACCTGCTCTGTTCCGACGGCCTCTCCACCGTCGTGCCGATCGAAGAGATCCACCAGGTGCTCTCCGAGATCAGTGAGCCCGAGCGAGCGGTCCGCGAATTCATCGCACTCGCCAACGGCTCCGGCGGCCCCGACAACGTCAGTTGCGTGATCGCCGACGTCATGGAGCTCCAGCGGTAGGAGCGAGCGGCATGCACTTCTGGTGCTCTGACCGGATAGGTTCGCCGGACGGTCTCGGTGTCCGGCATGGACGGGCCTCGCCAACCCTCCGTAGGCTGGTGATCGCATACGAAGGGGGCGGAGTGAACGGTAATCCGCTGTACCACTGGATAGCGCTGGCAGTGTCCACGGCGCTCATGCTGCCGGTGCCGGTGGCGATACTGGCGGGGTGGACGCCGCCGTGGATGCGCAAGCGACAGGCCGGGATGCGGCTTCGTGCCTACGGCGTTCTGTGCGTCTACGCCCTTCTGCTCGCCAACGGCATTCCTCGGATCGCCGACGCCTCATTCGAGACGGTCGTGGTCTGCATGAACGTCGGTCTCGGGTTCGCCGCCGCCGCTGCGGTCCTGTTCCTGCTCTCGGCACGCAAGGATTCAGGCGCCCGTGCAGCTGGCCCGGTCGAGCCTCGGGAAGGCTGAGAGACAGCCTGCCGCGTCACGGTTTTGGTCAGGCTGCTGGTGCGAGGAGGCATCCGCCCCAGCGGATGCCCTTCTCGCTGCGGATGCGGGCGCGTTCCTTGCGTTCGGAGGCCAGGACGTCGCGGTGGCGGGCGTTGGCGTTGCGCCAGCGCAGGTAGGCGTGCAGGGCCCGGGTCTGCACCGTGTGGTTGGGATGGTTCGAGTTGGCGAGGTGAACTGCCTCAGCGGTCCGAAGTGCGCCTCGATCGGGTTCGGCCACGAGGCGTAGGTCGGGGTGAAACACAGCTCAACCTTGTTCTTCTTCGCCCAACGGCGGATGTCGACGCCTTTGTGGGCGGAGAGGTTGTCCATGATCACGTAGATCGGTGCACCGTCGGGCCGGGCGGCGCGGATCGACTTGAGTGCGGCCAGCGCGTTCGCGGCACCTTTCTCGCGGTGATTGACGCCCCATAGGCGGTCGTCACCGACCGAGTAGCAGCCGTGGAAGTAGCGCACCCCGTGGGTGCGGTGGTGGCCGGCACGCGGTCGGGATGTTTCCGTTCGGCCCAGCCCAAGCCTGCGGTGGGCCGGATCCCGAGCGGGCCGAACTCGTCGAACGCGAAGACCCGGTCGGGGAAGCGGTCCATGACCTCCTCGATCCGGTCCAGCTTCGTATCGCGGTCGGGGTCGGGGGATTCCTTCCATGACTTGGTGCGCTGGAAGGTGACGCCGCGACGGGCGAGCAGGCCGCGTAACGCTTCGCGGCCAATCCGGATCACTCGGCCGTGGACTTTCCGCAGGTAGGTAATGAGTTTGCGCAGTGACCAACGGGTGAAGGGCTGGCCGAGTTTGGTGGGGCGGGCGGTGGCGGTCTGGGCGACGAAGTCCTCGTCGTCAGGACTGAGCAGGCGGGGGCTGCCTCCCGCCCACCGAGGGTCCAGACAGGTCAGGCCGATCTCGTTGAGCCGGTGGATCACGTCCGGGACAGTGTCCTCATCGGCCTGCACCAGCTGAGCGATCACCGGCACCCGGTTCCCGCCCACCGAAGCCAGCAGCATCATCGCGCGCCGGAACCGCACCGAACTGGCGCTGCCCCGCCGCACGATCTGCTGCAGCTTCTGCCCTTCATGTTCGGCCAACCTGCGCACACGGACGGGCTCAGCCACCAAACCCCCAGCAGTCGGAGCGGACGTCACCGCACATCCAACCGCCACGACCACCAACCCGGCGAACCATCCCGGTCAGAGCACTAGCCGCACCAGCTCCGCTCTCATGAACCCACCCGTGAGGCGGACGCATACCGCGCGCGCTGCCTCGCCTTCGCACAGCACAGCACAGCGCTGCGCAGCACAGCACCAGGGCGCTGGAAGAAGCTCCTGCCCGCGGTGGCCCGGCTCGTCGTGGGCGGGGCGGGGCGGAGTTCCGTGCCCAGTTCCGAGCGGAGCCGACCGCCTGTCGGTGGATCTCCTACCGCGAAGGCGCGGACACCGGATCAGAGGCAGGTCGGGGTCGGGGTCGGGCACGAGGCCGAGATCGGGATCGGGATCGGGATCGGGATCGCGCCCGCGCCCGCGCCCGCGCCCGCATCGTCGATCCGTCAACCGTCCCCCTCAGAACGGGAGTTCCCTGACGCTCAGGGCGAAGTCCAGGTTTCCCACGCCGTGGTTGGCGAGGCCCACCGTGATCACGCCCGCTCCCTCCAGCCAGTGGGCCATTTTCAGGCCGCCGACGTCCAGCGGGCGCAGCCCGAGGCTTTCGACGAACGCTCCCACGCTCGCCTTGGCCCGCGGGTCGTCACCGGCGAGGAAGATGTCGGGCCTGCCCTTCTCCAGGACATGGCGGAAGACGGTGTTGAACGCCTTCACCACCTGGGCGTCGGCCGGTGCCGCCTTGGCGATCTCCTGTGCGATCGAGGTCTCCTCGCGGTGGGCCAGGCCGTCGAAGGTGGCGTTGAAGGGGTTGCTGATGTCGACGACGACCTTGCCCGCGAGGGCGTCTCCGTACTGGGTGACGGCCGGGACGACACCGTCGTACAACAGGGCCACGACGACGATGTCCCCGGCCGGGGCGGTGCCCCAGTCTCCGGTCGTGGTGCCGCCGCCGAGCGCCTCGGCCAGGTCGGCGGCCTTGGCCCGGTCGCGGCCCATGATCTCGACGGTGTTGCCGCCCGCCACCGCGCGCGTGCCGATGGTGCGGGCCATGTTCCCGGTGCCGATGATGCTGATGTGGCTCATGAGATGTCCTGCCCTGGGTGGGTGTCGGCGGGTTCAGATGGCGGTGGTGCCGCCGTCGGCGACCAGTTCCGTGCCGTTGACGTAGCTGGAGTCGTCGGAGGCGAGGAAGAGGGCGGCGGCGGCGATCTCGTCGGGGCGGCCCATCTGTCCCCGGGGGATGAGGGACTCGAACTGGCGCTTGGTGGCCTCGTCGAAGAGTTCTTCCTGCTTGGCGGTGGCGACCTGGCCCGGGGTCAGGACGTTGACGCGGATGCGGCGGTCCTTGAGTTCGTTGAGCCAGACGCGCGCCCACGCCTGCTGGACGGCCTTGCTGCCGGCGTAGACGCTCCAGCCGGGGAAGGCGCCGAGGGAGGCGTTCGAGCCGGTCATGACGATGGAGCCGCCGTCGTTGAGGAGGGGAAGCGCCTTCTGGACGGTGAACAGGGTGCCGCGCGCGTTGAGCCAGAACGCGTCGTGGAACTGGTCCTCGGTGATCTCGCCGAGCAGGGCGGGCTCGCCCCTGCCGGCGCTGGCCCACAGCACGTCGAGGCTTCCCTTCTCCCGCCTGACGGTGTCGTACAGGCGGTCGAGGTCGTCCAGGTCGGCGGCGTCGCCCTGGACGCCGGTGACGTTGCGGCCGATCTGCCGCACCGCCTCGTCCAGGGCGTCCTGGCGGCGTCCTGTGATGAAGACGTGCGCTCCCTCGTCGACGAACAGTTTCGCGCCGGCCAGCGCCATGCCGGTGGTGCCGCCGGTGATGACCGCCACCTTGCCGTCGAGCTTTCCCATGACCGCTCCCTTGGATCGTCGGTGCCGTGCGCACCTGAGACGACAATGTTATGTACACCGCCCTGTGTGCTTACGGTACGGGGCGGGCGGCCGGGGCGCAAACTATGTACACCGCTCGTTACCCAGCCGGGGTACCATGGCGCCATGACGGAGTTGGAGAAGGGCCCCACGGGCCGCCGACGCGGGCGGGGCGCACGCGAGCGCATCCTCAGCGCGTCCCAGCGGCTCTTCCGCGAGCAGGGCATCAACCGCACCGGCATGGACCAGCTCTGCGCGGCGGCCGAGGTGTCCAAGCGCACGGCCTACCAGCACTTCAACGGCAAGGACGAACTCGTCGCGGAGTATCTGCGCCGGTTCGACCCCGCCGTGCTGTCCGGCGTGTTCGACCGCACCGACCTCACACCCCGCGAACGGCTCCTCGCCGCCTTCGACGTTCCCCCCACCACGCCCCTGTGCCCGTACATCGCCGCCGCCGTCGAACTCCACGACCCCGAGCACCCCGCGTCCCGGACCGCGCGCGACTACAAGAAGGCCGTCGCCGCGCGGCTCGCCGACACCGCCCGCGAAGCCGGCGCCACCGACCCCGAGCAGCTCGGCGAGCAGCTCGCACTGCTCATCGACGGCGCCGCGGCCAGAACCCGGGTCCTCGACGCCGACGCTTTCCCCACCGCCGCCGCCATCGCCGCCGTCCTCATCGACAACGCCATCCCCACGGCGTCCGACTGACCGACGACGGGACCAGGCCGACGGCCGGTCCAAACGGCGAGGCGACTCGGCGGCCGACGACCGGCGGCCGACGACCGGCCGGACGCGCTGCCGGTCGGCTCGGACGCGATCGCCGGCGCGCGCCACCAGCCGCCCGGCACCCGGCACCCGGCACCCGGCATCCCCGTCTACGCTGGGACTGTGGCCCGTCGCGCCGGGCGGTCGGTGGTCCTGGGAGGTCGTTGCCATGGATGCGGATACCCGAACCCGTGCCGCGATCGAGGAGCACTGGCGGGCGTCGGAGCGTGGGGACGACGTCGCCGAGCACGCCCTCTACGCCGACGACGCGGTCCTCGACTACCCCCAGTCGGGCGAGCGGTACCGGGGGCGCGCGGCGATCTCCGCGCAACGCGGCGGGCATCCCGCCGACCGGCACTTCGCCGTCGGGCGGATCACCGGCGGCGGGGACCTGTGGGTGAGCGAGTGCGTGATCACGTACGACGGCGCACCCACCCACACCGTGAGCGTCATGGAGTTCTCGGACGGGTACGTCGTGCACGAGACGCAGTACTTCGCCGCTCCCTTCGCCGCCCCCGCGTGGCGGGCGGCCCTCGCGGAACCCATGCCCGGCCGGGACATCACCACCGCCTGAGCCCTCGGCACCGCCCTCTGACGCGGGACGGTCGCCGCCCCCCGGACGGCGGCCCCGACGGTGACCGCGCCCGTCCCAGCGGCGCCGTCGCGCCGCCGGCCAGCTGTCGGAGCCCTGTCGGGTGGTGCCGGGCCCTGTCGGGGAGCTGTCGGGGGCCTGTCGACCGGGCCTGGGAGCTTTCCCGTGGGCCCGCCGGCGACTCGGCCGGTGGGCATGCCACGTACCAGGGAGCGCGACGCACACCATGACCCCTCACGTCACGATCATCGGCGCCGGACTCGGCGGCCTCACCCTCGCCCGGGTGCTGCACCTGCACGGCATCTCCGCCACCGTCCACGAGGCGGAGTCCTCGCCGACGGCGCGGACGCAGGGCGGGATGCTCGACATCCACGACTACAACGGCCAACTCGCGGTGCGCGCGGCCGACTTGATGGACGAGTTCCGCGCCCTCGTGCTGCCGGGACGGCAGGCGATGCGGGTGCTCGACAAGGACGGCACCGTCCTGGTCGACCAGCCCGACGACGGCACCGGCGGCCGGCCCGAGGTGCAGCGCGGCGACCTCCGGCGGATGCTGCTCGACTCGCTCCCGGACGGCACCGTCGTCTGGGACCACAAGGTCAGCGGCGTCCGTTCGCTCGGCGACGGACGGCACGAGGTGACGTTCGCGGACGGCACCGCCGTCGTCACGGAGCTGCTGGTCGGCGCGGACGGCGCCTGGTCGCGGGTGCGGCCCCTGCTGTCCGCGGCGACCCCCGAGTACGTCGGCCAGGCGTTCGTCGAGACGTATCTCTTCGACGGTGACACCCGGCATCCGGTCGCCGCGAAGACGGTCGGCGGCGGCAACATGTTCGCGTTCGGCTCGGGCGGTCAGTGGATCGGGGCGCACCGGGAGAGCGGCTCGACGCTGCACGCCTACGTGACGCTGATCAGGTCCCAGGAGTGGTTCGCGGACGTCGATTTCGCCGACGCGGAGGCGGCCGTCGCACGGATAGCACAGGAGTTCGAGAACTGGGCTCCCGAGCTGACCTGCCTGATCACCGAGAGCGACATCCCGCCCATCCTGCGCCCCCACTTCACGCTCCCGCACGAGCACCGCTGGGACCGGGTGCCCGGGGTGACCCTGGTCGGCGACGCCGCCCACCTCACCGCCCCGAACGGCGAGGGTGCCAATCTCGCCATGCTCGACGGCGCCGAACTCGGCGAAGCCCTCGCCGCCCACCCCGACGACGTCGAGGCGGCGCTCGCCGCGTACGAGCGGGCCATGTTCCCGCGCAGCGCCGCGGCCGCCGTCGAGGGAGGGGCCCTGGACGACCCGACCGCCGCGGACGTCGTCCACTTCTTCGCCCGCGACCGGCAGGCGGACGTGTCCTGAAATCGGGCTCACCGCCCCCGGGCGCCCGGCGCGGGGGCGATCATGCGGCATGCACTCCGCTGACTGGCATCTGACCGACGACGTCGACGACTTCCTCGCCCGAGCCGGGGACTTCCTGCGCTCGCGCCGCACCGTGCACACCACCTGGCTGACCCTGACCGAGAAGCTGCGCACCCTCGGAGTGGCCGCGCACGGCGCCGGCGTCCCCGTACTGGGGCGGCTGGAGCGAGGGGGTGAGGTCGAGGCCGCCTTCTTCAGCTTCCCGCGCAGCCGCCGGCTGACCGTCACCGCGCTCACCTCCGCGCAGGCCGACGAGCTGGCAGCCCAGCTGATCTCCCGCGGCCACCGCCTCACCGGCGTCACCGGCGAGCAGGACACCGCCGCCGCCTTCGCGGACGCCTGGCAGCGGCGCACGGGTGCGACGTCGACGGTCCGCGTCCGGATCAGGCTGCGCCGCCTGGGCACCCTCACCCCGCCCGACCCGTTCCCTGACGGCGGCGCCAGGAGCGTGGGCGAGGACGACCACGAGCACCTGATGAGCTGGTGCCGGGCGTTCGCGGCGGACGTCGGGGAGGAGGTCACCATCGACGCCGGCTCCTGGGCCGGCACCCGCTTCGCCGAGAAGCGCTACACCTACTGGCAGAGCCCGGACGGCACGCCCGTCTCGATGGCGGGCGCCAACCCGATGGTCGCGGGGCAGGTCCGGATCGACCCCGTCTACACCCCGTCCCAGCTGCGCGGACGCGGCTACGCCGGTGCCGTCACGGCGGCGGTGAGCCGGGCCGCGCTGGCCGCGGGCGCCACCGAGCTTGTCCTGTTCACGAACGCGGCCAACCCCACGAGCAACGCCCTCTACGAGCGCCTCGGGTACGGCCTGGTCACCACCTTCGACGTGTACGACTTCACCGGCTGAGGCCCGCCCCCGCCCGTCAGGGGCAGGAGCCGCCGCCGGGGCGGGGGGACGTGCCGGGGCGGGTGTTCAGGGACCACATGTGCGTGCACCGGGGGCACTGGAGGTGGACGACCGGTCCGTCGTTGGAGATCAGGTAGCGCCAGTGGTCGTCGCAGTTGCGGCGGTCGGCGCAGGTCGCGCAGTGCCGGGCGTCGTCGCAGACGGGGCACGCCACCCAGGCGCGGCGGGAGGGGTCGGCCTGCGGGTCAGTGGGAAGGCGCACGGCCCGGCCCCTCCCCCGGCAGGACACCGGCGGCCACGAGCATGTCGTAGGTGCGCTGCTGCTCGGCGTCGAGACCGGAGTAGAGGAGGGCGTACGCCTCGTCCTCGCCCTGGAGCGCGGCCACCGGGTCCCAGTCGGGTCCGAGCGCGGCCATGACCTCGGTCCTCCGCCTGGCCTCGTCGAAGGTCAGGTCGAGGGTGAAGGGTATGAGGGCGTCGGCGTTGTCCTGGTTCATGGCGAGACTTCCGATGTGCTGGCAGAACACCACCATCTGTACCAGCGCCCGCGACGGCGGGGAAGGGTGACCTGAGTCGCCCCGGCACCGCCCCGGGCGGGCCGCCGCGCGCCCGGCCGCGGGACCGTCTCCGGATCGGCGGCCAGGGGTGGGCCGTTGCCCGCACCGGGTCCCGGCCGGGGCCGACAGCCTCGGCGCGGCACTGTGACGCACCTCATGACCGGGGGTGGGCCGTGGCCCGCACCGCACCGCGCTCCAGGCCGAGGTCCACAGCCTGGTGCGGCCCGGCCCGGCACGGCACGGCCCGGCACGGCACGGCACGGCACTGTGACGCACGTCCTGACCGGGGCGCCCTTCGCCGTCACGGCCGCCGGGCCACGAACACGAACTCGCGGCCCGGCCGGTCCGGCGCGTCCCTCACCTCGTCGAGGACGAAGCCCGTCGCGGCCAACTCCCCCTCCACCTCGTCGCGTTCACGGAACCGCAGCGTCGAGTCCGACGTCAGGACGGCGCCGTCGGAGGCGAACTCGTACGTCCAGCGGAACGTCACCAACGGCCCCCGCACCTCGGTCAGTTCGACCCAACTGCGGACCGCGCCGACGCCCGGCACCTCGGTCACGGTCTCGGAGTCGGCCCGGTTCCACCGCTCCCACGCGCGTCCCGCCGGGTCCCTGGTCTCGAAGACCAGGCGTCCGCCGGGGCGGAGCGCCGCGTGCGCGGCCCGCAACGTTCCGTGCCAGGCAACGGGATCGACGATGCCCTGGGCGACGTTCGCCGTCATGGTCGCAAGGTCGACCCGCAGGGGCGGCAGCGTCGTCGCGTCCCCGTCGCACCAGCGCACCCGCTCGCCACCCGGCTTGCCGCGCGCCACGTCGACGGACGCCCGCGCCGGATCGACGCCGACGACCTCGACCCCGCGCCCGGCCAGCAGCAGCGCGAACACGCCCGTCCCGCACCCGATGTCCAGCACCCGGCGTGCCCCGAACTCCCGCGCCATCCCGAGGTAGGCGTCGAGGTCGGTGCGGTCGGGGTCGAGGGCGTCGTAGATCGCGGCGAGTCGAGGTTCGGCGAAACAGGCGTCCATGGGGCTCCCCTCACTCCGTCTCCGGGCGCGCCTCACCGTAGCCGAGTAGCCACAGTGGTCCGCAGTACTGGCCGCTCGCCCGCCCCCGAGAACCTGTGGCGGGCCAGGAGCCCGCCTCTCTTCTCTGCGCCCCTTTCATCCCCATGGGAACCAGCGACAGAGAAAGCAGACGCAGCAGCGCATGCCCGACGACACGCTCACAGGCGAGGAACGGGAGTTGATCCCCCTCCTCGCCCCCCTCACCCCCCCGGCACCGCTCCCCCCACCCCCGAAGGCTCGTCGAAGTCGGGGCCGGTGGTGGGGCGGGGGGTGAGGCCGAGGGAGCCGGTCGCGGCGATCAGGGTCATCGCGTAGGAGTCCACCGCGCGGCGGACGTTGGGGGCGTCGAGGCCCGCTCCGGTCACCAGGCGGTCGAGGTCGACGTACGCGGACCGCACCAGTTCGATCCAGCGGTAGACCCGCCAGTCCTCGCGCCAGCCGGTGGTGCTGGCCGCGGGCAACAGGCTCTCCCAGCGGCGGAACATGCGGTCGCGGATCTCCGGCAGGGTGGGGGTGAGGTGCATGTGGCGGACCAGTTCGTAGAGCGGATCGCCGACCACCGCCATCTCCCAGTCGATGATGGTCAGCGCCAGCCGGTCGCTGCGGCGCACCAGGTTCCACGGGTTGAGGTCGCCGTGCAGGAGGGCGGGTGTGCGGTGGCTGACCTCGTGCCGGGCGAGGATCTCCCGCAGCCGGTCGGCGCCCGGCAGGCCGAGGAGCCGGGCGGCCTGCTGCGACTCGTCGGGCAACTCGGCGACCATCAGCACCAGTTGCTCGCGCAGCCAGCGGTGGAAGCCGCCTTCGCCCGCCGCCGGGTCGACCTGTTCGTAGTCCACCCGGGTCATGGCGTGCAGCTGGTCGACGAGCCGGTCGGCCTCGTGCGGCAGCAGCCCGTGCACGGGGTGGCTCGGGGGCCGGTCGATGTCCCGGTGTCCGACGTAGGTGTGGATGGCGAAGGGGTCGCCCCGGTAGCTGCTGCCGAGGGCCAGCACCCGGGGGGCCGCCACCTCGGCGCCGGACCTCTCGATGGCGCGCAGCACCGCGTGTTCGCTGAGGAAGCTGGGCTCGCGCCGGACGAGTCCGGCGACCTTGCGGCGCACGACGACCGGGTAGTCGACGCCCGGTACCCGTACGACGGTGTTGAGGTGGGCCGTTCCCTTGAACACCCGGTTGGCGGGGGCCGCCCCCTCCTCGAGCAGGGCGAGGCCGACCGAGGCCGCCGGGAAGTCGGGGTGTTCCGAGAGGCGTCGGTCGGCCCGCCACCGCAGGGCGCGCAGCACCCGCGGGCCGCCGCCGTCGGCCGGTTTCGGCCTGGCCGCCCGCCAGCGGTAGAGGATGCCCTCGATCTGGGCGGGTTCCGGCACGTCCCGCAGCCTCAGCGGCTGGGCGGCGGAGAGCAGCGCGTCGTGCACGGCGGCCGTCGCCCGGCGCAGGCCGTCCTCGTCGTCGGTGCCGGCCAGCGGGTGCGCGGCCCGCATCACGTCCGGATAGACGGACTGGGCGCGTTCGAAGTCGACGTAGTGGCGCAGGTCCTTGGCGAGTCCGGCGACGGCGGCGGGGCGCACCGCCTCCATGGCGCGGGCCCACGCCTCGACGACGTCGTCCCGCTGGTGGGCCGGGTACCGCATGCGCACCAGGTGGGTGGCGAGGTCGTGCAGGGGGTCGCCGTAGCCGGCCAGTTCCCAGTCGACGCAGGCCAGTCCTGTGCCTTCGGGGTCGGGCAGGATCAGGTTGCCGCGGTGCAGGTCGGTGTGGAGGAGGCTGTAGGGGCGGCGGGTCATCGCGGGGACCCGGTCGGCGAACCGGGCGAGGGCGTCGTCGGGCAGGCCGAGCGCGGCGAACAGGCCGCCGAACTCGGGGCGGCCCGGGAGCCGGATCTGCTGGTCGGCGAGGTGGGCCAGGGTCCGCAGGAAGCCCTGGCTGTCCCGGTTGTGGGGCCAGGACGGCGGCAGCGCCGGCAGGTTCTCGCGGCGGACCCGGGTCAGGAGGGCGAGCTGCCCGACCGCTTCGTCGACGCGCCGGGCGTCGACGGGGGTGTCGTCGGGGTGGACGGCGGAGAGCGGCACGCCCTCGACATGGCTGAGGACGAGGCAGCCGTCGTCCGCGAAGAGGCAGACGGGGGTGTTCGGCAGGTGCCCTTCGACGGCGCGCAGGACGCCCGCCTCGTCGGGCCAGGTCCTGATCACCACGGGCAGCGCCTCGGGCCGCCGGGTCCGCACGGTCGCCGAGGTGCCCTCGGGCCGCCCCCACCGGCGGGCCGCCGTCGCCGTCAGCGGCAGCACGTGGTTGTGGTGGTGGTGGCCCGTGAGCGTACGCCCGCGCGCCCGCGCGGTGTCGATGAACTCCCTTACGGCGTCCGTGGGTCGGGCCCGTCCCCCGGGAAGCGGCGGAAGGGAAGGTGGTGCGCCCACGGGCTGCTCCGGATGCGTGATGAGAACGGTACGGCACACCGTAAACACGCGCGGAGGGTGTCTCTCGTCGAAACGGTGTCCGCCTCACCACAACGGGTGGTGCGCGGCGCGGGTCCGCGCGGTCGTGGCGGGTCGGCGTGTACACCGCCTCGTACGCGCGCGGCGGAGGTTCCGCTCAGCGCGTGCGCGCCCGCTTCCGGGGAGGGCCAGGCTACCCGTGCACCAGGCTGAGCAGCGGCTGAAGGGAGTCGACGACGATGTCGGCCCCGGCCCTGCGCAGCAGTTCGGCCTTCCGGTCGTTGCGCGCGAAGCCGAGGAACGGCACCCGCGCCTGCGCCGCGGCCTCGCAGTCGGACGGCGCGTCACCGATCATCAGGGCGTCCTCGGGGGCGGTGTCCAGCGCGCTCAACGCCTGGTTGAGGCAGTGCGGGTGGGGCTTGAGGCGGTGCAGGTCCTGGGTGCGGCCGTAGAGGTGCGGGTCGAAGCAGGACAGCAGGCCGCGGCCCTCCAGGTAGGCGCGGACCACGGTGGCGGAGTTGTTGGTCGCGACGGCGAGCCGGGCGCCGACCGCCGTCCAGGTGCGGATCAGCGGGTCGGCGTAGGCGGTCGGCCAGGCGGACGGCGCGGCGTTCAGCTCGTGCCGGGTGAGCCGTTCCTCCAGCTCGGTGACCAGGTCGCTGCCGGGGTGGCGCCGGTCGACGGCGCGCAGGACGACCTGCGGGTCGTAGGTCTCCCGCTCCTCGTCGGTGAGCAGGTCCCGCAGCCCCCGCCCCGCCAGCCAGCCGACCAGGTCGGCCGCCACGTCACGGGCGGGATGTCCGGCGAACAGCCGGCAGACGGGCCCGTCGAAGTCCCAGAGGACGACACGGGGGCGGGTGATCAGGTTCCTGAGTTCCTCGGTGTCGTACGCGATGTCGTACACGGTCTCTTTCGCCACCGGTTCGGTCTGCGCCGTATCAGAAGTCACTAGAAGAGTGTCAGGTCGGTGGTGATGGTTTCCCAGAGGGCGTCGAACCACTTCTGCGATTCGTCCACGAACGCGGCGTCGCGCCGGCCCGCCGTCCGGTCGAAGGAGAACAGCAGCGACTCGGCGCCCAGCACGTCGTACATGTCGAGCGTCTGCCCGTCGTTGGTCTCCTCGCGCCGGGAGACCATGTAGTACGAGATCAGTGCCTCCGCGCCGTTGAGCAGGTACAGCTTGACCGGCGGGGTGAACGGCAGGGCCCGGAACGTGACGTCGACGTCGATGCCGTGGGACGAGCGCAGCGAGCGCAGGTTGTGCCGCATGACCTGGCCCTGGGCGTTGCGCTGGGCCAGCCAGCGCTGGTGGACCGGGTCGTCGTCGCCGTCGCCGCGCCCGTCGACGGGGACCGGGAACGCCAGGTTGATCTCGCGTGACGGCAGCAGGATGCGGACGTCGATCGACTCGGGGCGCAGCTCGCCCGCGTGGATGCTGCGCAGCGGGTCGCCGAGGGCCAGCATCAGGGTCTCGGCGGTGAGGCAGGCGGCGTCCACCTTGACGTGCCGGGCCGAGAACGCCTCGGCGAGCCGGGGCGCGAGGCCGACCATCGTGGGCTGGGGGCCGTCCGGGGTGACCGAGGGCTGGGCGATGCGCGGCGGGCTGCCCTTGCTGACGTTGCTCAGCAGGCCGTCGTCCTGGAGGGCGCGCAGGGCCTGGCGGACGGTGCTGCGCTCGACCTCGAACTCGTCGGCGAGTTCGGCCTGGGTGGGCAGCCGGTCGCCCGCCTTGAGCGCACCGGCCCTGATGCGCTCCCGGAGGCTGTCGGCGATCTCCTGTGCGGAGTGCTTTCTGCCGTTCACTGCCACCACGTTCTCCTGGGTCACGACCAAACGCTACAACTTCGATCCATCTGGGGCGAGTTGTTTGAAAGTTGTTTATGAGTACCGACCAAGTCGAGATTACCCGGTCAGAGTTGGTCACCAAGCTGGTGAAGTCGGCGGCATCCGTGCTCCGTCAGTCGCCGAGCTGGAGATCCGTGCTGATGGTCCGCCACAGCGCGTCGAACCACCGCCGGGACTGCTCCACGAACGTCGTGTCCCGCACCCCGGCCCCCCGCTCGAACGCGAACAGCATCGACCGGGTGCCCTCCACGTCGTAGAGCTGGAGCTGTTCGTGGTCGACCTCCCGCTCGCTGCGCGAGAGCGTGTAGAACGCGAACAGCGCCTCCGCGCCGTTGAGCAGGTACAGCTTGACCGGCGGGGTGAACGGCAGGGCGCGGAAGGTCACCCGGACGTCGATGCCGTGCGTGGCGCGCAGCGCGAGCAGGTTGTGGCGCAGCACCTGGCCCTGGGCGTTGCGCTGGGCCAGCCAGTGGCGGCGCAGCCGGTTGCCCGGTGCGGCCTCCACCAGGGTCGGGAACGCCAGGTCGATGTCCCGGCTTGGCAGCAGCACCCGCACGTCGACCTTGGCCGGTTTCAGCTGTCCGGCGTGGATGCGCCAGAGCGGTTCGCCGAGGGCGAGGTTGAGGGAGACCGAGGTCAGGCACAGGGCGTCTATCTCCACGTGCGGGGCGTCGAAGGCGGTGGCGACCCTCGGGGCCAGCGCCACCGTGGTGGGGAGGGGTGGCGCGGCGGGCCCGGCCGGCCGTCCGGGGTAGGACGGGTCGCCGACCACGGTGGCGGGGCTGCCCTTCGAGACGTTGGCCAACAGGTGCTCGGACTGAAGAATGCGCAGCGCCTCGCGCACCGCACCCCGCTCCACGCCGAACTCGTCGGCCAACCGCGCCTGCGTGGGCATCCGTTGACCGGCACGCAGTTCCCCGCTCCGGATCCTGGCCCGCAGCGCGTCCGCCACCTCGAGTGACCTCTGTGGCCGCTGAGACCTCGTCCGCCCAGTGGCAGAGCCGTGTTTCGGGTCCACGGCAAAACAGTACAACTTCCCGCCATCTTAAGGCAGTTCTTCATGAGGTGGTTATAAGCCGCTTCCAAGTGGAGATAAGTACAGTGAAGTTGGCAGCCAACTTGAGCAACCTGGTTGCTTTTCAGGGTGGTTGGCATGCAGAATCCAAGGGTGTCGCTCGGGTTCCCTTCCGGAGGGGAGCCGGGACCCCGGCCGACCCGCTCCAGCCGTACAGCCACAACTGAACACCGAAAACTTCACGCAGAGCGAGCGGCCCGCGCGGCCGCCGGCACAGCCACAACTGAACACGCACCGTCACAACTGAACAGCTACGGATGATGCACCGCGCACCCGGCACCACACGCGCAACGGCGTACACGCGTCGGCAGTCACACGCGTGTACGCACCGCTGAACAGGAAGGGACCGCAGCTCAGAACATATCCGGGCACCACGGTCGCCTGGACGGACGCAGCAGGGCGTCGGCCGCACGGGCGGCGCCCGCCCGCTCCTCCGTCACCCGGCCCAGCGCGGCGAGCCGCACCGTCGACTCGTCGCCCAGCCAGAGCATCGCCAACTCGACGATGCCGAGGGAGAGTTCAGCACTGCGCGTGGTAGGCACGCAGGTCGCCCCGGCGGGCGAGACCGTCAACTGGTACCGCCCGCCGGTCAGCCCGGCCGGATCGACGACGTCGAGCACCAGGCCGCCCTCCCGCCCGTACGTCCGCGCCTCCATGGCCTGCACGACGTCCAGGATCCGCACCCACAGCCAGTCCGCCTGCGTGGCGACGACGGCCGCCCTGGGGTCGGGCAGCAGCAGCGGGAGCAGGTCGTCGGGGGCGCGGTGGTCGCTCTTGACGCGGGTGACCCAGTCGATCGAGCAGAGGTAGTGCCACAGGGCGCGCTCGGCCTGCGGGGTCGCGGCGAGCAGCCAGCGCACCTTCGCCGTCTCCAGCGGCTGCTTGGTGTCGCTCCAGACGTCGTCCACCTCGTAGGCCACCAGTCCGTCGACCGTGCCGTCCGGCGCCCGGTAGGCGGCGAAGAAGGGCGTGGTCCACTTGGCGTCGAGCCGCACCGCCCCGGTGGCGGTCTGCCACCAGAGGTCGGTCCTGCTGACGGCGCCGGCCGTGGCCCTGCGCACCCGCTCGTGCAGCTCGGGCCCCGTCTTGCGGACGTCCTCGGGCTCCACCAGGTCGATCCGGCCGCCGTCGGCCGCCACCGGCGTGCGCGGGTCGAACCCGGCGCGCGTCACGTCGATGTCCCACCGCGTGCCGCCGGTGGCGGGACCGAAGCCGAAGCGGCCGTAGATCGGGTACTCGGCGGCGATCAGGGTGGCGACGGCGTCGCCGCGCTCCTTGGCCGCCGCGAGGTCCTGGCTCATCATGCGGGTGAGCAGGCCGCGCCTGCGGTGCGTGGCGGTGACGGTGACACCGGTGACCGCGTCGGCGGCGACGGGCCGCCCGCCGACCGCCGTCACCTCCTGGTCGAAGGAGCGGAACGTCGCCACACAGCGCCCGCCGTCGAACGCCCCGAGGAACCGGCCGGGCTCGAACCAGGAGCGCCGCCCCTCCAGTTCCTCCGCGGGCACCACGGGCTCCCGCTGGAACCCGGCGCGCACGGCACGCAGCCACTCGGGAAACTCTGCCTCGGTGATGGGCCGGACGTCGATATCGGTACGCGCGCTGGTCATGGCCTCACGGTATGTGGACGAGGGTGAGGTGTCGCGCAGATTTCCGAGGTCGGAAAGAGGTCGGCGACAGGTCAGAGGGAGGTCAGAAAGAGATCGGAGAGAGGTCAGAGAGAGATCAGAGGGAGGTCGGAGAGAGGTCAGAAAGCGGCCCGTACCTCCCCCACCTCCCGTGAGCCGCCCGTCAGGGGCGAGCGGCCGACGCGGTCGAGGACCGGGGAGGCGACCCCCAGCAGCGCGAGGGCCCGCGCGAGCACCGGGCCCAGGCTCCGCGCGCCGCCGTCCTCGACCTTGAACGCCAGCGCCCGGCCGTCGGCGAGGGCCACCGCCTGCACCGCCTCGGCGCCCGTCTTCGCGAGCGTCCCCGGCACCTCCCGCATCAGCCAGGTGTCGTGCCGCCTGCTGCCCGCGACGTACTCGGGGTGGGCCCGCATCGCGTCGGCGACCCGGCGTTCGGCCGAGCCGGGCTCGGCGCGGACGAAGGAGCGGAAGGCGCGGGCGAGCCCGGTCAGGCCGATCGCCGCCAGGGGCGCCCCGCAGCCGTCGGTGCCCACCGTCGCGACCGGTTCGCCGGCCGCGTCCTCCACCACCGTGTGGATGAGCCGCTGGAGCGGGTGGCCGGGGTCGAGGTAGCTCTCCAACGGCCAGCCGCGCAGCGCGCACGCGGCGAGCATCGCGGTGTGCTTGCCGGAGCAGTTCATGGCGACCCGGTCGCGGACCCCGCCCGCCGCCAGGTACGCCTCCCGCTCGACCGGGTCGAGGGGCAGGTCGGGCGGGCAGCGCAACTGCTCGGCGGTCAGGCCGTGTTCGGCGAGCAGCGTGCGGACCAGGTCCCGGTGGAAGGGTTCGCCCGCGTGGCTGGCGGCGGCCAACGCCAGCCGCTCTCCTCTGAGTTCGAGTCCTGCCCGCAGGACGCCCGCGGCCTGCATCGGCTTGTTGGCGGAGCGGGGGAAGACCGGCGACGTCACGTCACCGAGGGCCAGCTGCACGGCGCCGTCGGCGCCCAGCAGGACCAGGCTCCCCCGGTGCCGTCCCTCGACGAACCCGGAGCGGACCACTTCCGCGAGGACGGGCGGGGCGGGCGGCCCGGCGGGGGACGGCACGGGCTTCGGTGACGGCACGGGAGACGGCTTCGGTGACGGCATGGGGGACGGCTTCGGTGACGGCATCGGCGGTGGCCTTCCGCGGCGGGCGTTCCCGTGGGACGGCCGTCGCGCCGGGGCTCATGTGAGCAGGTCGTCCACCTGGGCTTCACCCTCACGGTACCTGCGGGCGATCTCCCCGCTACAGCCGTCAGCCGTCCGCTGGAGCCGCTGCCTGCACCGGGACACCTGCTGCTCGTACCCCACGAGACGCCCCATCGCCGTGTGCAGCTCCAGGTCGGTGCGGGCGGCCAGGTCGGACAGCTCGACCTCGGCGAGCATGTCGGCGGCCAGCTGCCGGTACTCCGCGCTCTGCGGGGTCCCGAGGGTGACATGGCGGGCGGACGACCGGTGCCTGGCCGGGGCGTCCGCGAGGATCTGCGAGAGCCGGTCGACGACGGAGCCCTCACCGCCGTCCCTGACCGGCCGCCTGCGGGCCAGCTCGGCGCGGAGGATGTCGATACGGCCCTGGAGCAGCCTGCGCACGTAGCTGAGGTCGGCCTCGTCGCGCTGGGCGTCCCGGCGCAGCACGCGCAGCTCGGGCAGGTTCAGGCTGGTCAGGTCGGGCTCGGACGGTTCGACGGGCGACGGCGGTTCGACGGGCGGCAAAGGCCCGCCGGGGTCGGCCGCCGCCGGGCTGTCGGTGCGCTGCGCGGGCGGCCTGGGCGCGGCGAGGTCTCCCGCCCGGCAGTCCTCCGCCCGGCTCTCCCCCGCGCGGGTGGACGAGACCGGGCCGGGCTGCCGCCCGGTACTCGGTGTGCTCATGTGTCTCTACCGTCCCGTAGACCGCCGTGTTCGGAAGCATCGTGCCACCCTCGGTGGCCGCTATGTGACCGAGTGCCCCCGAACGGCCCCAGATGGGGGGTTAAGGAGCGATGAGCGACCCGTGTGCGGACCCGCTCGAACGGACCGGCATGATGGGGCCCATGCGAGCGGTGGTGCAGCGGGTCGACGGCGCGCGGGTGGTCGTCGACGGCGAGACGGTCGGGGAGATCAGCGGCGAGGGCCTGTGCGTCCTGGTCGGCGTGACACACGAGGACACCGTGGAGAAGGCGGCCCAGCTGGCCCGCAAGCTCTGGTCGGTGCGGATGCTCCAGGACGAGCGGTCGTGCAGCGACATCGACGCGCCGCTCCTGGTGATCAGCCAGTTCACGCTGTACGGCGACGCCCGCAAGGGCCGCCGCCCCACCTGGAACGCGGCCGCCCCGGGCGACGTCGCCGAACCGCTGGTGGACGAGGTGGTGGCCCAGCTGCGGGCGCTGGGCGCGACGGTGGAGACGGGCCGGTTCGGCGCGTCGATGCGGGTGACGCTGACGAACGACGGCCCGTTCACGGTCCTGATCGACATCTGACGGGCATCGGCCCCCGTGCTCGGAGGACGGAGCACGGGGGACGGAGCACGGGGGCCAGAGGACCGAGCACAGCGGACAGGGACCGAGCACAGGGGACAGGGCAGAGGGGACAGGGGACCGAGACCGGAGAACCGGGGGCTACGGCTCGACGACGGTCTCCTGGGCGGCGGCGGTGTCGCCGGCCAGCAGCCTGGCGTCCGTCGCGACGTTCCGCTTGACCAGGGCCAGGGCGACCGGACCCAGCTCGTGGTGGCGGACGGAGGTCGTGATGAAGCCGACCTTGCGGCCGTCGGGCCCCTCGTCGGCGATCCGGATCTCGGTGCCCGCGCCCGGCAGGTGGACCTCGCTGCCGTCGAGGTGGAGGAAGACGAGACGGCGCGGCGGCTTGCCCAGGTTCTGCACCCGGGCGACCGTCTCCTGGCCGCGGTAGCAGCCCTTCTGGAGGTGCACGGCGGTGCCGATCCAGCCCAGCTCGTGCGGGATGGTGCGGTGGTCGGTCTCGAAGCCGAGCCGCGGCCGGTGCTGCTCGACCCGGAGCGCCTCGTAGGCCAGCAGCCCCGCCGGGTGACCGGTCCGCTCGGCGTAAGCCTCCAGGGCGTCGCGGGGCAGGAAGAGGTCCCGCCCGTACGCCGTCTCGCGGACGACGGTCCCCTCGGGCACCTCGGCGATGGAACCGGCCGGCAGGTGCACGACGGCGATGTCCCCGGTGCGGTCGGTGACCTCGACCCGGTAGAAGAACTTCATCGACTCCAGGTAGCCGATGAGCGCCTCGACGGTGCCGGGCTCGACATGCGCCCAGGTGGTGGTGCCGTCGTCCACGAGGTAGAGGGCGTGCTCGATGTGGCCGTGCGCGGAGAGGATCAGCGCCTCGGTGGCGAGACCGGCGGGGAGGTCGCTGACGTGCTGGGTGAGCAGCAGGTGCAGCCAGTTCAGCCGGTCCTCGCCGGTGACGGCGACGACGCCGCGGTGCGACAGGTCGACGAAGCCGGTGCCGTCGGCGAGGGCACGCTGCTCACGGAACAGGTCGCCGTAGTGGGCGGCGACACCTTCGTCCACGCCCTCGGCGGGGACAGCGCCGGGCAGGGACAGCAGAGGGCTCATCATGAGCCCAAGCCTACGACTCGGCGGCCGTGGCCTTCAGCGGACCCGCGCCGTCGCCGACGGCGGGCTCGCGCGCGCACTCCTCGCAGCGGCCGAAGATCGCGAAGTGCTTCATGTCGGTCTCGAAACCGAAGGTGTCCCTGAGCTTGGCGGTGAAGTCGGCGGCCACCGACACATCGACCTCGACGACGTTGTCGCAGTCGCGGCAGACGAGGTGGATGTGGTGGTGCCGGTCGGCGAGGTGGTAGGTCGGCGCGCCGTGCCCGAGATGGGCGTGGCTGACCAGGCCCAGCTCCTCCAGCAGCTCCAGGGTCCGGTAGACGGTGGAGATGTTCACCCCCGACGCCGTCCTGCGCACTTCCACGAGGATGTCGTCGGGGGTCGCGTGTTCGAGGGTGTCGACGGCTTCGAGCACGAGCTGCCGCTGCGGCGTCAGCCGGTAGCCGCGCTGTCTGAGGTCACTCTTCCAGTCGATGCTCACCACACCCCCGAGTCTAGGACTACTTGAAGAAGGCGATGCCGTCGTCCGGCATGTCGTCGGGGAGGGCCTTCGCCCAGCGTTCGACGTCCTCGGGGGTGACGACCTTCTTCAGGTGCGCCGACATGTAGGGGCGCAGCTCGACCTCGGGGGTCTGCTTCTCGCCGACCCACATCAGGTCGCTCTTGACGTACCCGTACAGCCGCTTGCCGCCGGTGTAGGGCCGGGAGGCGGCCGTCCGCGCGACCGCGTCCGTGACCAGGTCGATCTGCGGCTTCTTGTCGGCCAGCTCGCCGTACCAGATCTCGATGACGCCGTCGTCGCGGGTCATCGTGGCCTCGACCTTGCGGGCCGCGTCGATGCGCCAGAAGCCGGACTCGGACTCCAGCGGGCGGACTTTGTTGCCGTCGTTGTCGAGCACCCAGGTGTGCGACCGGTACTCCAGGAAGTCCCGTCCGTCGTGGCTGAAGGAGACCTCCTGCCCGAAGTTGCACTTCTCGGAGCCGGGGAAGTCGTGGACTCCCGCGCCGGCCCAGTCGCCGAGGAGGAAGGCGAGGGGGACCAGGTCCTTGTGGAGGTCGGACGGAATCTCGATCATGAGCGACAGTTTCTGGTCGGTTCCTTGGCGGAGGTCAGCGCTGGCCCTGGTACAGCTTCTTCACGGTCAGCCCGGCGAAGGCGAGAACGCCGACGCAGACCAGGACCAGCAGGGCTTCGAAGAATGCCTCAAGCACGGGGTGCTCCTTGGACGTGGTGGTGCGGTACTAAGGCCGGGCCCCAGCTTAGTCGGCCGGGGCCCGGACCTCCGCGTGAGGTAGGCCCTGCGAGGGAACGGGCCAGGGGATCAGCCCAGGAGCTGGCTCTGCAGGACGACCGTCTGCTGGAACGGCACGGCCGCCGCCCGCCCCTCGCGGCTCTGGACGACCAGCGCGAGGACGTCACCGGCGGAGAGGTAGGCGTGCCTGACCTGCTCGGGACCGTAGGGCGCCATCTCGTTGTAGGCGGAGCGCTGCACCCGGTCGATGTCGGTCTGGGGCGGGAAGCCGTCGTCGAAGAGGGAGACGTCGGTGCCGCGCAGCCGGAAACCGGGGGCGCTCGCCGGTGCGACCCGCTCCGTGAACAGGTCGTGCACGACCACCCCGGAGCCGAACCTGAGCAGGTAGATACGGGTGCGGGTGCCGTCGGTCGTGGTCCAGCCGCGGGCGGCGATGTACCGCAGGCCGCGGTCCGTGAGCGCCGTCCGCAGCGCGTCGCGCTCGCTCGCCTCGGAGTACTCGGCGAGGAAGGTGCCGGTGGGGAGCCAGCCGTCGGAGCCGCGCAGGGCGGGGTCCTCCTTCGCCCCCTTCGGCGCGGGCAGCACCAGGGCGCGCAGGTCCGCGTGGTGCGCCTCGGCCGGGTTGGAGTCGGCGAACGGCCCGGGGCTGCCGGACGGCAGCGGGGGCCTGGTGAGCGTGGGGTACTCCCACCGGCCGTCCGACGCGGTCGCGAGACCGGGCACGTCGGTCCGCTCCATCGTGCCGATCCCGTAGGCGGTCCCGGCCCCGACGGCCCCGAAGACGACGGCGACGGCGACGGCGGTCCAGCGCAGGACGGCACGCAGCACGCGACGGTCGGGGCGGGGGGCCAGCGGGGGCGGGGTGGCGGGCAGAGGCGGGGTGGCGGGCAGAGGCGGGGTGGCGGGCAGAGGCGGGGTGGCGGGCAGAGGCGGGGTGGCGGGCAGAGGCGGTACGACGATGGCCGCCGGGCTCTCTGTCTGCGTCTCGGTCTGCGTCTGGGTCTGGGTCTGTGTCTGTGCCGGTGTCTGTGTCTGGGCCTGCGTCTCGGTCGTCGTTTCGCTCTGTGTCTCGGTCGTCGTTTCGCTCTGCGTCTCGGTCTGCTCGGTCATACCGCCTCCCCGGGCTCCGCGATGCGGTCGAGCTGGGCGGTGAGGAGCGTCGCGGCGCCCTTCGTGTCCAGGGGCCACACGCCGTTCATGACGGCCGTGACGATGATGTCGCCCCGCGCGGCGAAACACCACAGCCGGTCGATGTCCTCGCGCAGCTCCGCGGGCTGGAGGAAGCACTTGGCGTCCTTGTGCCGCTTGACCGCGGGGCCCGCGCGGAAGACGCGGAGGGCGTCGATGGCCCGGGTGAGGGCGGTCATCTGCTCCCGCGCCTGCGCCCGGCTGTCCACCCGGGTCAGGATGAGGCTCGCGGTGTAGACGCCCTTGTTCTCGCTGCGGCTGGCCAGTTCGCCGCTGAGGTAGCTGCGCATGGCCATTCCCTTGACGGGGTGCTCGTCGTACTGCTTCTCCAGTTGCCGACGCTCGGTGCGGGGCAGCGCGCTCAACTCCTCCTTGCGCAGGGCCTGCGCGCGGGCGCCGCTCAGTTCGGCGTCGGAGCCGAACGACTGGAAGTCCGGGCCGCGGCTCCAGTCGCCGGTGCCGTAGGGCACGAGCAGCGCGCCGAGCCCCTTCGCCGATGCGGGCGCCGCCTCGACGGGCTTGCTGTCCTGGAACTCGAAGGAGGGCTTGCCCGGGTCGCGGTCGGCGTCCCGCACGGTGACGACGGTGGCACCGACACCGGCGAGGACGGCACAGGCGAGCACGGCGCCCCCGACGACGCGGGCGACCCGGCGACGGCGACGCGGCGGGGCGGGCGGGGCGCAGCCGTCATCGCCGGCGGGCGCGCTCACGGGGTGCTCGACGGAGGCGAGTTCGGACCCGGAGGGCTCCCCTTCCGGACGTTCGGTCTCAGGGTGCTCCTCGCTCACAGCCGCTCCAACTGCCGCTCGGCGAGATCCGTGATCGTCGCCTTGGGGATCCGCTTGGTGTCAGTGATCCAGATCTTCATGACGATGTCACCGCGGTGGGCGAAGGCCGTGGCGGTGTACAGGGGCCCGTATCCGAACTCCCGGATCGGCTCGGGGTCCGCGTACGCCAGGCCGCTGCCGGTACCGGGGACCGGCCAGCCCTCCCGGGCGACCCCGTCGATGTCCGCGTACAGGTCACTCCACTCGTAGCCGTCGACCTCGAGGACGTTCTCCTGCCGGTACTGGGCCAGCACGACCCCCGTCTGCCGGTCGCCCTGCGCCCACTCAGCGACGACGGCCCGGCGGAACCCCTCTGACATCAGGCTGCGGAAGGACGAATCCAGATCGACGAAGAAAGTGGAGTACTCGGCGAGGTCCACCCAGCCGTCGACGCCGGACAGGTCGGACTTCCGGGCCCCGGCCGGCTTCTCCACCAGCAGCTTGCGGAGGTCACCGTCGGTCCTCACCTGACGGTCCCGGGCGGCCGACAGCGGCTCGGGCCCCGGCCCCTTGGCCTGCGCGAGCACCGGCTGGGCCAGGGAGGGCAGCCGGGTCGGTGCGCGGTCGGCCTGCACGAGGTAGCCGACGCAGGTGCCGGCGACGACACCGAGAACGGCGGCGCAGGCGATGAGCGGCGCGGTGCGGCTCCGCCGGGGAGCGGGTCTCTCCTCCGGGGTCGGTGGTGCGGCTGGTTCTGGTGTCGCCAAGGCGTCCCCCCACGGAACACACGATGTACGTGCCTCATGCACGCTTCACAGGAGACTCATGGGTCGCACCGCCGGTTGTAACGGGGCTGATTACGATTCGGGCATGGCGAAGAAGCTAGTGATCAAGGTGACGGCCGGCGCGGACTCCCCGGAACGCTGCTCGCAGGCGTTCACGGTCGCCGCGGTCGCGGTGGCGAGCGGCGTGGACGTGTCCCTGTGGCTGACCGGCGAGTCGGCGTGGTTCGCGCTGCCGGGGCGCGCGGCGGAGTTCGAACTCCCGCACGCGGCACCGCTGCAGGATCTGCTGGCGGCGATCGTCACCGGGGGCCGCGTCACCCTGTGCACCCAGTGCGCGGCCCGCCGGGACATCACGGAGAAGGACGTCATCGAGGGCATCCGCATCGCGGGGGCGCAGGTCTTCGTCCAGGAGACGATGTCGGACGGGACGCAGGCGCTGGTCTACTGATCAGCCCCGCAACGAACCCCACTTGACGGCACCGACGAACACACCCCAGGCGCCCGCCTCGAAGACGAGGGGGGCGCGGCGGGGATCCTTGCTGTCACGGACGGGAACGACGGGGAGGTTACCGACGAACTCCAGACACTGGCCGCCGTCCTGGTTGCTGTAACTGCTCTTACGCCAGACAGCAGCGCTCAGGAGGTCAACGGAGATCTCGACGCAGTCTCCGCCGGTGGTGTTGCTGTAACTGCTCTTACGCCAGTTCACGTTGCGCAGATCGACGACTCGCACAGGATCTCCTCCACTACCCGAAGAGGTCGCCTCGCTTGACCGCACCCGCGAACACCGACCACGCACCCGCCTCGAAGACGAGGGGCGCGCGGCGGGGATCCTTGCTGTCACGGACGGGGACAACGGGGAGACCACCGGCGAACTCCAGGCACTCGCCACCGGTCGCGTTGCTGTAACTGCTCTTGTGCCACGTCACGTTGCTCAGCTCGACGGTTCGCACCGTAACTCCTCCAACATCCGCAGAATGAATGCCCGTGACTCGGCAGGGGACAACGCCAAGTCACGAACTGCTTCGTAGCTACGCTGAAAGTACTCAACTCGGCCTGGTTCTTCGATCAGTTCACCACGTTCATCGTTCTCCGTATAGACCACTGTGACACCGTCCAACTGACGCAGAAACATCACGGCGGTATTCCTCAAGCCATGCAGCCCGGCGCTGAACGGCAGGACGTAGATCGTGACTCTCGGGCGCTCCATAACCTCCAACAGGTATGCCAGTTGCTCCTTCCACGCCTGCTTGTCAAGCAGAGGTGTACGCACAACCGCTTCAGAGAAAATCGCCCGAAGTGGTGGCGCGTCGTCACGCTCCAGCAACAACCGTCGTCCCACGCGAGCTTCGACCTGCTGGTCCAGATCATCGCCCACGAGGCCGCCCGCCGCGAGTGCCTCACGGGCGTACCCGCGCGTCTGAAGCAGACCCGGCGGAGCGCTGGGCGAGTAATGCCATAGAGCCACCGCCTCCTGCTCCAACTCCATGTACCGCCGGTACTGCTCCTTGAACTGTTTCGGGTCCGCCACCGCCACCTCCCACATCGCCAGCAGCAGCCCCGGTGTTCCGTAGAACCCGTCCAGTGCCTGGGCCACCTCCGGGCTGCCCAAAGTCGCTCCGCTCTCCAGTTTTCCGAAGAGGCTCGGGTCCCAGCCGACCGTTTCCGCCAGTTGGCGCAGGCTCAAGTCGCGTTCCGCTCTCAGGAGTCGCAGCTCCTCCGCGTAGCGGCGTCGGGGCTCCTGGCTCCGTCCTGTGATGACTCTTCTCGGCGGCATCTCGTCGCGTCCTCCCCGGAGCGTGGAACTTGTGGAATTAACGAGCCCGGAACCGGAAGAACCGCACGTCAACGGCGTTTCTCGGCTGTGTATGGGCCATGCTCGTCCCACCCCCGAACACCCAGAGTAATGCTCTGATCGCATTGCGTGGGCATGTTGACGAGTTGGATGAACGGAGCTGAGTCATGACGACAGAGCCCTTCGAGCCCGGCACGCTGCTCTACGATCCGGCCACGCAGAAGGTCGGTGAGTACCAGGACACCCTCGGGCGGCACGCCATGCTGCGGCCGGTCGGTGGTGGTATCGAGTGGGAGGCGGACCCGGCGACGCTGCGGCCGCCCACCCAGGACGAGCGGCTGCGCAGCGGCGTCAAGGCGGCGAACGCGCGCGCCGGGCGGCCGGCGTGAGTGTGCCGGGGCACGACGACCCCACCCGGCCGCCGCTGCCCTTCCGCGGGTGCCCGACCTGCGGCGAACTCGACCGGCGGCGGGATCGCGCGCGGGCCGAGTACGACCGCAGCGCCGAGACCGACGCCAACGTGCTCATGCGGCAGCATCAGAGGAAGGAGCACCGCCCGTGAGCGGGAGGAGGAGGGACGACGCCTTCTGGAGCGGTCTGCTCACCCTGATCAGCGTCGGCGGTCTGGTGACCACCCTCGTGCTGACCGCCGTCCGGCAGCGGTGAGCCGGCGGCGTTGAGCTGACGGCGAAGCTAACGGCGTCGTTTCTTGCCGTCCAGTTCGTCCCACCACTCGTCGGACTTGGGGTCGCCGGACGGATCGTCCCACCAGCGGTCCTCCGGCCCCCTGCGGTTCGCCACCATCGCGGCGAACGGCGGGATCACCATGGCGACGACGCACATCCCGACCGCGGCCGGTACGGACCAGATGCGTACCACGCCCCAGGCGAGGACGAACAGCCCGATGCAGATCGCCATCATCACGAAGTAGACGCGCCGTCGGCGTGCGTACATGTCTCCAGGGTAGGTCGGGATGCCCCGGGTGACGACATGGCGGAGGGCCGCCCCGGATGTCGACCCGCACATCCGTGGCGGCCCTCCGCCGCGCGCCTCAGACCGCGATCGCGACCTCCGCGAGACCGCCCTGCTGGGCGACGACCGTGCGGTCGGCGGTGCCGCCGGGAACGAGGGCGCGGACGGTCCAGGTGCCCTCGGCCGCGTAGAAGCGGAACTGCCCCGTCGCGGAGGTCGGCACCTCCGCGGTGAACTCGCCCGTCGAGTCCAGGAGACGGACGTACCCCGTCACAGGTTCGCCGTCACGCGTCACCTGGCCCTGGATGGTGGTCTCACCGGGCTTGATCGTCGAGGCGTCCGGGCCGCCGGCCTTCGCTCCACACATGTCTTCGTCCTTCAGGTCGCAGCGGATGAGCTGGGGGTTACTTGGCGGCGCCGAGCTCGATCGGGACGCCGACGAGCGAGCCGTACTCGGTCCAGGAGCCGTCGTAGTTCTTGACGTTCTCCACGCCGAGCAGCTCGTGCAGCACGAACCAGGTCAGGGCGGAGCGCTCACCGATGCGGCAGTACGCGATGGTGTCCTTGGCCAGGTCGACCTGCTCGTCGACGTACAGCTGCTTCAGCTCGTCGTCCGACTTGAAGGTGCCGTCGTCGTTGGCGTTCTTCGACCACGGGATGTTGCGGGCCGAGGGGACGTGACCCGGGCGCTGCGACTGCTCCTGCGGGAGGTGCGCGGGGGCGAGCAGCTTGCCGGAGAACTCGTCGGGCGAGCGCACGTCGACCAGGTTCTGGGCGCCGATCGCGGCGACGACGTCGTCACGGAAGGCGCGGATCGCGGTGTTCTGCGGCTTGGCCTTGTACGAGGTCTCGGCGCGCTCGGGGACGTCCTCGACCAGCTCGCGGGCGTCCAGCTCCCACTTCTTGCGGCCGCCGTCGAGGAGCTTGACGTTGTCGTGGCCGTAGAGCTTGAAGTACCAGTAGGCGTAGGACGCGAACCAGTTGTTGTTGCCGCCGTAGAGGATCACCAGGGTGTCGTTGGCGATGCCCTTGGCGGAGAGGAGCTTCTCGAAGCCCTCCTGGTCGACGAAGTCGCGGCGGACCGGGTCCTGGAGGTCCTTGGTCCAGTCGATGCGGATCGCGTTCCTGATGTGGTTCTTCTCGTAGGCGGACGTGTCCTCGTCCACCTCCACGATCGCGATGCTGGGGTCGTCCAGGTGTTCCTGGACCCAGTCGGCGTCTACGAGGACGTCGCTGCGGCTCATGGTCTTTCTCCTCCGGGGCAGTTGCGGCGGGGCGTGCGGGTGCGGGGGGTGCGGGGGCTTTCGCCGGGAGCGGCGAGCGGCGCGCACCGATGCCCTGAGCAGGGCGGGGAGAGACGCGGAGGCGGGAAGGAGCCGTCCGCTCAGAGAGGGCGACAGAGCATGGCGGCGACGCGGCACAGGTCGACTGCCCGCCGCTTCGTGAGATCCGCCTGTCGCTTCATGGTCCCGATCGTAGGGACGGACAGCGGGACATGCCACCGCCGTGTCGTATTTTGAGACACGATTGTCCGGCATGTGAGAAGGGTGCGAAAAACGGGTGCGCTGCGATCCGGACCGTCCTACCCGGCCAGCTTGACGTCCGAACCCTTCACGGTGATCTCCACGCCGTTCTTCGCCGCCTCGACCTTGTCCAGGCGGATGCCGCCGGGCAGGTCGTCGATGCGCTGCTGGAAGTCGGTGATGGAGCGGATCGTCCGCTCGCCGAGTTCGATCGAGCCGAACTTCGGCAGCGCGTCGGCGTGCACCTTCACGGTGTCGTCCTCGACGGCCACCGTGCTCATGACGTACAGCGGTCCCGGCACCCGCACCCCGAGGACCGTCGCCTTGAGCGCGACCTTGATCTTGCCGCCCCCGCCGTCGGAGAGGCCGATCACCTGCGCGGTGGCGCCCGGCGCGACCTGCGTCGGCTCGGCCTTCGCCGTCTTCAGCAGCTCGGCGTAGGAGATACGCGCGGTGCCGGTGGCGTCGGCCGCCGTCGCGGAGCTGAAGTCGCCGGAGAACTCGACGCCCTTCATCCGCGCCTCGAGGTTCTCGATCCGGATCGACGACGGCGCGCCGTCCCCGGCCGCCGCGCCGGTGTCCGCCTCGTAGTCGTCGATGCCTATCGTGACGTCGTCGAGCGTCCCGGTCGCGACCTGGGTGAGGAACGGGAAGCCGGCGATCGTCACATCGGGCGTCGCCGACAGGTTCTCGCTGGTCTTCAGCCGGTCGGCGACCTCGCCCTCGGCGAAGTGCAGCGCGAGCCGGTCCGCGAGCACGAACAGGCCCCCCAGGACCACGACGACGATCAGAAGTGTGCGCAGGGCACGCATGCGGTCTTCCCCACCTCGGCGGTCGACGACGGTTCGGTTCCCGACGTCCGGATGTCCGTCCTCGGCGAGACTAACCCTCGCCAGGGGCCGGGCCGGAACTCTGTCGATCAGCTGTGACAACCGGCCGGGACCCGTTATCCGAGGGCTCGCCCCAGTACGTACACGCACGGCGCCGCGGCCGTCAGCGGCAGCGCGATGCCCGCCGTGAAGTGCACGAACCGCGACGGGTAGTCGTAGCTCGCCACCCGGTGCCCGATCAGCGCGCAGACCGCCGCGCCCGCGCCGAGCAGCGCGCCCTTCGCGCCGAGGTCCGTCAGCTGTCCGACGACGATCCCCGCGCCCGCCGCCGCGACCACCGAGACGATCACGGAGGCCGCCGTCGGCAGCGGCAGCGCGCGGGCGAGCAGCGCCACCGCGACCGCGGCCGCGCCGACCGACACCGCGTGCGGCGCCGACCCCAGGTAGCCGGCCGCCATGATCGCCAGCGCGGCCGAGGTGACGGTGGCCATCAGGCCGTACATCCGCTCGTCCGGGTCGGCGTGCGAGCGGAGCTGGAGGACGAGGGTGAGCAGGACCCAGACGCCGATGGTGCCGAGGATCGCCGCCGGGGCGTTGGGGCGGCCCGCCGCCAGCAGCACCGCGTCCGCGACCAGCGCGCCGAGGAAGGCGAGGGCGATGCCCTGGCGGGCGGGCCACATGCCGTTCAGCCGGAACCAGCCGGCCGCGGTGAGGCCCTGGAGGGCGACCAGCGGCACGAGCAGCGCCCAGGAGCCGACGGCGGCCGTGCCCGCGAGCAGCAGTCCGAGCAGCGCGGTGAGCGCGGCGGGCTGCATGCCGGGTTCGATGACGGGCGAGCGGCCTTCGAGGCGGGCCCGCTGCGCGTCCGTCACCCGGGCGTTGCCCGCGAGGGTCGCGGGACCGTATCCGGCGGCGCCGGGCGCGGCCGGGACGGAGGCGTCGGCAGGACCGGAAGCCCCGGTGGCCCCGGAAGCCGCAGAAGCCGCGGAAGCCGCGGAAGCCGCGGAAGCCGCGGCAGGGGCAGCGGGGGTGGGCGCGGCGGCCGGGGCGAAGGCGGGCGCGGGGGCGGCACCCGGCACGGGGGCGGGCTGCTGCCACGCCTGCTGCGCCTGCGCCTGCGCCTGTGCCTGTGCCTGTGCCTGTGCCTGTGCCTGTGCCTGTGCCTGTGCCTGCTGAGCGTGGTGCGTCTGGTGTGCCTGCTGAGCGTGGTGCGTCTGCTGCGACTGGTACGCCGGGTGGGGCTGTTGTGCCTGATACGCCTCATGCGGCTGCTGCGGCTGCTGCGGCTGGTACGCCTGCTGGGGCTGCTGCGGCTGGTACGCCTGCTGGGACTGCTGCGGCTGCTGATACGCCTGGTGCGGCTGGTGGCCCTGGCCGTGGTTCTCCGCCGGGAGCGGTGTGCCCGTCACCCCGTACTGCTGCGGGCGCTGGGGTCCGCCCGGCCGCCGTGCGGGGTCGTCCACCGCGGCGAGCGGGGGCTGGAGCTGGGTGTCCCAGGTCTGGCCCTGCCACTGCTGGGCGTACTGCGGCTCGGCGTGCGGGTCCGTCTGCGGGTCGCCGGCGCCCTGGTACCCCTGCCACGCCTGCCGCTGCTGCTGCGGTGGCTGCTGCTGGTACGGGTCGTAACCGCCCTCGTGCGACCCCTCGTACGGCTGGTTGGTCATCCTCACCCTCCTGCGAACGGCGGGAGGACCTCGACCGTCCCGCCGTCGGCCAGCGGTACCGTCTCATGCCCGCGGGTTCCCACGGGGTCACCGTCGATCAGGAACGAGCATCGCCGCAGTACGCGGGTGAGTTCACCGGGGTGTCGCGCGCGCACCGCGGCCAGCGCGTCGGCGAGGGTGGCCGCGTCGAACGGCTCCTCGGCGACCCCGGCGGCGGCTTTCGCGGCGGCCCAGTAGCGCACCGTGACCTCTGGCATCGGTCCCTCGATCGATCGGGTGTCGTACGGGCGTACAACAGACGTACCCGCGCCCAGGCTAGCCCGCCCGCCGTGCCGCCCACTCCCCCATCCGGGCGAGGAGGGCGTCGTCGGCCGCGTGCTCGGCGTGGCCCATGCCCGGCTCCAGCCAGAGTTCGCCGTGGTCACCGGCGGCGGCGGCCAGCATCCTGGGGTGGTCGAGGGGGAAGTAGCCGTCCCGGTCGCCGTGCACGATCAGCAGCGGGGTGGGCGCGATCCTGGCCGCCGCCTCGGTCGGGGAGACCGGCACCGGGTCCCAGTCCCGGTGGTGGATGCGGGTGCGCAGCCCGTAGCGGCCGACCAGCCGGCCCTCGGGCCGGGTCACCAGCCAGTGCAGCCTGCGCATCGGCGCGGTGCCCCGGTAGTACCAGCGGGCCGGTGAGCTGACCGAGACGACGGCGTCGGCGCCGCCGCGCAGCGCCGCGTGCCGCAGCACCACCGAGCCGCCCATCGAGAAGCCGACGGTCACCACGCGCGCGTGCCCGCGCTCCCTGGCCCAGGCCACCGCCGCCGCCAGGTCGAGGACCTCGCGGTCGCCGACCGTGGAGCGGCCGCCGGAGGCGCCGTGGCCCCGGAAGGAGAAGGTGACGACGGCGCCGTACCGCGCGAACACCTCCGCCACCCTTCGAACGTGCGGGCGCTCCACGGCGCCCGTGAAGCCGTGGGCGACGACGAACACCAGGTCACCACCGGGTGGCCGGGAGGCGTCGTATACGACCCGGGACGGTTCGTATACGGAATCGATCGGCACTCCGTCTTCCGTGTGCAGAAACGTCCGCAAACGTGCGCCTCTGGTCGTCTCGGGATGCGGACGAACCATGGAACGCGCCACACGACCTGCCGGACCCATGCTCATGTCGGCTATTCTGCTGGGCAGAGGACTCGGGCAGTGAAGCCCCCGGGTCCTTTTGTGCTTTCGGAAGCGTTGTATACGAAGCGGGAAACCGCAGGTGTACGGAGCCCCCGGGATCGCAGAGCCAGTGCCGTACCGCACACGTCCTCGCAGGGACCGAGGAGGAACCAGACGTATGAGTTCTCTGCTGCTCCTGACCAACGCCCTCCAGCCGTCCACGGAGGTGCTCCCCGCTCTCGGCCTGCTCCTGCACAACGTGCGGGTCGCGCCGGCGGAGGGACCCGCCCTCGTCGACACCCCGGGTGCCGACGTCATCCTCATCGACGGGCGCCGCGACCTCCCCCAGGTGCGCAGCCTCTGCCAGCTGCTGCGCTCCACCGGACCCGGCTGTCCGCTCGTCCTCGTCGTCACCGAGGGCGGCCTCGCCGCCGTCACCGCCGACTGGGGCATCGACGACGTCCTGCTCGACACCGCCGGACCCGCGGAGGTGGAGGCGCGGCTGCGGCTCGCCATGGGCCGGCAGCAGATCGTCAACGACGACTCCCCCATGGAGATCCGCAACGGCGACCTGTCGGTCGACGAGGCGACGTACAGCGCCAAGCTCAAGGGCCGGGTCCTCGACCTGACCTTCAAGGAGTTCGAGCTCCTCAAGTACCTCGCCCAGCACCCGGGCCGGGTCTTCACCCGCGCCCAGTTGCTCCAGGAGGTCTGGGGCTACGACTACTTCGGCGGCACCAGGACCGTCGACGTGCACGTACGGCGGCTGCGCGCCAAGCTCGGCCCCGAGCACGAGTCGCTGATCGGCACCGTCCGCAACGTGGGTTATCGATTCGTTACCCCGGAGAAGGGCGACCGCTCGGGCGACGAGGCCAAGGCCAAGGCGGCCCGCGCAAAGACGGCGGATGCGGACGAGACGGCCGCTCTGGACAGCGTCGAGGCACACGTCGAGGCATGACCGTCCCCGGGCGGGGCCCGGCCCGTGTCCAGCGGGTCGCGAGGAAGCTCTCGTACGCCCTGCCCGGCGCGGGTCTCTCCGCGTAGACTCCGCGCGTGGCCAAGGTGACTAGGGATGATGTGGCGCGGCTGGCAGGGACGTCGACTGCCGTCGTCAGCTATGTCATCAACAACGGACCCCGGCCGGTCGCCCCGGCCACCCGCGAGCGTGTCCTCGCCGCGATCAAGGAACTGGGGTACCGGCCCGACCGGGTCGCGCAGGCCATGGCCTCCCGGCGCACCGACCTGATAGGGCTGATCGTCCCCGACGCCCGCCAGCCCTTCTTCGGGGAGATGGCGCACGCGGTCGAACAGGCCGCCTCCGAGCGCGGGAAGATGGTCCTGGTCGGGAACTCCGACTACATCGCCGAGCGCGAGGTCCACTATCTGCGGGCCTTCCTCGGGATGCGGGTCTCAGGACTGATCCTGGTCAGCCACGCCCTCAACGACCTGGCCGCCGCCGAGATCGACGCCTGGGACGCCCGGGTGGTGCTGCTGCACGAGCGGCCCGAGGCCATCGACGACGTCGCCGTCGTCACCGACGACCTCGGCGGCGCCCAGCTCGCCGTCCGCCATCTCCTGGAGCACGGCTACGAGTACGTCGCCTGCATGGGCGGCACCGCCGACACCCCCGCCATAGGCGACCCGGTCTCCGACCACGTCGAGGGCTGGAAGCGCGCCATGGACGAGGCGGGACTGCCCACCGAGGGACGGCTCTACGAGGCGCCGTACAACCGCTACGACGCCTACAAGGTCGCCCTCGAGGTGCTGGCGGGACCCGACCGGCCGCCCGCGTTCTTCTGCTCGACCGACGACCAGGCGATCGGCCTGCTGCGCGCGGCCCGCGAGCTGCGCATCGACGTGCCGGGCCAGTTGGCGGTGGCCGGGTTCGACGACATCAAGGAAGCGCCGCTCGCCGACCCGCCGCTGACCACCGTCGCCTCCGACCGGCCCGCGATGGCCCGCGCCGCCGTCGACCTGGTCCTGGACGACGGGCTGCGGGTGGCGGGCTCCCGGCGCGAGCGGCTGAAGACGTTCCCCTCGCGGCTGGTGCTGCGCTCCTCCTGCGGCTGCCGCTGACGGCTCCCGCCCGCTGACGACCGCTTCCATGAAGGGTTCCTGAGAGCCGGTCACGACCGGCGAGAGGGGCCTTTACATCGGACGAACAAGGTTCTGGCGGGCTTCTCAGCGGGCGCTCAGGAACCTCTCATGGTCGCGGGACAAGCTCTCTCACATGACCGAGAGCTTCCGCCGCAGCGGCGAGGACGAGCACCCCTACCAGGGCGCCGAGCAGCACAGCCAGCAGCAGGCCGCCTCCCCCGTGAGCCCCGAGTGGCCGCCCCCGCCGGCCCACCGGCCCGCGCCGGCGCCGGGGTACGAGGCGCAGGCCGGGTACCCCGGACAGGCCGCGTACGGCGCGCCGGGCGGCTACGGCGGGCACGGCGGCCATGGCAGCCATGGCGACGACGGCCAGGGCGACGGCGGGCACGGCGGGGACACCGCGCTGCTCGCGCCCCCGGCGGCGCCGCCCGCGAAGCCCCGGCGGGCGCGGGGGCCGCTCGCCCTGCTCGCCGCCGTCGCGATCGTGGCGGCGGCCGTGGGCGGCGGCACCGCCTACGCCTTCCAGGAGCTGACCGGCACCGACCAGGTCGCCTCAAGCTCCACCAGCACCACCGTGGTGCCCTCCAGCAAGAAGGGCGACATCGCGGCCATCGCCGCCGCCGTCAGCCCGAGCATCGTCGAGATCAACGCCACCTCGAACTCCGGTGAGTCCACCGGGTCCGGCGTGATCATCACCAGCGACGGCGAGATCGTCACCAACAACCACGTCGTCTCCGGCGCCTCCACGATCAAGGTGCGCACCAGCGACGGCAAGAGCTACACCGCGAAGGTCGTCGGCACCGACAGCAAGAAGGACCTCGCCCTGATCAAGCTGGAGAACGCCTCCGGCCTCAAGACGGCCACCCTCGGCAACTCCGCGGGGCTCCAGGTCGGTGACACCGTCGTGGCGATCGGCTCCCCCGAGGGCCTGACCGGCACCGTCACCAGCGGCATCGTCTCCGCCCTCGACCGGGACGTCACCGTCTCCACCGACGAGAGCCAGAGCCAGGGGCAGGGCGGCCAGGGCGGCAGCGGGCAGTGGCCGTTCGAGTTCGGCGGCCGGCAGTTCAACGGCGACACCGGCTCCTCCACCACCACGTACAAGGCGATCCAGACCGACGCCTCGCTCAACCCCGGCAACTCCGGCGGCGCCCTGATCGACATGAACGGCAACATCATCGGTATCAACTCCGCGATGTACTCGGCCAGTTCGTCCAGCTCCTCGTCCTCGTCGGACGCCGGGAGCGTCGGCCTCGGCTTCGCGATCCCCGTCAACACCGTCAAGTCCGACCTGGCCGCGCTGCGGGCCGGCGGGTCCGACAGCTGAACCCCGGCACCACGGGCAGCCGGGAGCACGTCATGATCCAGCAGGTGTCCCACCGGGCCGCGCGCGCCGGGCGGGCTCCCGCACGGGCCGCGAAACGTGCGAGGCTGACAGAGACCGCCCCCTACCGCCGCACCCCGAGGAACCACGACCGATGAGCCCCGCCGATGGCGACCGTGACCCGCAGCGCATCCTGATCGTCGACGACGAGCCGGCCGTGCGCGAAGCACTCCAGCGCAGCCTCGCCTTCGAGGGGTACGACACCGAGGTCGCGGTGGACGGCGCGGACGCCCTGGAGAAGGCCACCGCCTACCAGCCCGACCTGGTCGTCCTCGACATCCAGATGCCGCGCATGGACGGCCTGACCGCCGCCCGCCGGATGCGGGGCGCGGGCACCACCACACCCATCCTGATGCTGACCGCCCGCGACACCGTCGGCGACCGGGTGACGGGCCTCGACGCGGGGGCCGACGACTACCTCGTCAAGCCGTTCGAGCTGGACGAGCTGTTCGCCCGCATCCGCGCCCTGCTGCGCCGCAGCTCCTACGCGGCGGCCGTGGCGGGCGCCGTCCAGGAGGACGAGGCGCTCACCTTCGGCGACCTGCGCATGGACCTCGCCACCCGCGAGGTCACCCGCGCCGGACGCCCGGTGGAGCTGACCCGCACCGAGTTCACGCTCCTGGAGATGTTCCTCGCGCACCCGCGCCAGGTCCTCACCCGTGAGCAGATCCTGAAGGCCGTCTGGGGCTTCGACTTCGAACCGTCGTCCAATTCGCTCGACGTGTACGTCATGTACCTGCGCCGCAAGACCGAGGCGGGCGGCGAGCCGCGTCTGGTACACACCGTGCGGGGCGTCGGGTACGTGCTGCGCCAGGGCGGCGCCGAGTGAGCAAGGTCGGCCGCCGCTTCCGCGCCCTGCCGATCAGGGCGCGGCTGTCGCTGCTGGTCGCCGCCGCGGTGGCGTTCGCGGTGGCCGCGGTGTCGGTGACCTGCTGGTTCATCGTGCAGGGGAAGCTGTACGACCAGCTCAACAACGACCTCCAGCGCGGGATGCGCGGCCCCGGCCAGATCCAGCAGGCCGAGATCGCCATCAACAACTGCTCCGAGTCGCCGCAGGGCAACGGGTTCTTCCGCAACAACTACTCGCAGGTGGTCACGGAGACCGGCCGGGTCTGCGTCACGGACGACTCGACCGGCACGGTCAAGGTCACCCAGGCCGACAAGAACGAGATCAAGGACGGCGACACCTCCCGGGTCTACTTCCGCAACGGCACCGACGGCGACGGCAACGCGGTGCGGATGATGACCCGCCCGCTCGGCCCCATCACCACGGCGGGCGGGCAGACCGGCCCGTACATCGGACTGATCGTCGCGGTGCCGCTCAAGAGCACCGAGACCACGCTCAACGACCTGGCCCTGATACTGCTGCTGGTCTCCGGCATCGGGGTGCTCGGCGCCGGGGCCGCGGGGCTCGCCGTGGCGCGGGCCGGGCTGCGTCCCGTCGACAACCTCACCGAGGCCGTCGAGCACGTCGCCCGCACCGAGGACCTCAGCATCCGCATCCCGATCGAGAACGACGCCGAGGACGAGGTGGCCCGCCTCTCCCACTCGTTCAACTCGATGACCACGGCCCTCGCCAACTCCCGTGAGCTGCAACAGCAGTTGATCGCGGACGCCGGGCACGAGCTGCGCACCCCGCTCACCTCGCTGCGCACCAACATCGAGCTGCTCGCGCGCAGCGAGGAGACCGGGCGCCCGCTGCCCGCCGCCGATCGCAAGGCGCTGCTGGCGTCGGTGAAGGCGCAGATGACGGAGCTGGCGGCGCTGATCGGCGACCTCCAGGAGCTGGCCCGCGCGGAGGGGCAGCGCGGTGAGCGCGTCCAGGTGGTCTCCCTGGAGGACACCGTCGAGTCGGCGCTGCGCCGGGCGCGGCTGCGCGGACCCGAACTGACCATCAGCGCCGACCTCCAGCCCTGGTTCGTGCGGGCGGAGCCGTCGGCGCTCGAGCGGGCGCTCGTCAACATCCTCGACAACGCGGTGAAGTTCAGCCCGGAGGGCGGCACGATCGAGGTGCGTCTCGACGGCGGTGTCCTGACCGTCCGCGACCACGGCCCCGGCATCCCCGAGGACGAACTCCCGCACGTCTTCGACCGGTTCTGGCGTTCCCCGAGCGCCCGCGCGCTGCCCGGCTCGGGGCTCGGCCTGTCCATCGTGGCCCGCACGGTGCAGCAGGCGGGCGGCGAGGTGGCGCTGACCCGGGCCCCCGACGGCGGCACGGTGGCCACCGTCCGCCTGCCCGGCGCCCCCACCCCGCCACCGGCCGACCCGCCGCTGTAGCCCGACCAGCCCGACCGCCTCCGGGCCCCGGCCTTCCGAAGGCCGGGGCCCGCCGCTGTGCGGGGCCGGGTCGCCGGCACAGCTCCGCTCACCAGCGCAGGATCAGCGTCTCCTCGGTGGTCCGCGGGGTGTCCGTGACGGTGTCCGGGAGAGGGTGGGCCAGGCGGGCGTAGACGCCGGCCCGGGTGAGGAGTTCGTGGTGGGTGCCGGACTCCACGAGCCGGCCGCCGTCGACGACGAGGACGCGGTCCGCGTCCGGTGCCAGGCTCAGATCGTGGGTGATCATGATCGTCGTGCGGCCCGCCATCAGCCGGCGCAGCGGCCGTACCACCTGGCGGGCGGCGACCGCGTCGAGGCCGGCCGTCGGCTCGTCCAGGATCAGCACCGGCGCGGCCCGCAGCATGGCGCGGGCGATGGCGATCCGCTGGAGCTGGCCGCCGGAGAGGGCGGCCGTGCCGGGGGCGAGGGGGGTGTCGTAGCCGTCGGGCAGGGCGGTGACGAAGTCGTGGGCCGCCGCGTCGCGGGCCGCGCGTTCGATCTCGGCGTCGCTCGCGCCGGGGCGCCCCCAGCCGATGTTCTCGCGGATCGTGCCGCTGAGGACGAGGGTCTCCTGCGGGAGCAGCGCGACGTTCTCCCGCAGGAAGGCGAGGGGCAGGTCGGGCAGCGGCACGCCGTCCAGGGTGATCGTGCCGCGCGCCGGGTCGTAGAAGCGGGTCAGCAGTCTGGAGAGGGTCGACTTGCCCGCCCCGCTCGGCCCGGTGACGACGACGAGTTCGCCGGGTCCCGCGGTGAAGCCGATGTCGCGCAGGGAGGCGCGCGGGGAGCCCGGGTAGCGGAAGGACACCCCGCGCAGGGCGAGCCGTCCGCGCACCGGCCAGGCGGGGTGCGGGTGTTCGGGGTCGGTGACGGCGGGTTCGGCGTCCAGGATCTCGCCGAGCCGGTGGGCGCCCGCGGTGGCGGCGGTGAGGCTCAGCCCGAGCTGGCCGAGGCTGCGGACCGGCGGGTAGAGGTAGCCGATGAAGGCGGCGAAGGCGAGGAGCTGGCCGAGGGTCATCCGGCCGGCCGAGATCTCCCAGACGCCGACGCCGATCACCGCGAGCACGCACACCGTCTCGACGACCTCGACGAACTGCTCGTACAGCTCGCTCAGCCGGGCCCCGCGCACGGCGGCCCGCATCCAGGCGCGTGCCTCGCGGTCGAGCCGCCGTTCCTCGTCGGCGCCGCGGCCGTACGCCTGGGTGAGGACGACGTTGCCGAGGGACTCCTCGACGACGGAGGTGATGGCGCCGTCGGCGGCCCGCTCGTCCCGGGACGCCGTCCTGACGCGGCCGGCGAAGCGGCGGGCGGCCAGCAGGAAGAGCGGGGCGAGGCCGAAGGTGACCAGGGCCAGGCCCCAGCGGAGGTAGAGGGCGGCGCAGGCATAGAACACCGCGGAGAAGGCGGCGGAGATCGCGCCGACGACCCCGGAGACGACCAGTTGCTCGATGGCCTCGACGTCACCGGTGAGGCGTTCCACGAGGTCGCCTCTGCGGTGCCGCTGGAAGAAGTGCGGGGGCAGTGTCTGGACGTGCCGGAAGACGGCCGCCCGCAGCCGCAGCACGAAGCGTTCCGCGGTCCAGGTGGCGAGCGAGTTGCCGAGGTAGCCGACGAGCGCGCCCAGCACGGCCACGCCGAGCCAGGCGCAGGCCGGGGCCCAGAACGCGGTGAGCGAACCGGCTCGCAGGGCGGTGTCGGTGAGGTGCGCGAAGAGCAGGATGGAGGCGGTCTCGGCGAGCGCGGACAGCACCACGCAGCCGACGATCACCAGCAGCCGTCCGCGGTCGCCGCGGGTCAGTGGCCAGAAGCGGCGGAAGGCCGCGCGGACGTCCGTCATGTTCGGGTGCTCCCTGGGGTGGGGGTGACACGCCGAGGCGGGGCCGCCGGGCGAGCGTCGTGCGCTCACCGGTGACCCCGCCTCGTGGCGTGCGTCAGCGCTGGTGACCGACCGGGCGGCGGGTGGCGGCCCGCTTCGGCGCGGGCTTCCTGGCGGCCGGCTTCGGGGCCTGGGCGGGCTTGCGGGTCTTCTTGACGGGGGCGATCTTGTGGAAGCTCATGGCGTTCTCCTCGGGTCGGGATCGGAGTCGGGATCAGGATCGGAGTCGGAGTCGGAGTCGGAGTCGGAGTCGGAGTGCGACTCGGGCTCAGACTCAGGCAAGAAACCTTTTTGCTTGCGCTTGATTTACGTCAGTAAATTCTGAGTGAGGTTCCCTGAATTACTTGTGGCCGACCGGGCGGCGCTTCGGCGCCCGCTTCGGGGCGGGCTTCTCCGCGGCGGCCGGGCGGGCGGCGGGAGCGGCCTTGTGCGCCTTCTTGACCGGGGCGATCTTGTGGAAGCTCATGGTGTTCTCCTTCGGTTCGGCGACGCCTTCCGCTGCCGCGGCGCCGTTCGCTTTCGACATGGAAAACACTACGGGATATTCGAAGCCGGGAAAGCTATTTCACCTTAGACCTGAATAAGACTGGATGTGCATTTCCTCTGAAAATAAAAACTACGTCGCGATCAGGAACCGGACCGGCGCTCACACAGGTTTTATCCCAGGCATGCGAAAGGCGGCCGTGTCGAGGACACGGCCGCCTTTCGGGACTCGGGAGGTACGTCCGCTGTGCGGGGAAGGGCTACTGGACGATCGTGATCCGGTTCGTCGTCGGCGGGGCCAGCGGTGCGGCGGCCGAGGAGTTCGCGGTCAGGTAGTCGGTCAGCGCCGCCAGGTCGTCGTCGCCGACCAGCGGGGAGGTGCCCTGCCCGAGGGTGGTGAAGCCGTCGCCGCCGCCCGCGAGGAACGAGTTCGTCGCGACGCGGTAGGTGGCCGCCGGGTCGACGGCCGCGCCGTTCAGCTTGATCGAGGCGGTGACGACCCGGTCGGCGCCCGACTTCGTCAGGTCCAGGGTGTACGTCAGGCCCGAGGACGGCTGGAGGATCTTCGGGGCGCTCGCGTTGGAGCCGCTCACCTGCTCCTTCAGCACCTGGATCAGCTGGGCGCCGGTGAGGCTCTGGAGGTTCACGGTGTTGGCGAACGGCTGGACGGTGAAGCCCTCGGCGTAGGTGACCACGCCGTCGCCCTCGGCGCCCGAGGCCGCGTAGGTGAGGCCGGCGCGGACACCGCCCGGGTTCATCAGCGCGACGCTGGTCGCCGGGTCGAGCTTCTTGCCGTACGCGAGCTGCGCGTCCGCGATCAGGTCGCCCATCGGGGACTCGGTGCCGGTGTTCGGCACGTCGGCGGAGATGTAGCCGACGGCGCGGTTGCCGATCGGGGCCGCGAGGGTGTTCCACTTGCCGATCAGGCTGGTCATGTCGGCCGCCTTGGGGACGGTCCTGGTGACCACGTGGTTGGCCGACTTCACCGACGTCCTGGCGATGTCACCGGTGCGGCGGTCGTAGGTCAGCGTGGTGTCGGTGTAGAGCCGGCCGAAGGACGCGGCCGAGGTCACCATGCGCGGCTTGCCCGCCGGGTCCGGGACCGTGCAGACGTACGCGTTGTGCGTGTGGCCGGTGACCAGCGCGTCCACCGAAGGCGAGACGTTCTTCGCGATGTCGACGATCGGGCCGGAGATGCCGCTGCCCGCGCCGGTCGCGTCGCAGTCGTAGTTGTAGTTGCCCGAGGCGGGCAGGCCGCCCTCGTGGATCAGCGCGACGATCGACTTCACGCCCTGCTTCTGGAGCACCTTGGCGTACTTGTTGATCGTCTCGACCTCGTCCTTGAACGTGAGGCCCTTGACGCCCTCGGCGGAGACGACGCCCGGGGTGTTCTCCAGGGTCACGCCGATGAAGCCGATCTTGACGTCCTTCTTCTTCCACACCCAGTACGGCGCGAGGACCGGCTTGCCGGTCTTCTCCTTGAGCACGTTGGCGGCCAGGTAGGGGAAGTCGGCGCCCTTGAACTTCTTGTCCGTGTAGCAGCCGGCGGTGGGGTGGCAGCCGCCGTTCTGGAGGCGGCCCAGCTCGGCGGCGCCCTCGTCGAACTCGTGGTTGCCGACCGAGGTGACGTCCAGGTCCAGCTTGTTGAGCGCCTCGATGGTGGGCTCGTCGTGGAAGAGGCCCGAGATCAGCGGGGAGGCGCCGACCATGTCGCCGCCGGCCGCGGTGATCGAGTACGCGTTGCCCTTGCGGGCCTGGCGCAGGTGGGTGGCGAGGTACTCCACGCCGCCCGCGTCGACCGTCTTGGTGGTGCCGTCGGCCTGGAGTTCGCTCACCCGGCCCGAGGACCCCGACGGCGGCTCCAGGTTGCCGTGCAGGTCGTTGAACGACAGCAACTGGACGTCCTGGTAGCGGCTCTGCTGGCTGTGCCCGTGGCCGTGACCCGGCTTGTTGTCGTGCGCGTCCGCGGGCATCGCGGCGGCCAGCGCGCCGGCCGTGGCGAGCCCCGCCGAGGCCGCCAGGACGCGGAGCGAGCGCCGTCTGAGCCGCTGCCGGCGCGGCTGGGAGGAGGTGGAGTTGGCAGGCATGCGCCCCCCTGTGTGTCTGCTGAGATGAGTGGGCCCCGTGCGGCGCAGCCTAGGGTCAACGCGCGTAGCGCGACAGGGGGTTCCGGGTTACATCCTGGTTTCCCTTTGTCTTTTCCTTTGCTGCCGCTTTGCCGCCTCCTGCGGGCGCCGTCGCCGTACCCTCGTACGCATGACCAGCGACGACACCGCACGGACCGCCCCGGCCCGCTCCATCGAGACCCGTACCGCGCTCACCCCTGACCAGACCGAGGCCGTCCTCGCCCTGCTCGCCGAGGCGGCCCGTGAGGACGGCCAGCACGCGGTGTCCGAACAGGGCAGGCTGCATGTGCGCGGCGGCGCCCGGGACGGCATCGCGCATCTGCTGCTGACCGTCGACGGCGAACTCGCGGGCTACGCCCAGCTGGAGGACACCGACCCGGTGGAGGCGCCGGCCGCCGAACTCGTCGTCCGCCCGGCCAGGCGCGGGCACGGGCACGGGCGGGCGCTGGGGGTGGCGCTGCTGGCCGCGTCCGGGAAGCGGCTGCGGGTGTGGGCGCACGGCGGTCACCCGGCCGCCCGCCACCTCGCGCAGGTCCTCGGCCTCACCCTGTTCCGCGAACTGCGGCAGATGCGGCGGCCGTTGACCGATCTCGAACTACCCGACCCGGTGCTGCCCGACGGTGTCTCGGTCCGGCCGTTCGTGCCGGGCCGGGACGACGCGGCGTGGCTCGCGGTGAACGCGGCGGCCTTCGCCCACCACCCCGAGCAGGGCTCCCTCACCCAGCGCGACCTCGACGACCGGGTGGCCCAGCCGTGGTTCGACCCGGCCGGGTTCTTCCTCGCCTTCCGCGGCGGGGAACTCGTCGGTTTCCACTGGACGAAGGTGCACGCGGACGACGGCCTCGGCGAGGTGTACGTGCTGGGGGTGCGCCCGGGGCAGCAGGGCGGCGGCCTCGGCAAGGCCCTCACCACGATCGGCCTGCGCCACCTCGCCGCGTCCGGCCTGCCGACGGCGATGCTGTACGTGGACGCCGACAACAAGGCCGCGGTCGCGGTCTACGAGCGGCTCGGGTTCACGACGTACGAGACGGACCTGATGTACCGCTCGGAATCCTGAGCCGGGCGCCGGGCTCGCGCAGGGCCACCGCCGCCGCCAGCGCCGCCGCCACCAGCAGCGCCGCCCACCGGTCGTGGGCGGCGGCCCAGTCGTCGTCGCCCGGTGTCACGAGCAGCGACGCGCGCTCCGGCAGGAACAGCGGGGTGAGCACGGCCGCCAGCAGCACGGCCGCGGCCACCTGCCGTCCCGGCTCGGCGGCCTGGCTCAGCCGCGTCGCCGTCACGGCCGCCGCGACGGCCAGCACGCAGGTCGCCGCCGCCTCCACGGTGATCGCACCGGCCGGAGGGCGGGTGCGGGCGGGCATGGCCAGCAGGGTCACCGTCCACCACAGGGCGGTCGGCACGGCGGCGAGGGCGATCCGCAGGGTGGTGCGCAGCGCCCGGCCGGTGGGGACGGTGGCCGTGGTGTGGCGGGCCGGGTCGTCCAGCAGGAAGGCCAGGCCGAGCGCGTAGAGCAGGACGGCGGTCCGCAGCAGGTTGACGGCGAGCCAGGGGCTCGGTGGCGCGTCGGCCAGCCGGGGGCCGCCGGTCAGCAGCGGCCCGAGCGCGGCGGTCACCGCCAGCGTCCGCCAGGGCAGGGCGCGCAGGACGGGCGGGGCGAGCGCGGTGAGCAGCGCGGCCCTGGACGGCGCGGCCGCCCGCGCCGCCGCGCGCCGCGCCTCCCCCTCGGTCGCCGGCCGGCGCCTCGTGCCGTCGGAGGTGGGGCCGCTCACACGTCGCACCTGTCGTCCCCCTTCGGGGTCGGCATGCCCAGCAGGCTCGCGGCCTGCGCCGCGGTCACCTTGGCGGTCGTCAGTTCCGTCCAGTGGGCCTTGACCTTGGCGGCGACCTCGGCGCGCGGCCGGTCCAGGAGGGCGCGAACGACCTCGGTCTGGGCCTCTGTCATGGAGTGGGGCTCGGTCTGGGAGAGGACGATCGCGGAGCCGGTGGCGCTGTCGTCGAGGCGGACGTCGCGCAGCGCCTGGACGGGGTCGGGCAGCCCTGACAGGGCCAGCCACATCACCGTCACCGCGCGGCCGTCGCAGATCCGGCCCGCCTTCGCCTCGTCGCCCGCGACCAGCACCCCGGCGACGTCGGCCGCGAACTCGGGGACCCGGTTGCCGCCCCATTCGGTGCCGACGGTGACCTGGTGGGGCGCGGTGAGGGAGGGGAGGTAGGGGTCGGAGCCGAGGCCGTAGCGGGCTTCGACGCGCTGGCGCACCAGCAGGGGCCGGTCGTGGGCGGTGCCGCCCGCCACCGCGCGGACCTGGTCGGCGACCGCAGCCCAGCGCCCGGTGCGGGACGTCCACTCGGGGAAGGCGCAGTACGTCACGCCCGAGCGGCGCGCACAGCTCTGCTCCTTCTCGGGAGTGAGGGTGGCCCGCTCGCGGGCGGCGACGACGTCCGCGGGGACGGCGCCGGTCTGGATCGTCCCGCCGGTCACCGCGAGCGCCGCCGCGACGGCGAGGGCGCCCAGGGTGACCGGGCGGCGGCCGCCCGCCCGGACCACGGCGAGCAGCGCCAGGGTGAGGGCGAGCGCGGCGAGGTAGAGGGCGTGCCAGGCGGCGGGCCTGGCCAGCAGGTCGGAGGGGAGGGTCAGGGGGCCCGACTCGGTGACGACGGGGGCGAGCCAGCGGGTGTCGGGGGTGCCGTCGCCGTCCGGCATCGCCCCGCCGACGAACACCAGGAAGAGCAGCACGACGGCGACGGGCGCGGCGACCGCCGAGGGCAGCAGCCGGGCCAGCAGCACGCCGAGCGTGCCGAACAGCAGCACCGTCAGCGGTCCGGTCAGGAGTTCGGCGGGCGAGCCGTGGCCGACGGCGTCGGGCCGCAGCGCCTCGTACCCGAAGTGGGCGAGCACCCCGAGCGCGGTGACCAGGGTGACCGGCAGCAGGGACAGCGCGTGGGCGGCGGTCCTGGCGCCTGGGCCGAGGGCCAGGACCGCGAAGTGGCGTTCGGTGTCGCGGTGGCGGGAGCGCAGGACGGCGCGGTTGACGGCGAGCAGCACGGCGAGGGCGAGGAGGAGCGGGGCGTCCTGGGTGGCGCGGTCGGCGTCCTGGAGCGCCGGGTGGCCGTCCTGGAAGGCGGGGGTGTGCCACACCGTCCAGGCGGTGCAGGCGGCGAGGGCGACGAGGACGGGGACGCTCAGCAGCAGCCTGCGGCCTTCGACGAGGGCGAGGGCGAGGACGGCGGAGGCGGTGCGGGCGGGGCCCGCGGGTGCGGCGGCCGGGGCCGGCGTCAGGAGGGTGGTCGTCATGCCGTCACCGCCGTGTCGGTGTCGTCGAGGGTGAGCAGGTAGCCGTCCTCCAGGGTGGGCGGCAGGAGTTCGGCGCCGGGTGGCGGGTCGCCGACGTTGCGGAAGGTGCCGGTGCCGGTGCGCCAGCCGGCGTGCGCGCCCGGGTCGCGTTCGGCGCTGCTCCAGACGCGTCCGGCGGCGCGGTCGGTGAGTTCGGCGGGGGTGCCGTCGAAGCGGATCCGGCCGGCGGCCATGACCAGCACGCGGTGGCAGAGCATCGCGACGTCCTCGGTCTGGTGGGTGGAGAGCAGGACGGTGCGGCCCTCGCCCGCCTGGGCGATCAACTCCCGGAAGCGCATGCGCTGTTCGGGGTCGAGGCCGACGGTGGGTTCGTCCAGGACGACGAAGCCGGGGTCGCCGACCAGGGCGGCGGCGAGCGCGACGCGCTGCCGCATGCCGCCCGACAGCTTCTTGATGCGCTTGCCGCGCACGTCCGCGAGGCCGACCTCGCCGAGCACCCGGCTCACCTCGCGGTGGCGGGTGCCGCGGTCGGTCAGCTCCTTGAGGATCGCCACGTAGTCGACGAACGCGAAGGCGGTGAAGTCGGGGTGGAAGCCGGGTGTCTGCGGCAGGTAGCCGAGCGCGCGCCGCACCCGCCGGCGGCCCGCCGCGTCGGCGGGGTCGTGGCCGAGGACGGTGAAGGTGCCGCGGTCGGCGGGCACGGCGGTGGCCAGCACCCGCAACAGGGTCGTCTTTCCCGCGCCGTTGGGGCCGAGCAGCCCGGTGACGCCGGCGGTCAGCCGCAGCGACACGTCGTCGAGGGCGCGGGTGGCGCCGTAGCTCAGGCTCAGCCCGGTGGCGGAGACGGTGGGTGTCGTCATACGGCACTCCTGGTCGATGTGGGTTGCGAGGGTCACGCGGAGGTGCCCTGGAGGCGGTCGAAGCGGTCTCTGGCGAGGTACAGCAGCCCGCAGGCGAGGGCGGCGACGGCCGCCGCGACGCCCTGCCCGGCCGCGCTGAACGGCGCGAGGACGGCGCCCTGCCCGGCCTGGCCCTGCGCCACGGCCAGCACCGCGAGCCAGCCGCCGCCGGTGACGGCGGGCGCGAGGAGGGGGCCGAGCCTGCTGCTGAGGGCGAGGGTGGTGGCGGTGAGGGCGAGGGCGGGCAGCAGCCAGGCCAGCGCGACGAGACCGAACTCGGGCAGCGCGAGGGTGGCCAGCAGGTCGAGGCCGAGCGCGGTGGTCAGGACGGCGACCGTGCGGATCATCAGCAGCCGGAACCCGTGCGTCGGGGAGACCACCGCCATCTCGTACGTCGGGTCGAGGGCGGGCCCGTAGGAGAGGGCGACGCCGGCCAGCGGCAGCAGCGGGGCGAGGGCGAGGAAGAAGGTGGGCTGGGCGCCGGTGCGCACGGTGTGGCTCGCCAGGACCGTCGTCAGCAGGACGCCGACGACCGCGCCGAGCCAGGAGAGGCGCAGCACCGGGGTGGCCGTCAGCAGCCGCGCGATGTGGTCGGCGACGCCGAGGCGGACCAGCAGCGATTCGAACAGGCCGCGCCCGGGGGCGTCGAGTTCGGCGTCGAGGCGGGCCCAGCCGGTGTCGAGGGCGGCCGGGTCGGTGAGGGCCGCGAGGCGTTCCCGGCAGGGCGCGCAGGCGGTGAGGTGGGTGTCGGCGGACCACAGGGCGGGGGACGCGAGTGCGCCGCGTCCGTAGGCCCGCAGGTCCTCGTCGTCGACGTGCCAGGTCATGCGAGTGCCTCCCGCAGTTGCTTGCGGGCCCGCATCGCCCGCGTCTTGACCGTGCCCGGCGGGATGCCGAGCAGGACGGCCGCCTCACGGGTGGTCAGCCCGTCGACGACGGTGGCCTGGAGGACCGCCCGCAGTTCGGGCGAGAGCCGGACCAGGGCGCCCGCGAGGTCCCCGTGCTCGACCCCCGCAAGCACGCGTTCCTCGGCGGACGCCTCGTCCCGGTGGCGGAGCCTGGCCAGCGTCTGGCGCAGCCGGCCGCGGGCGCCGTCGCCGCGCAGGGTGTCGACGAGCCGCCGCGAGCCGATCCGCCAGAGCCATCCGGCGGCGTCCCCCGTGGTGCTCCTGTCCTGCTGGTAGCGGGCCTTGCCGCGCCAGATGGCCAGGAAGGTCTCCTGGACGACGTCGTCGACGACCGACGGGTCGGCGCAGCGGCCGCGCAGCCGCGCGGTCAGCCACGGCGCGTACCGCCGGTACAGCTCCTCGAAGGCGTGCCGGTCGCTGTCGGCGGCGATGGCCCGCAGCAGCTCCCCGTCACTTCTCGTTGCGCTCACATCTCCTCATCGCGCGGGCCGGCGCGACCGGTTCGCGGTTTCGGGTTTGACTTTCCCGGCACCCTTGCACCACCCTTTCACTACTCAATTAGTGAAAGGGTGGTTGAACGGATGGTCGAGTACCGCATCGACCGGCGCTCCGGCGTCGCCACCTACCTCCAGATCGTCCAGCAGACCAGACAGGCGCTGCGCCTCGGACTCCTGGTCCCCGGCGACAGACTGCCCACCGCCCGCGAGGTCGTCGAGGCGACCGCCATCAACCCAAACACGGTGCTGAAGGCCTACCGCGAACTCGAACGCGAAGGACTCGTCGAGGCCCGCCGCGGCCTCGGCACCTTCGTGCGCCGCGCGCTGGCCACCACCCCCGCCGACTCCCCGCTCCGCACCGACCTCGACGCCTGGGCGGCCCGCGCCCGGGAGGCCGGGCTCGGCCGGGAGGACGTGGCCGCCCTCTTCACCGCCGTACTCGACGAACACTTCCAGGGAGACCCCTCATGACCGACACCGCACTGGAGGCGGCCGCGCTCGGCCTGCGCTACGGACGGCGCGGCGCCGACCGGTGGGCGCTGCGCGACTGCTCCTTCCGGCTCCCCACCGGCCGGGTGTGCGCCGTCGTCGGCCCCAACGGCGCCGGGAAGTCCACCCTGCTGGCCCTCGCCGCGGGACTGCTGCCCCCCACCGAGGGCACCGTCACCGCCCTGGCCACCACCCCGGCCGCCGCCCGGCCCCGGGTCGGCTTCGTCGCCCAGGCCAAGCCGCTCTACCCCCAGCTCACCATCGCCGACACCCTCGCCATGGGCGCCGACCTCAACCCCGGCCGCTGGGACACCGCCACCGCCACCCGGATCGTCGCGGGCGGCGACCTCGACCCCACCGCCCGCGTCCGCACCCTCTCCGGCGGTCAGCGCACCCGCGTCGCCCTCGCCCTGGCCCTCGGCAAACGCCCCGAACTGCTCCTGCTCGACGAACCGATGGCCGACCTCGACCCGCTGGCCAGGCACGAACTCATGGGCGCCCTGATGTCCCAGGCCGCCGGGCACGGCACGACGATCGTGATGTCCTCGCACGTCGTCGCCGAACTGGAGGGCTCCTGCGACCACCTGCTGCTGCTCGGCGCTGGACAGGTCAGGCTGGCCGGCGAGATCGACGACCTGCTCGCCGCGCACCGCAGGGTCCAAGGACCCGCGTCCACCGCCCTCGACACCCACCAGATCGTCGAGTCCCGCACCACAGGACGCCAGCTCACCGCGCTGCTGCGCCCCACCGGCCCGCTCCCCGGCGCCCTCACCGGAGCCCCGCCCACCCTGGAGGAGCTGGTCCTGGCCTATCTGCGCAGCCCCCAGGCCCCCGGCACCACCCCGGCCGCACCCGGGAAGGCCGCCGCATGACCACCGCCACCGCACCCGCCCCCACCACGGCCACCGGCGCCTCACCGCACCTGCTGCGCTGGCTGCTGCGCCTGCACCGCCCGGCCCTGTACGTCTGGACGGCCACGGTCCTCGTCCTCGCCGCCGCCCTGCTCTGGCTCGGAGGACCCCTCACCGACGCCGCCGTGACCGGCTGGCGCCAGTACGACGCCTGCCGCGGCGCCACGACGTGCGCCTACGACCAGGACGCGATCCTGCGCTACAAGGACGTCTACACGTACACCACCTGGGCCGTCCTCGCGCTGCCCCTCCTGGTCGCGGGCTGGGCAGGCGCCGCGCTCATCGGCGGCGAGCTGGAGAGCGGCACCGCGCACCTCGCCTGGACCCAGGGCGTCAGCCCGACCCGCTGGCTCGCCGCCAAGCTCGCCGTGCCGGGCGCCCTCACCGCCGTCGGCACCGCGCTGCTGGTGGTACTGCACCGCAGGGCGTGGCTGGCCGGCGAGCACGGCATCGACACGGCCAAGCCCTGGAGCTCCCTTGAGACCTTCTACGCAAACGGCCCGCTGCCCGTCGCCCTCGCCCTCGCCGGGCTGACCGCGGGCGCCCTGGTGGGCCTGGCCAGGCGGCGCGCCCTGGCCGCCCTCGTCGGCGGACTGTCCGCGACCCTCGCCCTCTGGGGCACCGTCCAACTGGCCGTCCCCCGCCTCTACCCCGCCGTCACCACCTACACCGGGCTGCGCCACGACGGCCCCGCCGGCAGCGGCATCACCCTCGACAGCGGCGTCGTCACCGCCGACGGCACCCGCGTCCCCGACGTGTTCTGCGGCAGCGCCGAGTACCCGCGGTGCCGGGCCGTCTACGACAAGCTCGACGCCGTCGGCTTCTACAGCACCTACCACCCCTCCTCCCACTACTGGCCGCTCCAGTGGACCGGCACCGGCATCGTCCTCGCCGTCGCCGTGCTGTCCGCGGTGGCCGCGTTCACCCTGATCGCGCGCCGCACCGCGAGGAAGGCGAGCACCGTATGAGCACCCTCACCCCCGGCCTGACCAGGACCGTCCTGCGGCTGCACCGCCCCGCCCTCGCCGCCCTGACCGGCTTCACGCTGCTCGCCGTCGGGCTGCTGGTGGTGCTGGTCGAGTTCGGCGCCGACCGGGCCCGCGCCGACCTGCGCGACTGCGCCTCCCTCGACAGCGTCTGCCCCGCCGGCCACTACCTCGTCGACTACAGCTACCTCCTCGACCGGATCGGCGGCCTCACCGCCCTCGGCGTCTGGGCCGTCGCCGCCTGGGCGGGCGGCGCGCTGATCGCCCGCGAACTGGAGAGCGGCACCGCCCAGCTCGCCTGGACCCAGGGCACCACCCCCGGCCGCTGGCTGGCCGCCACCCTCACCCTGCCCGCCCTGGCCCTCACCACCGGCGCCGCCGTCGTCGCCGCCGTCTTCCGCTGGGCCTGGAACGCCCACCAGGACCTGATGTACGACGAGTGGGGCGCGGGCGCCGCCTTCGTCGCCCGCGGCCCCGCCCTGATCGGCTACGCCCTGTGCGCCCTCGCCCTCGGCGCCCTCACCGGCCTCCTGGTCCGCCGCCAGCTGCCCGCACTCGGCGTCTCCCTCGCCCTGGCGATCGTCATCGGCCAGCTCCTCGAGAAGCTCCGCCCGCACCTGTGGCCCACGCTCCACGGCACCGGCCAGGGCCTGCCCCCGCACGCCTGGGAGGTGCCGGGCCGGCACACCGCCTACCACCCGGCGTCCCACTTCTGGCCCATCCAGCTGCTGGAGACCGGCATCGTCCTGGCCGCGGCGGCCCTCGCGACGGCGGCCGCCTTCACCGTCCTGCGCCGCCGCACCGCCTGACCCGCCCGCCGGGGCCGCCGCACCGCCTGACCCGCCCGCCGGGGCCGCCGCACGGCGCACCCGCCCGCGCGGCCCCGACGGCCGCAGCCTCGTCCTCACCCGGAACGCGCTGATTCTTTCCGGTTCGACGCGCGCGGGCCGCCCCGCGATATCCCGCACGCCATGTCGCCGTAACCAACGGTTCAGACGGGCTTGCGAGGCTCGGCCAATGCCGCCCGCCGCGCCAGAGCCTTCGCCGTCCACCGGGACACCCAACGGGTCGCCCCGCGGGAGGGGAACCGGGAGAACCCGCAGGACCGGAAACACCTCCGTGCCCGTCCCGCCCCTCCCGCCCGCGGCGTCCGACGCGCCCGTACCGCCCCAGGCGCGGAAGAATGGGGCCATGAGCCAGCCAGACGCCCAGGCAAAGGTCAAGCACCAGCAGCCCTCCGTGGGCTCCATAGCCGCACACCGCCCGCACACGGTGGCTGCCGCGGTCTCCGATCTGGAACCCGACCTCGACGCGGACCTCGACTCCTACGAGGAAGCGCCGACCGACGGCCCCCAGCTCCCGCAGGGCCGCTTCCTGGACCGCGAGCGCAGCTGGCTCGCGTTCAACGAACGCGTCCTCGAACTGGCCGAGGACCCCGACACACCCCTGCTGGAGCGCGCGAACTTCCTCGCCATCTTCGCCAGCAACCTGGACGAGTTCTTCATGGTCCGGGTGGCCGGGCTCAAACGCCGCATCGCCACCGGCGTCGCCACCCGCTCCGCCTCGGGACTCCAGCCCCGCGAGGTGCTGGAGATGATCTGGGCCCGCTCCCGCGAGCTGATGGCCAGGCACGCCGCCTGCTACCACGAGGACGTCGCCCCCGCGCTCGCCGAGGAAGGCATCCACCTGGTCCGCTGGAGCGAGCTGACCGAGAAGGAGCAGGCCCGCCTCTTCACCCTGTTCCGGCACCAGATCTTCCCCGTCCTGACCCCCCTCGCGGTCGACCCCGCGCACCCCTTCCCCTACATCTCGGGCCTCTCCCTCAACCTGGCCGTGGTCGTGCGCAACCCGGTCAGCGGCCACAAGCACTTCGCCCGCGTGAAGGTGCCCCCGCTGCTGTCCCGCTTCCTGGAGAGCTCCCCGGGCCGCTACGTCCCCATCGAGGACGTCATCGCCGCCCACCTGGAGGAGCTGTTCCCCGGCATGGAGGTGCTGGAGCACCACGCCTTCCGGCTCACCCGCAACGAGGACCTGGAGGTCGAGGAGGACGACACCGAGAACCTCCTCCAGGCCCTGGAGAAGGAACTCATGCGGCGCCGCTTCGGGCCGCCGGTGCGCCTTGAGGTCGAGGAGTCCATCGACCGCGAGGTCCTCGACCTGCTGGTGCGCGAGCTGAAGATCTCCGAGGCCGAGGTCTACCCGCTGCCGGGCCCCCTCGACCTCACCGGCCTCTTCCGCATCCACGGCCTCGACCGGCCCGAGCTGAAGTACCGCAAGTTCATCGCGGGCACCCACCGCGACCTCGCCGAGGTGGAGTCCGCGTCGGCGCCGGACATCTTCGCCGCCCTGCGCGAACGCGACGTCCTGCTGCACCACCCCTACGACAGCTTCTCCACCTCCGTTCAGGCCTTCCTCGAACAGGCCGCCCAGGACCCCGACGTCCTCGCCATCAAGCAGACCCTCTACCGCACCTCGGGCGACTCCCCCATAGTCGACGCCCTCATCGAGGCCGCCGAGGTCGGCAAGCAGGTCCTCGTCCTGGTGGAGATCAAGGCCCGCTTCGACGAGCACGCCAACATCAAGTGGGCGCGCAAGCTGGAAGAGGCCGGCTGCCACGTCGTCTACGGCCTGGTCGGCCTGAAGACCCACTGCAAGCTCTCCCTTGTGGTCCGCCAGGAGGGCGACACCCTGCGCAGGTACAGCCACGTCGGCACCGGCAACTACCACCCCAAGACCGCCCGCCTCTACGAGGACCTCGGGCTGCTCACCGCGGACCCGCAGGTCGGCGCCGACCTCTCCGACCTGTTCAACCGGCTCTCCGGCTACTCCCGCCGCGAGACCTACCGCCGGCTGCTCGTCGCGCCCAAGTCCCTGCGCGACGGCCTCATCGCCCGGATCAACAAGGAGGCCCAGCACCACCGTGCCGGACGCCCCGCGTTCATCCGCATCAAGGTCAACTCGATGGTCGACGAGGCCATCATCGACGCGCTCTACCGGGCCTCGCAGGCGGGCGTGCCGGTCGACGTGTGGGTCCGCGGCATCTGCGCCGTGCGCCCCGGCGTCACCGGCCTCTCGGAGAACATACGGGTGCGCTCGATCCTCGGCCGCTTCCTCGAACACTCCCGGGTCTTCACCTTCGGCAACGGCGGCGAACCCGAAGTGTGGATCGGCAGCGCCGACATGATGCACCGCAACCTCGACCGCCGTATCGAGGCCCTGGTCAGGGTCACCGACCCGGCCCACCGCGCGGCCCTGAACCGGCTGTTGGAGACCGGCATGTCCGAGACCACCGCGTCCTGGCACCTCGGCCCGGACGGGGAGTGGATCCGGCACGCCACCGACGCCGAGGGCGGCCCACTGCGGAACATCCAGGAGATGCTCATAGACGCCCGGAGGCGTAGGCGTGGCACAGCAACACCCTGACTCAACGGTCCCGGCCGTCCAGACGGCCGGGACCGCCCCCACCGGTGGCTCTCTCGCGGACTATCTGCGGGCCCAGGCCACCGAGTTCCTCCGTGCGCTGCGGCAGCACCGGGAGTCCGGAAGCGGCGGCAACGCCGCGGCGGACTCCGTCGACGCGGCACGCGCCCTGCGCCGCTCGGTCCGCCGCGTCAGCGGCAGCCTGCACACCTTCCGGCCGCTCCTCGACCCCGAGTGGTCCGAAGGGCTGCGGCCCGAACTCGCCTGGGTCTCCGGCACGTTGTCCATGGAACACGCCTGCGCGGCCCGCCTGGAGAGGCTGCTGCTCGCCCTGCACCGGCTGTCCGGCGCCGCCGTCCTCCCGGCCCAGGCGGGCGGCCCCGCCCCCCAGGAACGCGGCACCCTCACCGTGGGCGCCGCCAAGGCGGGCGCCCTCCTGGACCGCCAGCTGACCCTGGCCAGGACCCGGGCCCACTCCAGCGCCCTCCAGGCACTCGGCTCCTCCCGCTTCCACGCCGTCGCCGACCAGGTCGCCGTCCTGGCCAGCGAGGTGCCGCTGACCGCCGCCGACGCCGACCTGCGCCCCCTGGCGCGGGCCGCCGAGGAACGCCTCGGGGACGCCGTGGCCGCCCTGCCGCTGGTCACCGCCGGGCACCCCTACAACGCGGAGGCGCTGATCCACGGCCTCTCCCCCGACCCGGCCCCGCACCCGCAGGACGCCCCCTGGCACCAGGTCAGACTGCTGCTGCGGCTGCACCGCTACGCCCTCGAGGTGCTGCACGGCGGAGACGGCGTGAGTGACCCCGTCGACGTCCGGCTGCTCACCGCGGGCCAGGCCCTCGACCGGCACCGGGACGCCTCCGAGGCCGCCGCCGCCGCGTCCGCCGCCGCCCGCACCGCGAGGATCGCCCCGGCGACCGCGTACGCGCTGGGCGTGCTCCACGCCGACCAGCGGCACGAGGTGGAGGCGGCCCGCTTCGCGTTCCAGCAGAGCTGGCAGAGACAGGCACTGCGCACCCCCTGACCCCCACGAAGGAGCGGTGAAGACCGGTGACCAGTACCCATGACACCCTCGTCAGAGCCGCGGGCTGCGTCCTGTGGCGCCGCCCGGCCGGCTCGGCGCTGGAGATCTGCCTCGTCCATCGGCCGAAATATGATGACTGGTCCCACCCGAAGGGCAAGCTGAAGCGGGGTGAGGACCCGCTCGCGGGCGCGCTGCGCGAGGTCGCCGAGGAGACCGGGTACACCGCGCGGCCCGGCACCGAGCTGACCACCGTCCACTATCTGGCGGCGGGCCGCCCCAAGCAGGTCAGGTACTGGGCGGCCGAGGCCACCGCGGGGCGGTTCGCGCCCAACGACGAGGTGGACCGGATCCTGTGGCTGCCGCCGTCCGCCGCGCGCGACCGGCTGACGCAGCCGCGCGACCGCGACCTGCTGGACGAGCTGCCCGGCGCGCTACCCGCTCACTGACCCCGTGTGGCCGGCGCCGTCCGTCCTGGCCTGGCTGCGGGCCCGGCGGGCGGGGCCGCGCCAGCCGCAGCCGCAGCGGGCGAAGCAGAACCGCCCCTGCTCGACGACCACCGTCGGATGGCCGTCCGTGTCCGGTGAGACCCCGAGCCCTTCCCTGTGCGCCACACCCACCACGTTACCCAGCACCGGTGAAGCCATCCCCACCGCGTGACGGTGCCGCCCGTCCCGTCGTTATCCGCAACGACAGGGTGCCCGTGCCGGACGTACCGGGGGTAGACGATGGCGCAGCGGGAGCACAGGTGGGGCGGCGCGGTCGCCGCGGGGGTCGTCGTCTGCCTCGGGGCCTGCGGCTGCTCGGGCGGCGCCGCGGCCGAGGACTCCAGGCCCTTCGACCCCCTCGACACCCTGCACCGGGCGGCCGACACCCTGGTGGACGCCGGCACCTCCCGGGCCCGCACCTCGATGGAGATGGCCACCGGCGGCACCCGGGTCACGATCCGCGGCGAGGGCGTCTACGACTACCGCCACCGGCTCGGCCGGCTCACCCTCACGCTGCCGCAGGACCCGGCGGGCACCGTCGAACACCGGCCGATCACCGAACTCCTCGCGCCGGGCGCCCTGTTCATGAAGAACCGGGGGGCCGGGGTGCCCGCCGACAAATGGGTGCGGGTGGAGACGGCGGCGCTCTCCGACGGCAATCTGGTGACCGGCGGCGCCACCGACCCGTTCGCCGCCGCCGAGCTGCTGCGCGGGGCCCGCACCGCGGCCTACGAGGGGCGCACCGAGGTGGCCGGCACCGAGGTGCGGCACTACCGGGGCACCACCGACCTCGCGCTCGCCGCGCGGGCCGCGGCGGAGGGCGACCGGGGCGCGCTGGCCGCGGCGGCGAAAGGCTTCGCCACCACCGAGGTGCCGTTCGACGTCTTCCTCGACGACCAGGGCAGGATCCGCAAGGTCAGCCACCGCTTCCGGTTCGTCAACGGCCACCACGGATCGGTCGTCGACGTCGCCTCGACGACCCTGCTGTACGGTTTCGGCGCCCCGGCCGACGTGCGGCTCCCCGACGCCCGGGACATCTACGCCGGGAAGATCGCGGAGGGGTGAGCGCGGGGTGGCGTCCTGCGCGGGGAGGAGACGGGAGCGGCGAGAACTAGCCCGTCCGTGCCATGCGCGGGGTGCGGGGCGCTCCCTACTCTAGGAAGCCGGTGACGGCAGAGACGAGGTGACGCACGTGGCTCCGGTCGGCGGTACGGCAGTTCAGGACCACGTGGCACTCGCCGAGATCGAGCTGTGCGGGGAGCTGATGATCGCCGCGTCCGCCGCGCACGGGGAGCGGCTCAGCCTGGAGAGCATCGACGAGGTCCTGAACGTGGCCCACGCCCCGGGACCCCCGGCCACCCCTTGACCACCACCGCGGACCGGCACCGGAACCCGGCCCCCACCGGGCACGGCCCGTCGACTACTTCAGGTGCGCAGCAGCCGCCCGATGGCCTTCGTCGCCTCGTCGACCTTCGCGTCGATCTCGTCACCGCCCTTGAGGGCCGCGTCGGCGACGCAGTGCCGCAGGTGTTCCTCCAGGAGCTGAAGCGCGAAAGACTGGAGGGCCTTGGTCGAGGCCGAGACCTGGGTCAGTATGTCGATGCAGTAGACGTCCTCGTCGACCATCCGCTGGAGACCGCGGATCTGGCCCTCGATCCGGCGCAGCCGCTTGAGGTGCTCCGCCTTCTGGTGGTGGTAGCCGTGGGTGACGGCGGGAACGGCGTCCGTCGCGGTCGCCTCGGAGGGCGTCGGCGTCGCGCCGGCCTCGGTGGTGGTCATCACGTCCTCCAGATCCGTATGGATACCCCTACCGGGTATATGGTAACGAAGTTTGCCGGGTATAGGGCTCCTGGAAAGCCCCCGTGCTGATCACCGTGCCCGATGCGCGACACTGGAGGACGGCCCATTAGCCGTGGCCGGATGATGCCCTTAGCATCAGCCTGACCGAAACCGATGCATCCCGAGGACCCCTTGTGCGCTTTCGTCTGACCCCCAGGGAGACGAGCTTCTACGACATGTTCGCCGCCTCCGCGGACAACATCGTCACGGGCTCGAAGCTCCTGATGGAACTGCTCGGGGCGGACACCGCCGGCCGGGCCGAGATCGCGGAGCGGATGCGGGCAGCGGAACACGCGGGCGACGACGCCACACACGCGATCTTCCACCAGCTGAACTCCTCGTTCATCACGCCGTTCGACCGCGAGGACATCTACGCCCTCGCCTCCTGCCTCGACGACATCATGGACTTCATGGAGGAGGCCGTCGACCTGGTCGTCCTCTACAACGTCGAGGAACTGCCCAAGGGCGTCGAGCAGCAGATCGAGGTGCTGGCGCGGGCCGCGGAGCTGACGGCGGAGGCGATGCCGAACCTGCGGACCATGGACAACCTCACCGAGTACTGGATCGAGGTCAACCGCCTGGAGAACCAGGCCGACCAGATCCACCGCAAGCTGCTGGCCCACCTCTTCAACGGCAAGTACGACGCCATCGAGGTGCTGAAGCTCAAGCAGATCGTGGACGTCCTCGAAGAGGCCGCGGACGCGTTCGAGCACGTGGCGAACACGGTGGAGACCATCGCCGTCAAGGAGTCCTGAGCCGTCTTGGACACCTTCGCGCTCATCGCGACCATCGCGGTCGCGCTGTTCTTCACGTACACGAACGGCTTCCACGACTCGGCGAACGCCATCGCCACGTCGGTGTCGACACGGGCCCTGACCCCGCGCGCGGCGCTGGCGATGGCCGCGGTGATGAACCTGGCGGGCGCCTTCCTCGGTTCGGGGGTCGCCAAGACCGTCAGCCAGGGCCTGATCCAGACGCCCGAGGGCTCCAAGGGCATGGGCATCCTCTTCGCCGCCCTGGTCGGCGCCATCGCCTGGAACCTCGTCACCTGGTACTTCGGTCTGCCGTCGTCCTCCTCGCACGCCCTCTTCGGCGGCATGGTCGGCGCGGCCCTCGCGGGCGGCACGACGGTCTACTGGGACGGCGTCCTCGACAAGGTCGTCGTCCCGATGTTCGTCTCGCCCGTGGTCGGTATCGTCGTCGGTTATCTGGTCATGACGGCGATCCTGTGGCTGTTCCGCAAGGCCAACCCGCACAAGGCCAAGCGCGGCTTCCGGATAGCGCAGACCGTCTCGGCGGCCGGCATGGCCCTCGGCCACGGCCTCCAGGACGCCCAGAAGACGATGGGCATCGTCGTGATGGCCCTGGTCATCGCGGACGTCGAGGACTACGGCGACCCGATCCCGGTCTGGGTGAAGATCGTCTGCGCGGTGATGCTGTCGCTGGGCACCTACGCGGGCGGCTGGCGCATCATGCGCACCCTCGGCCGCAAGATCATCGAACTGGACCCGCCGCAGGGCTTCGCCGCGGAGACCACCGGCGCGTCGATCATGTTCACCACGGCGTTCCTGTTCAAGGCGCCGATCTCCACGACCCATGTCATCACCTCGGCGATCATGGGCGTCGGCGCGACCAAGCGCGTGAAGGCGGTCCGCTGGGGCGTGGCCAAGAACATCGTCCTGGGCTGGTTCATCACGATGCCGGCGGCGGCGCTGGTGGCGGCGGGGGCGTACGGCTTGGTGAACCTGGCGTTCCTGTAGCCGGTTTTCGGCCAGGGGCCCGGTCGGCGTTCGACGCCGCAGGGCCGCTCAGCCCACCCGGCCCACCCAGCCCGTCCGGCGTTTGAGGACGAGGCCGTCCAGGCCGAAGCGGGGGTTCGGGGGCGGCAGCCCCCAGACTCGGACCTCACCCGCACAGCGACAAACGACGAAGGGCCCGCCCCCGAGAACGGAGGCGGGCCTTCATCGTCCCCGCGGTGGCACCGCCATGCAGCACCGCGAGGGGTCCGTATCGGCCTAGCCGAAGCGCCCCGAGATGTAGTCCTCCGTGGCCTGGACAGACGGGTTGGAGAAGATCCGCTCCGTGTCGTCTATCTCGATCAGCCGACCGGGCTGCCCGACCGCGGAGAGGTTGAAGAACGCCGTGCGGTCGGAGACCCGCGCCGCCTGCTGCATGTTGTGCGTCACGATGACGATCGTGAAGCGCTCCTTCAGCTCCCCGATCAGGTCCTCGATGGCGAGCGTCGAGATCGGGTCGAGGGCCGAGCAGGGCTCGTCCATCAGCAGCACCTTCGGCTCGACGGCGATCGCGCGGGCGATGCACAGCCGCTGCTGCTGACCGCCCGACAGCCCCGAGCCGGGCTTGTTCAGACGGTCCTTGACCTCGTTCCAGAGGTTCGCGCCCTTGAGCGACTTCTCGACGACGTCGTTCAGCTCGCTCTTCTTGTGGCTGCCGTTGAGCCGCAGCCCCGCCGCCACGTTGTCGAAGATCGACATGGTGGGGAACGGGTTCGGCCGCTGGAACACCATGCCGATCTCGCGTCGCACGGAGACCGGGTCGATGCCCTGCCCGTACAGGTCCTCCTGGTCGAGGAGGACCTTGCCCTCGACCCGGCCGCCCGGGGTGACCTCGTGCATCCGGTTCAGGGTGCGCAGGAACGTCGACTTGCCGCAGCCCGAGGGACCGATGAACGCCGTCACCGAACGCGGTTCGACGGTCATCGAGATGTCCTCGATCGCCTTGTGGGACCCGTAGAAAGCGGTGAGCCCGCTCACATCGATTCGCTTGGCCATGATTACGTCACTTCCAGAATTCTCGGTCGCTTGGGCCGCGTCAGCGACCGGACTGCGGGGCCTTCCAGCGGGCGATGCCGCGGGCCAGCAGGTTCAGGATCATCACGAAGGCGATCAGGGTGAGCGACGCCGCCCAGGCCCTGTCGTACGCGGCGTTCGCGCCCGCGCTGTTCGCGTACTGCTGGTAGATGTACAGCGGCAGCGACTGCTGGGCGCCCTCGAAGGGGTTGTTGTTGATGAACCGGTTGCCGAACACCAGCAGCAGCACCGGCGCGGTCTCGCCGGCGATCCGGGCGATGGCCAGCATGATGCCGGTCGTGATGCCGCCGATGGAGGTCGGCAGGACCACCTTCAGGATGGTGCGCCACTTCGGGATGCCCAGCGCGAGCGACGCCTCGCGCAGCTCGTTCGGGACGAGCTTGAGCATCTCCTCGGTGGAGCGGACGACGACCGGGACCATCAGGATGGCCAGGGCCAGCGAACCGGCGAAGCCGAACGGCTCCATCTCGAAGATCAGCATGAGGCTGAGGATGAAAAGGCCCGCGACGACCGACGGGATGCCCGTCATGACGTCGACGAAGAAGGTGACCGCGCGGGCCAGACCGCCGCGGCCGTACTCGACGAGGTAGATCGCGGTGAGGACGCCGATCGGCGCGGCCATCAGGGTGGCGAGGCCGACCTGCTCAAGGCTGCCGATGATGGCGTGGTAGATGCCGCCGCCCGGCTGGGAGTCGGCGACGATGCCCATCGAGTGGGTCAGGAAGTAGAGGTCGAGGACCTTGGTGCCGCGCGCGACGGTCGTCCACACCAGGGAGACCAGCGGGACGACGGCGAGCAGGAACGCGACCCAGACCAGGCTGGTCGCGATGCGGTCCTTGGCCTGCCGGCGGCCCTCCACCTTGGCGGCGAGCACATAGGTCGCGACCAGGAACAGGAGTCCGGCGATCAGGCCCCACTGGATGCGGCTTTCGATGCCCGCGACCAGGCCGAGCAGGACGGCGACGGCCAGCGATCCGGCGGCGATCGCCCAGGGCGACCACTTCGGCAGGGAGGCGCCGCGCAGGGTGCTGGGGCGTTCTTCGGTGACGGCTGCGTGGCTCATGCGTTGGCCCCCGAGTACTCCTTGCGGCGGGCGATGATGAGCCGGGCCGCGCCGTTGACCAGCAGGGTGATGACGAACAGCACGAGGCCGGACGCGATCAGCGCGTCCCGGCCGAACTCGTTGGCCTCACCGAACTTGCTGGCGATGTTCTGGGCGAAGGTGCCGCCGCCCGGGTTGAGCAGGCTGAGGTGGATCAGGAAGTCCGGGGAGAGCACCGTCGCGACGGCCATCGTCTCGCCGAGGGCGCGGCCGAGGCCGAGCATCGAGGCGGAGATGACGCCGGAGCGGCCGAACGGCAGCACCGACATCCTGATGACCTCCCAGCGGGTGGCGCCGAGCGCCAGCGCCGCTTCCTGGTGCATCAGCGGCGCCTGCCGGAAGACCTCGCGGCTCACGTTGGTGATGATCGGCAGGATCATGATCGCGAGCAGGATGCCGACGGTGAGCATCGAGCGCGGGGCGCCTTCCTCCCAGGAGAAGAAGCCGGTCCAGCCGAAGTAGTCGTTGAGCCAGCCGAAGAGGCCGTTGAGGTTCGGGACGAGGATCAGGGCGCCCCAGAGGCCGTAGACGATCGACGGCACCGCGGCGAGCAGGTCGATCACGTAGGAGATCGGGCCGCTCAGCCTGCGGGGGGCGTAGTGGGTGAGGAAGAGCGCGATGGCGACGGCGACCGGCACCGCGATGACCATGGCGATGATCGACGAGATCACCGTGCCGTAGGCCAGGACGGCGATGCCGAAGGTCGGCGGGGTGACGCCGGTGTTCCACTCGAAGGTGGTGAGGAAGTTGCCGTGGTCCTCGCTGATGGCGAGGGACGCGCGGTAGGTGAGGAAGACCGCGATCGCGGCCATGACCACGAGCAGCAGAATGCCCGAGCCGCGGGAGAGGCCGAGGAAGATCCGGTCTCCGGGTCGGGTGGCGCCGCGGGCGGCGCGCTTGCTGCCGGCCTCGGTGGGCTGCGGGGTGGGCGGCGGCGCTTCGGTGTTCTTGGTCGTTATGTCCATCGGGTTCTCCGGTCTGCGGACCCGCACACGGGGTGCGGCTCTGCGAAGCCGTACGCGGGGTACGGCTCATGGCGGCGGTGCACCGGACGGTGCGGTCCGGTCCCGGGAGAAGGCCCGGGACCGGACCGCACGCTCAGATCAGCTCAGGCCATCGATGGTGGTACGGACCTTCGCGATGATGTCGGCGGGGATCGGGGCGTACTTCAGGCCGGGGAGCAGGCCCTGGCCCTCCTCGGAGGCGATGTACTTGAGGAACGCCTTGGTCGCGGGCAGGGTGTCCGACTTGTTGCCCTTGTCGCAGACGATCTCGTAGGTGACGAGGGTGATCGGGTAGGCGCCCTCGGCCTTGGTCGCGTAGTTCAGCTGGAGCGCCAGGTCGGAGCCGGTGCCGACGACCTTGGCGTCGGCGATGGCCTTGGTGGCGCTGTCGCTGCTGGGCACGACCGGGGAGGCGGCACCGGTGTCGATGCTGACCGGGCTGACGCCGTCACCGAGGTAGGACAGCTCGAAGTAGCCGATGGCGCCGTTGGTCTGCTTGACCTGCGCGGCCACACCGGAGGACTGGGCGGCGGCCTGGCCACCGTCGGCCTGCCACGCCTTGCCGCCCTCGTACTTCCAGTTGTCCGGGGTGACGGCCTTCAGGTACTTGGTGAAGTTGTCCGTGGTGCCGGACTCGTCCGAGCGGTGGAACGCCTGGATCTTGAGGTCGGGAAGCTTCGCGTCGGGGTTCAGCTTCGCGATCGCCGGGTCGTTCCACTTGGTGATCTTGCTGTCGAAGATCTTGGCGAGCGTGGGCGCGTCCAGGACCAGGTTGTCGACACCGGAGAGGTTGTAGCCGATGGCGATCGGGCCGCCGACCATGGGCAGGTCGATGCCCTGGCCGCCGGAGCAGACCTTCTTCGAGGCGGTGACCTCTTCGGGCTTCAGCGCCGAGTCCGAACCCGCGAAGGCGAGCTGACCCTGGGTGAAGGAGGTGACGCCGGCGCCGGAGCCGCCCGCCTTGTAGTTGATCTGGACGCCACAGGCCTTGGAGAACTGGGCCACCCAGGCGTCGATCGCGTTCTTCTGCGCCGACGAGCCGTCGGAGAGCAGCTGGCCGTTCTTGGCGTCGCCGCAGTCGATCGAGCCCGCCTGGGTCGAGGCCGACGCGCTGCTGTCGCCACTGCCGGAGCTGGTGTCGTCGGAGCCGCACGCCGTGAGGGCCAGGGCGCCGGAGACGGCGAGAGCACCGAGAGCGAGGGCCCGCCGGTTCATGCGCTGAAGCTTCACTTGAAAGTGTTTCCTTCCAGGAGCCGCCGTCCTGAACCGGCGGCGTGCGAAGTCTGAGTGATGCGGACGCGTCGTGGTGGTGCGCCCCGCATCGGGTAAGGCCGAAATTAGGCAGAACAGGTGAAGGCGCCTATGGCCGTAAATGAACGGGAGGTGAACCCCTGCGGACGGTGTGGTTAGGTCACGGAACGCTCACGGGCAGAGCACACCCTGATACCGGCGCGATGGTCGCACAGACCGCCTCCCGAGCAGGCCGGGTCACCCCTCGCACGCACGACCGAGACCGTGGAACCCTGTGGCCCGCGGCGCCGTCCTGTACGAGGAGAGCGCTCGGGAGGGACAGCATGCAACGGCGTACGTTCATCGGGGGCGGTGCGGTCGCGCTGGCGACGGCGGCCACGGCCTCCTGCAAGGGCGGCGGCTCCGCCGACGCGGCGGACGGCGGCGCCACCTCGGCCTCCCGCTCCGCGTCCGGCGGCGCGGCCCGCTCCACCGGCAGGGCCGCGGCCCCGGCGAGCTGGACGGCGCTCGCCCACGGCCTCGACGGCACCCTGGTCCGTCCGGGCGATGCCCAGTGGGCCGCGGCCCGCCAGCTGTACAACACCCGCTTCGACGACCTGAAGCCCGCCGCCGTCGCCTATGTCGCGCACGCCGACGACATCCGCACGGCCCTCGCCTACGCCCGCGCCCACCACGTCAAGGTCTCCATCCGCAACGGCGGCCACTCCTACGCGGGCTGGTCCTCCGGCGACGGCAGGCTCATCGTCGACGTCTCCCGGCTGAAGAACGTCCACGCGGGCGGCGGCACCGCGGTGGTGGGCGCGGGCGCCAAGCTGATCGACGTCTACCGGGGGCTCGCCGCGAAGGGCGTGACGATACCCGCCGGCTCCTGCCCCACGGTCGGCGTCTCCGGCCTCGTCCTCGGCGGCGGCCACGGCGTGGTCTCCCGCGCCTACGGACTCACCTGCGACAGCCTCACCCGGGCCACCCTGATCACGGCCGACGGCAAGGAGCTGACCGCCGACGCCACCACCGAGAAGGACCTGTTCTGGGCGCTGCGCGGAGCCGGCAACGGCAACTTCGGCGTCGTCACCGAACTCCACTTCACCACCCACCCCGCGCCGCGGGCCGTGACCGGCTACCTCAGCTGGCCGTGGTCGAAGGCCGCCGCCGTCATCAGGGCCTGGCAGGAGTGGGGTCCCGCCCAGCCGGACGAGATCTGGTCCTCCCTGCACCTGGCCAACGCGGCGGGCGGCACCCCCACCGTCTCGGTCGCCGCGTTCTCGCTCGGCGGCTACAGCGAACTCCAGAACGCCGTGGACCGCCTCGCCGACCGGGTCGGCGCCGACGCCACCAGCGTCTCGCTGCGCCGCCGCGGCTACGAGGAGGCCATGGAGATCTACGCCGGCTGCTCCTCGTTCTCCGCGCAGGCCCAGTGCCATCTGCCGGGCGCCACCCCGGGCCGCTCCCCGCAGGGCGCGCTCGGCCGCGAGACGTACACCGCGCACTCCGACTTCTTCGACCGCTCCATACCGGCGGCCGGCGTCCAGCAGCTGATGAGCCGGATGGCGTCGGTGCGGGGCGGCTCGGGCAGCGTCGCGTTCACCGCCCTGGGCGGCGCCGTCAACCGGGTCCCGCCCACGGCGACGGCGTTCGTGCACCGCCGCTCCCGGATGCTGGCCCAGTACATCGTGTCCTGGAAGGCGGGCACCACCGGCGCCGCCGCCCGGTCCTGGCTCGCCGGCGCGCACGGCGCGATGAAGCCGTACGCCTCCGGCGCGGCCTACCAGAACTACACCGACCCGACCCTGGGCGACTGGCGCGACGCCTACTACGGGGACGCCGCGAGCCGCCTGACCCGCGTCAAGAAGCAGTACGATCCGGACGGCTTCTTCACCTACCCCCAGGCCCTCTGACCGCCGACGGCCGCCCGCGCGCGGGAGCCGCCCGGCTCAGGCGGCGAGATCCCGCTCCTCGGCGCCCGCGGCGGCCTCACGGCCCGGCAGCAGGGAGTCCCGCCCGGAGCCGGCCCCGCCCCGCGCGCGGATCAGCACCCCGGCCCTCGGGGAGCGGTCGACGGCCCGCGCCAGCGGAGTGAGCAGCGCCATCGCGAGCGGCGACAGCAGCAGCGCGACGGCGGTGCCGAGGGCGAAGCCGCCGATGACGTCCGTCGGGTAGTGGACGCCCATGTAGATCCGGCAGAAGCCCTCCAGGAGGGCCAGGCCGATCCCGGCGAGACCGAACCGGCGGTGTGCGACGAAGAGGCCGACGCCCATCGCCATGGTGATCGTCGCGTGGTCGCTGACGAACGAGTAGTCGGTCTTCCCGGAGATCAGGACGTCGAGGCCCTGGTGGGTCATGAAGGGCCTCGGCCGCTCCACGAACCCCCGGATCGGCACGTTCACCAGCAGCGCGACGGACGCCGCGAGCGGCGCCCACACCAGCGCGGCCACCGACGCCGGGGCGTCCTCGCCGCCCTTGCGCCGCACCGACCACCAGCACCCCAGCACGAGCAGCACCATGGCCACCGGCAGCCCGTACTCGCCGACGAACTCCATGACCCGGTCGAACCAGTGCGGGGCGTCCTTGGCGAGGCCGTTGATGTCGTAGAGCAGGTCGATGTCGGGGTTCGACCCGGATTCGGCGAGTCCAGCCATCGTGCTGCGGCCCCTTCGTCGTCTGCTTCGGCGCCCGCACCGAACGTGCGCGGCGCCCACCCACCCCCGTGGCGGTAGATCACTACGTCAACAGGAACGCACGGTCCCGGTTCATACGTTCCACACTCCACCGAATGATCACGCAGACGTTATCGAAGAGAGACTCATCTTCGCAGCTCAGGGGGTGGGTTCACGCTCCGGTCACACCGTCGTCGGGAGCGCTTTCGCGCCATCTTCGGTCACGCGCGTGGCACCGAAGTAGTCCGGGGTGTCGATCGGGTCGAAGCGGATCACGGCGCCGGTCCGCGGCGCGTCGATCATGTAGCCGCCGCCGACGTAGATCCCGACATGCCGGATCGCCCGGGAGTCGCTCAGGTCGTCGGAGAAGAAGACCAGATCGCCGGGGAGCAGCTCCTCGCGCGCCGGGTGCGGGCCCGCGTTGTACTGGTCGTTGGCGACCCGGGGCAGCGTCACCCCGACGCTGTCGTACGCCGCCTGCGTCAGCCCCGAGCAGTCGAAACGCCCGCCCTGCGCGGAGGTGCCCGTACCGCCCCAGAGGTAGGGGGTGCCGAGCTTCTTCTGCGCGTAGTAGATCGCGGCGGCGGCCTGCTCGGACGGATCGACCCGGGAGACGGGAGCCGCGAAGCTCTCCTCGAGGGTGGTGATCGTCTTCACGTAGTTCCGGGTCTCCTGGTACGGCGGAACGCCCGCGTACTTGATGACCGCGTAGGCCCCCGCGTTGTAGGAGGCCAGCATGTTTTCGGTCAGATTCCCGGGAACGTCCTTCACGTACGAGGCCAGCTGGCAGTCGTAGGACGCGGCGGACGGGATCGCGTCGCCCGGGTCCCAGACGTCCTTGACGCCGTCGCCGTTGCCGTCGATGCCGTGGGTGGCCCAGGTGCCGGGGATGAACTGCGCTATCCCCTGGGCCGCGGCCGGGCTCTTGGCGTTCGGGTTGAAGCCGCTCTCCTGGTAGAGCTGGGCGGCGAGGAGGGCGGGGTTGATGGCGGGGCAGAGGTTGCCCCACTTCTGCACGATGTCCCGGTAGGCGGCCGGGACGGCGCCCTTGGCGAGCGACTTGCCCGCGCCGCCGGCTCCGCCGAGCAGATTGCCCGCGACCAGATAGACGCCGACGACGAGCAGCATCACGAAGGCGAGTCCGGTGCCGACCACAGCGGAAGCCACGATCCACGCCTTACGCACCGTCAACCGCCCCTCACCGACCGGGAGTCCGTCGCCCAGGTCAGTGTAGGGGCGGCCGCGGTGTTACGGGGTGATCGAACCGACAACAAATCAGCCGAAGAGAAATCAGCCGACCATCACATCGGGCGGGCTCACTGGTCGGTGGCCGCGCCCTCGTACAGTTCCTCGGCCTCGTCGCCGAGGACCACGCTGTAGGAGATGTCGGCCGTGGTGCCGCCCTGCTCGTGGCCGCCGAGGATGCCGACGACCGAGCCGTCCCCGTTGACCCAGGGGCTGCCGCTGGTGCCGCCGGTGAAGTCGGGGCAGGTGATGCGCTGTTGGGTGGAGCTGTGCGCGACCGGCTTGTTGGTGCAGCCGACCGGCACCTCACGGGAGTCCGGGTAGCCGGTGACCGTCACGGCGGTGGCGCCGGTCGTGGTGCCGGTGGCGAACCGGTTCCCGCCGACGAAGTCCTCGACGTTCCTGCCGTCCCGCTCGTCGAGGACGGCGAAGGCGACGTCGCTGTCCTCGCTCTGCCCCTTGGCCCACCCGGTGGGCAGGAACGTCCGGCGCACCGTCCACACCCCGTAGGGCGCCCGCCCGTCCCGGTACCCGGGCACGAACAGCGCGCCGCCCTCACCGGTGGCGTCGAGGCAGTGCGCGGCCGTGACGATCAGGTTGTGGTGGGCGCTGTGCACGACGGAGGCGGTGCAGAAGTGGCCCCCGGGCAGCGACTCCCGGCGCCCCGGCCCGAAGAGGGCGCCCACTCTCGCGCTCTGCGCGGTCACGGCGGCCACCGAGGTGACCCCGAGGGGCCCGAGACCGTCGTCGGCCGCCGCCAACGAGGACGACGTGAAGGCCGGCACCAGCAGCAGGACGGCGCCGTACACGAGCCGGGTGATGCGTGAGATGCGCTTCATCAGGCCCCACTCTGACCCAAGAAGGTGAGAAAACACCCCGGAGCGTTCTCACCGTAACGCGTCCCGCGGCTCCCCGCCTCCGGACGGCGGCGCCCTCCCGCCCTTCACTCCGTCGGCGCCGAGCGCCGCCGCCGCACGTCCCGCACGTCCCGCACGAGCGCGTACGAGACGGCGACGAGGATCAGGGCACCGGCCCCGATCCAGAGCCCCGACGCACCGGAGCGGTACGCGCGGACCGCTCCGGCCAGCAGCAGGAGCCCGGCGAGGACGCCGAGGGCCGAGATCAGGGCGCTGACGAGACGGGTCACGCACCCATCATCGACGACACCCGAACGCCCGTACAGGACACGTTCGTTGCAGCCGTCCGCGGCCGTCTTCCCATGCGCCGGCTGTGTGTTGGGTCAAGGGCCCGACGCGGTTCGGTAAGGACGCAGACCGGGTTCGGTAAGGCGGAAGTCAGAACTCCGCGACCCCCCTGTTGTCGCGCACCCGACAAGAGCATCGTCGGGGCGGGCCGCCGCCCGCCGCCGGGGACCCCGTACCGGCGGCCGCACCCGCACCGCCCCTGTTCCACCCCACCAAGGAACATCAGGAGGCTGCACGATGCGCACCAGTCCCCCCGACAGACCCTCCAGGCAGCACGGTTGGCGCCGCGCGGGCACCGCGATAGCCGCCACCGCCACCCTGCTCCTCGCCGGCCTCGGCACCGCCGTCCAGGCCGACGCCGCCCAGCCGGCCGCCACGGCCGCCACGGCCGCCCAGGCGAAGGCGACCTGGACCGCGACCCCCTGCGCCACCCCCGCGCACCCGGGCGAACTCGCCTGCGACTCCTACCGCGTCACCGGCGGCCTCACCGCCTTCCAGAAGCAGCAGGCGGCCCGCACCGGCATCACCCCCAAGGCCGCCGACGCCTCCACCCCCTCCGGCTACGGCCCCAGCAACCTCCAGTCGGCCTACGGCCTGACCTCGGCCGCCGCCGCCAACGGCGCCGGCGAGACCATCGCCATCGTCGACGCCTACGACGACCCCAAGGCCGAGGCGGACCTCGCCAGTTACCGCTCGTACTACGGCCTCACCGCCTGCACGACGGCCAACGGCTGCTTCAAGAAGGTCAGTCAGACCGGCTCGACGACCTCCCTGCCGACCGCCGACAGCGGCTGGGCCGAGGAGATCTCCCTCGACCTCGACATGGCCTCCGCGATCTGCCCGAAGTGCAACATCCTCCTGGTGGAGGCCACTTCGGCGACGATGGCCAACCTCGGCACCGCGGTGAACCGCGCCGTCACCCTCGGCGCCAAGTACGTCTCCAACAGCTACGGCGGCTCGGAGTCCTCCTCCGACACGTCGTACGACACCTCGTACTTCAACCACCCCGGCGTCGCCATCACCGTCTCCGCCGGCGACGAGGGCTACGGCGCCGAGTACCCGGCCGCCTCCCGCTACGTGACCAGCGTCGGCGGCACCGCCCTCGCCACCTCCTCCACCACCCGGGGCTGGACCGAGACCGTCTGGAAGACCAGCAGCACCGAGGCCACCGGCTCCGGCTGCTCCGCCTACGACACCAAGCCCACCTGGCAGACCGACACCGGCTGCGCCAAGCGCACCATCTCCGACGTGGCGGCGGTCGCCGACCCGGCCACCGGCGTCTCCGTCTACGACAGCTACGGCGTCACCGCGGGCTGGTACACCTTCGGCGGCACCAGCGCCTCGTCACCGATCATCGCGGGCGTCTACGCCCTCGCGGGCACCCCGTCGACCAGCTCCTACCCGGCGTCGTTCCCCTACGCCTCGGCCGGCACCTCGGCCCTGAACGACGTCACCAGCGGCAACAACGGCAGCTGCTCCTCGTCCTACCTCTGCACCGCCAAGTCGGGGTACGACGGCCCGACCGGCTGGGGCACCCCCGAGGGGGTCTCCGCCTTCACCGGCTGACCCTCCCTCACCGAACGGGCCGCGGCGACCGACCGCGGCCCGTTCGTCATGCCGGGATACTCTTGACCCGGCCCCCACCCGACCGACCGTCAGAAACGGTCCAGGTCATAGAAGGGGTCAACGACGGAACCGCACGTCAGGTTTCGCTCAGGCCTCATTGCCCGGCGTGACCTGCCGTGATACACAGAGTGACCGTACGAGTTATTTGTACGAAACCCGCCAAGCAATGACGCCAAGTCGACATACGACGGCGCCATTGTCAGCGAGAATGAGCCTGACCTCTGCACGACCGCAGGGGAAGCGGAACTACCCACCAGGGGCGGTGACTTACATGCTCTTTGCGGCCGACAAGGGAGACATCAACACCATCATCGGCGGGATCGCTCCGGACTGGGGCCCCTTCGGCACCTTGGGCACCGAGGCGAAGACGATGATCCAGGTCGTGATGGCGTTCGCGATCCTGATCTGCCTCGGCATCGCCGTCTGGGGCGCGGCCAAACAGCGCATCGGCGCCACCGCGCTGCGCGACACCTTCAGCGCGGAACAGGGCAAGGGCCTCATCATCGCGGGCCTCACCGGAGTCTTCATCATCGGCTCACTGGGAACGCTGTTCACCATCGTGTACGGCATGGCGGTCTGAGGCGCCGACCGGCGCCTCTCCTCCTCGTCCCTCCCCCTCCACCGGCTGAGGTTGCGTTTCCCTGATGTCGACTCACCACACCGCACCCGCGCGGACCCCGGCACGGCTACCGTCGTACTCCCACGTGTTCCCGCACGACGTCGAGGGGGCGTACGCGGCATGAGTCTCGGAGACGAACCCGGCTCCGGCGGATACGGCGGCACCGGCCAGACCAGAACCCGCCTGCCCGACGGCCCCACCGACCCCCGCCGCTCCGGCCGCACGTCCTCGCGCAGCCTGATCACGGTGGTCGGCGTGGTCGTCCTGCTGATCGCGGCCATCGCCTTCGCGAACCGCGGGGACGGCAAGTCCGCGGCCGGCACCGGAGCGGAGAACAAACCGAAGACGTCGACGACAGCGGCATCGGGCGACAACCCGGTCGAATCAACCTCGAACGGCATCCCCACGGGCTTCCCCCACACCCCGGAGGGGGCACAGAGCGCGGCGGCGAACTACGCGGTGGCGCTGGGCTCGGCGGACATGTTCAACAAGTCCAAGCGCGACTCCATCCTCCAGACCATCCTCGTCCCGTCCCGCGTCACGCAGTACGAGACGCAACTGGACCAGGCCTACACCGCGCAGTTCAACAAGAACGTCGGCCTGAACGACGACGGCTCGACCCCCACCGGCTACACCTTCGTGTCACGGACGAGCCCCATCGGCACCAAGGTCACCGCGTCCTCCACCGACAAGGCGACGGTCGAGGTGTGGTCCGGCGGCCTGCTCGGTCTCGCGGGCGAGAACTCCACCAACCCGGTCACCAACAGCTGGTTCACCATCACCATGCGGCTGGAGTGGACCGCCGACGACTGGAAGATCGAGCAGCACTCGCAGAAGGATGGCCCGGCGCCCGTCCCAGGCGACAACAAGGCCTCCAGCGCCGACGACATGGCCAAGGCCGTCGAGGAGTACGGAGGGTTCACCTATGCCCGCTAACCGGCGTGTGCTCAAGCTGACCGCCGTCGTCGCGACGGTGCAGGCCTCGACGATCGTCCTGGCCACCCGCGCCTTCGCCGCGCCTACGCCGACCCCCAGCGCCAGCAACGACCCGTGCGATCTGATCCACGGCCCCGCCAAGGACTACTGCGACCGAGGCGACGGCGCCAAAGGCGGCACCGGCGGGTCCGTCAACCCCCTCTCCTCCACCCTCGACCCCCTCACCTCCCTCGCCAAGGGCTGTGCCGACGCCGCCTCCTGGACGATCGGGAAGCTGAGCGACGCCGTCAAGGACACCGCCAACGTCGACTTCACGAACCCCAAGTTCCTCCAGCAGTACGCCGTCGTCTTCGCCGCGTCGACCATCCTCACCCTCCTGCTGTGGCTGCTCGCCGTGGCCAAGCGCGCCGTCCGCGGTGTGCCGCTCGGCACCGCCGTCTCGGAGGCGATCGGGTTCCTCTGGCTGACCGTGCTGGCGTCCGCCTTCACCCCCCTGATCCTCTACACCGTCGTCTCCGCGACCGACGGCGTCACGGACGTCCTCGCGAAGACGACCGGCGACCAGACCGACACCTTCTTCGGCACCTTCTCCGGCGCCCTCAGCAAGGGCACCGACATCGGCGGCGGCCCGATCATGCTGATCGTCGTCGCCCTGGTCAGCATCCTCGCCGCCGGCGTCCTCTGGCTCGAACTGGTCATCCGCGCCGCGCTCCTCTACGTCGGCGCCCTCCTCGGCACCGTCGTCTACGCGGGCCTGGTCGACAAGAACCTCTGGGGCCATGTCCGCCGCTGGGCCGGCGTGATGATCGCCGTCATCCTGGTGAAACCGGTCATCGTCATCGTCCTCGGCCTGGCGGGCGCCCTCTCCAGCGACAACGGCCCCGACTCCTTCTCGGCCGTCGTCTCCGGTCTCGCGATCATCCTGCTCGCCATCTTCGCCAGCGCGATGATCTACCGCTTCGTCCCGGGCTTCGGCGACGAGATCGCCAACTCCCGCAACAACCGCATCATGCAGGGCGCCGAAGGCAAGGCCGCCGCCGTCTTCAGCTCCCCCGCCACGATGGTCGCCCAGGGCATCAAGACCCACAGCACCCGCGCGAACGACGGCGGAGGCGGCGCGGGCCAGTCCTCCGGCGGCGCCCGCCCGGCCAACCAGGTCTCCGGCGGTGTCGCCGCCCACAGCACCCGCACCCCGGCCGGCGGCGGCTCGGTCCCCGCGCCCGCGCCCCGGTCCAGCACCGGAGTCAACACCCCGCACGCCGGCAACACCCGCAACAGCAGCTCCAACCGCACGGGAGGTGAAGGGCGTTGACGACCGAGTCCCACCTGTCCCATCCGGTCACGCCCCGCCGTACATATCTCATCGGCCGCGCCCGGCCGAACGCGATCGTCGGCCGCAACCGCGAGTCGGGCGAGATCGCGCTCATCATCGCGGGCGCGTTCTTCGGCATGATGTGCGGGCTCCTCGTCCCCGTCCTCTCCCTGCGCATCGTGCTGCTGATGGGCTTCCCGCTGATCGCGCTGGCCGCGGTCTACGTGCCGTACAAGCACCGCACGTTCTACAAGTGGTTCGAGATCAACCGCAGTTACAAGCGGACCCTGAAGCGCGGCACCCTCTACCGCAGCGGCGTCCAGGAGGCCGGCGTCCGCATCGACGGCCGCGAGGTCGAGATCGGCCCGCCGCCCGGCATCGGCCGCATCACCTGGCTCGCCGCCCCCTTCGGCCCCGACGAGATCGCCGTCCTCCTGCACGCGGACCGGCGCACCGTCACCGCCGCCATCGAGATCGAGGGCCCCGGCGTCGGACTGCGCGACTCCGAGGACCAGGAGGCCCTGGTCGACCGCTTCGGCACCCTGCTCAAGCACGTCGCCAACGGGGACGGCTTCGTCACCCGCATCCAGATGCTCGCCCGCACCCTCCCCGCCGACCCCGACGCGCACGCCAAGGACGTCGCCGTCCGCGGCGACGAACGCGCCCCCGGCTGGCTGACGCGCTCCTACGACCAGTTGCAGTCGATGGTGTCCACCAGCAGCGAGCAGCACCGCGCCTACCTCGTCGCCTGCATGCACTACACCCGCGAACTCGCCGCCGAGGCCCAGGCGATGGCCCGCGCCGCGCGACCGCAGGGCGGCCGCAAGGTGGACCGCGACGCCGGTCTCGCCGTCGTCATGGCCCGCGAGCTGACGGACATCTGCTCCCGCCTCCAGGAGGCGGACATCCGGGTCCGCCAGCCCCTCGGCCAGGGCCGGCTCGCGTCCCTGATCCACTCCATGTACGACCCCGACCACCCGATCGACCACCTCCAGGCGATGACCAAGCGCAACGCCTGGCCGGCCGAGCTGGACGCCATGGAGCCCACCTACCTCCAGGCGAAGACCCGCGAGTCCTCCACCCGCGCCCCCTGGTGCCACGCCACCGCGTGGGTGAAGGAGTGGCCGATGACCCCGGTCGGCGTGAACTTCCTCGCTCCGCTCCTCGTCCACACGCCCGACGTGATCCGCACGGTCGCCGTCACCATGGACCTCGAACCCACCGAGGTCGCCATCGAGCGGATGCTGACCGAGAAGACCAACGACGACGCCGACGCGAGCCGCGCCGCGAAGATGAACCGCACCGTGGACCCCCGCGACGTCGCCGCCCACTCCCGCCTCGACCAGCGCGGCGAGGACCTCGCCAGCGGCGCCGCCGGCGTCAACCTGGTCGGCTACATCACCGTCTCCTCCCGCTCCCCCGAGTCCCTGGCCCGCGACAAGCGGACCATCAGGGCCTCGGCCGGGAAGTCGTACCTGAAGCTGGAGTGGTGCGACCGCGAGCACCACCGCGCCTTCGTCAACACGCTCCCGTTCGCCACCGGAATCCGAAGGTAGGGCTGATGCGCTGATGCGGGACCCGCTGTCCGTCCTCACCGACGCCTTCACCGGCTTCCTCTTCGGGAAGGTGGAGACGACCCGGCTGCCGGTGCGCACCTCCACCGGCCAGGCCCAGGCGGTCTACCTCCCGACCGCCGCGCCCGGCCTCGGTGACTCCGGCGTGATCATCGGCCGTGAGGTCTACTCAGGCAAGGGCTACATCTACGACCCCTTCCAGCTCTACGGCCAGCAGTTGCCGGCCCCGCACTGGCTGGTCCTCGGCGAGTCGGGCAACGGCAAGTCGGCCCTGGAGAAGACATACGTCCTGCGCCAACTGCGCTTCCGCGACCGGCAGGTCGTCGTCCTGGACGCCCAGGGCGAGGACGGCGTCGGCGAGTGGAACCTCATCGCGGAGGAGCTGGGGATAACCCCCATCCGTCTCGACCCGGCGGCCGCCCTCGACATGGGCATCAGGCTCAATCCGCTGGACCCGGCGATCACCACCACCGGCCAGCTCGCGCTGCTGCGCACCATCATCGAGGTCGCCCTCGGCCACGGCCTCGACGAACGCTCCGGCTTCGCCCTGAAGGTCGCACACGCCTACGTCAACGAGACGATCGTGGACCGCCAGCCGGTCCTGACCGACATCGTCGAGCAACTCCGCCACCCCGAACCGGAGTCGGCGGAGGCGATGAACGTCGACCTCGACGACGTACGGGCCTGGGGCCTGGACGTGGCGCTGGTCCTCGACCGGCTCGTCGACGGCGACCTGCGCGGCATGTTCGACGGCCCCACCACGGTCGGCATCGACCTGGACGCCCCGCTGATCGTCTTCGACCTGTCCCACATCGACCGCAACTCCATCGCCATGCCCATCCTGATGGCGATCGTCGGCGTCTGGCTGGAACACACCTGGATCCGCCCCGACCGGAAGAAGCGCATCTTCCTGGTCGAGGAGGCCTGGCACATCATCAACAGCCCTTTCGTGGCCCAGCTGTTCCAGCGGCTCCTGAAGTTCGGCCGCCGCCTCGGCCTGTCCTTCGTGGCGGTCGTCCACCATCTCTCCGACGTCGTCGACGGAGCCGCCGCGAAGGAAGCGGCGGCGATCCTCAAGATGGCCTCGACGAGAACCATCTACGCCCAGAAGGCCGACGAGGCACGCGCCACCGGCCGGGTCATCGGGCTGCCCCGCTGGGCCGTGGAGATCATCCCCACCCTCACGCCGGGCATCGCCGTGTGGGACGTCAACGGCAACGTCCAGGTCGTCAAACACCTGATCACCGAGACGGAACGCCCGCTGGTCTTCACCGACCGCGCGATGACCGAGTCGTCCCTCGACCACCAGGCCGACGACGCGCTGCGCGCCGCGGAACTGGAGGCGGAGGAACGGGCCGCGGCCTTCGTCGAGCAGCACCTCGGCGACTACGACAGTTCGTCGACGGTGGCGTAACGGGAGGCGGACGGCCGTGACAAGACCGGACGAGCACCGCGGCGGGCCCACCGGCAGGGGAGGCGTCCCCGACGGACTCCTGCTCGGCATGCTCGCCTTCCTCCTCGGCGTGACCCTGCTGCTCTGGTCGGCGGCGGGCCTGTCCGCCCTGTTCGCCCACGGCGCCTGGCCGGACGGGGTGACCTTCACCCGGACCCCGCTGGCCATACGCCATCTCATCGGCCGCCCGCGTGACCTGCCCGGCGCCTGGCCCGGCACGTCCCCCGACGAGCTCTCCGGATACGGCCTGTTCTGGGGCCTGTTCATCGGCCAGCTGATGCTGCTGTTCGTGCTGACGGTGTTCACGATGAGCCGGATCGCCCACTGGAAGGCGGCCAGGGAGCGACGAAGGACCCCGGCAGCGCAGGAGGTCCCGGCCCCCCGCACGGAGCAGCCCACCCACCCGCTCCCGTCCCCCCAGAACCCACCCACCCAGCCCCTCCCGACACCGGTCCCGACGCCGGTCCCCACACCGGCGGCCCCGCTGCTGCCCGAGCCGCTCCCCGAATCCCTCCCCGAGCCGCTCGCGCCGCCGCTGCCGGGCGGGCCGATCGTCGGCGGCTGGGAGAAGATCGTGGTCGCGGACCGCGAGAGCCGCCTCACGACGGCCGCGCAGGCGGTCCGTGACGCGCCGGGGCCCGCCGTCGTCGTCACGTCGAACCCGGCGCTCTGGGCGGACACCAAGGACGCCCGCGCCAAGCTGGGCCCGGTCCACCTCTACGACCCGGTCCACCGCTGTGACACCCCGGCCCGCCTGCACTGGTCCCCCACGGCGGGCTGCGAGTCGAAGCAGACGGCACAGGAGCGCGCGGTCGCCCTGCTCGCCGCGGTCCGCCCGACCGCGAAGATCGACCAGGCGGTGGCGGACGTCGCGGAGACCCTCCTGCGCAGCTATGTGCACGCCGCCGCGATCGACGGCCGTACCGTGCGCCATGTCCACCGCTGGTCGCAGGGCACGCAGGTGCAGGACGCGGTCCGTGTCCTGCGCACCCACCCGAAGGCGGCCCCCGGCGCCGGCGGCGAACTCGAGGCCGCGCTCACCGCCCATCCGGAACGCCGTGACATGGCCCAGGAGTTGACGGGCCGCGCACTGGCAGCGCTGTTCACCGTCAACATCAGGGAGGCCTGCACCCCCCATCGAGCCGATGCCCTCGCGCTGGATTCCTTCGTCGACGAAGGGGGCACGCTCTATGTAGTGGGGGAGTCCATCGAGGACCCGAGGAGCGATCCAGGCGCGATGCCCCTCTTGACGGCCCTCGTCTCGAGCGTGGTCGAGCGCGGCCGGCACATGGCCGAACGGTCATCGGCCGGTCGGCTCGACCCACCACTGACGCTCGTCCTCGACGACGTCGCCGCGGTGGCCCCGCTCCCCCAACTCCCCGACCTGCTGGCCGCGGGCGCGGAGCGGGGCGTCCAGACGCTGGCCCTGCTCCGCTCCCGCGAACAGGCAAGGACCCGCTGGCCACACGCGGAACTCCCGGTCTGACGACCGGAACTGGACGACAGGGCCTCACAGCCCGACCGACGACGGACCTCTGACGGCCCGTACGACCGCTCGGGCTAGTCCCGGTGCACCGGCAGGACGAACTCCAGCTCGGACTCGTCGCCGCCCTTGCCCAGCGGCACGGTGAGCCCCGTGGGGACGAAGCCGATCTTCCGGTAGAGCGCCTGGGCCCGGAGGTTGTCCTCATGGACGATGAGCCGCACCCGCTCGACCCCGGCCTTCACGGCCCAGTCGACGCCGGCGTCGAACAGGGCTTCGCTGAGCCCTTTCCCGCGGTGCTCGGGCCGGACGTAGACGCCGACGACGTGCCCTTGCCGCAGCTCGATGGCGTGACCCGCCCAGTCCGTCGTCCCGGGCTCCTCGATCAGCACGGTGACGGTCCCGGCCCACTGTCCGTCGGGCGCCACCCCCACGATCTGCTGGGCGGCCTCGGCCCCCTCGCAGCCGCCTTCGGCCCGCTCCTGCCAGAAGGAGTCGGAGCGGACGACGGCTTCCTCGTAGGTGTCGAGGAAGGCGAGGTGGGCGACCGGGTCCTGGAGCGCCGCGAGCCGTAGGTCCTTCACGGCCGGCCACTCGTCGGCACGTATCGATCGGATGAGGTAATTCATAAACTCAACCCTAAACGCAGAAAGCCCCGCACCATACGGTGCGGGGCTCTCCCCAAAAATTGTTCGGCGGCGTCCTACTCTCCCACAGGGTCCCCCCTGCAGTACCATCGGCGCTGAAAGGCTTAGCTTCCGGGTTCGGAATGTAACCGGGCGTTTCCCTCACGCTATAACCACCGAAACACTATGAAACTATCCAGCCACACCACAACCAACCCAGCAAAGGGTTCAGGTGTGGGGCTGTTCGTGGTTTCAGAACCAACACAGTGGACGCGAGCAACTGAGGACAAGCCCTCGGCCTATTAGTACCGGTCACCTCCACACGTTACCGTGCTTCCAGATCCGGCCTATCAACCCAGTCGTCTACTGGGAGCCTTAACCCATCAAGTGGGTGGGAGTCCTCATCTCGAAGCAGGCTTCCCGCTTAGATGCTTTCAGCGGTTATCCCTCCCGAACGTAGCCAACCAGCCATGCCCTTGGCAGGACAACTGGCACACCAGAGGTTCGTCCGTCCCGGTCCTCTCGTACTAGGGACAGCCCTTCTCAAGACTCCTACGCGCACAGCGGATAGGGACCGAACTGTCTCACGACGTTCTAAACCCAGCTCGCGTACCGCTTTAATGGGCGAACAGCCCAACCCTTGGGACCGACTCCAGCCCCAGGATGCGACGAGCCGACATCGAGGTGCCAAACCATCCCGTCGATATGGACTCTTGGGGAAGATCAGCCTGTTATCCCCGGGGTACCTTTTATCCGTTGAGCGACGGCGCTTCCACAAGCCACCGCCGGATCACTAGTCCCGACTTTCGTCCCTGCTCGACCCGTCGGTCTCACAGTCAAGCTCCCTTGTGCACTTACACTCAACACCTGATTACCAACCAGGCTGAGGGAACCTTTGGGCGCCTCCGTTACTCTTTAGGAGGCAACCGCCCCAGTTAAACTACCCATCAGACACTGTCCCTGATCCGGATCACGGACCCAGGTTAGACATCCAGCACGACCAGACTGGTATTTCAACGACGACTCACACCGAACTGGCGTCCGATGATCAAAGTCTCCCAGCTATCCTACACAAGCCGAACCGAACACCAATATCAAACTGTAGTAAAGGTCCCGGGGTCTTTCCGTCCTGCTGCGCGAAACGAGCATCTTTACTCGTAGTGCAATTTCACCGGGCCTATGGTTGAGACAGTCGAGAAGTCGTTACGCCATTCGTGCAGGTCGGAACTTACCCGACAAGGAATTTCGCTACCTTAGGATGGTTATAGTTACCACCGCCGTTTACTGGCGCTTAAGTTCTCAGCTTCGCCGAGACGAATCTCGACTAACCGGTCCCCTTAACGTTCCAGCACCGGGCAGGCGTCAGTCCGTATACATCGCCTTACGGCTTCGCACGGACCTGTGTTTTTAGTAAACAGTCGCTTCTCGCTGGTCTCTGCGGCCACCCCCAGCTCACCGTGTAAAACGGATCACCAGACGTGGCCCCCCTTCTCCCGAAGTTACGGGGGCATTTTGCCGAGTTCCTTAACCATAGTTCACCCGAACGCCTCGGTATTCTCTACCTGACCACCTGAGTCGGTTTAGGGTACGGGCCGCCATGAAACTCGCTAGAGGCTTTTCTCGACAGCATAGGATCATCCACTTCACCACAATCGGCTCGGCATCAGGTCTCAGCCACATGTGCGACGGATTTACCTACCGCACGGCCTACACCCTTACCCCGGGACTACCATCGCCCGGGATGGACTACCTTCCTGCGTCACCCCATCACTCACCTACTAACCGCTTGGTCCGGCGGCTCCACCACTCCCCTCAACTCCGAAGAGATCAGGGCGGCTTCACGGCCTTAGCATCACGATGCTCGATGTTTGACGCTTCACAGCGGGTACCGGAATATCAACCGGTTATCCATCGACTACGCCTGTCGGCCTCGCCTTAGGTCCCGACTTACCCTGGGCAGATCAGCTTGACCCAGGAACCCTTAGTCAATCGGCGCACACGTTTCCCACGTGTGTATCGCTACTCATGCCTGCATTCTCACTCGTCAACCGTCCACAACTCGCTTCCGCGGCTGCTTCACCCGGCAGACGACGCTCCCCTACCCATCACAGCGGGCGTTGGCCCTCATGCTGCAATGACACGACTTCGGCGGTACGCTTGAGCCCCGCTACATTGTCGGCGCGGAATCACTAGACCAGTGAGCTATTACGCACTCTTTCAAGGGTGGCTGCTTCTAAGCCAACCTCCTGGTTGTCTGTGCGACTCCACATCCTTTCCCACTTAGCGTACGCTTAGGGGCCTTAGTCGATGCTCTGGGCTGTTTCCCTCTCGACCATGGAGCTTATCCCCCACAGTCTCACTGCCGCGCTCTCACTTACCGGCATTCGGAGTTTGGCTAAGGTCAGTAACCCGGTAGGGCCCATCGCCTATCCAGTGCTCTACCTCCGGCAAGAAACACACGACGCTGCACCTAAATGCATTTCGGGGAGAACCAGCTATCACGGAGTTTGATTGGCCTTTCACCCCTAACCACAGGTCATCCCCCAGGTTTTCAACCCTGGTGG